>NZ_CP125619.1:870833-1616666 GCF_030053115.1 Pseudomonas svalbardensis | reverse complement strand
CGCCGGTACCGAAGGCTATCGCCGGCTGTATGAAGAAAACACTCAGCAAGCCTTGAGAGTCGCGTAATGAGTGAGGTTCTGCTGAGCTGGATCAATCCAGACGTCGCCTGTCTGACACTGAACAGGCCCCATGCAGGCAACGCGCTGAACGAAGCAATGTTGCTGCAACTGGCCGAGCATCTCGAGCTGCTGGCCAGCCAGGATGACCTTCGGGCCCTGGTGCTCGATGGGGAGGGACCGCACTTTTGCACCGGCGCAGACCTGCACTGGATGCGCCGCAGCCTGGAGTTCTGTCACGCGCAGAACCTGGACGATGCTGAACGCCTGGCCATCGTGCTACAGAGGCTCGACGAGTTCCCGGTTCCGGTGCTCGCCCTGGCCAAGGGCTCGGTGTTCGGCGGCGCCCTGGGCTTGATCAGCTGCGCCGACTATGTGCTCGCCAGCAGCGATGCGCGGTTCTCGTTCAGCGAGGCCCGCCTGGGGTTGGTCCCCGCATTGATCAGTCCCTATGTGGTACGCGCCATCGGTATGCGCCAGGCCCGGCACTACATGCTGTCGGCCGAGATTTTCGATACCGCCAGCGCCGTGCACCTCGGCCTGGTGCATCGACAGACCGCGACCTCGGCACTCCACAGCAGTCGCGATCAGTGGCTTGGACATATCCACAAAGGCGGGCCGCAAGCCTGCCGCGAAATAAAAACCATGCTGCGCCGACTGGGCAAGCACGACGGTCTGCTTGAGGAGCAGCCCGACAACCTTCGCCTGATCGCCAAGGTGCGCACCTCCCCCGAAGGACAGGCCGGCCTGAATGCGTTCTTCAACAATCGCAAACCTGATTGGGCCCTCTGAAACATCGCCCGGACCTGCGTGAACACTCGGTCCACGGGCACGGAGCTGACGCAGTGAAACGTCGCCAACATTATTGATTTTCTCAAGGAAAAATTTTTATGTGTGGTTTTATCGGTATGTATCAAACCGCTCCAAGAGCCATGTCCGAACAGGCCATGGCCGACGCCCTTCAGAGCATCAACCATCGCGGTCCGGACGAAAGCAGTGTCTGGCACGATCCGGCGGGTCGTGCGGCCCTGGGCCATACGCGCTTGAGCATCATCGGTCTGGACAATGGCGCACAACCTATCGTTGCCGACGAAGGCGACCTCGTGATCGTAGTCAACGGCGAACTCTATGACCATGAGCGTATTCGCCTGGAGCTGGAAGCCGAAGGCTGCGTTTTCAAGACCGAGTCCGACAGCGAAATCGCCTTGCACCTGTACCGTCGCTACGGCATGGCCGGCTTGAAGCGCCTGCGCGGCGAGTTCGCGTTCGTGCTGTTCGACCGCCAACGTCGCCTGATACTGGCGGTGCGTGATCGTCTGGGCATCAAGCCGCTGTTCTACACCCAACACGAAGGCACTTGGTATTTCGCCTCGGAAGTCAAAGCCATCCTCGCGGCCGGCGTGCCTTGCGAGTGGGATGAAGATGCTTACGCCAGCCGCGCGTTCTACCTGCGCGACCATACCCTGTTCAAGGGCGTGCGCAGCGTCAAACCCGGTTGCTGGGTGATGGTGGATAACGGCGGCATGCAGAGCGGCCGTTACTGGGACATGGAGTTCGCCCGCAAGGATGCGCCAGACCCTACCGACGAGCAGGGCATGATCGAAGCGATTCGCTCGGCCGTCGAAGAGTCGGTTCGCCTGCGCCTGCGTGCCGACGTGCCAATCGGTGTCTACCTGAGCGGCGGCATCGACTCCTCGGCGATGCTCGGGCTCGCCACGCAGCTGACAGGCAAACCCCTGGATGCGTTCAACCTGTCGTTCACCGACATGGAAGACTACGACGAAAACCGTTTCGCCCGCCTGGCCGCCGAGCACAACGGCGCACGCTTTCACACTATCGAAATTACCCAGGATGACCTGGCAGACAATTTCGAACAGGCGCTGTGGCACAACGAAACACCCTTCTTCAACGCCCACGGCGTAGCCAAATACATCCTCAGCCAGGAAGTGCGCAAGGCCGGCATGAAAGTCGTGCTCACCGGAGAGGGCGCCGATGAAGTGTTCGCCGGTTACCCGCACTTCCGTCGTGACATGCTGCTGTACAACGTCGAACGCCAGGACCCGCAGGTCATCAGCAAGCTGCGCCAGCGCATCCAGGAAAGCGAACAGGGCTACACCCGTTCCGAGATGCCGGATGACATTCACTGGATGATCAATCAGCTCAACCACGGTGTGTCCTGGCTGGACAACCAGGCCGGCTGGTTCAAGGCGCTGGAAAGCCTGTACAGCAGTGACTTCCGTGATCACTTCAGCGGGATCGACCCGTATCGCCAGTTCTTCGACCGCCTCGATCACAACCAGCTCGAAGGTCGCGACCCGGTGCACAAATCGATGTACCTGTGGGCCAAGTCGTACCTGCCAAACTTCGTGCTGACCACCCTGGGCGATCGCATGGAAATGGCCAACAGCATCGAAGGTCGCGTACCGCTGCTCGATCACCACGTGGTCGAGCTGGCCTGCAAGATGCCGGTCTGGATGAAAGTCCGTGGCTCGACCGAGAAGTTCATCTTCCGCGAAGCCATGCGCCCTTACCTGCCGCAAGCCTTGTATGAGCGCAAGAAGCATTACTTCCGTGCACCACCGGCCACGCTGCAGCAGCAAGGTCGTCTGTATCAACTGGTGCAGGACGTGCTGCACGGCAGCGAGCTGGACAACCTGCCGTTCTTCGATGCGGCAAAAGTCCGTCATCTGCTCGATCGTCTGCCAGGCCTGACGCCGAGGGAACAAGGCCTGCTTGATCCGATGCTAATGGAGCTGACCAGCCTCTGCCTGTTGCAGCGTCGCTACAAGATGCAAGCCACCGTCAACCCGCAGAGGGTACGAGGAGTCGCTGCATGAAAATCGCGATCATTGGCGCAGGCCTCAATGGCCTCGCCTGTGCGCTGATGCTCAAACGCTTCGGGCTGTCCTGTACGGTGTATGAACGCAGCCTGGGTCCTCGGGACTCAGGTACCGGGATCTACGTCTGGCCCCAAGGCGTGCAAGTACTGCGCTTTTTGTTCAATAGCCGCGAGTTCCTGGAGCACGGCAAGGCGATCGAGTTCCTCGACACCTACTCACGCGAAGGCCAGTTGATCCACAGCCAGCCGGTGCGACCGAGCGGGCTGGGGATCCCCGCACCGGCAATGATGTTCCGGCGTACCGAGCTATTCCGCCTGCTGTTGCAGGAACTGGGCGACGGCGCCGTGCGCTTTCAGATGGGCTGCAACCGCTTGCAGGATCTGGGACAAAAGACCCGGGTGAGCTTCAGCGACAACAGCGAGGAAGACTTCGACCTGGTGATCGGCGCCGACGGCGTCGGTTCCACCGTTCGCGAATTCATCAACCCGAACCTTGCGCCTTACGACACCGGTCTGGTGGCCAGCCGCGGCATGGTGGATTTCGGTTCGGACCTGCTCAAGTCCGATCGCTGCCAGATCTTCACCTCTGCCTTCGCGCGCGTGGTGACATACCCGCTGGATGCCCACAGTAACTATCGCTACTGGTTCGCCGCGTATCAGCATCATCACCAGCCCCTGCATGATCGGGCCGGCTTGCTGAAGCTGTTCGCCGAGCTGCCGAGCGAGGTGGTACGGATGATCGCCGCCACCGAGGAATCGGAGATTCTCACCCACAAGATGACAGCCCTGACCGGCGACGGCGCCTGGCAACGTTCACGGGTGGTGATGCTCGGCGACAGTATCCACGCGATGCTGCCGACCCTCGGCTATGGCCTGACCCTGGGTCTTGAGAACGGCTTCATGCTGGCCCAGGCGCTGATCGGCCATTGCGACGACAACCTCGACAGCGCACTGCAACGCTACGAGATTCGCGCCGCGGAACGCTCACGGTCGATGCTCAAGGTGATGAGCGACATGACGGATCTGTATTACTTCGAAGAAGACCGAGCCATGACACCGACGCGCATCTCCCCCATCGTCAACCGCTTCCAGGACCTGGCCCTGACCACGGTTTTTTGAGGGAATTGCCATGAGCGAACTCTTTCGCAAGCGGGTCGCACACTTTGTTGCGGAGCACATCACGCCCCATGTCGCCGAGTGGGAAACCCTCGGCACCTACCCGCCGGCACTGTACCGGCGGGCAGGCCTTGCCGGCCTGTTGGCACTGGGTCAGAACCAGAACCAACTCCCCGATGATCCACGCGCCGTGGCCATCCTGGTGCAGGAGCTGACCCGCAGTGGCGCGCAGGGCATCACCATGGGCCTGGCCTCACACTTTGTCAGCCTCAAGGCGCTGCAACGATGTGCACCTGAGCTTGCGAGCAGTGTGGTGCCCGCGGTGTTGAGCGGTGAATGCAGTATTTCCCTGGCGTTGACTGAACCCCAGGCCGGTTCGGACCTGCGCGGCATGAGCTGTCGTGCCGTACTCGAAAACGGGCAATACCGGCTGACCGGCACCAAGGCCTTCGTCTGCAACGGTGAAGGGGCGGACTGGCTGTTATTGATCGCGCACTCTCCGGACGGTCTGGCGCTGTTTCTCGCCGAAGGTCATGCCCCAGGCATCACGCACACCCCGCAGCGGTGCCTCGGTTGGCGGTGTCTGCCTTTGACCGACCTGCACTTTACGAACACCCCGGTGGTCCGCCTCACTCAAGGCTCCGGGGTCGGGCGCATCTTGCAAAACAGCCTGTTGCAGGAACGCCTGAATCTTGCGGTGATGGCCGTAACCTCCGCCGACATGGCGCTGCAAGCCAGTATCGACTGGTGCAAGCAGCGTCAGATCGGGGGCAAACCACTCTTCGACAAATCGGTGATCCGCCAACGACTGGCCGAGTACCACGCGGAACTCGCGGTGGCGCAACACTATGTCGAGTCGGCAGTGAACTGGATGGCCGACGGCAACCTCGATCCACGCCGGGTAGCCATCGCCAAGAACCAGTCGGTCGCCGTGCTGGAGAAAATCGCTCGTGGCGCGGTGCAAGTGCACGGTGCCCACGGCTGCATCGAACCGGCCCTGGTGGAGCGGATCCATCGCGACGCGCGCCTGCTGGCCATCGGCGGCGGCACCCACGAAATCATGCTGGACATCATCGGACGATCTTTATAGGAGCAGGGACATGCGCCAAATCAGCGAACACGCCGCCGCCCATTCCAGCGCGTTGCTGGAACACGCCTACCAGCGCTACTGCGGTTTGCGGCTGGTGGAACAACGAGAGGGGTTCTGCCAATGTCGACTGGTGGTCAGCGAGGCCATCGACAACCTCAGCCAAACGCTCCACGGCGGGGTCATTTACTCGATGCTGGATGTGGTGAGCATGCTTGCCACACTGCCGCTGCTAGGGCCAGAGGAATATGCGCTGACCAACAGTTTCAATAGCATGTTGATGTCAGCCACACCCCTGCACAGCGAAGTAATTATTGAGGCCGAAGTTGTAAGAAACGGCCGAAACCTGATATTTACTCAAGCAGCCGCTTGGAAAATAAACAGTGATCAAACCCGTACTAAAATCGCTTCAGCGCAATTAAGCAAGTTCCGCCTAAAACATCAGTGGTAACCTCGAAAGCCCCGCTCCTGGGGCTTTCCAGCCCTCCTCCAACGCTTGAGCCGCATCACCCCCCCCCAAAACGCCGACAAAGCTTCTGTAAGAGGGGCCTTGAGAAACACATGAATGTCATGGGTGGGTGAACCTGAATTTATGCGCTATTCCTGTCTCTCCGATTGTTCAAAACTTGCTCTCAAACAGCCGCTGCATTACCTGAGAGAGAGAAAGCAATGAGTCAAAAAATACTGGTGATACGTTCGTCGATCAAAAGCGATGGTGGTTTTTCCGGGCAACTGGTGGACTACTTCCTGGACCAACTCAAAGAAGTCATTCCTGAATCCTCCATCGTCGTTCGCGACATCGCCAAGACGCCGATTGCCCACCTCAATGCCAACACCATGGCTGCGCTGTATGGCCGCGAGCCGAGCGACGATGAAGGGCGCCAAGCCCTGAGCCTCTCGAACGAACTGATCGAAGAAATCAACGAAGCCGACCGCATCGTCATCGGCCTGCCGCGCTACAACTTCGGTGCGCCTTCGCTGATCCACGCCTACATCGATCAACTGGTCATCTCCGGCGTAACCTTCACGTACAACGAAACCGGTCCTGTCGGCCTGATCGACAGCAAGCCGGTGTACGTTCTGACCGCCAGCGGCGGCATCTACAGCAATGGCCCGGACACCATGGCCCTGTGGCTGTCGCAGATCCTCTGTTTCATTGGCCTGACCCAGATCAAATACGTCTACGCCGAAGGCCTGGGCATGGGTGAAGAAAGCCTGGCCAAAGGTCTCAAACAAGCGCGTCACGAGATCGACCAGGCAATCAACGAACTGGGCGAACGACCTCGCCTGAAAATGGTTGGTTCGCAAGGGAGGTAACATGACCAAAGCGGTGAACAACACCCTCAACGATCAGCTGTTTCTCTCCGAGCTCGTGGCTGAAACCGACCGTTACCATCTGTACATCTCGCAGGCTTGCCCTTTTTCGCACCGTGCCTATCTGGTCCTGAGCGTACTGGGGCTTGAGGGTGTGCTGAACGTCTCGTCGGTTGCCGCACGCCGTCATGACCAGGGTTGGGAGTTCGACAACGTGGACCAGGACCCTCTGCACGGTGAAGTGTCCTTGCTCTCCACGCTGTATGAACATTCCCGACCCGGGTTCGCCGGTAATCAATCGGTGCCCGTGCTGTGGGACAAACACCAGGAGCGGATCGTCCATAACGACTCCGCAGACCTCGCCTGGCAGATGGCGACCCGATTGCTGCCGCTGGCGAAGACGCCCATCGAACTGGTGCCCGACGACCTGAGCGACAAAATCGCGAGCCTCAACGACTGGTTGCACACGCACGTCAATCGCATGGTTTACAACATGGGGTTTGCCAGCGACCAGCAGAGTTATAGCGAGGCGTTTACGGTGTTCTTCAACGCCATGGACGAACTGGAAACGCGTCTCGCTGATCAACGCTACCTGTTCGGCGACCGACTGACGTTATCCGACCTGTTCCTGTTACCCACGCTGATTCGTTTCGAGGCTGTGTATTGCCTGCATTTCAAGGCCAATCTGCGCCCGCTGCAAGACTACCCGGCACTGTACGACTACCTGTGCCGGTTGACCCAACGCGAAGACGTGCGGCGCACCATCGACATGGAACACATCAAACTGCATTACTACTACTCCCACAACCACATCAACCCGACACGAATCGTTCCCGACGGCCCACAACTGGCCTGGCTGGCACAATCCGCCTGATCGAATATGCATCCTCCGAGTCCGGGCCCCACCCGGACTCATCTCCTCCGACATCCCTCTCGCCTGTATTCTTTCTGTCATACAACTAGAACGAGACAATTAACGCACCGTTTTTATTTATTTTTTTGTCCGCCAAAAGATCACCCGGCATCGGCTTCATGACTCACATGAAGATTCTGAATAGGTACTGGTTAATTAATTCACTTTAAACAATCAAGCCACTTATGAGAAAAATCGAACCCACGCAGAACGCTGTCTAATTACGTCATCGCAGGATTTGCTATTCACTGACATACCAAATACGCCCCCCCACCGTTCCCGACCAGAAAGCCCTACACACATCGGTGTGGCTATAGCTGTGGACACGAGTGGGAGTCTAAAAACAACAGACATCCAATGGTGAACGAACACAGCCGAGGAACACGGCCCAACAGTTGATAAAACCAAGCTGTTACAGGGGGCATGAAAGAGCGCCTGTTGCCGTAAATAACAACAAGATCAACTCGCACACATGAACCAGAACAACCAAGCGATTCAACAATCTCTCTATCGACTCCGCAGAAAAGAACGGAAAACTTGCATGCGCATTCAAGTAGCCAAACGCAATACCCAACTCTGGAAGTCCGCCGTTGAATTTGTAAAACGTCGGTACATGAAATCCTTTAATGCCATCATCGAGCCATCTCCCGAGTACTTTTTAATCGTTTTACAAAACAATGACTCCATTCAGTCTTGTGCAGGTTTTAGTTTTGCCAAGTCAGGCCCTCTGTTGTCCGAGTGCTATCTGGACTCAACGTGCGAGGAGACACTGTCCAGCATCACCAACACCCGGATCGAACGCGACTGCATCGTCGAAGTCGGCAGTACCGCGTCGATCAATCCGGTTGCCGGCCAGACCTTGTTCAACATGCTCTCGGTGGTGACCTGGTGCATGGGCGCACGCTACCTGCTGTGCACCTGCACCCCCCACTTGATCAAAGTGATGGGCAACTGCAACGTCAGGGTCAACAAGATCTGCGATGCCGACCCGCAACGCATGACCTCCCAAGCGGAAGTCGAATGGGGCTCCTACTACGACCAGACGCCTATCACCGGTTACATCAAGCTGGGCGAGATGGAGCGTCACTACCACGAGACCGTCCTCAAGACCGTATTCCGACTCGACGTGCAGAGCGAGCAAGCAGCATGACGCATTTTGTCGAACGCTTGCTGGCCCAGGCCCAACGCACACCGGATGCCGTCTGCGTCGTCGACATTCCTTCGGCGCAAGGCACGGGCGGGCGCCGTCTGACCTACGCACAGGTGCTGGACCATGCCCGGCAGCTTGGGCAACACATGAACCGCCAGTTCCCCCACGAAAAGCGCACCATCGGCATCGTCATGCGCAACAGCAGCGACTGGGTCATTGCCGACTTCGCCTGTCTGCTCTTCGGCTTCACCTCCTTGCCGCTACCTTTGGGTTTCAGTAAGTACCAGGCCGAACACCTGGCCTTCGAATGTTCGGGCTTCCTGGTCGATGACAAAGGCCTGGAGACTCTGGAAAAGCGCTGGGAAATCGACCTCAACGCCAGCCGTCTGGTCCATGTACCCAGCGCACTTCAGACCCCGATTCCAGTGCCGGAGGGCCCAAGCTTCATCGACAACGCCGATGCTGAATGGATCTGCAAAGTCATCCACACCTCCGGCACCACCAGCAAGCCCAAAGGAGTGAAGCAAAGTCTGGACGGCCTGAGCGCCGTGCTGCAATCGCTACTCGGCGTGGTTCCGGCCGCCTTTCAGAAACGCTACCTGTCGGTGGTGCCGCTGAGCCTGTTGATCGAACAGGTCACGGCGGTCTACCTGCCGCTACTGTCCGGCGGCACGGTATATTTCCTGGACGAGCACACGCCGCTGATCGGCGAGGCTGGCTACACCACCTCGGCGATCCTTGCGCAACTGCTCAAAACCCGGGCGAGCGCGGTCACCGTACCGCCGATGATGCTCGACGTGTTCCTTGAAGTGGCCGAGCAAAACACCGACCCAGAGCTGCTGTCGTTGCTGCGCAACGAGTTGTACATCACCGCCGGTGGCGCTCCGATCAGCAGCGAAAAACTGCAACGCCTGAGCGCGCAGGGTATTGAGGTTCATCAGGGTTACGGGCTGAGCGAGAACGGTTCGGTGGTGAGCGTCAACACCCCTACCCACAGCAAGCTGGGCAGCGTTGGCAAACCCTTGCCTCACGTCCAGGTCCGGGTGACGGATCAGCAACGGGTAGAAATCAAAAGCACCTCAATGTTCCGGGGTTACTCCTGGGTCGATCCGAGTGCCTGTTCCTTCACCGAGGATGGCTGGCTACGCACAGGTGATATCGGCGAGCTCGATGACGAGGGCTTCCTGTTCATCACCGGACGCGAGAAAAACATCATCTGCCTGCCCAACGGCCGCAATGTGTCTCCGGAGCAAATCGAGCTGGAGTTCAAAGAGCAAACCGGCGTGAACGATGCGCTGATGTTCATGACCGCAGACGGTCAACTGGCGATCGTGCTCAGCGTCGGGCCGCAGTTCAACCACCCACAAACCCAGGACTGGGCGCAACAGCGCTTCTCGGAAGTCGAGCTGCCGCAGACCATCTGGCCACTGGCGTCGGACGCCCCGCAGTTGCAAAGCCTCTATACCCTCAACGGCCCGGCCCGTAGAGCCCACGCCACTGACCTGCATCGTCAGACATGTACTCACTAAAGGACTAGCGACATGACTCAATCTACTTATCAGGCGCGGGTCATCACCGATCGCGAGTATGCCTTGAGCACCGACACCGCGGCGGTTTTCGAAGAGCTCTCGAGCGCCGGCGTGATTATCTTCCGCAACTGCATCCAGTCTCTGGACGAGTTCGGTGCCTTCGTGAAAAAACACAGCTCGCGCCTTAGCCTGGACCCGGGTCGCGTGATCGCCAAAGGCGTCGCACAATTGGTGGACGCTGGCACCGATGCCGTAGGCCTGCACTGCGAAAACGGCAACGCGCCAATCTGGCCGGACCTGACATGGTTCTTCTGCGAAATCGCCCCCACCAAAGGTTCGCAAACCACCTTGTGCGATGGGGTGAAGGTCTACCAGGAACTCAGCGAAGAGGCCCGTCAGCGCTTCGAGAGCAGCCGTATCCGCTACCGCCGCACCGTGCCGGGCGAAAAGTGGCGCAAGATCGTCTGCTACTACAAACCGGAAATCCAGCAGCTGGAAGACGCCAGTTTCGAGCACCTGAGCGAGATCATCGGCCAGGACCCCAACACCCGGATGGAATACAACCCGGGCACCGATTGCGTGGCCTACGCCTACAGCGTCCCGGCGTGCCAAATCTCCAGTTTCTGTGAGCTCCCCGCTTTCGCCAACAGCATTCTCGGGCCGTCCTTCAACTACGAGAAACCGGTGATCGATTTCGAGAACGGCGAAGAGATTCCCTCCGAGCTGCTGGCGGAAATCACCGAAATCACCAAACGCAATACTCACACCGTGGGCTGGCAGGACCTGGACCTGGTGATGATCGACAACCGCCGGGTCATGCACGGCCGACAAGCGATCATCGATGACCAGCGTCGCATCTTCAATGCGCTGAGCTACCGGTAATGGCCGCCATGACGAATCACCCAGGTCAGACCTGGGCTGTCGAAGGCCAGTACGAAAGCTTCATCGACAACCACGGCCATCAACTGATTGACCTCAGTGGCGGGTTCGGCCTGCAAGTACCCGAGGTGGTGCAAGCCGTGAGTCGGCAGGTCGATAAAATCGGCCTGTCCAACCGTGTCCTGCTGTCCGCGCCGTTGATCGAGTTGTGCAAGCAACTCAGCGACTTCATGCCCGAAGGGCTGGAGAACTCGTATGTCTGCAACTCCGGCGACGAGGCGTTTGAAGGTGCGCTGAAACTCGCACGCTCGATCAACCCCCATCGGCGTACGGTGATCGCCGTGGGTGGCGTGGCGTACGGCTCGTTGTCTTATGGACGCTACCTGAGCGCCCCCGAGCATTACCCGGAGTCCGGGGGATTTCTGGGGATCAAGGTGGTGCATGTCGACTCGGCGCACGACCTGCCGGACATGGCGATCTGGCAGGACTGTTTTGCCCTGTGCTACGGCCCGTTGCGCACGGCCGCCAACGGACTGCTGGAAGCGGTTGACCCGATGCTGATCGCCAGTCTGGAACGGATCGCCAACAGCCAGCGAATAGCGACCCTGTTCAACGACGTCGACACCTGTCTGGGTAGCGTCGGGCATCTGCTGTCGCAGAGTCTGTCCGGTGCGCGCCCGGACATCGTTGTTCTGGGCAAAAGCCTGGGCGGCGGCTGCATCCCCATCGGCACCTACACCTGCAGCCATGCGCTGGCCTACAAGGCCTACGGCAAAGTCTCGCCTGCCAAACACGGGAGCACCACCGCCGGTAACCCGCCATCGTGTATCGCGGCACGGACCGCCCTGCGCTATGCGCAGGAAAAGCGGCTGGACCAGCGCAGTCTCGACAACGGCAAGGCGCTGGCCACAGAGCTGGCCGACTTCAGTGCACGGGCCATCGGCGGCATCGTCAAGGTACCGCTGGCCAGCACTGAGCAAGCCATTGAGGCGCAACGGGCGCTGTACGCCGCCGGTGTGCATATTCGTCGGCCAAGCGGGCGTGAACTGCTCTTGCGTTGCCCATTGGTCGCGCGCACGGAGCGCGTCGTCGACGCCGCACGCCTTATAAAAAGGACCTTGCAATATGCTGCTTAACAGCCTGGTGGATGACTGCTACAAACACTGGACGCCCTCGGCGGCCAAGCTTTATCGAATCGCTAATACCGGAATCGAACGCTCCGCCGAAGGTGCGATCGTCACCGACCATCGCGGCAAGCATTTCATCGATTGTGCGTGCAGCTATGGAATATTTCTGGTCGGCCACCAGAACCCTCTGGTCAAGTACTCCAGCCAGCGTCAGTTGAACCGGATGGCCTGGCAGCCCGAAGGGCTGACCCACGACTCGCAACACCAGTTGAGTGAGACCCTCAAGCGTCTGGCACCCGGCGAGTGGGGCGATGTGCGCTACACCATGACCGGTGCCGAAGCCATCGAGCAAACCTTGCGCTACGTGCTCAAACGGCAGTTGCCGCGCAAACGGATCGTGGTCATGCGCAATGCCTACCATGGCAAGACCCTGACCACGATGGCGATCCTCGGCCAGCAGTACCAGAGCAACCAGCATGGCCTGAACCGCCTGACGGTCGACTTCATTCCCTACGGAGACTTCGCCGCACTGGAACACGCCATCACCGACCAGGTGGCGGCGGTCTACATCGAGCCGATCCTCGGCGGCGCCTACCTGACCCTGCCCGAGGTCGGCTACAACACGCGGATCCGCGAATTGTGCAGCGCCCACGGCTGCCTGATGATCGCCGATGAAATCCAGACGGCGTTCGGTCGCTGCGGTAAATGGTTCGCCGTCGATTACGACAATGTGGTGCCCGACATCATGGTGCTTTCCAAGGGCTTGACCGGCGGCTACGCAGCCATCGCGGCGGTGATGTACAGCCGCGCCTTGATCGAACAGTTGCCACTCGACCCTCTTGAAGATCAAGTCTGCGGCCAGGGTGGCTTGCCTTATGCCTGTGAAACGGCCCTGGCCGCAATCCATGCGATTGAAGACGGCCAACTGATCGAAAAATCCCGGGCTGCCAGCACACAGCTGTGCCGGGGATTGCAGCTACTGGCCGAAGCCTACCCGCAGATCATCAGCGACGCGCCAGCGATTGGCCTGATGACCGGTTTGCGCCTCAAGGGCGCGGTGTGGGAGAGCTTGATCGGCATGGAACTGACCAAACGCGGGGTTCACGCCGGGCACTCGTTGAACGAAAAAGCCTCGGCTCCGGTGTTGCGTTTCTATCCACCGCTGACCATCAGCACCGGGGAAATCAGCCAGGTCCTCAAGGCCCTGGAAGAATCGCTCGAAGCCGTTGCCAGCAAGCCGCGCTGGATGCTCAAACTGATGACTCCGATCATCCGTAACCTCTACCGCCTCCCTTACGCCATGACCCCACGGAGCGCAGACCAATGATTCGCGTAGACGATCTCTCCCTGGTTGAAATGGCCTCGCTGATCCGTCATTCAACCCTGACCAGCGAAGCCATCACCCGCCACTACTTGCAGGCCTTGAAAGAACGCAACCCTGCTGTCAACGCGGTGATCCAGAAGTACACCGACGAAGCGATCCTTGCGCAGGCCCGCGAGGCCGACGCCGCGGTTTCCCGGGGTCAGTCTCTGGGGCCGCTGCACGGTGTGCCGATCACCATCAAGGACGTGTTGCATGTCGAAGGTTATCGGCTGTCGCGCGGGCTCACCGAGTTTCTCGGTGACGCCAGTCAGAAAGATGCCACTGCCGTTGCCCGCCTGCGTGCTGCGGGAGCAATCATCATCGGGCTGACCAACGTACCCGAACTGTGCATGGCCTTTGAAACCGACAACTTCGTCTATGGCCTGACCCGCAATCCCCACAACCTGAACCGTTCCGCCGGCGGCAGCAGCGGTGGCGAAGGCGCCGCTATTGCCGCCGGAATTTCCCCGGCGGGCCTGGCGTCGGATGCCAGCGGCAGCGTGCGGGTTCCGGCGCACTTCAACGGGGTCTGCGGCTTCAAACTGACGCAAGGCCGAGTGCCGTTGACCGGACAGTTTCCACGCGAGCGCTCCGGGCTCTTTCACCACACCTCCAGCTTCGGAGTGATGGGTCGTTATGTCGCAGACGTCGAAGTCATGGGCCGACTCATCACCGGGCCCGACGGTCATGACCCGGACACCGTCGACGTGCCCTGGCAAGGACTGGATAAACCGCTGGATCAGCTGCGGGTGGCATTCCTGTATGAAACCTCACGGGTTTCACCGTCGCCCGCCGTCGCCCGCACGCTGGATACGGTACGCGAGCTGACCGGCAAGATAGTCGCCAGCATCAGCGACGAAGAGCCGCCGATGCTCGAAGAATCTTGCGATGTGCTGTGGCGTCTGTTCATCACTGGCGGCGATTCGGCCAGGGGCTGGAAACAGTTGTTCAGCGACATTGGCAAGAAGTCCTTCACCCCGGCCCTCAACACTCTGGTGGCCATGAGCGAGGAAGTCGAATGCAGCATCGACCAGGTGAAGCTCGACTGGAACAACCTTGATCGCATGCGCTACCAGCTGGCGGCGTTCTTCAGAACTCATGACCTGCTGATCACGCCGGTCCACCCCACGGTCGCGTTCGAGCATGGCCACTCCCTGAACGATCGTCACCAATATGGCTACGTGTTCCCGTTCAGCCTGTCCGGGTCACCGGTGCTGGTCATTCGGGCCGGGGTCGATGAAGCCAGCGGTTTGCCGATCGGTATCCAGATCGTCGCCCCGCACTGGCAGGAGGCGCGGCTGATCGAGTTCGGCAAGCGCCTGGAGGCCGCCTTGCCAAAATGGCAGGCGGTGATTCCCGCTCAGTAACCCTCCCCCCGCTGCAACCGTTGCCCATCGTTATCTCGGCAGCGGTTGCCGGACTTTGCTGTATCTCCCTACTTCCCAGGACATCCGCACCATGAACAACTACGTGGCAATCTACGACGGTATCGGCGAAAAGTTTGACCAGGCCATCAGCAAGGCCAGCGAGCGAGAGGTGGAGGTCAACACCTTCTTCCACATGCTCGGCGATGTGAACAACAAGCGAGTGCTCGACCTGGCCTGCGGCCATGGGTTCTTCGCCCGACAAATGATCGAACGCGGGGCTGATGAAGTGGTGGGTGTCGACATCTCAAGCGAGATGATCAAGCTTGCGATCAAGGACAGCCTGGACGTGCCGAACCTGCAGTACCACGTGCATGACGTGGCGCTGATGCCTCACTTGGGCAGCTTCGATCTGGTCAGTGCCGTCTGGCTGCTGTGCTACGCCGACAGCGAGGAAACCCTGGTGCAGATGCTGGTCAACATCCACGACAGCCTGCTGCCTGGCGGTCGGTTGATTGCCTACACCTCTAACCCGGACTTCCGCCTGGGGATCTGCAACTTCACCCGCTACGGCCTGACCATCCTCAGTGAAGAGCCCATAGAGGGCGGCTTCTCCTGTGATGCGCAGTTCGTCATCGAGCCACCGGTGCCCTTCCACTTTTATCGCCTCAGCCGTGAGGTCTACGAGCGCGCCATCCGACGAGCCGGTTTTAGTCACTTCGAATGGGTCGTCCCGATGATCCCGCAAAAGCATCTGGACGAATTTGGCGAAGCATACTGGTACGACTTTCAACGCAATTGCGATCAGGTGGGGCTGGTGTGCCAGAAATGAGCGTCCGGTGGGTTCTTCAGACCGGGGTAATGCGATAAGCGCAACGGCGGGCATTCATCAGAATGTGCTCCACGCGCTCAACCCTGGCTTGCAGAACCTGCTCGAACACATTCAGTTCGGCACGGCAGAAACCCTGACACGCGGCCGCCGCCGCGCAGATAGGACAATGGTTCTCGATCAACACGAAGGCCCCGTCCGGTTGCTCGCTCCACTCGGCCATATAGCCTTCACGGGCACGCAGGGCCGCAAGGCGTTTGACCCGTTCCTGAAGGGTCTCGGCACCGGCCAGTTCTTGCAGGTACAAGGTACGACTCTGCTGCTCGCGAACATCGATCAGACGATCGATGGCCTCGGGGCCGAAGGTCTCGCGCACGGTCTGCAAGAGCTGCACGGCCAGTTCCGAATGGGTATCGGGAAACCGCGCATGGCCAGCAGCTGTCAGATGCCAGACCTGCGACGGGCGTCCGACGCCCCGGACCTCGGACTGAGCGTGCACCAGGCCGCTGGCGGCCAGCTTGACGAACTGCTGGCGCGCCGCTTCCCCCGTGGTACCCAGTGCGCGTCCGGCATCGGCCGCCAATTGCGGGCCAAGGGTCTTGAGCATGTAAAGCAGTCGGTCGGCTGGCGACATCAAGACTTCATCCTGTTTTTCCAAGTATTTTCTTGACAAATAACGGCCCCCGCAGCTTCAATATTTAAAGAATTTACTTGGTAAATCTAACCCAAGCCTTGAAATCAGGCAATTGACTCTCGCAATCCGTCGGGTCGCGAGTCACAGCAGGAGGTTGTATGTCTACGGAAGAAAGCAGCTGGAGCGATTTACTCTCCGGAAAAAACGCCGCGCGATCCATCGCACTGTCAGGAGGCGTTGCGCTGCATGCGATCAATATTTACATCGCCACGACCATCCTGCCCTCCGTGGTCAAGGAAATCGGCGGGCTCGACCTGTACGCCTGGAACACCACACTTTTCGTCGTCGCATCCATCCTGGGCTCCGCGCTCACGGCCAAAGTCCTGCAACGCACAGGGCCACGCGTTTCCTATGCGATAGCCGCGTTACTTTTCCTCATCGGCAGCCTCATCTGCGCACTGGCACCGAGTATGCCGGTGATGCTGGTCGGTCGCTCGGTTCAAGGCCTGGGCGGTGGTTTGATGTTCGCCCTGTGCTACTCGATGATTCAGTTGGTGTTCGAAGAGCGTCTCTGGCCTCGAGCCATGGCTCTGGTCTCGGGTATGTGGGGGATCGCCACGCTGATCGGCCCGGCCATCGGCGGCATTTTTGCTGAAATGGATGCCTGGCGCGCCGCCTTTGGTTCGTTGGTCCCTGTGACGTTGGCGTACATCCTGCTGACCAGCAACGTGTTGCCCAAACGTGACATGAACCAACCGCCCGTGGGCCGCTTGCCCTTGCTGCAACTGTTTCTGCTGGCCGCGGCAGTGCTATCGGTATGCGCCGGCAGCGCCTCGTCGCTTCCAACCTGGAACCTGCTTGGCATAGGCCTCTGCCTGCTGCTGGTATTTTTCCTGGTTCGTCATGAATCCAGCACCCTGACGCGACTGCTGCCCAAGGACGCCTTGCGGCTCAATACCCCACTCTGTGCGCTGTACGCGACCATGGGACTGTTGGTGATCGGCATGACCAGCGAGATCTTCGTACCGTACTTCCTGCAAACCCTGCACGGGCAAACACCGCTGATTTCCGGCTACCTGGCGGCCCTCATGGCCGCTGGCTGGACGTTGTCTGAAGTGATGAGCTCCGGCTGGCGCGAGCGTGGCGTGCGCCGCGCAATCATCAGCGGCCCGGTGTTTGTACTGGTCGGACTGATCATCCTCGCCGTCGCCACACCGTTCAACAGTGGCGGAGACTGGGCGCTGCTCGCCCCAATCTGCATTGCCCTGACCTTGGTGGGATTCGGCATCGGCATCGGCTGGCCACACCTGCTGACCCGGGTCCTGCAAGTGGCCTCGGCCGAAGACCAGGACTCAGCCGCATCCTCCATCACCACCGTACAACTGTTCGCCACCGCGCTGGGCGCCGCACTGGCCGGCATGATCGCCAACATGGCCGGGCTCAACGACCCTTCCAACGCCGAAGGCACCGCCAACGCCGCGCGCTGGCTGTTTGCGCTGTTCACCATTGCGCCGATTCTGGCGTTGGTGACCGCAGTCCGTTCGACGCGCATTCGGCCAGACCTCGCAGCGGCCTGAAGCGGCTCTAGCGACAATAAAAAACGGTGTTGACCGCAATGCTGTTCACTTAAGCCGGAGACCGGAGCTTTTTGATTTCAAGCTCTACGGTGAAAAACCCAGTAAAACGCCGCTTTCTCATGTCGAGAAAAGCGGCGTTTTTCCTTATTTGCCATCGGTGCGGCAGGACGACGATAGCGCGCTGACTGACCACAGCTGTAGCACCCAGAGAGCTAGGCCGCGCAAGGGAACAAATGGGGGAACAGAAACAGCAGAAAGCAAAAAGGCCCCATAAAATGGGGCCTTTAAGTATAGATATGGCGGAGAGATAGGGATTCGAACCCTAGGTACCGGTGAAGGTACAACGGATTTCGAATCCGTCCCATTCGGCCACTCTGGCATCTCTCCAACGGCGCGCATCATAACAACACTTTTGCCGGAAGCGAACCCCCTAAGCGAAATTTTTCCGTGCTATCAGATGCTTGCGTCGATTAAAGCGGTACGCCCAGACGATTGGCAACTTCTTCGTAGGCTTCGATGACGTCACCGAGGCCCTGACGGAAGCGGTCCTTGTCCATTTTCTTGCCGGTCGCCTTGTCCCACAGGCGGCAGCCGTCCGGGCTGAATTCGTCGCCCAGGACGATGGAGCCGTCGGAGAACACGCCGAATTCGAGTTTGAAGTCGACCAGCAGCAGGCCAGCGTCGTCGAACAGTTTGCTCAGGACTTCGTTGACCTTGAGTGACAGTTCTTTCATGCGAACCAGTTGCTCGGCGGTGCCCCAACCGAAGGCCACAACGTGGGATTCGTTGATGAACGGGTCGCCCTTGGCGTCGTCCTTCAGGAACAGTTCGAAGGTGTAAGGGTTGAGCTTCATGCCCTCTTCGACGCCCAGGCGCTTGACCAGGCTGCCGGCGGCGTAGTTACGCACGACGCACTCGACCGGGATCATGTCGAGCTTCTTCACCAGGCATTCATTGTCGCCCAGCAGTTTGTCGAATTGGGTCGGCACGCCGGCTGCTTCGAGTTTCTGCATGATGAAGGCGTTGAACTTGTTGTTCACCATGCCTTTGCGGTCGAGCTGCTCGATGCGCTTGCCGTCGAACGCCGAAGTGTCGTTGCGAAACAGCAGGATCAAGCGGTCAGCGTCGTCGGTCTTGAAAACCGATTTGGCTTTGCCGCGGTAGAGTTCTTCACGTTTTTCCATGATGGGCTCCGCTTGCTAAGTAGGTGGGCTAGGCGATGTGTCGCCAGTCGAGCCCTGAATCTTGATCGGCCAGTTGCAGCCAGTCCGGGTCGCACCCGAGAGTGTCGACAAAACATTGCCGGGCCAGCTGCGGCAGGTTGTTCTTACTGCTCAGATGGGCCAGGACCAGGTGTTGCAGGCCTTGCCAGCCCAACTCGGACACCAGGAATGCCGCCTGATGGTTGTTCAAATGCCCCAGTTCACCGCCTACCCGTTGCTTGAGAAAGTACGGGTAGTGACCGCGAGCCAGCATGTCACGGCAATGGTTGGACTCGATCATCAACGCATCGAGGTCCCGATAGCCGTCCAGCACCTTGTTGCAATACGAGCCCAGGTCGGTCAACAGGCCGAAACGCCGCTCACCGTCACTGAAGACGTATTGCGTCGGCTCCTGTGCATCATGGGCCACGGCAATGACGCCGATGCTCAGTGCGCCGATCTGCAGTTGCTCGCCGCCGGCCAGAAGGCCAGCCGGTTCAATTGGTTTGCGCATCCCGCGCAGGGTACCGCGACTGAGGTAGACAGGCAGATTGTAGCGCCGAGACAGTAAACCCACGCCATGCACGTGGTCGGTATGTTCGTGGGTCACGAGTATCGCGCTCAGCTGCGCAGGGTTCACACCCAGGCGCAGCAGGCGTTTTTCGGTTTCCCGCAGGGAGAAACCACAATCCACCAGCACATACGTGTCAGCGCTGGCTATCAGCGTGCCGTTCCCTTGGCTACCGCTGCCGAGAACGGCAAAACGCATGTGATCAGCCCAGATTGTCCTGAATCACGCTCAATACCTTGCGCGCCACTTCTGCCGGCGCCACGGTGTTGATGTTTTTCTCGACGGTGACCTGGACGTTGTCGCCAACCTTGCTCAGGCGAACCTGATAACGCTCGGCACGGGCTTCAACTTCTTCCTTGTCCGGCTTGCTGCCGAACAGACCACTGAAGAAACCTGGCTTCTCGTCCTTCTTCTCGGCTTTTTCGGCCAGGTTGATGTAGTACAGACCCAGGCTGCGGTTGATGTCTTCAACGCGCCATTCGCCCTGTTCCAACGCACGACCGACGCTCGACCAGGCACGATCCAGGTCGGTGCCGACGTTCAGGACTGGGTTACCGCTGCCGTCTTCGCTCAGGCTGACACGACTTGGCGTATCGGAATCACGCGAAGCCAGCATGGAGACCGAACCGCCCTTCTCCGAGGTGCGGCTCATGCTCGCGAGCATGTCGTCGACCAGTGCCGCGTCCAGGCCAGTGTTGACCGAACGGTTGGTGAAGGCCACGTCGGAGGTGCTACCGGCAGGACGCTCGGCGCTGACCACGTAGATTTCACTGGTGTTGCGCTGCACGCCTGGCTCGATGCGGACCCGCACGCGGGTTTCGCTGTCGGCGCCGACACCGGCTGCGCTCAGGCGCTTGGCCATCGCGGCGGACAGTTCGTCGGAATGCTGCCAAGTGGTGGTGAATTCGCCGGTTTGCGGACGCTGTTCGTCCAGACGGAAACCGTTGTCCTGGAAGAACTGCACAGCCACTGGCCAGGCTTCGGCCGGCGGGTTCTGAGCGACGATCCAACGCGAATCACCGGTCTTTTGCAGGGAGTAGGCGCTGGCGTCAGCCCCTGCCGACAACGGCTGCGGACGAGGCACGATGTACTCGCCCTTGACGGTGTCATCGGCCACGTTGCGCGGGATCGGCAACAGCGGATCCAGACGTTTGGCGGTGCTGACATCCGACGGCAATTGCATGGGTGCAGTCTGTTGCGCTTCCAGGTAATCGCTACCGCGGTCACGGAAATAACCTTCCGGGCCCCAGACCCATCCGCAGCCACTGGTGCTGGAGATGATCAAGGCAAGTGCGGAAAGTCCGGCCAATCGCTTCATGCGTAGTACTTCCTCAATTAAACCAGGACGCCGCACTGGCGCAGGGCCGTGCGAAGCGTTTCATGACAAGGTGCGCTCAGCCAGGTCAGCGGCAGGCGAATGCCTTCGTGCATCAGGCCCATTTCGACCAAAGCCCACTTCACCGGAATCGGGTTGGCTTCGATGAACAGATCCTTGTGCAGCGGCATCAATTTTTCGTTGATTGCCCGTGCAGTCTCGGCGTCGCCCTTGAGCGCGGCCTCGCACAGGTCAGCCATTTCGCGCGGGGCGACATTGGCGGTGACGGAGATGTTGCCCTTGCCGCCCATCAGGATCAGCTCGACAGCGGTCGGATCATCGCCGGACAGCACGATGAAGTCCTTGCTCACGCCATCAAGGATTGCCTTGGCACGCTTCATGTCGCCGGTGGCTTCCTTGATACCGATGATGTTCGGCACAGTGGACAGGCGAATCACGGTCTCGGCCTGCATGTCGCAGGAGGTGCGGCCAGGAACGTTGTAGAGGATCTGTGGAATGTCGACCGCTTCAGCAATGTGCTTGAAGTGCAGGTACAACCCTTCCTGAGTCGGCTTGTTGTAGTACGGAACGACCAGCAGACAGGCGTCGGCTCCGGCCTCTTTGGCGTTGCGGGTCAGTTCTACGGCTTCGCGGGTCGAGTTGGCGCCGGTACCGGCAATGACCGGAATACGGCCATTGACCTGCTTGACCACGGCTTTGATGACGGCGATATGCTCGTCTACATCGAGGGTTGCCGACTCGCCGGTAGTACCGACCGCGACAATGGCATGGGTGCCGTTTTCAAGGTGGAAGTCCACGAGTTTGCTGAGGCTGTCCCAGTCAAGACGCCCTTGTGCATCCATGGGTGTGACCAGTGCCACCATACTGCCCGCAATCATGAAACCGCTCCTGCCGGAAAAAGAGAGCGGTAATGGTACTGGCGCCAAGATGCTTGTACAAGCGAAGTACTGCGCTGCTGCCATTCCCCTTGGCGCTGCTTTTCGCTACCCTTCAGACTTTGATCGGTACTGATAAGCTCGTACGCCGGGTTCCAGCCTCCATTTTCGGCATCACAAGCCCCGATCCAGCGTTGCCACCCCTCGCTCTTGCCACTCTGGAGCACGTTGCAACCTTGCGGCTCGGGTTTTTTGAATTCGCATCCGCAGGCTCGCTCCCGGTAAAAAAGCCCGTAGAAGTATCGACCGCTCATCGCTTTAGGAATGCTGCATGTCCACCCCCACAGTTCGCGAACAATTCCTTGTCATCAGTGCCCTCGGCGCCAACCCCATGGAGCTGACTAACGTCCTGTGCCGCGCCAGCCATGAAAACCGCTGCGCCGTGGTCACCTCTCGCCTGACGCGTCATGGCGAGTGCAGCGCGTTGATCCTCGAGATCTCCGGCAGCTGGGACGCCCTGGCGCGCCTCGAAGGCAGCCTGCCGAGCCTCGCCAAGAAGCACGCCTTTACGGTCAATGTGGTGCGCAGCGCGGCGCTGGAGAATCGTCCTCAGGCACTGCCATACGTCGCTTATGTCAGCTCGGCTTATCGCTCTGACATCATTAACGAGCTGTGCCAGTTCTTCATGGACCACAACGTCGAACTGGAAAACCTGACCTGCGACACCTATCAGGCTCCGCAAACCGGCGGCACCATGCTCAATGCCACGTTTACCGTGACCTTGCCGGCAGGTGTGCAGATCAGTTGGCTGCGCGATCAGTTCCTGGATTTCGCCGACGCGCTGAACCTGGATGCCCTGATCGAACCGTGGCGCCCACAAAACCCAATGTAAGGAAGCTTTCATGGCCGTTGCCATCGACCAACCGGTTGCCGACTTCGAAGCACCCGCCACCAGCGGGCAGACCGTCAACCTCGCGAGCCTCAAAGGCAAGCAGGTGGTGATTTACTTCTATCCGAAGGACAGCACGCCAGGCTGCACCACTCAGGGTCAGGGCTTTCGTGACCAGCTTGACGCCTTTAAAGCCGCCAATACCGAAGTCTTTGGCGTGTCCCGCGACAGCCTTAAATCACACGAAAACTTCAAGGCCAAGCAGGCGTTCACCTTCGAGTTGATCAGCGACAAGGAAGAAGCGCTCTGCCAGCAGTTCGACGTGATCAAGCTGAAAAAGCTCTACGGCAAGGAGTATATGGGCGTTGATCGCAGCACGTTCCTGATCGACAAGGACGGCGTGCTGCGTCAGGAATGGCGCGGAGTGAAGGTGCCGGGCCATGTGGATGCGGTATTGGCTGCAGCTCAGGCGCTGAACAAGGCCTGATCGTTGACTTCTGTGGGGGCCAGCTCCCACAGACGCTTCACAACAGCGGTGCCACCACCGGCTCTTTGCGCGGCCAGGCGTCCAGCACAGCCTTGAACAGGGTTGCTAGCGGAATCGCAAAGAACACCCCCCAAAAGCCCCACAGCCCGCCAAACAACAATACCGCGCAGATGATCGCCACCGGATGCAGATTGACCGCTTCCGAGAACAACAGCGGCACCAGCACGTTGCCGTCCAGCGTCTGGATGATCCCGTAGACCGCCATCAAATAGATGAACTGATCGCTCCAGCCCCACTGGAACAGCGCAATCAGCATGACCGGCACGGTCACCACCACGGCGCCGACGTAAGGCACCACCACCGACACGCCCACCAGCAATGCCAGCAGCGCCGCGTAGTTGAGGCCCAGAACAACGAAACCGATGTAGGTCACGCCACCGCAAATGAAAATCTCGATGACTTTGCCGCGAATGTAATTGGCGATCTGCCGGTTCATCTCATGAGCGACGCGGGTGATCAGCGCCCGCTCACGGGGCAAGTAATCCCGCACCCACTGACCGATCATCTCCCGATCCTTGAGAAAGAAAAACACCAGGATCGGCACCAGCACCAGGTAGATCATGATGTTCACCAGCAACGGCAGACTCGACAGCGAGAACGTCAGCGCCCACTGACCGAACTTGCCAATCTCGCCCCGCGCCACTTCGATGGCCTGCAGCACCTGCTCATCGGATACCAGATGCGGGTAGCGCTCGGGCAGCAGCAATAACAGCGACTGCCATTTGGCGAGCATGCCGGGCAACTCGTTGAACAGCGTAATCAACTGATGCCAGAGCAACGGCACCACAACCACGATGAACACCAGCAATAGCCCCATGAACAACGCAAAGACCAACCCCACCGCCACCCCGCCAGGCATGCGCAGGCGTTCGAGAGTGACGACCAACCCTTGCATCAGATACGCCAAGACCATCCCGGCCAGCACTGGCGCAAGCATGCCGCCCAGCGTCAGCACGGCGGTAAACGCCAGAAACAGCAGGACCGCCAGCACAACAGCCTCTTCATCGGAGAAGTAGCGCTGAATCCAGTCGCGCAACACTTTGAACATCAATAATCCTTAGAAACGAACGCAGCAGAATTCAGGCTTTTTTCAACCAGTAGCGGTAAACACCCGCTTCATCTTCTTCACGAAGCAGCGTATGACCGGCCAATCGGGCAAAGGTGCGGAAATCGCGCTGTGAGCCCGCATCGGTGGCAATTACCTTCAGCACTGCGCCGCTGGCCAGTCGATTGAGTTCCATCTTGGCCTTGAGCAACGGCAAGGGGCAGTTCAGGCCGCTGGCGTCGAGCTCGGCGTCATGGGCTACAGCGTCGGTCATTGCATCACTCCGGGGTCAGGTGGTCGAGCGGCTAGAATATCTGGTCCGAAGCGTAGTGTCCGGCTACAGTAAGGTCTTTGTCGACTAAGGCTTTGTGCATGACTTTTTTGCGCCCTACCCTGCTGACGCTCGCTTGCCTGCTCGCCTCACCGGGCTTCGCCGACGACCTGCCGTCACTCGGCGACGCCAGTTCTGCCATCGTCTCGCCGCAACAGGAACATCAGTTGGGCCGTGCCTGGCTGGCGCTGTTGCGCAGCCAGGTTTCGCAGCTCAACGATCCGCAGCTCAAGGACTACGTTGAATCCAGCGTCTACCGCCTGGTGGAAACCAGCCAAGTCAATGACCGGCGCCTGGAGTTCATCCTGATCAACAGCCCGCAGCTCAATGCCTTCGCGGCACCGGGCGGCATTGTCGGGGTTAACGGCGGCTTGTTCCTCAATGCCCAGACCGAAGGCGAATACGCTTCCGTACTCGCTCACGAATTGGCTCACTTGTCGCAGCGCCACTTCGCCCGTGGCGTCGAAGCCCAACAGCGCATGCAGGTGCCGATGATGGCCGCGCTGCTGGCCGGGATCGTGATTGCCGCAGCTGGCGCCGGCGATGCCGGGATCGCGGCCATTGCGGGTACACAGGCGGCGGCCATTCAGGAACAGCGGCGTTTCTCTCGCCAGAACGAACAGGAAGCTGACCGCATCGGCATCCTCAATCTGGAAAAGGCCGGTTACGACCCGCGCTCAATGCCGACCATGTTCGAGCGATTGGCTCGCCAGTACCGCTTTGACGCCAAGCCACCGGAATTTCTGCTGACTCACCCGGTGACCGAGTCGCGGATCGCTGACACGCGCAACCGCGCCGAACAGGCAAAACCTGGCGGCATCGAAGACTCTATGCGTTATCAGCTGATTCGTGCACGGGTCCAGTTGATCTATGAAGAAACTCCAGGCTTGGGCGCCAAACGTTTTCGCGCCCAGCTTGATGAAAACCCGAAAAACGATGTCGCTCGCTATGGCCTGGCCATCGCCCAGATCAAGGGCGGCCAGCTGAATGAAGCACGGGAAAACCTTAAGTTGCTGCTGGCCAAGTCGCCGAACGAGATCATCTACAACCTGGCGCAGGTCGATCTGGACATCACCAACAATCGTCTGCCGGACGCCCAGTCCCGGGTTGACCGAATGTTGACTCAGTATCCCGGCAACTACCCGCTGAACTCGGTGCGTGTTGACCTGCTGCTCAAGCAGAACCGTGCGCCCGACGCGGAAAAAGCACTGGAGAATCTGCTCAAGAGCCGGCCTGACGATCCGGACGTCTGGTACATGGTGGCCGAGACTCGCGGCCTGTCAGGCAACATCATCGGCCTGCATCAGGCCCGCGCCGAGTATTTCGCCCTGGTCGGGGATTACCGTCAGGCCATCCAGCAACTGGATTTCGCCAAGCGCAAGGCAGGCACCAACTTCCCGCTGTCATCTCGAATCGACGCACGGCTACGTGAGCTGATGGAACAGGAGCGCATGATCAAGGACATGATGGGCTGACGCTTGTCAGAAAAAATTGCAGATATAAAAAACCGCCTCTTTCGAGGCGGTTTTTTATTTAGCCAACAACCGGATTACTCAGCCAGTTTGAAGGTGATGAAGCTGGCGCGACCTTGACGCAGAACCCGCATCGACACCGAGCGGTTCTTTGGCAGCGCCTTGGCGATATCCGTGAACTCCTTGGCAGAACCGATTGCCTGATTGTTCAGGTGAGTGATCACATCGCCTGGCTGCAGGCCAATCAGAGAAGCAGGACCGTCCTGGACTTCCTTGATCACGACGCCGCCTTTGAGGTCGTAGGTTTTCTTCTGTTCTTCCGTCAGCTCAGCCACCGAAACACCCAGCCGATTGCTGCTGCGCTCGGTGCTGGATTTCGGCAGCGCATCCAGCTCTTTGCCTTCTTCCGGGATAGCGCCGACAGTCAATTCGACATTCTTGCGCTTACCTTCACGAATCACTTCCAGATCAGCCTTCGAGCCGGCCTTCAGCGCGCCCACCAGATGTGGCAGATCGGCAGACATGACGATCGGTTGGCCGTTCATGCTCAGGATTACATCCCCTACTTGCAGGCCACCCTTGGCAGCCGGGCCGTCATCCTGGATCTGAGCCACCAGCGCGCCGGCTGGCTTATCCAGACCGAAGGACTCGGCCAGGTCCTTGTTCACTTCCTGGATGACTACACCCAACCAGCCACGGCTGACTTTGCCGCCGCTTTTGAGCTGATTGGAAACGTCCATTGCGACATCGATAGGGATCGCGAACGAAACGCCCATGAAGCCGCCGGAACGGGTGTAAATCTGCGAGTTGATGCCCACCACTTCACCGGCCAGGTTGAACAGCGGACCACCAGAGTTACCTGGATTGATCGGCACGTCGGTCTGGATGAACGGTACATAGTTTTCGTTCGGCAGGCTGCGACCGATGGCACTGACGATACCTTGAGTCACGGTATGGTCGAAACCGAATGGCGAGCCAATAGCCACGACCCACTGGCCGGCTTTCAGATCCTGGGATTTGCCGAGTTTCAGGACCGGCAGATCCTTGCCTTCGATTTTCAACAGCGCCACGTCGGAGCGTGGATCGGTGCCGATCAGCTTGGCCTTCAATTCGCTGCGGTCGGCGAGACGAACGAGAATTTCGTCGGCGTCGGCGATTACATGGTTGTTGGTCAGGATGTAGCCATCAGGCGAGATGATGAAGCCCGAACCCAGAGATTGGGCTTCACGCTGACGATCACCGCGGGGCGTACGCGGCTGTGGCGGCATACCGCGCTCGAAGAACTCGCGCAACATGGGCGGCAAGCCTTCAAGGTCGGGCATCTGCTCGTTCACTTTGCGATCCGGTAGTTTCTGCGTGGTACTGATGTTCACCACCGCGGGCGAGGCCTGCTCGACCAACTGTGTGAAGTCAGGCAACTCAGCCGCTTGAACAGCGACCGCCTGACCAAGCACCAGCACGGTGGCAAAAATAGAGAGATAAGACTTCAAGCGTGGTATCGACATACGGCTCCCGTTACGACGAGCATGGTTAAGCGATATGGAGCAAGGAACACCGGGAACAATACGCCGGTATTTTTGTTCCGAGAACAACAAACAAGGCCAGAGCCGAGGGGCTCTGACCTATAGAAAAAATCGGGGATATTTGCAAGTTGAAATGCTCACCAAACATTTCGATTTCAGCTCACTACTTGGTTGCAGTGGCGTCGCTGCGCATGGATAGCGCAATCCGTTCGGCGGTGCCAATCGGAATCTCACCGACCACGGTCACCATCATCTCGCCTTGCGGGGTAGTCAAGCGTCGGGAAACTGCAACGGTCGGCCCCAACTGGGTGCGAGTGTCAGTAATTGTTGCGCCATTCAACGGCTCAAGGAAAACCGAGAAACGGGCCAGACCATCGTCATACATCAGACTGTTGACTTGGGTTTTGGTCTCTGGATCCTTGCGGGAGGTACTGCTGGTCAGCTCGAAACCAGGTGGTAACCAGTCCGAACGCCATACTTGCGCCGTCTTGATTGCAGAAGCCTTGTTGCTGTCGAGGGCAACCGTTTTGCAATCGGCGCCAGGCTGCAAGTCGCTGTCGGACGGAACATCGGCGGTATCCAGTTGCGTGAACTGGAATCGCTCCAGCAATTGCCCTTTTTCATTCAAAAGCAATGATTTGAGAGGCAGGCCGGTTTCTTTATCCAGATGCAATTCAAAACCGTAGCGGTGCTGATCGCGAGGTGTCAGTGAAACGATTACTGCCGCACGCCCGGCCACACGCGACTTGCCAATGACGGCAAGGTTGTACCAATTCTTTAGTTTTTGTGGATCGAGTGTACGAGCAGCGGAGCTGGAGGAATCTCCAAGCCCTGCTATCAGAATGCCGCTAACGCATTGAGTACGCCCATCAATACGCACGACTTCCTGTGCCGAGCCGTCGAGCTGGAGTAACCGCTCGCGGACCTTGCCATCCTGGACGCGGTGCCAGATGTTGTGGGTAGAAAAACTACCGTTACGCTCGTAGACGAATGTACCGTGAAAGCTTTGCTGTTGCTCGGCTTGGCCCAGACGGGTCAACCAGTCCTGGGCTTCATCAGCATGGGCTGGAACAACAAACCAGCCACCGAGCAGAAGCGTAAGTAGAGGGATGGCGCGCATGATCCTCCTTAACGGTTTTCCAGACTTGCTGCACGAGCGTAAGGCAGAGCGCTCTCAGTACCTTTCAGTGCAGCCTGTTGAGCATGTTGGCGCAAGTAGCCTGGCAGACGCTGATCGTGCCAGCCTGGCTGACCTTGCAATACGCCGTTGGCCATAGGGCCAGTGGCTTCCGAACTCTCATTGTAGCCTGCTAATACAGCTGGACCCTTGACCTGAGGAACGGCCAGACCTGGTTGACTGGATTGTTGAGCCAGTTCGACCCCAGCGATCTCGTCTTGGTTATACAGACGAACACCTGCCAGTACGGCGAGGGTTACCGAAGCAGCGACCGCCAGACGACCCAGGCTGCGCCACGGACCACGGGTGGTTTTTGCAGGTACGGCTTCGTCAGCCAGCGCAGCAGAGACTGCCGCAGCGATATCCAGACGTGGAAGCAGCAAATCCTTGTGCATAACTGCCCGAGCGATTTGATAACGAGCCCAGGTATCACGGGTTTCAACATCGTCAAAGGCATTCAATACCCGACGCAATTCCAATTCGTCCGCTTCGTTATCCATCACTGCGGACAGCGATTCCTGCAGGGCTTCACGACTCATGGCGTTCCTCTCTTGGCTGTCGCCGCTGTCTCAGTTTTCCTGCAACAACGGCTGCAGGGCTTTATCGATGGCTTCCCGAGCGCGGAAAATCCGGGAGCGCACGGTACCCACCGGACATTGCATGACGGCCGCAATGTCCTCGTAACTCAGACCATCGAATTCACGTAAAGTTAAAGCCGTACGCAAATCTTCTGGCAGTTGCTGAATGGTTCGATGGACGGTGCCTTCGATCTCATCCCGCAGCAATGCACGTTCTGGCGACTCGAGATCCTTGAGGCCATGATCGCCATCGTAGAACTCTGCATCCTCGGAACTGACATCGCTATCCGGCGGCCGACGGCCGCGTGAAACCAGATAGTTTTTCGCCGTGTTAATGGCGATGCGGTAAAGCCACGTATAAAACGCGCTGTCCCCGCGAAAATTTCCAAGTGCCCGGTACGCCTTGATAAAGGCTTCCTGCGCCACATCCTGGGCTTCATGGGTGTCGTGCACGAAACGCACGATCAACCCGAGAATTTTGTGCTGGTATTTCAGCACTAGCAGATCGAAAGCTCGCTTGTCGCCGCGCTGAACGCGTTCGACCAGCTGCTGATCCTCTTCCTGGGTTAGCATGAACTCTCCTCGATAAGCTCGGAGGAGGCTTGCATAACTAAACAACCAGACTTGCAAACATAGACTCGGGCTTTTCGCAAAAGTTCTCCCCCTCCAAGCAAGTTTCCTGCGGGCTCTGATTTGGCACGCACGAAAAGCGCAGCGCGGGTCAACCCGGCTGCGCGAATAATCTTGTCATCGGATTCGCCGGCAAGGATCAAATCACAGATCCCGCGTTGAAGCCGACACTGTCCCTTGAATCAGGCAACGGTCTATTGATCTTGGGCCTTTGGCAAAAGTTCCAAATACTTATAGCTGCGCACGACTGACATTGTGCAACCGTGAATAGAAAAAGACTGTTAAATCGTTGATACAGTCGTCTTGTCGCCGAACCGGCCGAAAAACCATCCGACGAAGCGTCAGGTATTTTCCGTCACAGTAGTTTCACAATGCCATGTGTGCTCGCTATTGTGCCGCTCCCCCCCTCTATATACTAGTGGGCTGTGTGGCTGTCTTGACTCGCCGATCCCAGGTGTCTTGCGCCAACCCCGACCCGGGTCGCTTTGAGCGGAATCCTGAAATGAGCCAACAGTTTCAACACGATGTTCTGGTAATTGGCAGCGGTGCTGCCGGCTTGAGCCTTGCGCTGACCTTGCCCGGTCATTTGCGCATCGCCGTACTGAGCAAAGGCGACCTCGCCAATGGCTCGACTTTCTGGGCCCAGGGTGGCGTCGCTGCCGTCCTGGATGACACCGACACCGTTGAATCACATGTCGATGACACCCTCAATGCCGGCGGCGGCCTGTGCCACGAAGACGCTGTGCGCTTTACCGTCGAGCACAGTAAAGAGGCGATTCAATGGCTGATCGACCAAGGTGTGCCCTTCACCCGCGATGAACAGTCCGGCACCGAAGATGGTGGATTCGAGTTTCACCTGACCCGCGAAGGCGGTCACAGCCATCGGCGCATCATTCATGCCGCCGATGCCACGGGCGCAGCGATTTTCAGAACCTTGCTCGACAAGACCAGGCAACGACCGAACATCGAACTGCTGGAGCAGAGGGTCGCGGTCGACCTGATCACCGAAAAACGCCTGGGCCTCGAAGGTGATCGCTGCCTCGGCGCCTATGTCCTCAATCGCGGGACCGGTGAAGTCGACACCTACGGCGCTCGTTTCGTGATCCTCGCATCGGGCGGCGCAGCAAAGGTCTATCTCTATACCAGCAACCCCGATGGCGCCTGCGGTGACGGCATTGCCATGGCCTGGCGTTCGGGCTGCCGGGTGGCGAATCTGGAATTCAACCAGTTCCACCCCACTTGCCTGTATCACCCGCAAGCCAAGAGTTTCCTGATCACCGAAGCCCTGCGCGGCGAAGGCGCACACCTGAAGCTGCCCAACGGCGAACGCTTCATGCAACGCTTCGACCCTCGCGCCGAGCTGGCCCCGCGCGACATCGTCGCCCGGGCCATCGACCATGAAATGAAGCGCCTGGGCGTCGATTGTGTCTATCTGGACATCAGCCACAAGCCGGAAGCGTTCATCAAGACTCACTTCCCGACGGTGTACGAACGCTGCCTCGAATTCTCCATCGACATCACCAAGCAACCGATTCCGGTGGTTCCGGCGGCGCACTACACGTGCGGCGGCGTGATGGTCGATCAGCAGGGTCGCACCGACGTGCCGGGATTATATGCCATTGGCGAAACCAGCTTCACCGGCCTGCACGGCGCCAACCGCATGGCCAGCAACTCGTTACTCGAGTGTTTCGTTTACGCGCGCTCGGCGGCGGCGGACATTCTTGAGCAGCTGCCGCAGGTTTCGATTCCGATCGCTCTGCCCGTCTGGGATGCGAGCCAGGTCACCGACTCCGATGAGGACGTAATCATTGCGCACAACTGGGACGAACTGCGGCGATTCATGTGGGACTACGTCGGTATTGTGCGCACCAACAAGCGCTTGCAACGGGCACAGCACCGCGTGCGTCTGTTGCTGGATGAAATCGACGAGTTCTACAGCAACTACAAGGTCAGTCGGGATTTGATCGAACTGCGTAACCTGGCCCAAGTGGCCGAGCTGATGATTCAGTCAGCCATGGAACGCAAGGAGAGTCGCGGCCTGCATTACACCCTCGACTATCCGAACATGCTACCGGTTGCCCTGGACACTATTCTGGTGCCGCCCACCTACGTCGACTGAACGTGAGCCGAACCCGCAGGCGCCGGTGCAGATCCGCCGCCTGCGAGTCGCGGGGAACGCAGATTGATCTGACCCGCCGCTCGTCTCGCAGTCGAAAACGCAGCACCACAATCAATGGCAATGCCAAGCTGTCCGGTCGCAACTGCACTGGCTGCCAAGCTGCTGCCTGATTCCACAACTGCCAGCCATCGGCATCGCGACGCAAGCCGCGAAATGCCTCAGGATGCGTCAGCAGAATATGCCTCGGCAACGCCCAACAGCCGTGAACCACGCACAGCACAACGCCGAGCAGACTGGCCCAGACCGGTATAGACAGAAGGAACAGCGAGCCCAGCGCGAACAGCTGGGCCAGAAGATACGCCGCCAGCAATTGCCGTGAGGCATGCCAGCGGCATTCGAACGCATTACTTGGGCTGGACACGATCCAGGATCATGCGAACCATGCGTTGAAGCTCCGGATCTTCCGATTCGGCGCGTTCCATGAACCAGCCGAACATGTCCTGATCTTCGCATTCGAGCAGCTTGCGGTAGCAATCGCGGTCGACATCATTGAGGTGCGGATAGACCTCTTTCACGAACGGCACCAGCAACACGTCAAGCTCAAGCATGCCGCGGCGGCTGTGCCAGTAGAGGCGATTCAGTTCAACATCTTCGACCATGGAGCGCTCCTCAAATAGGCGGCAAGTATACATTCCCAGTCAGAGTCGGGCACTCGGCTTTGGTCGGGCACCAACGATCTTTTGTGAACTACCCATTTCAAGAGCGCCCCCTTATGATGTCCCCCAGACTCTTTACCCTGCGATGACCCATGGCCGATTCTGCTTTTTTCTGCACCCTGTCTCACGAAGGCGTTCTCGCAGTACGCGGCGCGGATGCCGGCAAATTCCTGCAAGGCCAATTGACCTGCAACCTCAATTACCTGAGTGACACCCAGGCCAGCCTCGGCGCCCGCTGCACGCAGAAAGGCCGGATGCAGTCGAGTTTCCGCATCCTGCTGGAAGGCGACGGCGTTCTGATGGCCATGTCCACCGAATTGCTGGAACCGCAACTGGCGGACCTGAAAAAGTACGCGGTGTTTTCCAAATCCAAACTGACCGACGAAAGCGCCGCCTGGGTCCGCTTCGGCATCGACCATGGCGATGCGGCACTCTTCAGCCTCGGTCTTGAGCTGCCGGCCGACACCGACAGCGTCGCGCGCAATGACGGTTTGATCGCCATTCGCGTCTCGCCGGACCGCGCCGAACTCTGGGTCGCCGCCGACCAGGCCGAGCTTATCAAGGGCAAGCTGTCCGCCGTATTGGCCGAAGGCGATCTGAATCAATGGCTGTTGGGCCAGATCCGCGCAGGGATCGGTCAGGTCATGTCGAGCACTCGCGAGTTGTTCATCCCGCAGATGCTCAATCTGCAAGCCGTGGGTGGCGTGAGCTTCAAGAAAGGTTGCTACACCGGCCAGGAAATCGTCGCGCGCATGCAGTACCTGGGCAAACTCAAGCGCCGCTTGTATCGCCTGAAACTGGATGCCAGCGAATTGCCTGAATCTGGCACACAATTGTTCTCCCCTACCCACGGCAGCTCTATCGGCGAAGTGGTGCTGGCCGCCAACGCCGGGCAAAACATTGAACTCCTGGCCGTGCTGCAAGCCGAAGCAGCAGAAGGGGGTGATATCCATCTGGGCGCGCTCGAAGGGCCAGCCCTGCACCTGCTTGACCTGCCTTACCAACTGGATCGCGATCGCGAAATCCAGCGTTAACAGCAGCATTTGTCGCAATACCTAGAGAAACGAAATGAGCGAGCTGGCGGAAAAGGTCCAACAGGATTTGGTTGAGGCCATCGATAACGATGACCTGGTTCTGCCAACGTTACCGGAAGTGGCCCTGCAGATTCGCAAGGCCGCTGAAGACCCGGAAATCAGTGTCAGCACCCTGAGCAAAGTGATCGGCCGCGATACCGCGCTGTCGGCGCGGCTGATCAAAGTGGTCAATAGCCCGCTGTTGCGCGCGACCCAGGAAGTCACTGACCTGCACACGGCAATCACTCGATTGGGCATCAATTACAGCAGCAACCTGGCCATCGGTCTGGTCATGGAACAGATTTTCCATGCCCGCTCCGAGGTGGTAGAACAGAAAATGCGCGATGTCTGGCGCAAAAGCCTGGAAATCGCCGGGATCAGCTATGCATTGTGCCGTAGATACACGCAACTCAAGCCCGACCAGGCAGCCCTTGGCGGACTGGTGCATCAGATCGGTGTGTTGCCGATCCTGACCTACGCCGAAGATCACTATGAACTGCTGGCTGACCCGGTCAGCCTCAACCATGTGATCGATCACATTCATCCACTGCTCGGCGACAAACTGCTCAGGGTCTGGGACTTTCCGGAGATGCTGGTACAGGTGCCGGGGCTTTATCTGGACTTCAATCGACAGTCCGAGCGGGTCGACTATGTCGATCTGGTGCAGGTGGCCAGCCTGTATTGCCACAAGGACACCGACCATCCCCTCGCGCGCATCGACGCATTCAGCGTGCCGGCATTCAAAAAGCTGGGGATTGATCCGGAGAACGAGGCGATGTGCCGCGATCTGGAAGAGTCGCGGTCGATGTTCTATTAGTCGAGAGACCGTGTCGCACCCATCGTCGGAACGCCGCCCGGAGCAAGCTCACGATGGGGCCATAACAAACACCATCACTCTCCCGCAATAAAACTCACCCGCACCTTCAACCCGGCCTGCTCTCCATCGTGCAGGCTGATTTGAGCCAGGTGCGCGCGGCAGATCTCGCCAACAATCGCCAGCCCCAACCCCGAACCGGCCACCTGCTGGTTACGCCGGTAAAAGCGCTCGAACACCCGATCGCGCTCTTCAAGAGGAATGCCCGGGCCGTCGTCCTCGACCTCCAACACCGCCGGTGCCGTGACCCGAAGAATGACGTTGCCACCCGACGGCGTATGGGCCAGAGCGTTATCCACCAGATTGCTCAACAGTTCGTTCAACAGCGTTGGCTCGCCGCGCAACCACACCGGTTCGTCCGCTTCCAGCGCCAGCGCCACACCGCGTGCGTGGGCCAGCGGCGCCATGGCCATGCCGAGTTCACGAGCCAGCTGACTGAGGTCAAGCAACTGCGCCCCGCCCTCGGCGATGGCCCGTGCACCATTTTCGACCCGTGCCAGCGAGAGCAATTGATTGGCAAGGTGGGTCAGACGATCCGTGCCTTGGGCGGCGATTTCCAACGTATTGCGCCAGGTTTCAGGTTCGGTCGAGCGCAAACCCAGTTCCAGTCGTGCCTTGAGCGCCGCCAGGGGAGTACGCAGCTCATGGGCGGCATCGGCGATGAACTGCGCCTGACGCTCGAACTGCCCGCGCAGGCGCTCGGTGAAGTGATTGAGCGCCCGCACCAGTGGCCACAATTCGTGCTGCACTTCCACCAACGGCAATGGCCGCAGATCGTCCGACTGACGCTCTTCCACCGCGGTGCGCAAGCGTTCCAGCGGACGCAACGCGGCGCTGACCGCAAACCACACCAACAACAACGCACCCACCGCCAGCATGCCCAGACGCAGCAACGTGTCCGCCGCCAGGCTGCGGGCCATGCTGACCCGCGCCTCATCGGTTTCCGCCACGCGGATTTCCGCCATGCCGTTCATGTTCGGCTCGCTCACGGGTTTGAGCAGGCTCACCACGCGCACGTTCTGCCCCTGGTAATTGGCGTTATAGAAACGCGCCAGTGCCGGATAGTCATCGGTGCGCGGCGTTCCCGGCGGCGGTGGCGGAAGGTTTTCGTAACCGGAGATCAGCTTCTGATTGATGTCGTTGACCAAGTAAAAAATCCGTCCTGCGCTGTCGTAGGCGAAGGTGTCGAGGGCAACGTACGGCACGTCGGCGCTCAGCGTGCCGTCGCGCTGGGAGACGCCCGCAGCGATGGTCCTCGCAGAGGCCAGCAAGGTCCGGTCATAGGCGGTGTCGGCAGCTTCGCGACCGTTCCAGTAAGCGCTCAAACCACTGGCCAACATCAACACCACCAGCAACAGCGCCAGATTCCACAGCAACCGCCAGCGCAGGCTGCTGGGCTTATGCATCGCGGCTTTCCAGCAAGTAGCCGAGACCGCGGAAGGTCACGATGACGACCGGTTGGCCGTCTAGCTTTTTGCGCAGGCGATGGACATAGATCTCGATGGCGTCGGGGCTGGCCTCTTCGTCCAGTCCGAATACTTGCGAGGCCAGTTGTTCCTTGCTCATCACCCGGCCAGGTCGGGCGATCAGGGCTTCGAGCACTGCCTGCTCGCGGGAGGTCAGGGTCAGCAACTCTTCACCGAGGGTGAAGCGCCGAGTGTCCAGGTCATAGGTCAGCACACCGCAGCGCTGCTGGCGCTCACCACCGAGCACACTGCGGCGCAGCAAGGCTTTGACCCGGGCTTCGAGTTCGGTCAGTTCGAAAGGTTTGGCCAGGTAATCGTCAGCGCCGAGGTTCAGGCCGTGGACCCGATCCTTGACGTCGCTGCGAGCGGTCAACATCAACACCGGCAGGTTCTTGCCCCGCGCCCGCAGGCGCGCCAGCACTTCGAAGCCATCCATGCGCGGCAGGCCGACGTCGAGGATCGCCATGGCGTATTCCTCGCTGCTCAACGCCAGGTCCGCCGCCACACCGTCGTGCAGCACATCCACGGTCAGCCCGGTGCTCTTGAGCGCCTGGGCGACACTTTCGGCGAGCTGCAGATGGTCTTCGACGAGCAGAACACGCATGGATCTTTACCTCATTCAGGGATGGTCGACGCCATTCTTTGGCGCGGAGTTTACAGCCGCAACCGCCGCTGTGAAGCCCGAAAACCGTGAAAGTCTTCTGAAAGGTTAGCGAAAGGTTGGCCGGTTAGAGTCCAGCCACGGACAGTTTCGACTGCCCGTCGCTACCGCACATAGCGTACGAAAAACGCCTCGAAGCGTTTTCGCCAATAAGAACAATAAACGGAGTACTTCAAGATGCTGTCCATGCAGCTACAGGCTTGCCCGCCTGCTCGCTTTTCCCGCCTCAGCCACACCGCCCTTGCCAGTGCCGCCGCCCTCGCCGGCTTTTCGCCGTTGAGTCAGGCTGCCTTCTTCGAAGACAGTACGGCAACCTTCGAAACCCGCAACATGTATTTCAACCGCGACTTTCGCGACGGTACCAGCGCCCAGCAATCCAAGCGGGACGAATGGGCTCAGGGGTTCATGCTCAACCTGCAATCGGGTTACACCGACGGCACCGTGGGGTTCGGTGTCGATGCGCTGGGCATGCTGGGGGTCAAACTCGATTCGAGTCCCGACCGCACCGGCACCGGCCTGCTGCCAACCCATGACGACGGCCGCGCGGCCGATGAGTACTCCAAGCTTGGCTTGACCGGCAAAGTGAAAATCTCCGCCACGGAACTTAAAATCGGCAGCCTGATTCCGGAACTGCCGATCCTCAAGCCCAACGACGGGCGCATCCTGCCGCAGACCTTCGAAGGCGGCCTGCTGACCTCCAAAGAGATCAAGAACCTGACCTTCACCGGCGGGCGCCTGGAGAAAGCCAAGGACCGCGACAGCACCGACTTCGAAGACATCGCCCTCAACAACAAGAACAGCCGCTTTGCTGGTACCGCAGCCGGCAAGCATTTCGACTTTGGCGGCGTGGACTACAAGTTCACCGACAAAATCACCGGCAGCTACCACTTCGCGCACCTTGATGAAGTCTACAACCAGCACTTCCTCGGTGTTGTCGCTTCGCAACCGTTCGGCCCCGGCACTTTCGGCACCGATCTGCGCCTGGCCATCAGTGATGACCAGGGTGCGGCTCGTGGCGGCAATATCGACAACAAATCCCTCAACGGCTTGGTGAGCTACGCCTTGAGCGGGCATAAATTCAGCGCCGGCTATCAGCACATGTCCGGCGACAGCGCATTCCCTTATGTCGATGGCAGTGACCCGTACCTGGTCAACTTCGTTCAGATCAACGACTTTGCCGGTGCCGAAGAACGTTCCTGGCAAGCACGTTACGACTATGACTTCGCCAAACTCGGCATTCCGGGCCTGAGCTTCATGAGCCGTTACCTGAGCGGCGACAACATCAAGCTCAAGAACGGTGACGAAGGCAAAGAGTGGGAACGCAACACCGAAATCAAATACGTCGTACAAAGCGGCGCGCTCAAGGATGTCGCCGTGCGCCTGCGTAATGCCACTTACCGCTCCAACTATTCCGCTCGCGATGCCGATGAAGTGCGTCTGCTGGTGAGCTATAGCGTTGCCCTTTGGTAATTCAGTACACCTATAACAACAACTCCCAAGGAGACTTGAATGAACTTATCAATGCGTAAAGTCGCTCTCACCGCCAGCGCCCTGCTGTTCGCCGGCCAATTGCTCGCTGAACCCAAACGTCCGGAATGCATCGCCCCGGCCTCGCCAGGTGGCGGTTTCGACCTGACCTGCAAACTGGCGCAAAGCGCGCTGGTGAATCAGAAACTACTGACCAAACCGATGCGCGTGACCTACATGCCCGGCGGTGTCGGCGCGGTGGCGTACAACGCGGTGGTCGCTCAGCGTCCAGCCGATGCCGGCACCTTGGTGGCGTGGTCCAGCGGCTCGCTGCTGAACCTGGCCCAAGGCAAGTTCGGTCGTTTCGATGAAAACGCCGTGCGCTGGCTGGCGGCGGTTGGAACAAGCTACGGCGCCATCGCAGTGAAAAGCGATTCGCCTTACAAGACCCTGGACGATCTGGTTCAAGCGCTGAAGAAAGATCCGAGCAAAGTGGTGATCGGCTCCGGCGGCACCGTCGGCAGTCAGGACTGGATGCAGACCGCCCTGATCGCCAAGGCTGCCGGGATCAACCCGCGCGACCTGCGTTACGTCGCCCTCGAAGGCGGCGGTGAAATCGCCACCGCCCTGCTCGGCGGCCACATCCAGGTCGGCAGCACCGACATCTCCGACTCCATGCCGCACATCCAGAGCGGTGACATGCGCCTGCTGGCCGTGTTCTCCGAGAAGCGTCTGGACGAGCCGGAAATGAAAGACATTCCGACCGCCAAAGAACAAGGCTACGACATTGTCTGGCCAGTGGTTCGCGGCTTCTACCTCGGGCCAAAGGTTAGTGACGAAGACTACGCCTGGTGGAAAGACGCGTTCGACAAGCTGCTGGCTTCTGAAGAGTTCGCCAAGCTGCGCGATCAACGTGAGCTCTTCCCGTTCGCCATGACCGGCCCGGAGCTGGACACCTACGTGAAGAAGCAGGTTGCGGACTACAAAGTGCTGGCCAAAGAGTTCGGCCTGATTCAGTGATCGCCTCTGTCTAGCGGCTGCGGCCCCCGTTCTGGAGGGCTGCGGCACAGGAGTTTCCCATGCTCTTACAACGCATTTTTGCTTCGGTGCTGTTGCTGGCCTGTCTCAGTCTGGTGCTGATGGCCTGGCCCTACCAGGCGCCTTTTTCCTACGAACCGATCGGACCACGGGCCTTCCCCCTGTTGATGCTGGGGCTGATGGGGCTGGGGCTGGTTTACATGGTGTATCGCCCTTCGCCGATCAAACACACCGATGAAGATCCGCCGATGGATCGCGAAACCCTGAACAAGATTGGCCTTTGCGTACTGTTGTTGCTGATCTTTGCCGGGCTGTTCGAACCACTGGGTTTCATCCTCAGCAGCATGCTGATTGGCATTCCGATGGCGCGCCTGTACGGCGGACGCTGGTTGCCGAGCGTGGTGATCATCAGCCTGATGAGTATCGGTCTGTACCTGCTGTTCGACAAAGTCATGGACGTGCCACTGCCTCTGGGCCTGCTCGACGTTCTGGAGAACTGATATGGATACGCTTGGTTATTTGAGTCACGGCTTCGGCGTCGCATTGACCCCTTACAACCTGGTGACCGCACTCAGCGGCACGCTGATCGGCACCGTCGTCGGACTGCTCCCCGGCCTGGGTCCGATCAACGGCGTGGCGTTGCTGATCCCGATCGCCTTCGCTCTCGGCCTGCCACCGGAGTCGGCGTTGATCCTGCTGGCCGCGGTTTATCTGGGTTGCGAGTACGGCGGCCGGATCAGTTCGATTCTGCTGAACATTCCGGGCGAAGCCTCCACGGTGATGACCACCCTCGACGGCTACCCGATGGCCCGTCAGGGGATGGCCGGGGTTGCGTTATCGCTTTCGGCGTGGAGTTCCTTCATCGGCGCTTTCATTGCGACCTGCGGGATGGTGGTGTTCGCACCGATTCTGGCGAAATGGGCGATTGCCTTCGGTCCGGCGGAATATTTCGTACTGATGGTGTTCGCGATTGTCTGCCTCGGCGGCATGGCGGGTGATCGACCGCTCAAGACGTTTATTGCGGCGCTGATCGGTCTGTTCCTGTCGACGGTCGGCATTGATGCCAACAGTGGTGTCTACCGCTTTACCGGTGACAACATCCACCTCACCGATGGCATTCAGTTTGTGGTGCTGGTGCTGGGCCTGTTCTCGATCAGTGAAATCCTCCTGCTGCTGGAAAAAACCCACCGTGGCCAGGAAGCGTTCCAAGCCACCGGCCGGATGATGTTCAACTTTAAGGAGGCCGCGTCGGTGTTCTGGGTGAACATGCGTTGCGGTGTGCTCGGCTTCATCATGGGCGTGCTGCCCGGTGCCGGCGCGACACTGGCCAGCGCCGTGGCTTACATGACCGAGAAACGTATCGCGGGCCCAAGCGGAAAATTCGGACAAGGCGACAAGCGTGGTCTCGCCGCTCCGGAAACCGCCATCGGCGCTGAAGCCTGCGGCGCTCTGGTGCCAATGCTGACGCTGGGTGTTCCGGGCTCGGGCACGACAGCGGTGATGATCGGCGCACTGTCGCTGTACAACATCACCCCTGGCCCTCTGCTGTTTCAACAGCAACCGGACATCGTCTGGGGCCTGATCGCTTCGCTGTTTGTCGCCAACATCATGTTGGTCATCCTCAACATTCCAATGATCCGCATCTTCACCCGCATCCTCGCCGTGCCGAACTGGGCGCTGGTGCCGATGATCGCGATCATTACCGCCATCGGCGTTTTCGCGGTGCACGCCACCACCTTCGACCTGTTCCTGATGATCGGCATCGGCATCTTCGGCTACATTCTGCGTAAGCTGGATTTTCCGTTATCCCCCGTTCTGCTGGGCTTCATCCTCGGAGGCTTGATGGAACAGAACCTGCGCCGAGCCTTGTCGATCTCCAACGGTTCACTGGAGATTCTCTGGTCCAGCGGGATCACCATGGGTGTCTGGGCGTTGATCGCCGTGATGCTGCTGGTGCCGATCCTGCGAATCTGGCGCAAACGTTCGGTCGCCCGGCGCGTTATCGCCGATGTCTGATCGAACACCCTTCAAAGCCTGGTGGGGAACTCCGCTGGTCGGTCTGCTGGGCGGTTACCTGGCCAGCCAGATCGGCTGGCCACTGCCGTGGATGGTCGGCTCGTTGCTGGCGATCATCCTGGTGCGCTGCCTGACACCCTGGCAATTGGCGGAAATCCCTGGCGGCCGCAAGTGCGGCCAGTGGATTGTCGGCATCGGCATCGGCCTGCACTTCACCCCGGTGGTGATGGAGCAGGTCCTGAGCCACTTCGGTCTGATCTTCTTCGGTGCGTTGGTTACCAGCCTGTCGGCCGTAGTCGGGGTCTGGTTGATGCGGCGCACCGGTGAAGATCGCGCCACCGCGTTCTTTTCCAGCATGCCCGGCGGCTCCGGGGAGATGGTCAACCTCGGCGCGCGTAACGGCGCGGTGCTCAGTCGTGTTGCGGCGGGGCAAAGTCTGCGGGTGTTGGTGGTGGTGCTGTGTGTGCCGGCGGCGTTCAAGTATTTGTTGGGTGATGGTGCACCGCTGTCCCATGCCACGGTCGTTGATTGGCGCTGGCTGGCGATTCTGTTCCCGGCGGGCGCCCTCGCCGCCTGGCTATGGGAGCGTCTGCGGCAACCCAATCCGTGGTTGTTCGGACCGTTGTTGGTGAGTGCGGCGGTGAGCATTGGTTGGGACCTGCACATCGGTTTGCCCAACGGCGGCAGCCAGATCGGCCAATGGCTGATTGGCAGCGGGTTGGGGTGTCACTTCAATCGGCAGTTTTTCCGGCGTGCGCCTTCTTTTATGGGACGAACCTTGATCGGCACGGTGCTGACTATGTTGATCGCCACGCTGGCGGCATTGGGGTTGAGTGCGCTGACGCATTTGGATTTGCGTTCGCTGACCTTGGGCATGATGCCCGGCGGGATTGCGGAGATGAGCCTGACGGCAGAGACGTTGCAATTGTCGGTGCCGCTGGTGACGGCGATGCAGGTGATGCGGCTGTTGTTTGTATTGTTTCTGGCGGAGCCGTTGTTCAAGTATTGGAATCGGGTGCCGGATTCTGTCTGAAAGACCGGGTCGCCCCCTTCGCGAGCAGGCTCGCTCCCACAGGGTGTGGGAGCGAGCCTGCTCGCGAAGGGGGCGACCCGGTCAACGCATCAAACTGGCGGCAATCGCCATTCGATCGGTGTCTCGCCATTCTGCTCCAGATACTTATTGGTTCGACTGAAGTGCCCGCACCCGAGAAAGCCACGATAGGCGGACAGCGGTGACGGATGCACCGACGTCAGCACCAGATGCTTGGTGGCATCGATCAGTTTCTGCTTGCTCTGGGCATGCGCGCCCCACAGCAGGAACACCAGATGTGGCTGGTGTTCGCTGACCACTTCGATAATCCGATCGGTAAAGTGTTGCCAGCCTTTGCCCGCATGGGCGTTGGCGTTGGCGCGTTCCACGGTCATGGTGGTGTTGATCATCAGCACGCCCTGGTCAGCCCAGCTTTGCAGGCAACCGTGGGGCGGGATGTCGATGTTCAGATCGCGTTTCAACTCTTTATAGATGTTCACCAGCGACGGCGGCGCCGGTACGCCCGGTTGCACCGAGAAGCACAAGCCATGGGCCTGCCCCGGTCCGTGGTACGGGTCCTGGCCGAGGATGACGACTTTGACTTTATCCAGCGGCGTCGAGTTGAGCGCGTTGAAAATCATCGGTCCTGGAGGGTAGATTTCCTTGCCCGCCGCGCGCTCCTCTTGCAGGAAGTTGCGCAACTCTGCCATGTAGGGCTGGTCGAATTCGGCACGCAGTGCCTCCTTCCAGCTCGGTTCGAGTTTGATACGGTCGTCAGCAGTCATGGTTACATCCGGCAAAAACAATGGGGCGAACCCTAGGAAAGCCCATCACGCTTGTCAATTGATCTGACGCAGATCCGGCACTTTCCTGTACAGCGATCATACTGAACGCTCAAATTCCCGATCGAGGTCACGATGAATCTGCACTTCGAAGAACTCACTGGCACCGACGGCGCACGCATCGGAGTCGCCAGCCTGGATGCCGAAAAGTCCCTCAATGCCCTGTCCTTGCCGATGATCAACGCCTTGCGCGATCAACTGGACGCCTGGGCCAAAGAGCCGCAAATCGTCTGCGTCGTGTTGCGCGGCAACGGTGCCAAAGCCTTTTGCGCTGGTGGAGAAGTCCGCAGCCTGGTGGAAGCCTGTCGCTCCCATCCCGGCGAAGTGCCGCCGCTGGCCGCGCATTTCTTTGCGGCGGAATATCGCCTGGACTTCAATCTGCACACTTACCCTAAACCGCTGATCTGCTGGGGGCATGGCTATGTGCTCGGCGGCGGCATGGGGCTGCTGCAAGGGGCGGGCATTAGAATTGTTACGCCGAGCAGCCGCCTGGCGATGCCGGAGATCAGTATCGGTTTGTACCCGGACGTCGGGGCCAGTTGGTTTCTGTCTCGCCTGCCCGGCAAGCTCGGATTGTTTCTCGGCCTGACCGGCGCCCATATGAACGGTCGCGATGCGATCGATCTCGACCTGGCCGACCGTTTCCTGCTCGATGAACAGCAGGGAGAGCTGATGGAAGGCCTGCTGCAGTTGAACTGGCAGGAACAGACGCCGATGCAGCTCAACAGCCTGCTCAAGGCCTTGCAGCAGGAAGCGCTCGCGCAAATGCCCGAAGCCCAGTGGTTACCGCGACGCCAGCAGATCGATGAGCTGCTGGATGTCAGCGACGTGCGCTGCGCCTGGAAAGCCATCAGCCAGCTGCGCGACAACACGGATCTGCTGCTCAGCCGTGCGGCGAAAACCATGAGCGAGGGCTCGCCCCTGACCGCTCATCTGGTATGGGAACAGATCGCCCGCGCCCGGCACATGTCGCTGGCTCAAGTCTTTCAGATGGAATACACCATGAGCCTCAACTGTTGCCGTCATCCGGAGTTCAGCGAAGGTGTGCGCGCACGGTTGATCGACAAGGATCAAAAACCGCATTGGCACTGGCCAGACATCAGTAATCTGCCGGATGCAGTGGTAGACGCGCATTTCCACAAGGCCTGGGAAGGCCGGCATCCTCTGGCCGATTTGTAGGAATACTGAAATCCGGGCATAAAAAAGCGGCGCTTCATGCGCCGCTTTTTTCATGAGTGTTTAACGGTGGCCGCCTCGGCCATCGTGATCACCGCGACCGTTGTGGTCGCCCCTTCCGCCACGGTTGTCGCGTCCGCCATGACCGCCACGATAGTCGTTGTTTCCACCGCGGTTACGGCCGTCCCAACCGCCACGGTTATCGCCATCCCAGCCGCCACGTTTATGGCCATCCCAGCCGCGATTTTGATGAGCCCGGTAATCGGCTCGTGGCGACGACTGGTAATAACGTGGTGCCGGTTGATAAACCCGCGGTTGGTGATAATACCGCGGCGTTGGCTGGTAATACCGCGCTGGCGGGGCGTAGTACCGGCGTGGTTGCGTGTAATAACCGCCGCCGCCTGAGTAGTAAGGCCCGCCACCGGAATAATAGGCTGGCGAGGTATAGACCTCGGAACTGTAGTAGCTGGCTCCTCCATCGGAATAAGGCACGCATGCACCAAGTGACAATCCCAATACAGCAATCAGAAGAATTCGCAGATACATGGCGGCCTCCTGGACCGCGAGTGAGCCACACCAGCGACGCTGGCAGGCGACAGTCAATTATTCGGTGACTGTCGAAAGATCAGACATCGTTTTCCAAATCTGGTGCGTTCGCGAAACAGATTGAAACAAGTCGCCGATGAAAGGTTTTTCATCCATTCATCCGCTGATTAGTGGTGACCACCACGATATCCACCTCTGTAATAACGTGGCGAATGCCCGCCCCAATAGTAGTAGCGATAGCCGCCATAAAAGCGCGGTCCGTGGTAATAGCGCGGTCCGTAATAGTAGGGATAGGGTGAGTAGCCGGGGTAGTAATAAGGCGCGGAATACACCTCGTAGCCACCGGCATAGTAGGAGCAGGTCACCTTGCCGGCGATCAGGTATTGATCGGCTTTGCACGGGATCTGAAGAGCTGTCTGCGGCACTCCGACATCGTCTGCCGTTGGGGCGGGGAGGAATTTATCGTGCTGCTCAAGGACACTGACGGTGAGACCGGTCTGATGGTCGCCGAGAAAATTCGTCAGCATGTCGAGCAACAGCGTTATGCCTGCAACGATAAGGCCTTGCAGTTGACCGTAAGCATCGGCCTGACCACCCTGCAGACCGATGACACCTTGCACACGCTGCTCTCGAGAGCGGATCATGCGATGTACCGGGCCAAGCAAGCCGGCCGTAACCGCACCTGCGTGGAAATGCCTCACTCCAGTTATGAATAACCCTACATGAATAAGCCAGATTTCTGCCCGGCGTGCGGCGCCTCCAATGACTGCACTCTGGCCGACCCGCGAACTGCCGATCGGGCCTGCTGGTGCTACGGCGTCAGCATCGACCCGGCGGTACTCGAAGCGCTGCCGCCCGAACTGCGCGACAAATCCTGTTTGTGCCCACGCTGCGCGCAAGTCGAGGCGCAGCTGTAAGCAACCGCACAACCGATCACGTAAGATACGCGCCCCTTTCCTACCGATCCCTCGTCATGCGCATTGACCGTTTCCTCAGCAACCTGCCGCGCTTCAACCGTAAGCAGGTGCGTCTGTTGCTGGTGGAAAAGCGCGTCAGGATCGACGGAAAAGTTGTCAGCGACCCTCACGCCGACGTTCTGGAATTCAGCCGCGTGGAAGTCGACGATGAGCGGCTGCAAGTCGGCAAGCCTGCACGCTACTTCATGCTGCACAAACCGTCTGGCTGCGTCAGTGCCACCCGCGATCCGCAACACCCGACCGTGCTCGACCTGATCCATGAGCCGGACAAGGAGGACCTGCACATCGCCGGGCGCCTGGACTTCAACACCACCGGCCTGATGCTGATCACCAATGATGGCAGCTGGTCGCGCCGCCTGACCCAACCGCAGACCAAACTGCCCAAGGTCTACTACGTCGAGACCGAGCAAGAGATTGGCCCGGAATACGCATTGAAATTCACCGAAGGCCTGTACTTCGCCTTCGAAGACCTCACCACCCAACCCGCCGAGCTGGCCGTACTCGGACCAACATCCGCACGACTGAGCATCGTCGAGGGCCGTTATCATCAGGTGAAGCGGATGTTCGGCCATTTCGACAACAAGGTGCTGCGCCTGCACCGCGAAAGCATGGGCCCGCTGGTGCTCGACAGTGCCCTGAAACCGGGCGAGTACCGCGCATTACGCACCGAAGAGATTCAATTGATCTAAGCAGGCGACCGCTCAGCAGAAGTTGTCGAACAATTTACCAAAGACACTTGCGCGATGACATGACCCCTGCTTGAATCAGGACGTCGGCCGAAATGTGACCGATGAGTCACAACATACTTCCAAGAAACTTTTTGCCGGTAGAGAACCCTCAGGTTCCGCCTTCCCCCGGCAGACTGCCCGCCAATAACAATACCCGTCGACCGGACTGCAATGGATCGACATGGGCCTTTCAAATTCCAGGCGTATGCCTACCTGTCACAAAGCTCGTGCAATCTGATTTGCACGCATACCCGCTTGCCAGGAGTCTTATGACATGAGGCCAGAAATCGCTGTGCTGGATATACAGGGTCAGTATCGGGTTTACACGGAGTTCTATCGCGCAGATGCCGCAGAGAAGACCATTATTTTGGTCAACGGCTCGATGGCCACGACTGCGTCGTTTGCACAAACCGTGAAAAACCTTCATCCGCAGTTCAATGTGGTCTGCTACGACCAGCCCTACGCGGGCAGGTCCAAAGCCCACAATGTGCACGAAAAAATGCTGACCAAGGAAATCGAAGGGCAGATCCTCCTGGAGCTGATCGACCACTTCGGGGCCGAACACGTGCTGTCGTTTTCCTGGGGTGGCGCCGCGACCCTGGTCGCCCTGGCCCAACAGCCACGACGCATCGAAAAAGCCGTGATCAGCTCGTTCTCCCCGGAGATCAACTCGCACATGCTCGATTACCTCGAGCGCGGCGTCGATTACCTCGGCAGTCGGGACGGGGACCGGGTCGGCAACCTGGTGAACAGCACCATCGGCAAACACCTGCCGACGCTGTTCAAGCGTTTCAATTATCGCCACGTCAGCTCTTTGGCCGAGCATGAATACGGGCAGATGCATTTCCACATCAGCGATCTGCTGCACAGTGATCGCCAGTGCTTTTTCAAAGCCGCGGAGAAAATCAACGTGCCGGTGCTGTTCATGAACGGCGAATGGGACGAGTACACCGCTGCCGACGGCGCTCAACTGTTCGCCAACCACGTGCAACACGCTACTTTCACCACCCTGCAGGCCACCGGCCACTTTCTCGACATGGAACACAAAGCCGCTTGCCGAGACAGCCGCAACGCACTGTTAGGTTTCCTGAAACCGGCGCAACACGTCAGCCGACCGCGTTACCACTACGTCCAGGACCAGCATGCATTGGCCATCTGAAACAGAGTCATCGCGAGCAAGCTTCGCCCCGCAGCGTTAAACGCATTTCTGTAGGAGCGAGGCTTGCCCGCGAACGACCGTTACGCGGTGCATGGTTGTGTTTCACCCGGCGATAAAGCCATCGCGCGCAAAGAAAAACTTCATTTCCACGCCCGCATCTGGTACAAAGTCAGCCGCTCTGAGCGGGTGTCGTATAATGGCATTACTCCAGCTTCCCAAGCTGATAACGAGGGTTCGATTCCCTTCACCCGCTCCAATGTTTTCAAGGCCTCCAGCCTACCCCGCTACTCCAAGGTGTCTGTTAAGGTGTCTGTTTCTAGTTTTCTTAGTTACCGACCGAACTGAAACAGACCCCAGCGCTTAGCCACCCCTCAACCAATTTCGTCCCCTTCTGCATCCTGGCGACCGGCCACAAAATCCCTATTTGCATGCCACCACCCATAGCTGATTCAGCTTGGTCGCAAAACTCTGCCTCATCATCTCCCCCCGCATCCGCCAATCCGGATTGTGCGGACGCCTCGATTTAGGCACGGAACCACGTGGCTTTACCGTCTTTCACAAGTGGAATATGGCGATTTCTAAGCAAGCGCCCTACCAAAAATGTCAGCGGAGTGAATCTCCGCGAGTCACCTTTCAAAACAAGCCTGGTACAGTCGGCCCTGGTAAATTCGTTGACAGGGAGTCCGCATGGCAAAGCCAGCCGCACGTATCACAGATCCCACCAGCTGTCCCATGCCTGGGCATGGCCCCAAAGCCATCGCCTCCGGTTCTTCCGACGTGTTCTTCGACGGACTTGCTGCCGCTCGCAAAGGCGACACTTGTACCTGCGGTAGCGCGTTAGCCTCGGACGTGTCAGGCACAGTGTTCATCAACGGCAAAAATGCCGCACTGGTTGGCACCGTCGGCACCCATGGCGACGTCGTGATCGGCGGTTCGGGTACGATCATCATCGGTGACTCCCATACGCCGGCACATTTATTCCACCTACCTCCATTATCATCCACGGCAACTGGATCGGTTTTAAAATTCCGGCCGTCGAAAGCTATGAAGGGCTTTCCTGCGTTGCACACTTCGAAGACGGATCGGTGATGCAAGGCGTGTTTGACGCCAAAAACACCGTCAAATTTTCAAATCCCACAGGCAAGACCTGTACCGCAATCGATTACGGCATCGAAGAAACGTCCGACAGCGCTTCGATCCTCGAAACCATCCTAAGCACAATCCAGAGATAAGGATCATCTCATGACGGAACCCATGCTCATTACGGGCAGCTACATCTTAAAAAAAGAACATGATCTACATAGCTCACCTTTGGAAATGGCGATTGCCGGCATGGAAGGCGCTGCGGCACGCTTTGCCACTGATGCAATCAAAGACGCCAATACCCGTTTAAAGTACCAAAGTAAAATTAAGGAGATGTCTCGACTGGTTGAAGCCGAGGTGCTGGCGGGCAACGTTACGGCCAAAGATGGTGTGGCATACTGCCAAGAAATGCGTAACAACATCATGAACGAGCATCGGAAATTTACATCCGCTCAAGGTGTTGCCGTTGCGGAATATATCAAGCTCAACGGGCCAACCCTGCAAACAACCTTGGATAAGTATGCCCACTCGCTCTACAAGAAAAATTCTGATCTTTTAACCGATGTGGAAAAATCCAAAGTTCATTACCTGATTTTGAAAAAATCTGGTGTGGACAACGCCAAAGTTACTCGCGGCACCAGGAGAATGAATGTGGCAGGAAAAGTCGCGTGGATCGTGACAGCTGCCTTTGCCGCCTCGGAGATTTACAAAGCCGACAATAAAACCAAGGAAGCCGGACGCCAAGGAATCATCTTGGGTGGTGGCGCAGCCGGTGGGGCCTTGGCAGGACTAAGTATTTCAATGCTGTGTGGTCCTGCTGCCCCGGTGTGCGCCATTGCAGTGGTGGTCGCTGGCAGTATTGCGGGCGGCGTTCTTGGCGATTACGTCGCGGACAGTCTTGACGAAGAGCTGGAGGAATTTCTGACATGGGACGTTCAATGACTGACGAGGAACGTTCCTATGTCTACTGGGCTCTATCCGACGCGTTTGTTGACACAGAGGTTGACTATGAAGCCATTGCACGCCAAACCGAAGATTACGACCCAGAAGAGATCAAAAGAATTCTTTATCATGAGGTGGCACCGATCTGCCATACAAATCTTGAGACAGTAATTCCCATAATATGGTCAGCCTTCAATTTAGATAACTTGAAGGCCGATATCCAGAAATCGCTGCAAGCCAGAGAAAACAGTTACTTGCGACGACAGAAAGACAAACTACTCATACGCTGGCTTGAGTTTCGATACAAATATATATGGCAAGAGATATCCAAAAACTACCGAAAATAAACCTTGCATCTTATCACTCCAAAATAATCTGCTTTTTCTGACTTTTTTTGTTGTTGCTACATTCCACCGCCGTATTGTCAGCTGGTCGAACTCAGAAAAGTGTGTGGATGGTTACCCGAGTCTCGGATGGAAAGTATTTCAACCCACAAAGCACTCGTGACCTGCCGACATCCTCAACGACGACATTGAATTTCAACGTGCCATCCTCTTTGGATCGCCCTAGGCTGTAGATGTAACCAGCAAGAAGTTTTTCTTTGATCTTTAGGGCCAGTTCATCGTATCCGCTCCATGAACTCCACATTCCAAGCGGATAGCTGACGGCTGATGCTGTGCTCCCGATTTCCATCAGGAGCCCATCACCATGATGCGTCCCAATGCCAGCGTTGAAAAAGTGTACCTCTACCCGAAGCCTGTAGATTTTCGAAAGTCCATCGACGGCCTGGCTGCATTGGTCGAACTGGACATCAAAGTTGCGGTGTTCGACCCCGTGCTTTTCGTCTTTCTAAATCGCCACCGCAACCGCGTCAAAGTGTTGTACTGGGAGCGCAACGGCTTCTGCCTTTGGCTCAAGCGCCTGGAGTCTGAACGTTTCAAACTTTCCCCTGATGAGGTCGACGAGGCGATCGTGCTGACTGTCCAGGAATTAAACTGGTTACTGGATGGCTTTGATCTCTGGCGCAATCGTCCTCATAAGGTTTTAACGCCAAGATTCGTCGCCTGACGGGTATAATCCCCTGCATGAATTTGATACCCGAAGACCTTCCCGATGATCCTGTTTTGCTCAAGCAAATGTTGCTTGAGGTACTCAGTCTGTTGACGCCGACGCCGAATTGACCCACGTGCCGAGGCAAGACTGACCGTCTCCAAACCTGCACAAATCCAGCACAGACAATGATTCGCGAGGAGTCAGACTGGGTCAGTGAAATCTCGGCAACTGGGGCAATTCGGCGTCGGCGCGAACACCCCTATCTTCAACCACCCTCTCCCCTGCGCGGCCATCAGCGAACACGCGCCATAAACCTCCGAGGGAACCCAATCGGCCGCACATCAGGTGCTGCCCGTGAACGATCTCAACAGAGCCCCCAAAATATGACTCAAAACATCTACGACGACCCAGAATTTTTCCAGGGCTACAGCCAGATGGCCCGCTCCATTGCCGGCCTCGACGCAGCACCGGAATGGCCTTCGCTCAAGGCAATGCTGCCACCCATGAAAGGCCTGAAGGTGGTCGACCTCGGCTGCGGTTACGGCTGGTTCTGCCGCTGGGCCAGTGATCAAGGTGCCGATAGCGTGCTCGGCCTGGACGTCTCGGAAAAAATGCTGGAGCAGGCTCGCAACACTACGTCGGCGACGAATATCCAATACGCCCATGCCGATCTGGAACAACTCGCTTTACCCGCAGCCAGTTTCGACCTCGCCTATAGCTCTCTGGCGCTGCACTACATCAAGGATCTCCCAGGACTGTTCGCCAAAATCCACGCGGCCCTTAAACCCGGTTCACGCTTCGTATTTTCTATTGAACACCCGATCTTCATGGCCCCGCGCAATCCGGGCTGGCTGATTGATAGCGAAGGTAACAAGCGCTGGCCGGTGGACAGCTATCAACTGGAAGGAGAGCGTGTGACCAACTGGTTGGCCGAAGGCGTGATCAAGCAGCACCGAACCATCGGCACCTTGCTCAATACGCTGATTGGCGCAGATTTCAGGATCCAGCATGTCAACGAATGGGGGCCGACCAATGCAGAAATGGCGGCGCAACCGGCCCTGGCCGAAGAGCGGGAGCGCCCGATGATGATGCTGATCAGCGTTCAGCGCTGAGTGCCAAGCAAAGGGACAGATAAGGTTCAGCGTGATCCGTCCCTTTTTGCACTATCGGATCGCGACGATAAACAACCGCGGGAACGGCAACAGTACCGAACCATCGGCCAGCGCCGGGTAAGCCTGCTCGAGCGCGGCTTGATACTGCTTGAGGTATTGCGCTTTTTCCGCATCATCCAGCGGAGCAAGAAACGGCCGCAATCCGCTGCCCTTGAACCACTCGACCACACCGGCTGCGCCACCCGCGAGCGGGTGATGGTAGGTAGTGCGCCACACGTCGACTCGAGCACAGTGCGGTCGCAGCATCGAGTAGTAATCGCTGGCGCTAGCCATTTCCGTGCGTTGCCCGGCGGCGTCCGCCAACTTGCTGGCCCACGGCCCATCGGCAGCGACTTCGCGCATCAAGCGGTGTGACGGCTCATTGAGATTGTCGGGCATCTGAATGGCCAGGCTACCGCCCTGGGTCAGTCGGGCGACCAGCGAAGGCAGTAACTTCGCGTGATCGGGCACCCACTGCAATACCGCGTTGGCGAAAATCACATCGAACGGGCCGGTATCGTTCCAGGTATCGATGTCAGCGGTGTCGAACTGCACCTGCGGCAAGCGCTTGCGGGCGGCTTCGATCATATCGAACGAACTGTCCAGCCCCCGCACCGTGGCGTTGGCGAAGCGTTCCACCAACAACTCGGTCGAGTTACCCGGGCCACAACCGATGTCGATTGCCAAGCGCACGTCCGTGTCCGGTATGGCGGCCAGCAAGTCACGGGCGGGACGGGTGCGTTCATCTTCAAAAGCGACGTATTGTTTGGCGGACCAACTCATTGCGTTCTCCTGTCGGTGCGTTTTCTTCAAAACGGGTAAAAAGCCCCGGCCATTAAGATACAGCGCCCATGTCGATTTGCCCTCCCCTGAAGATGTATATGGCAATTGCAGAGGGGATACGTGTCAGGCAATCAGTTTTCAATGGTCACTTTCTTATCGCCAAATCCTTGGAGACCATAACCAAAGGCACCGTTCGTCGAGCCGAAGCAAAGCAATTTTGACAGCAAAAAATTCACACCTATAGTCCAATCGCGGCCTGTTGGAAGGAACCCGACCGTCATTGCAAGGCAAGGAGCAAGGCCAGCTCGTACCCCGTGATCGAGTGGGTTCCCCCGTAGTGTGTTCGCAACGGCCGCAAGGCAAGCAAACGTTGTTGTGCCTGGAAAGTAATCAGGCAATCACTCTGACCAAGGAGCTTTACTATGTCTCGAGTCACGGATGTACTTGTTTCAATCGACACTGAAACCATTCTGAAAAACTATCCGAACATCAGCAAAAACCCTGCCTCGCCGACGTTGATCGACGTCAATCATGTGTACATGGTGACCAATCAGAACAACGTGGTCAGCGGCCAGGCCGGCGGCGAACTCAACTTGAAAGCCCAGGTAGGCGACTTGATTCGCTGGCGTGAAACCAGTCTGTCGCAGAGCTTCGAGACAGCAGTGATTTTCTACAAGTTTGTTGGTAACGTCGGCAACGAGTTGATCTCCACACCCACGCCCCGCAAGGCTACAGCGTGCGTTGCCGTTCCCAACACCAGCAACCCGTCGGTTCCGAGCTGCCAGAAAGTCGATAACCATTACTGGTCTTCAGAAACACTTTCGTGCGGTAGCGTGACCTACCACTTCCATTTCCTGATCGTTGATCGCGACTGCAAGATCGTAGGCTGCTGCTCGTGGGATCCGTTCATTACCATCCGTAACTGACGATGACCAGGCCCCTTGGCGACGGGGGGCCTACCGAGTTCGTTGCCGCTTCGGCCGGGACGGGATGTCTTGCTTGAGCCGATGCGGCTTCCGTCTTGAATCAACATCATGAAAGGAATCCATGATGACTTCCGAACCGATTGCCTCCCCCTCGACGGGTATTGCGCCAGCCAATAATGTGCTGCTGATCGTCGATGCCGAATCGCTGCTTTCACATTATCCGCAGCCCAGTCTTGAGCCGAAAAATCCGACCGAGATTGAGGAAGGTTTCATCTTCGCCATCAGCGACACAAAAACAACACAAAGTACAATAAATGACAGCTCAATGACGCTTTTCGCCATTAACGGCAAGAACTTCCATATCCGTGGCAGGACCGTCAGCTTGCTCGCCGAACACAGCGTGGTGTTCTACGAGATATCTGTAGGTGATGCCGGGGTACTTTCACCGCCTGAACTGGTGGTCCACGCAAACCTGACAGTCCCCGCACCCGATCCCGAAACCCCGACCCAACCGGGCAGCCACACGGCCGATGATCATTATTGGCACTGCACGCAATTGGCGGCTGGGGTTGAGGCGTGCGAACTGAAGTTCATGCTGATCAATAAAAGCTGCGAGGCATTGGGGTACTTCAGTTGGGCAGTGGAAGTGAAGTTGGCGGAGTGACCAGAAATCAAAAAAACCGGCCTCAAGGGCTAATACCAGTCAGTGCGAGACGTATAAAAAAATCCGATGCCAGTACAGGCATCGGATTTTAAGCTAATCAAGCAGCTGATCAATCAAAACAGCGTTGCTATAGATCAAGCTTCCATCACTCGCTCGATGCCCGACCAGATGGAACTGACCGCGCTCGTTGTGTATATAGACGCGCATTTGGCAGTCGGACAAAGGGTCGTATCCCTCTGGCAGTTTCAACTCCAGTGTGTCCATGTCGACATCGACCATGGCTTCACGCTCATGGGTCTTCTGCAGGCGTTCTTCAGCTTGCTCCAGACCCAGATGGAGGGGGCCATCGACGTAAAAATGGATTTCACCCACCGGGGTCGACTTTTGTTCTCCGTTGACTTTGCACCAGCCTTCGATCGTCAAGGCACTCATGACGAAATCTCCGTTGTGGACGGCTGGACGCTATCGCTCTTGGCCGTCATTTGTCTGACCGCTATGCATAGGCGAGGATCTTTGCGGGCGCTTTTAGCCGATCTTTGCCTTCCGTAATCAGATTTTAATTATAGCTGGCAACCGGGCCTCGCTTGCTCGACGTGTCGTTCAGGCGAGATGTGTTGCTTAATAGTTACAGTTATATATAGCGAATAGATTTCAAGCGATCAAGCTGATGATGAAGTTGGAATATCCAGGCAACAAGGCTTTTCAGGAAAAGCGTTTGTTCTGGCCATGAACTATACTTCCTGCGGACTTTGTCACGAAGATAAGTGGTATTTGTCTAGCCTGTTTTGGCGTCAGATTAGTATTGATTTGACGATGTTGTTCTGTGGCGATGCCTAGGCATACCGATGAGTAACAGGAATAGGATGAAAGCAAAATGGCAATGGCAATTATTCTTGTACTAATCGTTATTGCATCAGTGCTGTTTCATATCCTAGCGCCTTGGCATGCGACACCGGCAGCTTCCAACTGGGGGTCAATAGACACCACCCTGTTCATCACCCTGATCATCAGCGGAATATTTTTCATCGCCATCACCGTATTCATGGCGGTGGCCGTGATGCGTTATCGTCACAAGGAAGGCTCCAGGGCGCACTATCAGCCAGAAAATAAAAAACTGGAAACATGGTTGATTATCGTGACCTCGGTAGGTATTGCCGCGATGTTGGCGCCAGGCCTGGTGGTTTACAACGATTTCGTCCGGGTGCCGAAAAATGCTCATGAACTTGAAGTGGTCGCCCAGCAGTGGCAATGGGCCTTTCGTTTTCCCGGCCAGGACGGGAAGCTGGGCAAATCGGATATTAAGTTTGTTGATTCCGCCAATCTCTTCGGCCTTGACCCCAAGGATCCTGTTGGGCAAGACGATGTGCTTATAAGAAGCAATGAAGTTCACCTTCCACTCGATCAACCGGTGAAGGTCTTATTGCGTTCCAAAGATGTACTGCACAACTTCTATATACCGCAGATTCGCAGCAAGATGGACATGGTACCTGGGATGGTGTCGTATTTTTGGTTTACACCAACTGTAATCGGGAAGTATGAAGTCCTTTGTGCTGAGTATTGTGGCCTAGGTCATTACAATATGCGCGGTCATATGATCGTGGAGGACCAGGCCGCCTTCGTTCTATGGCTGAACAGCCAACCGACCTTTGCGCAGACATTAACGACAGCTGCCAAACCCAGTCAGGACAGCGTGCTTGAAAAAGGTCGCCTGTTAGTCGAAAAATACGGTTGCGGTGCCTGCCATAGCCAGGATGGCAGTGCCAGTCTCGGCCCGGGATGGAAGGGGCTGTACGGCCGCACTGAACAGCTTGCCGATGGCACCAGTGCGCTGGTCGATGAGGCTTACCTGAAAGAGTCGATTCTCGATCCGATGGCCCGACTGGTACAAGGTTATCCGCCGGTCATGGTGGCCTATACTCTCAATGACGATGAACTGGGTGCTCTCGTCGCCCTGATCAAATCACTCGGTGCCGCGCAGCAAGAACCTTCTGCCAGCGAAAAATTGCACAGAGGTGACGACTTGGCGACGCAGGGGCAGCGGCTGGCCGAGTCGCTCGGCTGTCTGGCCTGCCACAGTGTCGATGGTAGCAAGGGTATTGGCCCCAGTTGGCAGGGCCTGTATGGCAAGACCGTAACCCTTGCCGACGGTTCGACGATAAAGGCCGATGAGGGCTATATAAAGGATTCGATTCTTAATCCCGGTGCCAAAATCGTCAAAGGCTATGCAGCCGTCATGCCGGCCTTTACCCCGAGTGATCAGGAGTTGAACGCACTGATCGCTTTTATCAAATCCAAAGCGAATGCCGACGCTGATGCGAGCAAGGCGGAGCCAGGGAAGTAGCCGTAAAGCAGCCAGGAATGCACCGAAACTTCGAACAGGAGGATGACGTGATGGCCTATGCGGAGCAAGCCGAAACAGAAGCGCTACACGAACCTAAAAGCTTCCTGACCAAATATATCTGGAGTCAGGACCACAAGGTCATCGCCATTCAATATTCCTTGACGGCTATATTCGTGGGCGTTATCGCCGTGGTGTTGTCCGGCTTGATGCGCATACAGATAGGCTTCCCCGGTAGTTTGGCGTTCATGGACGCCAGTGCTTACTATCAGGCGATGACCATGCACGGCATGATCATGGTCATTTATTTGCTGACGGCCTTGTTTCTGGGGGGCTTCGGTAATTATCTGATCCCGCTGATGGTGGGCGCCCGCGACATGGTGTTCCCCTATGTCAACATGCTGAGTTACTGGTTCTACCTGCTGGCGGTAGTGGTGTTGCTCGCCAGTTTCTTTGTACCGGGCGGTCCCACCGGTGCGGGCTGGACGCTCTATCCGCCACAGTCCATTTCTCAGGGGACACCGGGGGTCGAGTGGGGCATCGTCCTGATGCTCGTCTCACTGGCGATTTTTATTGTCGCAGCCACCATGGGCGGGTTGAACTACGTGACCACGGTGTTGCAGGCGCGCACGCACGGGATGACATTGTTTCGCATGCCGCTCTCCGTATGGGGAATTTTCATGGCCTCGATCATGGCCTTGTTGGCTTTCCCGGCGTTATTTGTCAGTGCGGTCATGATGCTGTTTGACAAGCTGTTGGGCACCAGCTTCTTTATGCCGGCGATGATCTCGCTGGGGCAGCAGCTCGATCACCAGGGTGGCAGCCCGATCTTATTCCAGCACCTGTTCTGGTTCTTCGGCCACCCGGAGGTCTACATCGTTGCTCTCCCGGCGTTTGGTTTGGTCTCCGACTTGATCAGCACGCATGCGCGTAAAAATATCTTCGGCTACCGAATGATGGTGTGGGCCATTATTGCAATTGGCGTACTCAGCTTTGTGGTCTGGGCGCACCATATGTATGTCAGCGGAATGAACCCCTACTTTGGCTTTTTTTTCGCCGTCACCACCTTGATCATCGCGGTGCCGACCGCACTGAAAGTCTACAACTGGGTGCTGACCCTGTGGCGCGGCGACATTCATCTGACCGTGCCGATGCTGTTTGCCCTTGCCTTTATCGTCACTTTCCTGGTCGGCGGTCTGACCGGCTTGTTTCTGGGCAATGTGATCGTGGATATTCCACTCTCCGACACCTATTTCGTAGTTGCCCATTTTCATATGGTCATGGGGGTTGCACCGGTACTGGTGGTGTTCGGCGGCATTTATCATTGGTTCCCGAAAGTAACCGGGCGCATGTTGAACGACACCCTGGGCAAGCTGCATTTCTGGATTACCTTCCTGGGCACCTACGCCATCTTCTTCCCCATGCACTACCTGGGTTTCCAGGGCATGCCACGCCGTTACTACGCCTATGAAAACTACGCGTTCATCCCGCAGTCGGCGCAAGATTTGAATGCTTTTATTACGGTGGTCGCATTGGCCGTCGGCGTTTCCCAGCTGCTGTTCCTGTTTAACCTGGCCTGGAGTGCGTTTAAAGGCAAACCCGCAGGCAGTAATCCCTGGGGTGCGGCCAGTCTGGAATGGCAAACGCCGAACACCCCGCCGATACACGGTAACTGGGGAGCGAAGCTGCCGGTCGTGCATCGCTGGGCCTATGACTACAGTGTGCCGGGGATAGAACAGGATTTCGTTCCGCAAACAGTCTCCGCCGAGGAGCTGGAGCAGATGCGGCAACTGAGTGCCGGAACCAAGATAGCGGACGTTAAAACATGAGCAGGTTGCTATTGAGAAACGCCGACGGCGCTGACCCCGGCGGCAGCTGGAATCGCGATCCGGAGGGTATTCAGGCCGGCGAGGGTGCCGATCGAAACCAAACCGCAAGAATAGGCCTGCGCTTATTTCTGGTCGTGGTGAGTTCGTTATTCTTTCTCTTCTTGCTCGCCTTTATCGCCCGCTCACAAATGACCGACTGGCTACCCCTGACAGAGCCCTTGGCACCGTTAGCCAATCTCTGGCAGTTATGGCTGAATTCGGCTTTTCTGGTACTCAGTTGCGTCGCACTGCAGTGGTCGCGCATGGCCGCCCGACAGGCTCGACTGGGTGCAACTGTGATTGGGTTTGCATTGGGGGGCGTATTCGCCATTGCTTTTCTGGCGGGACAGATCTGGGTCTGGCAGCAGTTTGTCGCCTGGGGCTACTTTCTCGCCAGCAATCCGGCCAACAGCTTCTTCTACCTGTTGACCGGCCTGCATGCGCTCCACCTGCTGGGCGGGCTGATAGCCTGGGGCATAATCGTTGCTAAATTCCTGCATCGCGTGCCGTTGCCGCAACTCAGCGCCAGCGTAGAGCTGTGTGCCATCTATTGGCATTACTTACTGGGTCTTTGGTTCGTGCTATTCGCTTTGCTGACCAGCACGCCGCAAACCTATGAAGCGATCGCCAAATTCTGCGGCCTGAGGTGAAAAGCCATGGCATCGCACCCACTTGCCCCAGGCGAGTCCAGTTCATCCAATCCACCAGACTCACCACCATCACCGGGATGGCAGGGCATCGCCAGCGACTGGTCCTCGGATAAGGAGGCTTTCAAGCAGGTCTCTTGGGGCAAGGCGATGATGTGGATATTCCTGCTCAGCGATACTTTTATATTCACCTGTTTTTTAACCGGCTACATGTCGGTACGCATGACCATCACCACCGCTTGGCCGAACCCCAGTGAAGTGTTCGCATTGACGATCGGCGGTCAGGCGATCCCACTTATTTTGATCGCCATCATGACCTTTGTGCTGATCAGTAGCAGCGGCACCATGGCCATGGCAGTCAATTTCGCCTATCGCCGTGATCGTGCGAAAACCGCTGCCCTGATGCTGGCGACCGCTGCCTTGGGTGTGGCCTTCGTCGGCATGCAGGCATTTGAATGGAGCAAGCTCATCGCAGAAGGGGTGCGACCCTGGGGGAACCCTATGGGGGCGGCGCAGTTTGGGGCCAGCTTTTTCATGATTACCGGGTTCCACGGACTGCATGTGTCAATCGGCGTCATCTACCTCAGCATTGTGGCGATGAAAGTATTTCGGGGAGATTATGAGCGCTCCGGAAACTATCAGAACGTCGAGATAGCCGGGCTTTACTGGCACTTCGTGGATTTGGTGTGGGTGTTTATTTTTGCTTTCTTCTATTTATGGTAGAGGAGCACGGGTGATGGCACATGCTCAAGGTCAGCAACATCCAATCAGTTTGTACCTTAAAATCTGGGGGCTTTTATTCGTCCTCAGCACGTTGTCGTACCTTGTCGACTATTTTCACGTCCACGGCTACCTTCGGTGGTCCCTGATTATCACGTTCATGTTGTTGAAGGCAGGTTTAATTGTCTCCATCTTCATGCATATGGCCTGGGAACGGTTGGCCATGGTCTACGCCATACTCGTGCCACCGTTGTGTTTGCTGGTACTTGTCGGGCTGATGGCCACCGAGGCGGATTATGTTTTCCTTAGTCGGGTCATTTCCTTCGGCCAGTAAGCAGCTTCCGGATGGCCTTGAGTCTCTAGGGGCTAACCCGATATCACTCGCTTGAACTGATGCCATTTGTGCTGCCAGGCGACTGTCCAGTGGGGGGCTGCCGTTCCCGTACCGGCGATCTCCAGCATTGGATGATGTTCGATAACCCCATCCAATACCGACTCCTGATCCGGCTCGACATCTACGAAGAAAATATGTTTTCCCTCTGCTACCACCTGTTTAAAACTGCGGAAGTGAGTGTTTGGCACCTGGATACCAAAAAAACCGCCTTCCCAGATGCAGAAGCCACATACAACAATGGCAAGAAAGATAAAAGGCATCCAGCCTGCGGCAGATTCGGTCCAGCCCAGCCAATAGGCGCCGCCAAGAACCAGCGCCGCGAGTGGCACACCGATCACTGCACCAATTTCGCCAGAGTGGACAACATCCTGTTCCATTAACGAATTAACTTCGTGAAGGTGATGTTGTTCAACATCGGCAACGTGTTCGCTGAGCACATGAATTTGTTCGGGATTGATACCGCTGGCTTCCAGCTCGTTTTCAACGGCTTCAAGATCGTCGAGATTGTTGCTGATGTAATAGTGTCGATTCATGCCACACCTCCCATCTCGTGCTTGCCGTAGACCTCCTTTGTCTTGCAGCTGCCAGTCGAGATTTGCAGTCGGTAAAAGTACCCGTGGGGAACGTTGCACACTTCATGCAATCCGAAAGAAGTATAGCACCCGCTAGCACGTGGAAAAGGAAGCGTCAAGATCCAAAGGCAGCATCAAGGGGCTGGGGCGCCCCGACAAATTCTGTGTCGAAGTGCCGTCAGAAAATTCGCCCAACGAGGGCGGAAACAGGTGTCAGATACTCAATAAAATTCGGTAACAAACCTTCATCTTGCGAAAAATGTTAACCGGACTTTCAAAGCAGCCACTGCAAGCCCCTAAACCTCAGATACAAAAAAACCGGCCCTTGAGGCTAATGCCAGTCAGCAAGCGTGGCTGCACAAAGAAAGAATCAAACCAGGAATTGGGAACAACAGAGATTTCTTCCATCCATATCCGGGTCAATTTGTCCTATAAGATCGCCAGCTCGCAGCCTTCGTCAGCGCCTCCGACCTACCGAGGTACGAGCTACCGGCTTTTCATTGAACCCAGAATTTAATCAGAATTTTCATCATGCCCGTGCTGTCTGAAAATCAGGCGCATCCCTATAAGGAACACGGCTATGAAATTCGCAAAAGTCGCTCAGAAACTTGCCCTGTGGGCCGGCAGCCCCAAGACGTTCATGGGGGCGATCATTCTGATTTTTCTGTGGGGGCTGAGTGGGCCGATTTTTCACTTCAACGACACCTGGCAGCTGATCATCAATACGTCGACCACCATCATCACGTTCCTGATGGTGTTCCTGATCCAGAACACCCAGAACCGCGACACAGACATTTTGCATTTGAAGGTCGATGAGTTGCTGCGGGTGACGAAGGATGCGCAAAACGCGATGCTGGGGCTTGAGGCGCTGGACCTCAAGCAGTTGGAAGCGCTGAGAAAGCAGTATCGGCAACTTGGCGAGGGCGAAACGATTTCCCTGGACGGTACCGTCGTCCAGGAAAAAGGTAAGCAGGACTTGAATGAATGCTGATCGGGACATCGTGGGTGGCCCGAGGTCACCCGCGTACTTCGTGGGTTAGCGACTGGCTTGCAGCGCCTTGGCCATTTGCAGATGGCTCTGCAATTTGGGCAGGGTTTCTTCGGCGAAGGCTTTGATTTCAGGCACGTCGGTGGTCTGCGCTGCCTGTTGAAGCTGTTCGATGGCTTCCTGGGTGGTTTTCACCTGACTGGCCGCGTAGGCCTGGTCGAAGCTCGCGCCGTCCTTCACTTCCGGCATCAAGGCTTTGGCTTTATCGACGACCTCTTCGCGCGGGGCCACCGGTAAATCGAGCTGCTTGGCGATTTTCGCCAGGTGCTGGTTGGCGGTGGTGCGGTCGTTGATGACGACGATGGTGTAGTCCTTGACCTCTTTGGATTCGGTTTTCTGGTGCGCCAGGCGGCTGGCTTCGATATCGGCCATGCCTTTGGCCGACGCATCGTTAATGAATTCGGCGGGGGACTGGGCAAAGGCACTGCTGGCGCACAGGCCCAGCAACGTGGCAAAACTGGCATTGCGTAATCGGGTGGCCATCCGGCTCATGGTCGCGCCCTCCTCGTAAAAAATTCAAACGGGAGCTTACGCTCCCGCCTCTCAATCAAAACTACCTCAACCACTACTTCGACTTCTGACCACCTTTGCGGCCCATATCGGGCTTCGCAGGCTCTTTATCGACAGTCGTGGTGGTAGTTTTCCCACCTTTGCGACCGGCTTCAGACGCCTTCGTTCGATCGTTGGCGGAGTTTCCCGAGTTCGAGTTTCTTGAGTTAGGCATGATTCTCTACCTCTTGGTGATGATCGCGGCGAGCAGGAGCCCGCATAGAATCAGAATTTCGATCACCGCAAAGGTTTAGAAAAGTTGAAATCGCCGCGACGAACGGTGACGACACTCAGACCCCTGTGCGCAGGTGATGCTGGCGTTTGGCGGTGTACATCGCCTCGTCGGCGTGGCGGAACAACTGCTTTTCTTCGGTGCCGTGGTCGGGGTATCGCGCAACGCCGATGCTCGTCTGGATGATGAGGCTGTGGCCATCCAGGCGAAGGGGTTGAGCCAGGACCTGGCGGATTTTTCCCGCCACGCTGTCGGCGTCTTCCGAGGCATGGATGCTGTGCAACAACACTACAAACTCATCACCGCCGATGCGCGCCACGGTGTCGGTTTCGCGCACGCAGCCTTTGAGCCGATTGGCGACCGCTTGCAGCAGCATGTCGCCGACCGCATGGCCGTGGGTGTCGTTGACTTGCTTGAAGCGGTCGAGGTCGACGTACAGCAGTGCCATTCGGCCGGAGTCCGCCCGGGCCAGCGTCAACGAGGCTTTGAGCCGATCACGGAGTAACTCGCGGTTGGCCAGTTGAGTCAGTGGATCGTACTGGGCCATGCGCTGCAGTCGGGCATGCAATTGCTTGCGCTCGATCGCTGTTGCGATCTGGGCGCAAACGTACTGCAGCAGTTCCTTGTCCTGCTCTGTATAGCGTTCGCCACCCGGCACGCTTTTGACGATCAGCGCGCCGATGGTGCCGTTTTGCGAGTTCAACGGCACACCCAGCCAGCAAGGTGAATGCTGGCCCGCGACCAGCGCCTCAAACCCCGCCGGTGGATTGTCCTGATCCGGGGTCAGCAGAATCGGCTGGCCTTTGCGAATCACCTCGGCGCAGAGGCGCCCGGTGATCGCTCCGGGCTGCTCGGGTTGCAGCTCCAGGTCGCCCACGTGATAAGGGAAATTCAGCTGTGCGCAGTGTTCGTCATACAGCGCCACGGAAAAATTCAGCGCCGGCAGCCATTCACCGATGATCAAATGGATGCGCTTGAACAGCGCCAGTAAATCTTCCGCCGCGTGGGCCGCTTCGGAGATCGCATACAACGCCGCTTGCCGGGATTCGGCCTGCTTGCGCTCAGTGATGTCGCGTGCCACGGCGATGCGCAATTGGTCGACCTCCGACCAGCGTGCCGACCAGAGGATGTGCGCCACTCGGCCATCTTTGCGCAGGTAGCGGTTTTCAAAATTGAGCTTGGGCTCGCCGCCCATGATCTCCCGCGCGGCATCGAGGGTGCGCTGACGATCGGCGGGGTGCACCAGGTCGATCATCGGCTGGCCGATCAGCTCTTCGGGGGTATAACCGAAGATACGCTCGCAGGCCGCGCTGACAAAAACGAAGCGACCTTGTTTGTCGACCGCACAGACGGCGTCCAGCAAGAGATCGATGAAACTCGCCAACGGCGCGGAATTTCTGGTTGCCATAGTGCGGTGAGCGTGTCCGGACAATGCAGCAATAAAGAACCCTCCCTGCCCCATCAATGCAACTGACGCCTCCCTGCGATCAGCCTCACGCCTTGTTCGTCACCAGCCCCGGCAATGCATGCGCCAGGGCATTGATGGCGAATCCGATAAACATCACCCCACACAACCGGGTGATCAACAGCTCATGGCGCTGGTACAACCTGCGCACCTGCCGCGCACCGACAATGCCAATGAGGATAGCGTAGGCCATGAGGCCACCGACGAAGCTCAGGACAATCAGCCACGGCAGCATCGACCAGTGCAGCAATTCGGCACGGCTGGACAGCAGCGCCGTAAAAGTCGCTACCGCCACCGGGTAAGCCTTCGGATTGGTCAAGCCAAACAGAATACCGTGCCAGAACGGCTGCCGCGCCGGGCCCTGTGGTGCTTCGACACTGGTGCGACGGGCACGAACCGCGCGCAGACCGAGCCAAAACAAGTACAGCCCGCTGAGCACGCCCAGCACATCGAACGCAGTACTGCCGATTTCCCGCGCACCGACAATCGCGATCAGCGCGGTGCTGCACCAAACCACATCCCCCAGCAAATGCCCGCAGAGAAACCCCGCCCCTGCCCTCCGACCACGCGCCGCACCGATGCCGAACACCGCCAACACACCCGGCCCCGGCGTGATGCCGTAGATAAAGCCCGAGGCGAGAACAGCCATTAGCAGCGATGGGGTCATTGGAGGTCCTGTTAGCCTTGGTGAATGCACGCAAGTCTATCTCAGGTTCCCGGAACCCGACTTACGGATCGTCGAAGAACTTCATCCCGGCATAAGGCCGCTGCCGACAGGCTGCCAGCCGTGACGTCAGGTCACCGACATGGGCTTCAAGTTTGTGGCAGTTCGGGTCGAGGAAATAGAAGGACGCGCCTTCACTGCGGTTGTCGCGCCATTCCTGTACATGGGCGGCACGCAGACGCTCAACGAGCAGAGGGAAATCCGCTGCGTCGAGGCTGAAGGCATAGTGGGTGTAGTCAGCGGCGGGTTCAGGCTTGCGCAATGGATCGAGGGAAAGGCACAGCCATAGTCCCGGCAGAGAAAGGTAGGCGCCCGTGTCCCAGGTGGCTTCGACGCGAAGTTGCAGCAGATCTTGATAGAACGCCACGCTGCGGTTCAGGTCGGTGACGGCGAGGGTCAGGTGGTTGAGGCCGGTGAGCATTTTTTCAGTAACCTTTGAGTTCTTCAGGCACGACGTAGTGTTTGCCATCGTAGCTCAGCGTGATCTGTGTTTTTTTCAGATCGCTGGTTTTAGAAAGGCACTCCTCGCCTGATTTGAAGTTTTTCAGCACGGTGATGCTTGAAGTGACGATCAAGTCTACAAATCCGTTGTGAGTCGATTTGCCGATTTCGACGGTTCTGCGTATGTCCTGCCCCTGACCTGTGCAGTCGCCCATCCACTCACCCGTGTTCTTGGCAACCACCAGCCCCTCCAGCACTGGACGCAGGGTATTACCCTCCCTGAGGTACAACGCAAGATCGGTTTTGGAGTAGGGCATAGCACTCGATCGGTGACCAAAGTCCGAACGCAGACCAAAGGCCCGGACATCCGACGCCAGCTTGTAGCGCGCCGTATCAATGACAAGACCTTCAAAACCGACTGCGTCGGAATTGTAAGCTTCGTTCTTGCGGTAAGTGGCCAGCGTCTGGTCGTTGGTGGAATTGACGATCGACAGTTCCAGATCGAACATCCCGCCATCGTTTACGTCTTCGGAGACCGGCGTAAATGTCGATTTCGTCGCAATGGCTTGGTCTTTAAAAGCCGGCCATACCTTGCAGCGAGCCAGCGAATGCCCATCGAAGGGCAGTTCTTCGCAGGCCGCTTGAGCGTAGCCAGTCATGGTTAAAACGCTGAAGGCGAGGATTGGGCCGAGCAGTCTGGTGTTGCTAGTCATCACCAAACCACGCAGCGCCGAACATCCCATCAACCCGGACTTCAATGTCATTCCCCTGCTCCTTGTGTGCTTCAAAACCAGACAATTTCAGCAGCGCACTATCCCCGGCTCGGAGTGACCGTTCAACCAATTGTTACGACAGACGAATGGGGGTAGCGTCCTCCCCTGCACGACGCGGTAGTATGTTGTATTACAAACCACTACATCGAGACCGTCATGTCCGTCATGTCTTTACGCTTGCCAGACGAACTGGCCGATACGCTCGCCAACCTTGCCAAGGCCACCGGTCGCAGCAAGTCATTTCTCGCGGTGGATGCTCTGCGTGAGTATCTCGCGCGAGAAGCCTGGCAAATCGAGGAAATTCAGAAAGCGCTGAAAGAAGCCGATGCCGGTGACTTCGCAACGCCGGAAGAAGTGAATGCAATCGCCGACAAGTGGACAGCCAATGCGGGTTGAGTGGCTGCGTACTGCATTAAAGAATCTCGATGACGAAGCCGCGTACATCGCGATGGAAAACCCAAAGGCGGCGGCAGATTTCGTTCAAGCCATTCTCGCCAACGTTGATCACCTTGCTCGATTTCCCGCGACAGGCCGAGAAGGTCGCTTGCCCGGGACTCGTGAATGGGTTTTGCCCGACCGGCCGTATCTGATTCCCTATCGAGTTCGCCAAGGTCGCTTGCAAGCGCTTAGGGTCTTCCATACTCGGCGACTTCCCCCCACCAATTGGTAGATATCAGCGTGCGCCACCCTGAAGATCAATCCTGCCTGATCCCCTCCTCGATCCGCCCATTCAACCAATTCAAAGCCTGATCCCCGCCCCGCCGCTTGTGCCAAACCAACACAAACGTAAACGACGGAATGTGAAACGGCGGCGGGACCACGATCAACGACTGTTCATCGATGTTGAGCAACCCTCGGGAAGCGACGGTGAGGATCAGGTCTGTGCCGCTGATGAGTTCCGGAGCGACGCTCCAGTGCGGCAGGCTGATCGCCACGCGACGGCGTTCACGCAGGGCTGTCAGGGCCCGTTCGATTTCCGGGGTGCCGCTGCCACGCATTTCCAGCAGGACATGGGGGCGGGCGAGGTAGGTCGGCAGGTCGAGCACGCCATCGGCGGGCAGGCTGTTGCGGTCTGCCAGACAGGCGTAGTGCTCTTCGAACAGCGGGGTGCTGCGCAACTCGTTCGGCAACTCTGGAAAGACACCTGCCGCCACGTCGATGTCGCCGTTGAGCACCCCCTCGAGCATGCCTTCGCGGCTGGCATGGCTGATTTGCAGATCGATGCCCGGCGCTTCCCGGCGCAAGGTCCGTATCAACCCCGGCAGGACGATTGCAGCGCCATAGTCGGACATCGCCAGTCGAAACGTGCGCTTGGCGGTGGCCGGATCGAAGGTATTCGGTGCCAGCAGCGATTGCACTTGAGCAAGGGCTTCGGCCAACGGAGCCATCAACTCCAGGGCTCGCGAGGTTGGCACGAGGCTGGCGCCCGCCCGCACCAGCAAAGGATCGCCGAGCAGATCACGCAACCGCGCCAAGGCATGACTGACGGCCGGCTGACTCAGGTGCAGGCGCTCGGCGGCACGGGTCACGTGTTGCTCGCTGAGCAAGGCGTCGAGGATCACCAGTAAATTGAGGTCGACGCGCCGAAGATTATTCATCTGATGCATGTTCTGGATAGCTATTTGGAATTTAAATCTGCGCGACGAATACTCTAGAGTCCAGCAAAACCTGTTGGAGAATCTTCATGAGTACGTTGCATTGGGCCGGGCTGTTGCTACTGGCCGTGATAGCCGGGGCGGTGGTGCCTTTTCAAAGCGCAATCAACGCCAACCTCGGGCGCGGTTTGGGCCATCCGTTGTGGGCGACCCTCGCGTCGTTGTTGGTGAGTATTGTGGTGTTGTTGCCGGTTATGTTGGCGCTGCGTTTGCCGTTGCCGTCGCTGGCGTTCATCAGCAAGGCGCCGCTGTGGATGTGGACCGGTGGCGCGTTTGGGGTGTGCTTTATTTCGTTGGCGCTGATGTTGCTGCCCAAACTCGGGGCATCGGGGTTTATTGCTTTGGCGCTGGCGGGACAGGTGGTTGCCTCGCTGGTGCTGGATCACTTCGGATGGTTTGGGTTGGTGGAGCGGGAGATGAAGTTGCCGCGAATGGTTGGTGCGATTTTGTTGGTGGCTGGAGTGGTGTTGATTCAGTTCGGTACTTCGCCGGCAAAGGCGATCATTGCGACGTCTTGAAGATCAAAAGATCGCAGGCTGCGCCAGCGCCTACAGGGATGCGTGGTCCCTGCACGAACTGGGATAGCCGGCGATCTTTTAAAACTTGTCGAGCGTGCGCAGCTTCTACGGCAACCCCCACAGCAGCAGCGCGACGGCGATCAGTGCCGCGACGCCGATGACATACAGTGCCGGCGTGGTGCTGCCCGTCAGGTCTTTGATCCGCCCCACCATCACCGGGCTGATGATGCCGCCGAACTGGCCAAGGGTGTTGATCACTGCGATCCCGCCCGCAGCCCCTGCGCCGGCACCGGCCAGCAGTTTTGGCGGCAGGGTCCAGAAGCTCGGGATAGACGCGATGATCCCGGCACCAAGCAAGCCCAGCGCGACAATCAGGAAGGTCGTGTGGTTAGCGAAGATCCCCGCACAGAAGAACCCCACCGCGCCCCAAGGTCGACCACGCCATCCAGCACACCCTGAATCACCCCGCTGCTGGGGCGCTCTTCGAGGTCGGTCTTGACCTGAGGATGACGCTCGGAAAAGTCCCGCAGGTCTTCGGGCAGAAACTGAATGATCGCCGACAGGTTGGCGAGCATCCGCACATAACCGCGGATACCGTGGCTGTGTTCGCCCAGTTCGAGCCCCATTTTCTCGACGTTGAACAGCATCTGCCGAGCATGGTGCAACAAGGTTTCACCGGCCGGCGTCAGGGTCATGCCCTTGGCCTGGCGCACGAACAGACTGATGCCCAACGCTTCTTCCAACTCCATCAGCCGCTTGCTGGCCGCCGACACGGCGATGGCTTCACGCGCTGCGGCACGGGTCAGCGTGCCCTCCTCATGAACGGCGACAAACAGCTGGAGAGTGATCAGGTCGAGGCGGCGGATCAGGCTTTTTTGCAGCATTGAGGGGTCGATGACTTCTGTTCGACTGAGTCGGCAGGATAGCCCGGTTTCTACGCGACTCGGCAAAGCAAATTGCCCACAACATCAGGAGGCATCGCCCTACACATAAATCTCTTGTAACACTCAGCCGTACCGGAAACAGCCGATTCAAAGCCTCCGCCGCGCTCTGTAAAGTCTGGAAACACACACGAACTGCAACACACCCATGGATCGTTTCACTCAAGGAAAGTCATTTTCATATGGACCAGACAGCACAGGCGGCAAACCTCTACACCAACTACCGCAAAGTCATCGCGTTGGCCGATCACGATTGGGAGAGCGCTGAAGCCGGGAAAATTTCGGGGCTTAACGTCGAAATCAAAAGTGCCAACCGGATGCTCGATCAGCACGGGCGCGCGTTTCATCATTTCTGCACGACGTCGTACCTGGGCCTGGATCACCATCCCGACATTCTCGACGGCGCCATGAATACCCTGTGGGAAACCGGCACCCTTCGCGTCGCCAACTCAAAGAACCGCTGCAAGCTGGCAATTTTGGAACAGTACGAAACCGAACTGTCCGAGTTGTTCGGCGCCAGTTGCCTGAGCACCTTGTCGTGCAGTGCAGCGAGTGCCGGAATCCTGCCATTGCTGGCCAGCGGCGTGTTCACGGAAAACCGACCTCCCGTGATGGTCTTCGACCGGTTGGCGCATTACTCGATGAATCACCTCAAAGCCGCCTGCGCCGATGAAACCACGGTCGTGACCTGCCCTCATAACGACATGGATTTTCTCGAGAAGCAGTGCCAGCAACACCGCACCATCGCGTATGTCGCCGACGGCGCCTACAGCATGGGCGGGGTCGCGGACATGGACAGTCTTTTGTATCTGAAGGACCGCTACGGGTTGTTTCTCTATCTGGATGATTCCCACGCTCTGTCCGCTGTCGGAACATTCGGCGCAGGCCTCGTGCGCCCCAGGTTGCATGCCCTGGAGGATGACTGCCTGATCGTCGCCTCGCTGGCCAAGTCGTTTGGGGCCAGCGGTGGTCTGGTGATGCTGGGCAATGAACGGCAGAAGAGGCTCATTGCACGTTACGGCGGCCCCAGCAATTGGTCGCAAAGCCTGAACAGTGCAGCCATTGGCGCGGGCAGAGCATCCATCCAGCTTCATCGCACGCCTGAATTTGCCGCGTTACAGGAAAAACTTCAGGTTAATATCCGGCTGTTCGACAGCCTCATCCGAACCGATCAACACAACAGCAACATGGCGATTCGATTGGTCAACTGCGGCGAAGCAGCGCTGGCCAACAGCATTGCCATGGAACTGGCCAATCACGGTTTCTTCACCTCGGCCGTCTTTTTTCCGGTGGTCGCACAAGGCAAGGCAGCCATCAGAATCACCCTGCGCGCCGACATGGAGCCGACGCTGATCCGACACTTTTGTGAACTCATCACCGAGCTTTTACGCACTCGAGGCCGGGACATCGGCTGTTGAACTGAAACCAGGGAAGATTCAATGAAGAGCAGCACCACCCTCCTCGTCACCTGCTGCACGGTTTTCCTCGCGCAATTGGGCATGAGCATTTACCTGCCGGCGCTGCCGGACATGGCCCGGGATTTGTCCGCCGACGCCTCGCAGGTTTCCTGGGGGCTGGCGGTGTATCTGATCGGCATGGCGTTGCCGATGTTGTTTTGGGGCAGCCTTGGCCAGCGCATCGGCCGCAAACCGGTGCTGCTCGCCGCACTCGGCATCTACGGGTTGGGCAATCTGGCGTTGCCCCTGAGCCAGACGCTTGAATCGTTCCTGGCGTTTCGACTGGTTCAGGGCATTGGCGCCAGCGGCATTTCGGTCATGGCCCGGGTGCTGATCCGCGACAGTTTCCGCGGCGACCTGCTGGCCAAGGCGTTGTCCTGGATTTCGATTTCCTTTGTGGTGGCGCTGGGGATCGGCCAATACCTGGGGTCGATCATCCAGGTGGCGCTGGGCTGGCCAGCGATTTTCTACCTGTTGGGTGCTGTGAGTCTGATGATGGGGCTGGTCGTGGCCCGGGTTAGGTTCCCAATGCTGGCCGAGGAGAATGCCCCGTCATCCGCCTGGCCGAGCTATTGGCGCATTTTGCGTCATCGAGCCTTTCTGTTGCCGGCCCTCACCGGCGGCCTTGGGTACGGGGTGATTGTCGCGTTCAACACCGCAGCGCCGCTAATTCTGCAAGGGCCGTTCAACTGGTCGGCCGTGGAATACGGGTTGTTGGGCTGGCCGATCAGCGCGGCCTATTTTCTGGGGGCTTTGGGGGTCAATGGCTTTGTACTTCGCACCGGTCAACGCGGGTTGATAACGGCGGGTGTGGGGCTGGTGCTGGCTGGGAGCGCGGTGATGTTGCTGGGGAGTCTGGCGGGCACTTCAGTGGCGCTGCTGTTCTGGTTGCCCTATTGCGTTGCGGTGTTCGGCCAGTCTTTGACCTATCCGATCAGCCTGTCCCTGGCCAATGACGGTTCGCCGGTCGGCGGTGCGTATGCGATGGCGTTGAGTGGTTTCATTCATCAACTGATGGCTGCCGTTATCGGCGGGATCGCCAGTTTGATCGCGAGCCCGCAAGCATGGCCGTTGTCACTGTTGTGTACCTTGCTGGCGTTGGGCGCGATGCTCTGCGTAATGCTCGCGCCCGGCCGCAAAACTTCCTAAAAGGCGCTGCGGAAAATTTCCTCGATCTGGCGCTGATCCGCCACGCGAGGATTGGTCAGGCCACACGCGTCTTTCAAGGCATTGGTGGCGAGGATCGGGATGTCGTTGAGCTTGGCGCCGAGCTCACGCAAACCGGCGGGAATTTCCACGTCTTTGGACAGGCTGCGGATCGCCACGATGGCCGCCTGGGCGCCCGCTTCCGGGGTGAAACCGTGAACATCGGCGCCCATCGCAAGGGCGACATCGGTGAGGCGATCGGCGCAAACCAGCGCGTTAAAGCTTTGTACGTGAGGCAGCAGGACCGCGTTGCACACACCATGCGGCAAGTCGTAAAACCCGCCCAACTGGTGAGCCATGGCGTGGACATAACCCAGGGAGGCGTTATTGAACGCCATGCCGGCGAGGAACTGCGCGTAGGCCATGTTTTCCCGCGCGGCCATGTCACTGCCGTCGCGGACGGCCAGGCGCAGGTTGTTGCTGATCAACGTAATCGCATTCAGTGCGCAGGCATCGGTAATCGGATTGGCGGCAGTGGAAACGTAGGCTTCGATAGCGTGAGTCAACGCGTCCATGCCGGTGGCAGCCGTCAGGCCCTTGGGCATGGCGACCATCAGCGCCGGGTCGTTGACCGACAGCAGCGGCGTGACGTTGCGATCGACAATGGCCATTTTCACGTGACGGGATTCGTCGGTGATGATGCAGAAACGGGTCATCTCGCTGGCCGTACCGGCCGTGGTGTTGATGGCGATCAGCGGCAGTTGCGGTTGGGTGGATTGATCGACGCCTTCGTAATCGCGAATCTGCCCGCCGTTGGTCGCGCATAACGCGATGCCTTTGGCGCAGTCATGGGGCGAACCGCCGCCCAGGGACACCACGAAGTCACAGCGGGTTTCTTTCAGCAGACCCAGACCGCTCTCGACGTTGGCGATGCTCGGGTTGGGCTTGGCACCGTCGAAAATCACCGAATCGATGTCCTGCATCGCCAGCTTCTCGGCAATCATCTTCGCTACGCCCGCCTTGGCCAGCCCGGCGTCGGTGACGATCAGCGCCTTGCGAAAACCGTACTTGCGAATGGCGTCCATGGCTTCGTCGAGGCAACCGATGCCCATGATGTTCACGGCGGGGATGAAAAACGTGCTGGTCATGAGCGAGTCTCCTGGCTGAGGCCGAATCGGCAGCGCCGAACTGGCGGGTACCCACAGGATCGACCTATCGGTCATGAAGTAACTTGATCTGGCTCAAGTCTTGGGCGTGATAAAGTCGCCGCCCATCAGACCTTCTGCTTTGAGACTTTGAACGCAATGACCGATTTCCAGGATGTTGATGCCCAACTTGAAGACTGGAACGCCTTGCGCGCCACCGCCTCGTTCAGCGGCCTGCTGGTGGGCAACGGCGCCAGCCGCGCCGTGTGGGACGACTTCGGCTACGACTCGCTGTTCGAAAACGCCCGTACCGTGGAAGAAAAACCCCTGAGCCAGTCCGAGCTGAGCGTGTTTGACGCCCTGCAGACACGCAGCTTCGAACAGGTGCTCAGCGCACTGAAAACCACCAGCCGGGTCAACAAGGCCCTGGCCGTGAGCTCCGCCGCGCCGCGCAATCGTTACTACGCGATCAAGGAAGCGCTGATCAACACCGTGCACGCGGTGCACATCCCGTGGCGGCTGGTGGTGCCTTCGACGCTGGCGACAATCAATCAGGAACTGGGCCGCTACCGGACCGTGTTCACCACCAACTACGACCTGCTCAACTACTGGGCGACTCAACACCAGCCTGATGCGATCAGCGACCTGTTTCAGGGTGCAGAATCAAGCTTTGATCTGAGCGCCACGGCGACCGATAAAACCCGGCTGCTTTACCTGCATGGCGGGTTGCATCTGGTGCGCAATCAGGACGGTACGGCGCGCAAACTGATGTCGACCGAGGGCACGTTGCTCGGCAGTTTCGCGATCAACAACACGATCAAGACCCTCGACGACGTGCCGCTGTTCGTCAATGAAGGTCCGGCGCAGGACAAGCTCAAAACCATTCGCAGCTCGGACTATCTGTCGTTCTGCTACGACCAGTTACTTGGCCATGGTGACGGGTTGTGCCTGTTCGGTCATGCCTTGGGTGAGCAGGACAGCCACATCATCCACGCTTTGCGCGAGGCGAAACCGCAAGTGGTGGCGATCTCGATTTATCCGCGCAGCAAGGCGTTCATTCAGCACCAGAAGCGGCACTACGCGAAGGTGTTTGAAGGAACCGGGAGTGAGTTACGGTTTTTTGATTCGAAGACGCATGCGTTGGGTAGTCCGAAGCTGACGGTGCCGGTCGAGGTCTGAAGACCGTAAAGATCGTTCCAACGCGCTGCGTGGGAACGATCAGCGGTGTGTTTAGAGCACCGGCAAGGTCTTGTCCTTGATCACTGTGGTCGGCCCGTTGGTTTTTACGCTGGCGATGCCTTTCTCCAGCGCGGCAGCGGAGGTGTAAGCCTCGCTGCTACCGATGATCTCGTGGTTACCAGCCTTGAGGTTGAAGTAAGGATGGCCATCCTTGGTGGTTTTCTTCTCGTAGCGTTCATCCTTCGGGCTGTTGCTCTGAACCGACACGATGCCTTTTTCAGCGGCAGCACGGGTGGTGTACAGCTCGCTGGTCAGAATGGTTTCCGCGTTAGCGGCCTTCAGTACAAATTTGAACTGACCATTGCTGCTTTTGCTCACTTCATACCATCCAGACATGCTCTTTCTCCTAAGCAATTGAGAGGTTTCGCGCTTCAGAGTAAAGACCAACCTGCCCTACTTCACCACCGCACGCACCACCGATAACTCCGGCGCCTGCACCCGTCGCTGACTCAGATACCGCGTACAACTGACCCGCAAAAACGAGGCGAAATTCACCACCTCGCCGCGGTAGTCCATCACCTCTTCATACAGCTTGGCGATCAACTGGTTGGTGGTCATGCCGTCGACCTCGGCGATTTCGCTGAGGATGTCCCAGAACTGATTCTCCAGCCGCAGGGTGGTGACCACCCCGCAGATGCGCAGCGAGCGGGAGCGCGATTCGTAGAGAATCGGATCGGCTTTGACGTAGAGCTCGCACATGGAAAGGTCCCTCGTTACAGCGTGATTTTGGTGCCCAGCAACCCGAGGAAACCGGCGAGCCAGCTTGGGTGCGCCGGCCAGGCTGGCGCAGTGGCCAGATTGCCCTGAACGTGACCTTCCGTCACCGGGATATCGATGAACGTACCACCGGCCAGGCGCACTTCCGGGGCACAGGCCGGGTAGGCGCTGCACTCGCGACCTTCGAGAATTCCCGCGGCTGCCAGCAATTGAGCACCGTGACACACAGCAGCGATCGGTTTGCCGGCCTTGTCAAACGCGCGCACCAGTTCCAGGACTTTTTCGTTCAGACGCAGGTACTCCGGCGCACGACCGCCCGGCACCAGCAGGGCGTCATAGTCCTCGGACTTGACCTTGGCGAAGTCGAAGTTCAGGGCAAACAGGTGACCGGGTTTTTCGCTGTAGGTCTGGTCGCCTTCGAAGTCATGGATCGCCGTGCGTACGGTCTGACCAGCGGTTTTGTCCGGGCAAACGGCGTGCACCGTGTGGCCGACCATCAGCAGCGCCTGAAACGGCACCATCACTTCGTAGTCTTCGACGTAATCGCCGACCAGCATCAGAATTTTTTTAGCCGCCATGGGGAGGACTCCTCTGGGAAATACGTGGGCCTGCAGGAGTATTCAAGGTAGTCCTTATCCGCAGGGTCGGGTAATAACCAGCTACTACCGCGTTATCGTTCTTCGCGAGCAGGCTCGCTCCCACATTGGAATGCGTTCCCCTGTGGGAGCGAGCCTGCTCGCGAAAAGGTCCTCAAACTGTACGGATAACTCTACGCCTAGCTGTAACAGAGCGATTCCCGCGGTTTATGGCTAGATGAAGATCTTCCCGCCACCCTAGATCTGGTTGCCATCATGTCCTCGCGCGAAAACACCGGCATGGCCCTCGGCTTGCTCGGCGTTGTGATCTTCAGCCTCACCCTGCCCTTCACACGGATCGTCGTGCAGGAACTCCATCCTCTGCTCAACGGCCTGGGCCGTGCGCTGTTCGCGGCAGTTCCGGCGGCGATGTTGTTGCTGTGGCGCCGGGAAAAGTGGCCGACGTGGATACAGGTCAAAGGCCTGACCCTGGTGATTGCCGGGGTGATCCTCGGCTTCCCGGTGTTGTCGGCCTGGGCCATGCAAACCTTGCCGGCGTCTCACGGAGCACTGGTCAACGGCCTGCAACCGCTGTGCGTGGCGCTGTACGCCGCGTGGTTGTCCCACGAACGACCATCGAAAGCCTTCTGGGCTTGCGCCGCGCTGGGCAGTGCGCTGGTGCTGGGTTATGCGCTGATCAGCGGGGCCGGCAGCATTCAGGCCGGTGATTTGCTGATGCTCGGGGCGATTGCCGTGGGCGGTCTGGGATACGCCGAGGGCGGCCGATTGGCCAAGGAGATGGGCGGTTGGCAGGTGATCTGCTGGGCGTTGGTGCTGTCGACGCCGTTGCTGATCGGGCCGGTGGTGTACCTGGCGCTGCAACATCAGGGCGAGATTTCGGCCAAGACCTGGTGGGCCTTCGGTTACGTCTCGCTGTTCTCGCAGTTCATCGGTTTCTTCGCCTGGTACGCCGGGCTGGCGATGGGCGGCATCGCCCGGGTCAGCCAGATCCAGCTGTTGCAGATCTTCTTCACCATCGCTTTTTCGGCGCTGTTCTTCGGCGAACACATCGAGCCGATCACCTGGCTGTTTGCCGCCGGGGTGATCGTGACCGTGATGATGGGACGCAAGACCGCCATCAAACCCCATGTGGGAGCGAGCCTGCTCGCGAAGGGGCCGTAACATCCAACATCTGAGTTGGCTGTCAGCCGCCTTCGTCGGAACGCCGCCCGGAGCAGGCTCGCTCCCACAGGGATCAGAGGTAGCCATCGGCCCGCAGCAGCGTTTCGAGGCAATGTTCGCTGATGTGGTAGAAATCCTTCAGTTCCTGAGTCTTCACAAGCAGCTGAGTCGGATCAACCGGCTCGGCACGTTTGACCGCCAGGATCATCTTGTTCTTGTTGGTGTGGTCCAGTGAAATGAACTCGAACACCTTGGTCTCGTAACCGCAGGCTTCCAGGAACAACGCACGCAAACTGTCGGTGACCATTTCCGCTTGCTGGCCCAAATGCAGACCGTATTGCAGCATCGGCTTGAGCAGCGCCGGGCTCTGGATTTGCAGGCGGATCTGCTTGTGGCAGCACGGCGAGCACATGATGATCGAGGCGCCGGAACGAATGCCGGTGTGAATCGCATAGTCGGTGGCGATGTCGCAGGCATGCAGTGCGATCATCACGTCCAGCTCGCTCGGCGCCACGCTGCGCACATCGCCGCACTTGAACACCAGCCCCGGATGTTCGAGCTTTGCGGCCGCGGCGTTGCACAAATTTACCATCTCTTCGCGCAACTCGACGCCGGTCACCACGCCTTCGGCCTTCAAGGTATTGCGCAGGTAGTCATGAATCGCGAACGTCAGGTAACCCTTGCCCGAGCCGAAATCCGCCACCTGAACCGGCTTGTCCAGCGCCAGCGGTGAGGTGGTCAGCGCATGGCTGAAGACCTCGATGAACTTGTTGATCTGCTTCCACTTGCGCGACATCGCCGGGATCAACTCATGTTGCTTGTTGGTCACGCCGAGGTCGGCGAGGAACGGCCGGCTCAGGTCGAGGAAGCGGTTCTTCTCGCGGTTGTGCTCAGCGGATGGCATTTCACGCAATTGCTGAGGTTTGCTCTTGAACAGCGAAGACTTGCCCTTTTTGCTGTATTCCAGCTGAGCTTCATCAGTCAGCGACAGCAAATGCGCATTTTTAAACGATGCCGGCAAGAGTGCGGCGATGGTCGCTACGCCCTCGGCAATCGGCAAATTCTTGGTGATGTCGCGCGTCTTGTAGCGGTAGACGAAGGACAGACAGGGCTGATCCTTGACCGTCAGCTGCTTGATGATCAGCCGCTGCAAGTCCACTTCAGTGCCGACGTACTTGGCCAGCACCAGTTTGATGAAGGCGTTCTGGTCAAGGCTGGACTGCAGCAGCTCGATGAACTGGGCGTGATGATCCGGCGCGAGGCTGGCGGGAGTGGCGGTGACAGACATGGGAAAAACGGCCTCGGGCGGTGCGGATCGGGGAATGGCGGGTATTTTAGGGGGGATGGGGATTGAGGGCACGGGTAATTTCCCGAACGGTGCGATCTGTAGCAGCTGGCGCAGCCTGCGTTCGGCTGCGCAGCAGTCGTAAAATCAGCACACGCGGTGCAACAAGAAGACCGTGAATACCGGATTTACGACTGCTTCGCAGCCGAACGCAGGCTTCGCCAGCTGCTACAGGGAATGCGTCGCGGCTTGGATTTAGCCCAACACCACCAACCGATTCGGCAACTCATTCCTCACATGCGTCACCGGCACATGCACCTTGAGCAACTCGCCACACGCCTCCACACACGTCACAAACCCCTGCAACGTCTGCCCTTGCTTCACCTGCTGAGTGAACGCCGCAACAATTCCATCCCAGTTCTTGTTGTCCAGCCGTTTCGAAATCCCTTCATCCACCAGAATTTCCACATAGCGTTCAGCCTCGCAGACGAAAATCAGCATCCCGGTGCTGCCCACTGTGTGGTGCAGGTTCTGCTCCAGAAACTGCCGGCGCGCCAGGTTCGAGGCGCGCCAGTGACGCACCGAGCGCGGGATCAGGTGCGTGGTGATTTTCGGAATCCGGAACACCAGGCACAGCACGATGAACGTGATCCATTGCACCAGCAGCAAGCTGTGCAGGTTCAGCCAGCCAGTCAGGTAATGCACGACACCCGGCACCACCAGCGCCAGCAGGCTGGCCCAGAGCAGCGGGATGTACGCGTAGTCGTCGGCGCGGGCCGCGAGCACGGTCACCAGTTCGGCGTCGGTGTCGCGCTCGACCCGGGCAATCGCCTCGGCAACTTTGCGTTGTTCGTGTTCAGTCAGTAATGCCATGTTTAAGAATGCCCACTCGCTATTGTTGTGTGATCACCAGCCGCCCGACGAACCACCGCCCCCGAAACTGCCCCCGCCACCGCTGAAGCCCCCGCCTCCACCGCCGCCACCAAAACCTCCACCGCCGAAACCGCCGCTCGAACCGCCTCGCACACTGCCACCGCTGGGCAGGATCCCGAGCATCTGGCAGACAAACATCGTCAGGATGAACAGCATCACCAGAAACACGAATACCCCCGGATACCGCGAAACGAAGTCGCTGTCCTGATTGCCTCCGGAGTCATACACAGTGGACGGCTCATCCAGCGGATTGCCGCCCAGTACCACGAGCATCGCCGCGACCCCGTCGCTGATGCCCTTGCTGAAGTTGCCGGTTTTGAACGCCGGGGTGATCACCTGATTGATGATCACAGAACTCTGCGCATCGGTCAGACGAGCTTCCAGGCCATAACCGACTTCAATCCGCAGCTTGCGATCGTCACGCGCAACGATCAGCAGCGCGCCAGTGTTCTTGTCCTTCTGGCCGATGCCCCAGTAGCGCCCCAGTTGATAACCGAAGTCCGCAATGTCGGTGCCCTGTAAATCCGGCAACGTGACCACCACCAGCTGCTCGCCGGTGGCTTTTTCATGGGCCTGTAGCTGTTGCGTCAGCTGCTCACGCACCGCAGGCTCGATCATCTGGGCGTTATCGACCACCCGCCCGGTCAGTTCCGGAAACTTCAACGCGGCCTGGGCCGTCAGGGCAAACACCCAGAGCAACAGCATCAGGCCAACTTTCAACACACGCATTGGCAACCTCATCCGTGGTGACGCTTTAAACCCGTCCCGGCGCTTACTGGAACTTCACTTGAGGCGCTTTTTCCGCATCGGGACTGGTGGCCTCGAAGGTTTCGCGAATCGGCAAATCGCTGTACATCACCGTGTGCCACAGGCGACCGGGGAAGGTACGAAGTTCCGTGTTGTATTTCTGCACGGCGAGGATGAAGTCACGACGCGCCACGGCGATGCGGTTCTCGGTGCCTTCAAGTTGCGATTGCAGCGCCAGGAAATTCTGGTTGGCCTTGAGGTCCGGGTAACGCTCGGACACCACCATCAAACGGCTCAAGGCACCGGTCAGCTGATCCTGGGCCTGCTGGAACTGTTTGAGCTTTTCTGGATTGTCGAGCGTGCTGGCGTCCACCTGGATCGAAGTGGCCTTGGCCCGGGCTTCGATCACCGCGGTCAGGGTTTCCTGCTCATGCTGCGCGTAGCCCTTGACGGTTTCCACCAGATTGGGGATCAGGTCGGCGCGGCGCTGGTACTGGTTCTGCACCTGGCCCCACGCGGCCTTGGCCTGTTCGTCGAGGGTCGGGATCGTGTTGATGCCGCAGCCGGCCAGCAGTGTGGTCAGCAACATCAAGACTGCAACCTGCAGGCTCGACCGATAGTGGTGTCGTACATTCATCTGGTTGATGCTCCCTTGCACATTCCGTTGAAAAACAACCTTCGAACTTTGAACCCGGCTCTTCGGGCATAATCTGCCGCCGCCACTGGATTGCATCGCGCCAATGGGCTAAAAGATGCCCCAGCGCGAAAACACGCAGAAGTGTGCTGCATTTACCTGAACAACAATAGTCGCTCCCTAAATTTTGGCTGACCGGCGCGTATTCACTGCCGTTTAGGCTTTTGAGAAAACTATTCATGAAGAAGCTGTGTTTGCTGGGCCTGTTCGTCAGCCTGGCCAGTCATACCGTATTGGCCGCCACGACGCCCGCACCTCTGGAAAACAAGGACGCTTTCATCAGCAACCTGATGAAGCAGATGACCCTCGATGAAAAGATCGGCCAGTTGCGCCTTATCAGCATCGGCCCGGAAATGCCTCGGGAGACGATCCGCAAGGAAATCGCTGCCGGCAACATCGGTGGCACGTTCAACTCGATCACCCGCCCGGAAAACCGTCCGATGCAGGACGCGGCCGTGCGCAGCCGGCTGAAGATCCCGATGTTCTTCGCCTATGACGTGATCCACGGCCACCGCACCATTTTCCCGATCCCGATAGCCCTGGCTTCGAGCTGGGACATGGACGCCATCGGCCTGTCCGGGCGCATCGCCGCCAAGGAAGCCGCGGCTGACAGCCTGGACATCACCTTCGCGCCAATGGTCGACATCTCCCGTGACCCGCGCTGGGGCAGGACTTCCGAAGGCTTCGGTGAAGACACGTATCTGGTGTCGCGCATCGCCGGCGTGATGGTCAAAGCCTTCCAGGGCACGGGCGCGAACGCGGCCGACAGCATCATGGCCAGCGTCAAGCACTTTGCCCTGTACGGCGCGGTCGAAGGCGGTCGCGACTACAACGTCGTCGACATGAGCCCGGTCAAGATGTTCCAGGACTACCTGCCACCCTACCGTGCGGCTATCGACGCCGGTGCTGGCGGGGTAATGGTCGCGCTGAACTCGATCAACGGCGTCCCGGCCACCGCCAACACTTGGCTGATGAACGACCTGTTGCGCAAGCAATGGGGTTTCAAAGGCCTGGCCGTCAGCGACCACGGGGCGATTTTCGAGCTGATCAAACACGGCGTCGCCCGTGACGGTCGCGAAGCCGCGAAGCTGGCGATCAAGGCTGGCATCGACATGAGCATGAACGACACCCTCTATGGCAAAGAGCTGCCGGGGCTGTTGAAGGCGGGTGAAATCCAGCAAAGCGACATCGACAACGCGGTGCGTGAAGTGCTCGCCGCCAAGTACGATATGGGCCTGTTCAAGGACCCGTACCTGCGCATCGGCAAGGCTGAAGATGATCCGGCCGACACGTACGCCGAGAGCCGGATGCACCGCACCGAGGCCCGTGACGTCGCGCGCCGCAGCATGGTGTTGCTGAAGAACCAGGGCGAAACCCTGCCGCTGAAGAAAACCGCGAAAATCGCATTGGTCGGTCCGCTGGCCAAGGCACCGATCGACATGATGGGTAGCTGGGCCGCCGCGGGTAAACCCGCGCAATCGGTGACTCTGTTCGACGGCATGACCACTGCACTGGGCGCGCAATCGACGCTGATCTACGCTCGAGGCGCCAACATCACCAGCGACAAGAAAGTTCTGGATTACCTGAACTTCCTCAACTTCGACGCACCTGAAGTGGTGGACGATCCGCGTTCGGCCCAAGTGCTGATCGACGAAGCCGTGAAAGCCGCCAAGGATGCCGATGTGGTGGTGGCAGCGGTGGGCGAGTCCCGTGGCATGTCCCACGAATCGTCGAGCCGCACCGACCTGAACATCCCGGCCAACCAGCGCGATTTGATCAAGGCGCTGAAAGCCACCGGCAAACCGCTGGTGCTGGTGTTAATGAACGGCCGTCCGCTGTCGATTCTCGAAGAGAAGGAACAGGCTGACGCGATTCTGGAAACCTGGTTCAGCGGCACCGAAGGCGGCAACGCCATCGCCGACGTACTGTTCGGCGACTACAACCCGTCGGGCAAATTGCCGATCACCTTCCCGCGCTCGGTAGGCCAGATTCCGACCTACTACAACCACCTGAGCATTGGCCGGCCGTTCACGCCGGGCAAACCGGGCAACTACACCTCGCAGTATTTCGATGACACCACCGGGCCGCTGTTCCCGTTTGGTTTCGGCCTGAGCTACACCGATTTCAGCCTGAGCGACATGGCGCTGTCGTCGACCACGTTGAACAAAACCGGCAAGCTCGACGCCAGCGTCATGGTGAAAAACACCGGCAAGCGTGACGGCGAAACCGTGGTGCAGTTGTACATCCAGGACGTGACCGGCTCGATGATCCGCCCGATCAAGGAACTGAAGAACTTCCAGAAAGTCATGCTCAAGGCCGGCGAACAGAAAGTCGTGCGCTTCACCATCACCGAGGATGACCTGAAGTTCTACAACACCCAGCTCAAGTTCGCTGCCGAGCCGGGCAAGTTCAACGTGGAGATCGGTCTGGATTCACAGGACGTGACGCAGCAGAGCTTTGAACTGCTGTAACCCCTGGCACACCGCAATAAAACTGTGGGAGCGAGCCTGCTCGCGATGAGGCCATAACACTCAGCATCTTTGTAGAATGTTATGCCGCCATCGCGAGCAGGCTCGCTCCCACAGTAGATTAGGGTGTTGCGGAGATTGGGCTCAGCCCCGTCGATCCAGCAGATTCACCACCAGCCGATCCACCCATCCCCAAATCCTCTGCTTCACCCGCCGCCACAGCGGCCGGCGTTGCCATGCCTCCAGACTGACTTCCTGGCTCTGCGCAAAGTCCCTCTCGAAACTCGCCGCCACCGCCCGCGTCAGCCCCGGGTCCAGCGCCTCAAGGTTGGCTTCCAGGTTGAAGCGCAAATTCCAGTGATCGAAATTGCACGAGCCGATGCTCACCCAGTCGTCGACCAGGACCATTTTCAGGTGCAGGAAACACGGCTGGTATTCGAAGATCGTCACCCCGGCCTTGAGCAATCGCGGGTAGTAGCGATGCCCGGCGTAGCGCACCGACGGGTGATCGGTGCGTGGCCCGGTCAGCAGCAGGCGCACATCGACACCTCGGGCGGCAGCCCGGCGCAGTGAGCGGCGGACTTTCCAGGTCGGCAGGAAATACGGCGTCGCCAGCCAGATCCGCTGCTGGCCGCTGTTCAACGCGCGAGTCAACGATTGCAGGATGTCCCGGTGCTGGCGGGCGTCGGCATAGGCGACCCGACCCATGCCCTCGCCCATGGACGGCACGCGTGGCAGACGCGGCAAGCCGAAATGCGAAGCGGGTTTCCAGGCGCGCCGATGCCGGTTGGCGATCCATTGGCGGTCGAACAGCAACTGCCAGTCGATGACCAAGGGGCCGGTGATTTCCACCATCACTTCGTGCCATTCGCTGGTGTCTTCGCCCGGCGTCCAGAACTCATCGGTCACCCCGGTGCCACCCACCACGGCCTTGCTCTGATCGACCAGCAACAGCTTGCGGTGATCGCGGTAGAAGTTGCCCACCCAGCGCCGCCAGCTCAGGCGATTGTAAAAGCGCAGCTCCACGCCCGCTGCCATCAAACGCTGACGCAAAGCCAGGGTGAACGCGAGGCTGCCGTAATCATCGAACAGGCAGCGCACGCGCACGCCACGTTCTGCGGCCTGGACCAACGCCTGAACCATCGCCTCGGCACAGGCACCCGCCTCCACCAGGTACAGCTCCAGCTCGACCTGCTCTTCGGCGCGGGCAATCGCGACCAACATCCGTGGAAAAAACTGCGGACCGTCGATCAACAGTTCAAAACGGTTGCCTTCACGCCAGGGGAAAATCGCGCCGGCCATGTCAGCGCGCCGTGAAAATCAGTACCGCACTCACCGGCACCGACAAACTGATGGCCGACAAACCGGCGACCTTGCGCAAACTTTCCAGGCCGGGGGTAAAGTCGAAATCCGCAGCGTTGATCACCAACGGCTCGAGTGTCACCACCTGGAAGCGCCGGTCATCGAGACGGGTTGCCAGCAGTTCAGCGTTGTATTCGTGTTGTTTACCATGGAGGTTGACGGTCAGCGGCAGGCGCAATTCAAGTTGCGCGCCGGGCGCGAGGTCGTTGATCGGCCGCAGATCGATCTGCGCGGTAATCAGCGCTTCGGGGAAGGTCTGGATTTCAAACAGGTCCTTGCGCATGCGTTCATCGCGCAACGGAATGCCGCTGTTGACCGAGTCCAGCTCGACTTCGACCTGAGCCAGCCCCTTGGGATCGACCTTGCCGTGCAGCACCAGAAAGCGTTGCACTTCTGAAATGTTGACGTTTTTTGTGCTGACGAACGACAAACGCGAGGACTCGCCATCCAGATACCAATCGGCGTGGACCGACAACGTGGCGCTGGCCAACAGCAGGAAGGCGAGGGTTTTGCAGAGGAAGCGGTTGAACATAGAGACTCGTGGGGCAGATAAACCTGCACGAACCTTAACCGCCCGTGAGCCAATTGCAAACTTGTGTAGCAGCTGCCGAAGGCTGCGTTCGGTTCGGGCCGCGTTCGGACGAAGCAGTCGCCAATCCAGCCACCTCGGTCTCCCTGTAAAACCGCAGCGCCTGATTTCACGACTGCTTCGCAGCCGAACGCAGGCTTCGCCAGCTGCTACAAGGACAGTGGTGTTCAGGGATTCAGGCGGCAACCCTGGCGCTCGCCGCCCCAGGTGGCGCTATTGCTGCGGCCCATGCCGCTGACGGTGACGCGCTTGCCGGCGGGTTCATCGGTAAAGCCACTGCTCGGCAACCACTGTTTCACATAGTCGTGGCAGTACTCGGCCGGGTAATTCATCACGTAACGGCACGAACAATATTCCTTGGCGGTGTAGGCACTGAGGATGTCCGGGAATGCCCACAACGCCACGCGCTCCTTCCAGATCCAGCCGAGCAAGGCGATCAGCAGGATCAACAACAACGTGCTGAACGGTCGGCGACGAACAAGGCTGCGGCGGTTCATGGCTGCACCTTCGCGGCAAATGCCTTGAGCGCGAGTTTGAGCAACTCGTTGTGCCGGTAGCTGCCGTCGCGGTCATCGCCGTAGCGCACGATCACCTGGTTTTCGCTGGGAATCACGTACATCGCCTGGCCCCAATGACCCAGCGCGGCGAAGGTGTCGGCAGGTGCATCGGGCCAGGGTTTTGCCGCACCTTCCACCGCGCGGTTAAGCCACCAATGGCCGCCGGGCACGGCGTCGTCTTGATTGACTTGATAATGGGCGAACGGTTCGCGGTTGAAAGTGACCCAGTCCTTGGGCAGCAATTGCCGCTCGCCCCAGCGGCCGTCGCGTGCCATCAGCAGACCAACTCGCGCGAGGTCCCGGGCGGTTAGGTAGGCATAGGACGAAGCGACGAAGGTTCCCGTGGCATCGCTTTCCCAGACGGCGTGGCGAATCCCCAAAGGCTCGAACAGCGCAGTCCATGGATAATCCGGATAGCGGGTCGGGCCGACGATGTTTTTCAGCGCGGCGGACAATAGATTGCTGTCGCCACTGGAATAACGGAATGCCTCACCGGGTTTGGCGTATTCAGCGTGATCGGCGGTGAACGCGGCCATGTCCGGGTGACCACGGGTGTAGAGCATCGCGACCACCGAGGATTTCAATGGCGCGTATTCATAGTCTTCCTGCCAGTCCAGTCCCGAGGCCCAGTGCAGCAGGTCGGCCATGGTCATCGTCGGGTGCTTTTCCAGCGGTGGATAAAATTTCTGCACCGGGTCCTGGAGCTTGAACAGACCTTCGCCATAGGCCACGCCGAGGACCGCGGCCATCAGGCTTTTGCTGATGGACCAGGTCAGGTGTGGGGTGTCGGCGGTGGTCGGATCGGCGTAGCGTTCGTAGATCAACTGGCCGTCGCGGATCACCAGCAAGGCGTCAGTGCGGATGCCTTTTCGGGTGGCCTCATCACGGGGTGGGAAGGCGTAAGTCTCCAGGGCTTGAAGCGCCGGCCCGGTGACTGTCGGGGCGGTCGACCATTGCTCGGCAGGCCAGTATTCGGCGTGAGCCGTGAGGCTGAACAACAGCCCGAAAGTCAGGGACACGCCTTTGAACATGGTGGGGGCTCGGAAGGATGAACCTGCTGAGCCTAGTCGAGCTTGATGACAGTTTTTGAGTTTGCATTGTTCTTGAGGACGCCTTCGCGAGCAGGCTCACGCCCACATTTGAAATGCATTCCCCTGTGGGAGCGGGCTTGCTCGCGAAGGGGCCGGTCAACCCTGCGAAGATCCCGCGAGTGCCTTTGCCAACCGCTTCCCCCGCGCACCCGCCGCCAAACCCATCACGCCCTGATCGCGCTGCCACATCGCCGCCCATTGCTGCGGACCATCGGCCAGTGCCTGAGCCACCTCAGCCTTGAGCCCATCGAACTGCGCAAACAAGCCACCGAGTAACACATGCCCGGACGGATTATTCGGCGCCTGCCGGCTGACTTCCGCACACCCGGCCAGCAGCGCCAGCAAACGCAGTTGCAAGGCTTGCGGCCAGTCGCTGTCCTGACCGATGCCGTACAGCCAGGCGGTCATGGCGCTCAGAACGTAAATGTCTTCAAGGGTGCGAAACGGTTTGATGTAAGCATCCCAGCCATCCCCCGCCAACAGCTCGCACTGAGCGTTATCGAGAAACAGCCGACCATGGCTGATGTCTGGCATCAACGGGATCGCCGGCAGTTTCTCCAGACGCACGCCCGGTTCATCGGGATAAACCACCGCCAGACTCAGGCGCGGTTTTTCGTCGGGAGCTTCACTGCGGGCCGCAATCAGCAGCCAATCGGCGGCATCGCCTGCGGTGACAAAATCCTTGCGCCCGCTCAGACGCAAATCGTGCAGACGAGTCTGCATATCCGCCACCCGCAAGCTGCGCTGTTCGGTCGCGCACAAGGCGCCAAGGCTCAGCGGCGCGCTCGGCCAAAGCATGCGCAACGCCGCTTGATAGCCCACCAGAAACGCCAGCCCCGGCGTCGACATCAAACGCCCGCCGGCCACCGCCAGTTCGAACGGCGTGACGTTGCCCAACTGGTGCAACAAGGTCGCGAACCCCTCGCCCAGGTCCGGGTTGGCGGGCAGACGATCGCGGCGGCGCAGCAGGTTTTGCCAGGGCATAAGAGGCTCCTCAAAGGCTGTCATATAAGCATCACCAAAGCTTCATGGCGATGACACCGGGGCTACATAGCCTGACTTTGCACAACACGGCTGCATAAAGAAAGTCGATCGGCTGCAACCCAAGACGGGTGACCGGCCCGTATGGAGATTCGCAATGACTCAGATCGCCCGCATCAGCGACACCGGCAATGAACGCCGCCTGCAAGCCGAACGCCTGGTGGGCGCCGAGGCCTTGCAGGAAGCCCAGGCCCTGCGCTTCAACGTGTTCAGCGGCGAATTCAACGCCAAGCTGAAAGGCGCGGAGCTGGGTCTGGACATGGATGACTATGATGTTCACTGCGCCCACATCGGCGTGCGTGACTTGAACACCGGGCGTCTGGTGGCGACCACCCGTTTGCTCGACCACACGGCCGCCAGCAGCCTGGGCAAGTTCTACAGCGAAGAAGAATTCAGCCTGCATGGCCTGGTCCATCTGAAAGGCCCGATCCTGGAAATCGGCCGCACTTGCGTCGACCCGGCCTACCGCAACGGCGGGACCATCGCCGTACTCTGGGGCGAACTGGCCGAAGTGCTGAACCAGGGCGGCTACAGCTATTTGATGGGTTGCGCGAGCATCCCGATGCAGGACGGCGGCATCCAGGCCCACGCGATCATGCAGCGCCTGCGCGAACGCTACCTGTGCACAGAACACCTGCGGGCAGAACCGAAAAAACCGCTGCCGAGCCTCGCTATTCCGTCCAACGTCATCGCCGAAATGCCACCGTTGCTCAAGGCCTACATGCGCCTCGGCGCGAAAATCTGTGGCGAGCCGTGCTGGGATGAAGACTTCCAGGTCGCCGACGTGTTCATTCTGCTCAAGCGCGACGAACTCTGCCCGCGTTATGCCAAGCACTTCAAGGCGGCCGTGTGATGAGTCAGTTACGGGTGTACGCGCGGATTGCGCGAGTGTTGGTGGTGGTGGCGCTGGGTTTGAGCATGGCCAGTGTGTTTGGGTTGTTCGAACGTTTGGGGATTGCTCATTCGATGGTCCGTCGCCAGCGCTGGTCGCGATTTTTCATGGCGCGCCTGAGCAATGCCCTGCCCTTTCGCGTGACCGTGCAGGGTGAATTGCCGAAGGCGCCGATGCTCTGGGTCAGCAACCATGTGTCCTGGACCGACATTCCACTGCTGGGCATGCTCACGCCGCTGTCGTTCCTGTCAAAGGCCGAAGTGCGCACCTGGCCGGTGGCGGGCTGGTTGGCGGCCAAGGCTGGCAGTTTGTTCATTCGTCGCGGGTCAGGCGACAGCCAGTTGATCCGCAAACAGATGACCCGTCATCTGGAGCAGGAACATCCGCTGCTGATGTTCCCGGAAGGCACCACCACCGATGGCCGCTCGCTGCGCACTTTCCACGGTCGATTGCTGTCTGCGGCGATCGACTCCGACGTGAAGTTGCAGCCGGTGGCGATTCGTTATCTGCGCGACGGAAAGCTCGATTCACTGGCGCCGTTCATTGGCGATGATGATTTGCTCTCGCACTTGATGCGCTTGTTTGCCAATGATCGGGGGGAGGTGGAGATTCATTTGCTCAAGCCGATCGCGTGTGAAGGCCGCGAGCGTGCGGCACTGGCGTTTGAGGCGCAGCAGGCGGTGCAGAAGGCGTTGTTTGGGGCGATTCCGGAAACACAGCAAGTCCCAATGCGACCCGCCATTGCGGCCTGACACCTATCTACTGAAGGAACAAAAATCCCCTGTGGGAGCGAGCCTGCTCGCGAAAGCGGTATGCCATTCAGCATCTTCGTTGAATGTTAAGCCGCTTTCGCGAGCAGGCTCGCTCCCACAATAGGTTTATGTCGTTGGATAGTTTTGGGCAAACTGCTGAAGCTGCGGATAGAACAACCGGAAGTCATCACTCAACGGCTCATACAACACCCGCAACTCCTGCATCGCTGCGGCCAGTTCCTCCGGCCGCGTCAACCGCCGCGAAATCCCCCGCAGCACCTGCTCAAGCACCGCGAACTCCCGATAAGAACCCAACCAGTCATTGGCCACCATGTGCGGCGCGATCTGCGCCAGACGTTCCGGCAATTGCGCCTCGGCGGACAGCACCCGGTACACGCCCGAAGTGAATTGCTCCAGTGGCTGGTCGGCGTACAGCGTCCAGTCACGCGCCAGGCAATGGTCGAAAAACACGTCGAGCACAATCCCGGCGTAACGCCGGCGGGTGATGGAAAACCGTGACAACGAGACGTCCACCAACGGATGGCGGTCGGTAAAGACATCGATGCTGCGATGCAGCTGGATGGCCGCTTCGATCTCCGGATCGAACTGCCCTTGCAGCCGCCCTTTGACGAAATCGCCATACAGACTGCCGAGCAATTGACCGGGGCGCTGGCCACCGAGGTGCAGATGTGCGAGATAGTTCATGCCGCGCAGCTTAGCACTACGCCCCACATATCGTTATAACTCGATATACCGAATTACTCGGTCGCCAGACCAAAATCATATTGGTATATCGCGAAGTACCGATTTAAAGTTCGCCTCATCGCGATATAGCGTTTTACTCATCACGAGCCCAAACCATGACCATCGACCTCGACGAAATAATAAAAGCCCTGGCACACCCAGTACGCCGAGACATCCTCATCTGGCTGAAAGATCCCAAAGCCCAGTTCCCGGAACAGATCCACAACCACGAGTACGGCATTTGCGCCGGACAGATCGATCAACGCTGCGGCCTGTCGCAGTCGACCGTGTCCGCCCATTTGGCGAACTTGCAACGTGCGGGACTGATCAGCAGCCAGAAAGCCGGTCAATGGCACTTTTTCAAACGCAACGAGGACGTGATTCAGGCGTTCCTCGATGCCATCGTCAAGGAGCTCAGCGCTCCGACTAGGAATTAAACAATGCCCCTCTCGCTACTCATTCTGGCCTTGAGCGCCTTCGCCATCGGCACCACCGAGTTCGTCATCATGGGCTTGTTGCCCGATGTGGCAGCGGACCTCGGTGTATCGATCCCCGGCGCCGGCTGGCTGGTGACCGGTTACGCCCTGGGCGTGGCCATCGGTGCGCCATTCATGGCACTGGCGACCTCTCGATTGCCGCGCAAGGCCGCACTGGTAGCGTTGATGGGCATCTTCATCATTGGCAACCTGCTCTGCGCAATGGCTACCGACTACAACGTGCTGATGTTTGCCCGTGTGGTGACCGCCCTCTGCCACGGTGCGTTCTTCGGCATCGGCTCGGTGGTGGCGGCAGGTCTGGTGCCTGCGAACAAACGCGCTTCGGCCGTGGCCCTGATGTTCACCGGCCTGACCCTGGCCAACGTGCTCGGCGTTCCGCTGGGCACCGCGCTCGGTCAGCAAGCCGGCTGGCGTTCGACCTTCTGGGCGGTGACCGTGATGGGTGTGATCGCGTTGATCGGCCTGATCCGCTTCCTTCCGGCCAAGCGTGATGAAGAGAAACTCGACATGCGCGCCGAACTGCGCGCCCTCAAAGGCGCCGGGATCTGGCTGTCGTTGAGCATGACCGCGTTGTTCGCTGCTTCGGTCTTCACCCTGTTCACCTACGTCGCCCCGCTGCTCGGCGATGTCACTGGCGTCTCGCCCAAAGGCGTGACCTGGACCCTGATGCTCATCGGGCTGGGCCTGACGGTGGGCAACATCATCGGCGGCAAGCTGGCTGACAAAGGCATGGCCGCAACGTTGATCGGCGTCTTTATCTCGATGGCCGTGATCTCGACCGTAATGACTTGGACCAGCGTTGCGCTGATTCCTACCGAAATCACCCTGTTCCTCTGGGCCACCGCGTGCTTTGCCGCCGTGCCGGCCCTGCAAGTGAACGTCGTGACCTACGGCAAGGCCGCACCGAACCTGGTGTCGACCCTGAACATCGGCGCTTTCAACATCGGCAACGCACTGGGTGCCTGGGTCGGTGGCAGCGTCATCGCCCACGGTTTCGGCTTGACCAGCGTTCCTCTCGCGGCAGCCGCACTGGCGCTACTCGCCCTGCTGGTGACCCTGATTACTTTCCGTCAGAGCGGCAATCCCGAACTGGCCCCTGCTACCCACTGATCTCTACAAGAGAGCTATTTCATGACGACTATTTTCGATCCGATCAAACTGGGCGACCTTGAGTTGGCCAACCGCATCATCATGGCGCCGCTGACCCGCTGCCGCGCCGACGAAGGCCGCGTACCAAACGCGCTGATGGCCGAGTACTACGTACAACGCGCCTCGGCCGGCCTGATCCTCAGCGAGGCCACGTCGGTCACGCCGATGGGCGTCGGCTACCCGGACACCCCGGGTATCTGGTCCAACGATCAAGTGCGTGGCTGGGCCAACGTGACCAAGGCTATTCACGGCGCGGGCGGCAAGATTTTCCTGCAACTGTGGCACGTCGGCCGTATTTCCCACGGGTCGTACCTGGGCGGTGAAGCGCCGGTCGCACCAAGCGCCATTCAGCCAAAAGGTCATGTCAGCCTGGTTCGCCCACTGGCCGACTTCCCAACCCCACGCGCCCTGGAAACCGCTGAAATCGCCGACATCGTCGACGCCTACCGCGTCGGTGCCGAGAACGCCAAGGCGGCCGGTTTTGACGGTGTGGAAATCCACGGCGCCAACGGTTACCTGCTCGACCAGTTCCTGCAAAGCAGCACCAACCAGCGCACCGACAACTACGGCGGTTCCGTGGAAAATCGTGCGCGCCTGTTGTTGGAAGTGACCGATGCCGCGATCGAAGTCTGGGGCGCGGGCCGTGTAGGTGTGCACCTGTCACCCCGTGCCGATCTCCATGACATGGGCGACGACAACCTGTCCGAGACCTTCACTTACGTCGCTCGCGAACTAGGCAAACGTGGCATCGCGTTCATCTGCTCCCGCGAGAAAGAAGAAGGCGACAGCCTGGGTCCACAATTGAAAGAAGCGTTCGGCGGCCCGTACATCGTCAACGAACGCTTCACCAAAGACAGCGCCAACGCCTGGCTCGCCAGCGGCAAGGCCGATGCGGTGGCCTTCGGCGTGCCGTTCATTGCCAACCCGGACCTGCCGGCACGTTTGAAGGCCGATGCGCCGCTGAACGAGCCACGTCCTGAGCTGTTTTATTCCAAGGGCGCGGTTGGCTACATCGACTACCCGGTGTTGTAAGCGTCCCCCCTTGAAACGCAAAAGCCCCGACTCGAAAGAGCCGGGGCTTTTGCATATGGAAGATCAAAGGATCGCTGCTTTCGGCAGCACAGAGTGTAAGCCATTCGAATAATGTAGGCGCTATCGAAGGCTGCGATCTTGTCAGCGCTTGCGCTGTCTCCAGGCCACCGCAAGACCGCTGAGGCAAATCACCGCAATCCCGATCACGCCGAAGCTGTCCGGGGTATGGTCAAAGATCAAATACCCGTACATCCCGGCAAACAGGATCTGTCCGTAACTGAAGGGGGCCAGCATCGCCGGTGCCGCATGGCGGAAGGCCTGGGTCAGCAACATGTGGCCGAGCATGCCGCAAGTACCCAGGCCAATCATGAACAGGCCGTGCAGCAACGTCGGCGTACTCCAGAAAAACGGCAACAGCGCACTCATGATCAGGCTGTTGAGAATGCCGGTCAGAAAGTTGCTGGTGGTCGGGCTGTCGATACCGCTGAGCAGGCGGGTGAGCAATTGATAGAAGCCAAAACACAAGGCCGAGCACAGAGGCAACAAGATCGCCGGGGTGAACAGAGCACCGCCGGGCCGCACGACGATCAACACGCCGACAAATCCACCCAGTACCGCCAGCCACTGATTGCGTGTTACCCGCTCATGCAGCAACGGTACAGACAATGCGGTCACTAATAACGGTGCAAGAAAGGTGACGGCCGTGGCCTCAGCCAAGGGGATGTAACGCAGACCGGTGGTGAAAAACAAGCTGGTGCCGATCAAACACAGGGCGCGTAATAACTGCAGTCCGGGACGCTTGGTGCGCACCACCGCCGAAAAACCACTGCGCGGCACGAACATCACCAGCATCAACAAGGTGTGCACCACGTAGCGCGCCCAAACCACCATCACGATCGGGTAGAAGCCGGACAGGTACTTGGACAACGTGTCGTGGCTGGCGAACAACAAAACCGCCAGACAGATCAGCGCTATGCCCTTGATCGGCTGCTCGACGCCCTTGTAGCCCGGGTCGTTCACACTCATTCACACACTCGACACAAAATCCCTACAAAATACGTAGCTCGCTACCTATCAACCCGGCGAACGTACGTATATAAAAGCACCCCATTACAGAAAGGCGAGCGAAGCAGGGATATTCCCCGCTTCAAGTCTTGACACAAACGGATCCAATTACACACTTTGTTTCATTTGCGCAGGCTTGGGCTGAAGCGCAGCATGTCCAGCCCGGTATCGACCCAACGCTCGGCTTCGATGTGCAGTTCAAAGCTGTCGGGCGCCAACAGCCACTGATACAGGATGCCGTCGATGTACGCATGCAGGCTGATGGCTGCGCGGGCCGTATCGAGGTTTTCCGGTAACTGCCCCCGATTGACCGCATTACTCAGCGCCAGAGCGATTCGCACATTGCAATCAAGGCTGACCTCTCGGCGCTGCTGGCGCAGGTCGCACATTTCATCGGTGAATTCGCACTTATGAAACAGAATCTCATTGATGCGTCGGGTTTTCGGGTCCAGGGCAACTTGATGAAACAAATGAATCAGCAGCTTGCGCATGCAGCCGAGAGGGTCGAGTTCATCTTCGCTTTCACTGGCCTTGGCCTTGGCCATTTCATCCAGCGGCTCTTGCAAGGTGTCAAGCATGGCCTGCACCAAATCCGCCTTGTTGCTGAAATGCCAATAGATGGCCCCGCGCGTGACCCCGGCCAGGGTAGCGATATCCGCCAGTGTCGTGCGCGCCACGCCCCGCTCAAAAAAGGCTTTTTCTGCCGCTTCGAGTATCTGGCTACGGGTTTCTTGAGCTTCCTCTTTGGTACGACGAACCATGGCAGTACAACCTCAATCAGGATGCTTCAGCGATTTCTGATTATTCGCTGAACAAAAGTGGGGCAAGCGCTCTTAGGCGTCGTCCCCGGCCTACTATTCGGATCTTTGAACGGCTTTTGTAACGGTCTGGATACGCGGTCGGGGTGTTTACAAACAACCATGAACGTAAGTATATTGCTTAGCAAGCTACTTATCCACTCAGCGCACACTTTTTACCTTTCCACCTTTCGAGTGCGCAATTTGCGCGCCTGACCCGAGGATTTTCATGCAATTCAAGCCAGCTGTTACCGCTCTGGTCACCGCCCTCGCCTTGGCATCGCTGCTCAGCGGATGCAAAAAGGAAGAGGCGGCACCTGCCGCACCACCCCCTCAGGTCGGCGTCGTTACTCTGCAACCTCAAGCTTTCACCCTGACCTCCGAGCTTCCGGGCCGTACCAGCGCGTACCGCATCGCCGAAGTTCGCCCTCAGGTTAACGGCATCATTCTCAAGCGCCTGTTCAAGGAAGGCGGCGACGTCAAGGCCGGCCAGCAGCTGTATCAGATCGATCCGGCCGTTTATGAAGCCACCCTGAAAAGCGCCCAAGCGAACTTGCAGCAGACCAAATCGATTTCGGATCGCTACAAGCAACTGGTCAGCGAACAGGCTGTGAGCCGTCAGGAATACGACACGGCCCTGGCCAACCGGTTGCAATCGGAAGCATCCCTGCAGAGCGCCCAGATCAATGTGCGTTACACCAAGGTTTACGCGCCACTCTCCGGCCGCATCGGCCGCTCGACCGTGACCGAAGGCGCGCTGGTTACCAGCGGCCAGGTCGACGCGATGGCGGTGATTCAGCAACTGGACCCGATCTACGTCGACGTCACCCAGTCTTCGGTAGAGCTGCTGGAATTACGCCGTGAACTGGAAAGCGGTCGTTTGCAAAAATCTGGCGACAACGCGGCCAAGGTCAAGCTGACCCTCGAAGACGGCAGCCAGTACAAACAGGAAGGCAAGCTCGAGTTCTCGGAAGTCTCGGTGGACCAGACCACCGGTTCCGTGACCTTGCGTGCGGTATTCCCCAACCCTGACCACACCCTGCTGCCAGGCATGTTTGTACACGCCCAATTGCAGGCCGGTGTGAACAGCGCGGCGATCCTCGCGCCGCAACAAGGCGTGACCCGTGATCTCAAAGGCACCCCGACCGCGCTGGTCGTCGGTCCAGACAACAAGGTCGAACTGCGTCAGCTCAAGGCCAGCCGCACTGTCGGCAGCCAGTGGCTGATCGAAGACGGTCTGAAGGCCGGCGATCGACTGATCACCGAAGGGCTGCAATACGTCAAACCTGGCGTTGAAGTAAAAGCCAGTGAAGCGACTAACGTTGGCGCAAAGAACCCGGCCCCCGCACAGGCAGCTAACAAGGCTTCCAGCGGCAAAGGGGAGTAAATCATGTCCAGATTTTTTATCGACCGTCCGATTTTTGCCTGGGTAATTGCCCTGGTGATCATGCTGGTCGGGGCACTATCGATCCTCAAACTTCCGATCAACCAATACCCGAGCATTGCGCCTCCGGCCATTGCGATCCAGGTGACCTACCCGGGCGCGTCCGCACAAACCGTGCAGGACACCGTGGTGCAGGTGATCGAGCAACAGCTCAACGGTATCGATAACCTGCGTTATGTTTCCTCGGAAAGTAACTCCGACGGCAGCATGACCATTACCGCGACCTTCGAGCAGGGCACCAACTCCGATACCGCGCAGGTTCAGGTCCAGAACAAGCTGAACCTGGCCACCCCGCTGCTGCCGCAAGAAGTGCAGCAACAGGGTATCCGCGTGACCAAGGCAGTGAAAAACTTCCTGATGGTGATCGGCGTGGTCTCGCGCGACGGCAGCATGACCAAGGACGACTTGGCCAACTACATCGTGTCGAACATGCAGGACCCGGTCTCGCGGACCGCCGGTGTCGGTGACTTCCAGGTCTTTGGTGCGCAGTACGCGATGCGGATCTGGCTCGACCCGGCCAAGTTGAACAACTACAACCTGACCCCGGTGGACGTGAAAACCGCCATCGCCGCGCAGAACGTCCAGGTGTCGTCCGGTCAACTCGGCGGTTTGCCTGCCGTGGCAGGCCAACAGCTGAATGCGACGATCATCGGCAAGACCCGCCTGCAGACTGCCGAGCAGTTCAAGGCGATCCTGCTCAAGGTCAACAAGGACGGTTCGCAAGTGCGTGTCGGCGACGTTGCGGATGTCGGTCTGGGCGGTGAAAACTACTCGGTCAGTGCCCAGTTCAACGGCAGTCCGGCCTCCGGTCTGGCGGTGAAACTGGCCAACGGTGCCAACGCCCTCGACACTGCAAAAGCCCTGCGCAAGACCATCGAAACCCTCAAGCCGTTCTTCCCGCAAGGGATGGAAGTGGTGTTCCCGTACGACACCACTCCGGTGGTGACCGAATCGATCAAGGGTGTGGTTGAAACCCTGGTCGAAGCGATCGTACTGGTGTTCCTGGTGATGTTCCTGTTCCTGCAAAACTTCCGCGCCACTGTCATCACCACGATGACCGTGCCCGTCGTATTGCTGGGTACCTTCGGGATCCTCGCGGCGTTCGGTTTCAGCATCAACACCCTGACCATGTTCGGCATGGTACTGGCCATCGGTTTGCTGGTGGACGACGCCATCGTCGTGGTGGAAAACGTCGAACGGGTCATGAGCGAAGAAGGCCTGTCACCCAAGGAGGCCACCAAGAAATCCATGGGGCAGATCCAGGGTGCTCTGGTCGGTATCGCCCTGGTGCTGTCGGCCGTACTGCTGCCGATGGCGTTCTTCAGCGGTTCCACCGGTGTGATCTACAAGCAGTTCTCGATCACCATCGTCTCGGCCATGGCCCTGTCGGTACTGGTCGCGCTGATCTTCACCCCGGCGCTCTGCGCAACCATGCTCAAGGCGATTCCGAAAGGCGAGCACGGCGTGCCGAAACGCGGCTTCTTCGGCTGGTTCAACCGCAATTTCGACCGTGGCGTCAAAAGCTACGAGCGTGGCGTGGGCAACATGCTCGCGAACAAGGCCCCGTACTTGCTGGCCTACCTCATCATCCTGGTCGGCATGATCTGGCTGTTCACCCGCATCCCAACGGCGTTCCTGCCGGAAGAAGACCAGGGCGTATTGTTTGCTCAGGTGCAAACCCCGGCCGGCTCGAGTGCCCAGCGCACGCAAGTGGTCGTGGATGAAATGCGGGAATTCCTGCTGCGTCCGAGCAAGGACGGCGGTGAAGGCGATGCGGTGGCCTCGGTGTTTACCGTGACCGGCTTCAACTTCGCCGGCCGTGGCCAGAGCTCGGGTATGGCGTTCATCATGCTCAAACCGTGGGACGAACGTAACGCCGAAAACAGCGTGTTCAAACTCGCGGCCCGTGCCCAGCAGCACTTCTTCACCTTCCGTGACGCCATGGTGTTTGCGTTCGCACCTCCGGCGGTGCTGGAGCTGGGTAACGCCACCGGTTTCGACGTGTTCTTGCAAGACCGTGCCGGTATCGGTCACGACGCACTAATGGCTGCACGCAACCAGTTCCTCGGCATGGCGGCGCAAAGCAAGGTTCTCTCGCAAGTTCGCCCGAACGGCCTGAACGACGAACCACAATACCAACTGGAAATCGATGACGAGAAGGCCAGTGCCTTGGGCATCACCCTCACCGACATCAACAACACTCTGTCGATTGCCTTGGGCAGTAGCTACGTCAACGACTTCATCGACCGCGGTCGGGTGAAGAAGGTGTATGTGCAAGGCGAGCCGGGCGCGCGCATGAGTCCTGAAGACGTCAAGAAATGGTATGTGCGCAACAGCGCCGGCACCATGGTTCCGTTCTCGGCGTTCGCCAAGGGTGAGTGGATCTACGGTGCACCGAAGCTGTCGCGTTACAACGGCGTCGAAGCGATGGAAATCCTCGGTGCCCCGGCGCCCGGTTATTCCACCGGTGAAGCCATGCTCGAAGTCGAAGCCCTGGCCAAGAAACTGCCGGCCGGTGTGGGTATTTCGTGGACCGGCCTGTCATACGAGGAACGGTTGTCCGGTTCGCAAGCGCCAGCGTTGTACGCGTTGTCACTGCTGATGGTGTTCCTGTGTCTGGCAGCGCTGTACGAAAGTTGGTCGATCCCGATTGCGGTGATGTTGGTGGTGCCGCTGGGGATCATCGGTGCACTGATGGCGACCAGCCTGCGCGGCCTGTCCAACGACGTGTACTTCCAGGTGGGCTTGTTGACGACCATCGGTCTGGCGGCAAAAAACGCCATTTTGATTGTCGAATTTGCCAAGGAACTGCATGAACAAGGGCGTAGCCTGCGCGATGCCGCGATTGAAGCCTGCCGGATGCGTTTGCGACCGATCATCATGACCTCGCTCGCTTTCGTCCTCGGTGTGGTGCCACTGGCAATTTCCACGGGTGCCGGTTCAGGCAGCCAACATGCGATCGGTACCGGGGTAATTGGCGGTATGCTCACGGCCACGATCCTGGCGATCTTCTGGGTCCCGCTGTTTTTCGTCACCGTGTCGGCCATGGGGCAGCGCAAAACCGCTGACCAGGACGACGCTATTGAACCTTCTAAAGAGGCTGGCTAATGAGCAAGTCGCTACTCTCCCTGGCTGTTGCCGCCTTCGTGCTCGGCGGCTGCTCGCTGATTCCCGATTATCAGCAGCCTGAAGCACCGGTGGCGGGCCAGTACCCGCAAGGTCCGGCGTATTCGCCGGCCCAGGCGCCTGCCCAGGCTGCCGCCGAACAGGGCTGGAAGCAGTTTTTCCATGACCCGGCGCTGCAACAGCTGATCCAGGTCGCCCTGGAAAACAACCGTGATCTGCGAGTCGCGGCGCTGAACATCGACGCCTTTGCGGCTCAATACCGCATCCAGCGGGCCGATCTGTTCCCGGCCGTGTCGGCCAACGGCACCGGCAGCCGCCAGCGGGTCCCGGCTCGGGCCTCGCAGACCGGCGAAGCAGGCATCACCAGTTCCTACTCGGCCACGGTCGGCATCAGCGCCTATGAACTCGACCTGTTCGGTCGGGTTCGCAGCCTGAGCGAAGAAGCGCTGCAGAAGTACTTCGCCACTGAAGAAGCGCGCCGCAGTACCCAGATCAGCCTGGTGGCCAGTGTGGCCAATGCCTACCTGACCTGGCAGGCCGACAAGGAGCTGCTGAAACTGACCCAGGACACCCTGGGTGCATTCGACGAGAGCTACAAGCTCACCGCCCGCAGCAACGAAGTGGGTGTAGCCTCGGCCCTGGACCTGGCCCAGTCGCGTACCTCGGTGGAAAACGCCCGCGCGCAAATGGCCAAGTACACCCGTCAAGTCGCCCAGGATGAAAACAGCCTGGTGTTGCTGCTCGGCACTGGCGTCCCGGCCAATCTGCAAGCGGCCAAGCCATTGGCTGACGACCTGCTGAGCGAAGTGCCGGCCGGTCTGCCATCGGACTTGCTGCAACGTCGTCCGGACATCCTTCAGGCCGAATACAACCTGAAAGCCGCCAACGCCAACATCGGCGCGGCACGGGCGGCGTTCTTCCCGAGCATCAGCCTGACGGCCAACGCCGGGACCCTGAGCCCGGACCTGTCCGGTCTGTTCAAGGGCGGTTCGGGCACCTGGCTGTTCCAGCCGCAGATCAACCTGCCGATCTTCAATGCCGGCAGCCTGCGCGCCAGCCTGGACTATTCAAAAATCCAGAAAGACATCGGCGTGGCGAACTACGAGAAGTCCATTCAGACGGCCTTCCAGGAAGTCGCCGATGGCCTGGCCGCCCGCCAGACCTACACAGATCAGTTGCAGGCCCAGCGTGATTTCGTCACCGCGAACCAGGACTACTACCGTCTGGCCGAGCGTCGTTACCGCATTGGTGTCGACAGCAACCTGACCTTCCTCGATGCCCAGCGCCAGCTGTTCAGTGCTGAACAGGTACTGATCACCGACCGCCTGGCGCAACTGGTCAGTGCCGTCAATCTGTACAAGGCACTGGGCGGTGGCTGGAACGAGCAGACCGCGAAGAACGAGCCGTTGAAAGAAGAAGCGCCGAAGCTGAAGTTGTTCTGATAGCGCTATGAACACGAAGCCCACCTTTGGGTGGGCTTTTTGTTGCTCAAGATCAAAAGATCGCAGCCTCCGGCAGCTCCAGGAATCGCGTCCAATGTGAGCTGCCGGAGGCTGCGATCTTTTGATTTTGGCGTTCGATAATCGCCCAAAACCCGCTTTCCCCAATTGAATCACCCCGCCCATCCCCCGCACCATTCGTCGCACAAGACCAATAACAACAGGTTCGACACCATGCCCCCGCGCCCTGCCCTGTCCGGCTGATCCCGTTCGTTCTTGTCCTGATTTCAAATTTTTGTCTGCAACCCCAGGTTGCGGCAGCGCCCCGTTTCACCCCTAAAAACTAGAGAGACCCGAGCACATGACACCTTCCAATACTCAATACTGGTTCCCCAGCCTCATCGCCGTTGCACTGGTCAGTACGGCTCTGCCCGCCATGGCCGAGGAGTCAGGCTTTGTCGAAGGTGCCAAGGTCAACCTGAACCTGCGCAACTTCTACATCAATCGCAATTTCACCAACCCGACCAAAACCCAAGGCAAGGCAGAAGAGTGGACGCAAAGCTTCATCCTCGACGCTAAGTCCGGGTTCACCCAGGGCACCGTCGGGTTCGGCATGGATGTGCTGGGGATGTACTCGGTGAAACTCGACGGCGGTAAAGGCACGGGCGGTACGCAGTTGTTGCCGCTGGATCACGACGGTCGCCCGGCGGACAACTTCGGTCGCACCAACGTGGCGTTCAAGGCCAAGCTGTCGCAGACCGAAGTGAAGGTGGGCGAATGGATGCCGGTGCTGCCGATCCTGCATTCGGACGACGGTCGCTCCCTGCCGCAGACGTTCCGTGGTGGTCAGATCACCTCGAAGGAAATCAACGGCCTGACGTTCTACGGCGGCCAGTTCCGCGCCAACAGCCCGCGCGACGACAGCAGCATGAGCGACATGTCGATGATCGGCAAACCGGCGTTTACCTCCGACCGTTTCAACTTCCAGGGCGGTGAATACGCCTTTAACGAGAAGCGCACCCAGATTGGTTTGTGGAATGCCAAGCTATGACAATGCCAAAGAAAAATCCTGGCAGGTACGTCATGACTACAACTTCGTCGCCCTCGGCATTCCCGGCCTGACCCTGATGAACCGCTACATCAGCGGCGACAACGTCCACACCGGCACCGTCACCGACGGCAAGGAATGGGGCCGCGAAAGCGAATTGGGTTACACCGTGCAGAGCGGCGCGCTCAAAGACCTCAACGTCAAATGGCGCAACTCGACCATTCGCCGTGACTTCAGCAACAACGAGTTCGATGAGAACCGGTTGATCGTCAGCTATCCGATCAGCTTGCTATAGCGCTTGCCATAGCGGAGCTCAGGCAGCGACCGCAGGATGAAAACGGTCGGATGCCTCTCACCGCCGGTCGGTACAAACTGGCGCTTTGTGTGTTCACAGATACAGTCAAGAAGCGTGTTTAATTCTCCATCCTGATGTAGGAGTCCCTTTTTTCTTCCGTTATCTCCGGATGCTGTACGCGAAGCTGCCATGACCACGGAGGTCAGGTATGAGCAAGCGAATAGTTATTGTCGGTGGCGGCGTAGGTGGAACCATGTTGGCCAATCAACTGGCCAGCAAGCTGTATCCAGAAATCCTGCGCGGCGAAGTCTCGATTGCACTACTGTCCAATTCCCCCGATCACTACTACAAACCTGCGTTCATGTACGTGGCGTTCAATCAGTTCTTTGAAGAAGAACTCAAGCGCCCGGAACGTTCACTGTTGCGTCCGGAAATCAGCTTCTACGTCGAAGAAGTCACGCGTTTCGATTTCCCCGGGCAATGCCTGAAAACCCGTAGCGGCAAGCGTTATGGCTATGACTTTCTGGTCATTGCCACCGGCTGCGTGCCCGCGCCGGAGCGCATTGAGGGCTTGAAAGAAGCCGGCGACCACTTCTACCAATATCAGCCCGCCCGGCAGTTGGCAGAACGGCTGAGCACGATCAAAAAAGGCCGGATCTTCATCACGGTGTCTTTCCCGCAGACACCCAACGTGCCGCACCAATGCGGCATTGCACCGGTAGAAACGACGTTGATGCTCGACGACTTCCTGCGTCGTCGGGGCGTGCGGGACCAGGTGGAAATCGTCTACACCTACCCGACCACGGCTCAGTTGCTGCGTAACTGCCTGTTTCTGCAACGCCCCACCGGGGAAATCCTGCCCGGAATTTTCGAGCAGAAGAACATCCGCTTCCAACGCGGTTTCACCCTCAGCCGTGTCGACCCCGAACGAAAAATCGCCTACTCCGAAGAAGGCGAAGAGCAACCCTTCGACATCCTGATGGCGACACCGCCGATCCGCGCCGTCGATGCCGTGCTGGAGTCCGGAGCGTCTCAAGCGCCCAACAACGAAGGTTGGTTGCCGACCCATCACGAGACCCTGCAGGTCTATGGCCTGGAACACGTCTACGTGATTGGCGACACCGTCGATCTGCCGGTGAGCAAGGCCGGTGGTGCCTGCCATAACCAGGCACCCGTCATCGCCAACAACATCGCCGCCGAGATTCGCCTCGGTGCGCCCAACAGCGTCTACGACGGACGGGTTCAGGCCGTGGCGCAGATGGGTCTCAACGCCGGTATGCCGCTGTGGTACGACTACGCCCATGACGTCCTGCCGACACCGCCGACCAAGCTCGGCGGCCTGCTGAGAAATGGCTTCAATCGTGGTCTGTACTGGGCGGTTGCCCGTGGAATGCTTTGATCTGCTCAGGGAGGAGTAAACCGTGACGAACCTATCAGATGAAACGCTGGCGACCAGCGCTGCCGGCATGCCAGCGACGCCGGGACTCGCCGCCTTGATGGCGAAAATTCAACCGCTGATCGACGGCGGTCGGCTGGACAACATTGTCGATGTGCTATCGCTGGTCTCGGACATGACCGACCTGCTGGACGCAGCGATGGTGGAAAAACTGGCGCGGCTGTTCGAAAACGCTACGGCGGCCACCTGGACTGTCAGTAACGCCGTGCGCCTGGCCAAGGCCGAGGTCGCCGCCGCCCCCGAGCCGCCGGGAGCCTATGCCTTGTTCAAACTGCTGAACGAGCCGGACACGCGCAAAGGCGTGGCGGTTGTCCTGAAAACACTGAACGTCATCGGAAGGCAGCTGTAACCGCCAGAGAGGATCACCTCATGCGCGTCAAACTTGAATCGGCAGGGAAAGCCTGCACCGACTGGGACGCCAAGGCGTACCAGCAGTTTTCCCGCCTCAGGCAACGACCGGTCAATGAATTGCTCGACCGTGTCGAACTCAAACAGCCCAAGCGTATCTACGACCTGGGATGCGGCACCGGCATCGCCACGCAACTTTTGGCCAAGCGTTGGCCTCGAGCGCAGTTGCAGGGCATCGACAGTTCCGGGCAAATGCTGGACGAAGCCCGTTGCCTGCCGATCAAGGCGTTGTGGAAACAGTGCGATCTACTCGACTGGCAACCCGAACAACCGGCGGACCTGCTGTTCGCCGCCGCCGTACTGCACTTCGTCAGTGGTCACGAACAGCTATTGCCGCGACTGCTCGGCCAGCTCAATCCGGGTGGATGCCTGGCGGCGCACATGCCCGACTGGCGGGATGCGCTGTGGTATCAACTGATGCTCGACACCCTTGAAGAGGCAGGCCCCGGTGGCAAACCACTCGGCACCCCGCAGTTGCGCGAGGCCATGGCTGCGCGGCCGCTGTTGTCTTTGGAAAGTTACTATCGGTTGCTCTCTCCGATTACCCGGACACTGGATATCTGGGAGACCGAACAGCTACAGGTTGTCGACGGCAAGTCGCCGATCTATGACTGGGTCAAAGTCTCGGCGCTGCGGCCGGTGATGCAGGGGTTGAAGGATGATGAACAGGCGCGGTTCATCTACCACTACCTGATGCGCGTGCATGCGCATTACCCGCCAGAGAGCGACGGGCACACGTTGTTTCCGTTCAAACGAATTTTCATCGTCGCCACCGTTTAAACGTGTGGGAGCGAGCCTGCTCGCGAAGGCGTGTTCTCAGCCAACACGTGTATTAAGGCTGCTACCGCTTTCGCGAGCAGGCTCGCTCCCACAGGTATTCATCTCTCCCGCGATTCAACCCCCAACTCATCCCACACCGACTCCGCCAGATGGAACGTCGCATTCGCTGCCGGAATGCCGCAGTAGATCGCGCTCTGCATGATCACTTCCTTGATCTCGCCGCGGGTCACGCCGTTGTTGGCGGCGGCGCGCAGGTGCAGTTTGAGTTCTTCGTTGCGGTTCATGCCGATCAGCATGGCAATCGTGATCAAGCTGCGGGTATGACGCGGCAGTCCCGGGCGGGTCCAGATGTCGCCCCAGGCGTGACGGGTGATCATCTCCTGAAACTCCGAGTTGAACTCGGTCAGCGCGTTCAGGCTGCGGTCGACGTGAGCGTCGCCGAGTACCGCGCGGCGGACTTTCAGGCCTTCGTCGTAACGTTGTTTCTCGTCCACAACAATCCCCTTAATGAGCTGACAAAAACGTCACTACCCGGTCACTGAACGCAGCACCGGCCTGGACGTTGGACAAGTGCGCGGCGTAGAACTCGGCGTACTCGGCGTCCTGCACATGCTCCTGAATGAAGTGCCCACCGGACGGCGGCGTGACCGCGTCTTGGGTGCCGGCGATGACCAGCAGCGGCACCTTGATCGAGGACAGCTGATCGCGAAAATCGGCATCGCGCACGGCGGCACAGTTCGCCGCATACCCTTCAGGCGAGGTGGCCGCGAGCATGTCAGTAATCTTCTTCGCGGCAGCAGGATTGGCTTCAGCAAAATCCGCGGTAAACCAGCGCGCAATCGACGCATCGCGCAAGGCGACCATGGCGGCCGGACCGTCACGCAGCACGGTTTCAATGCGTGGGTTCCACACCGACGGATCACCGATTTTCGCCGCGGTGTTGCACACCACCAGTTTGTTCAGGCGATCACCAGCGTTGATCCCCAGCCACTGGCCAATCAGCCCGCCCATGGACAGACCGCAGAAATGCGCGCGTTCGATGTGCAACGCATCCAGCAGCGCCAGCACGTCATGGCCCAGTTGCTCAATGTTGTACGGCCCCGGCGTGACCAGCGATTTGCCATGACCACGGGTGTCGAAACGCAGCACCCGGAAATGCTCGGTGAACGCCGCAATCTGCGCGTCCCACATGTGCAGGTCAGTGCCCAGCGAGTTGGACAGCACCAGTACCGGCGCATCCGCCGGGCCATCGAGTTGCGGCCCTTGAATTTGGTAGTGCAGTTCGCCCTCGGCGAGTTGTACGAAAGCCACAGCAATCTCCTTCAGGCAGTCAACGCAGAATGTTCAGCCACCGCTCGCTCGACCCAGGTATGGGCCTGACCGAGGTAATGGGCGGGGTCCAGCAGATGATCGAGTTCAGCATCCGACAGTTCGGCGGTCACTTGCGGCTCGTCGCCGAGTACCGCTCGCAGATGACGTTGTTCAGCCACTGCGCGCTTGCAGCATTGCTCCAGCAAATGGTGCGCAGTATCGCGGCCGACCCGTTGGGCGAGGACGATGCTCACCGCTTCGGCGAGCACCAGCCCTTGGGTCAGATCGAGGTTACGGGTCATGCGCTCGGCGTCCACTTCCAATCCATCCGCCACCAGCATCGCTTGTTTCAGGCTGCCGGACACCAGGCAGCAAATCTCCGGCAGGGTTTCCCACTCGGCATGCCACAGACCCAGGCTACGCTCGTGTTCTTGAGGCATGGCGCTGAACAGCGTCGAGAGCAAACCGGGTACGCGAGTCGCCGCACTGATCAGTACCGCCGCACCTACCGGATTGCGTTTGTGCGGCATGGTCGAAGAACCGCCCTTGCCCGGCGCAGAAGGCTCGAACACCTCCCCCGCTTCGGTCTGCATCAACAGGCTGATGTCGCGCCCCAGTTTGCCGAGGCTGCCGGCGATCAATCCCAGTACCGAGCCGAACTCCACCAAGCGATCTCGCTGGGTGTGCCAAGGTTGATCCGGCAGTGTCAGTTTCAATTCTTCAGCCAGCGCCTGGGCAATCGGCATCGCCTGCTCGCCGAGGGCCGCGAGGGTTCCGGAGGCGCCGCCGAATTGCAGCACCAGCAGCCGCGGTTTGAGTTCGCGCAGACGCTGACGACTGCGAGTGACAGCGCCCAGCCAACCGGCGATCTTCATGCCGAGGGTGACAGGCGTCGCGTGCTGCAACCAGGTGCGCCCGGCCAGCGGTGTGGCGACGTAGCGCAACGCCTGGGTCGCCAGCGTTTCGCCCAGTTGCGCCAGATCGCTTTCGATCAGCTCCAGCGCACCACGCAGTTGCAACACCAGACCGGTGTCCATCACGTCCTGGCTGGTCGCGCCCAGATGCACATAACGCTCGGCTTCGGCATGGTTGGCCGCGATCTGTTTACCCAGCGCCTTGACCAACGGAATTGCCGAATTGCCGGCCGTGGCAATCGCCTCGCCGAGAGCAGCGAAGTCGTAATGCCCGGCCTGACAGGCCGCTTCAATCGGCGCGACAGCCGTTTGCGGAATCAGCCCGACTCGCGCCTCGGCCCGGGCCAGTGCCGCTTCGAAATCAAGCATCGCTTGAACCCGACCCTCATCGCAGAACACCTCACGCATGTCGCGGGCAGTGAAATAGGCATCGAATAATTGATTGCCCGGTCGCTCGTTCATAAACAGTCCCTGGAGGCGTGGGCCGGTCAGGCCCACGGGTAAAGATCAAAGGTCGTTATGCAAGTACTTCGCCTGTTTCGGCAAGCCAGGCCGACACCCAATGCGCGCACTTGCGGCGGGAACATTTCGGCTTTTACCAGGCCACTGATGGAGGTGTAAAAACTGACGATCGCCAGCGCCACGGTAATCAGCACGAACGCCAGGAACGGACTGCTGACACTTTTTAGGCTCAGCAGGATCGGCACGGTGAACAACGTCCCCAGAGCGCCGAACCACAGCATCGAGTTCCGTCGGCCGATCTTGTCGGCGAGCATGCGGTTGGAGTCAATAATCGAAGAACACTGTCTCGGCATCGGTGCCCTGCAGAATCACATTCCACTGGTACACACCGGACGCATCCTTCTTCGCCAGCAACGTACCGCGGCGTTCAGCCGGCACACATTCCAGCAGCGGGTCCGCCACGTTGGCCGGTTCGCCATCAAAGTAGATCCGCGTCAGCAAGTGCTTCACCAACCCGCGAGCAAACACCAGCACCACCAGATGCGGCGCCTGGATCGTGCCTTTCAAGCCTTCCACCTTGCCTGGCTTGATCGTGGTGAAACGAAAGCGCCCTTCGGCATCCACCGGTACCCGGCCAAACCCTTCGAAGTTCGGGTCCAGGGGTTTTTCCTGATCGTCTTCGGGGTGGTCATACTTGCCGGCGGCGTTGGCTTGCCAGACTTCCAACATTGCGTCGTTGACGATGTCGCCGTTGCCATCGATGACTTGCCCGGTGATCGCCACACGCTCGCCCAGGGTTTGTTCGACGGTCAGGTCTTCGCGGTTCAGCCAGGTCAAACCGATGTGGTAATACGGCCCGACGGTGTGGGATGTGGTCGCGTTCAGCGTCATCTTATTTCTCCATCGGCGTGGCTTCGCGGCCGCGCAAGACGATGTCCCAGCGATAACCGAGGGCATAGGAAGGGATGGTTTTTTCCAGGTCGAAACTGGCGATCAAACGCTCTTTGGCGCTGGTATCCGGTACGCAGTTATAGATCGGGTCATAGGCCAGCAACGGATCGCCCGGGAAATACATCTGCGTGACCAGGCGCGTCAGAATGCTCGGCCCGAACAGTGAGAAATGGATGTGCGCCGGGCGCCACGCGTTGTGGTGGTTGCCCCATGGATAGGCGCCGGGCTTGATGGTCTGGAACTGGTACCAGCCATCAGCGTCGGTCACGGTACGGCCGGTACCGGTAAAGTTCGGGTCCAGCGGCGCGTCGTGCAGGTCACGGTCATGGTTGTAGCGACCGGCGGCATTGGCCTGCCAGATCTCCACCAGAATCCCCGGCACCGGTAAGCCATCTTCATCCAGCACGCGGCCGTGAATGATGATGCGCTCACCCAATGGCTCACCCTTGTGCTGGGCGGTCAGGTCGTTGTCCTGCGCTTGAATGCGCTCGGCACCGATGGTCGGACCGGTAATTTCCGACAGCGAATGGGGCAAAAACACCAACGGCTTGGACGGCGAGCGACGGTTGGTGGATTGATAGGCCGGGTGCAGGTATTCCGGCTGGGTGCCCTCTTGCGGGCGGCGGTAACCAGGCTTGTCAGTCATGAAGCATTCCTCAGTTCTTATTCATCAACGCTGCGCGTCAGACCCGTTCGATCGCCAAGGCCAGACCCTGGCCCACGCCGACGCACATGGTCGCCAGACCTTTCTTGCCGCCAGTCTTTTCCAGCTGATGCAGCGCGGTCATTACCAGGCGCGCGCCGCTCATGCCCAACGGATGGCCCAAGGCAATGGCGCCACCGTTCGGGTTGACCTGGGCAGCGTCGTCCGCCAGCCCCAGTTCCCGCAGCACCGCCAAACCCTGGCTGGCGAACGCTTCGTTGAGTTCGATCACGTCAAAATCACTGACGGCCAGACCGAGACGTTCGGTCAATTTGCGCACCGCCGGCACCGGGCCGATGCCCATGACCCGTGGTGCGACACCGGCACTGGACATGCCCAGCACTTTGGCGCGGGCGGTCAGACCGTGCTGTTTCACCGCTTCGGCCGAGGCCAGAATCAACGCCGCCGCACCGTCGTTCACCCCGGAAGCATTGCCGGCAGTGACGGTTTTGTCGGGACCATTGACCGGTTTCAGTTTGGCCAGGGTTTCCAGCGTGGTGTCGGCGCGAGGATGCTCATCCTGGCTGACGACACTTTCACCCTTCTTGTGGGCAATGCGCACTTCAACGATTTCTTCGGCGAAAAATCCTGCGGCTTGCGCGGCGGCTGTCCGCTGCTGACTGCGCAGTGCGAAAGCGTCCTGATCGGCGCGGGAAACTTCGTAATCGTCAGCCACGTTGTCGGCGGTCTGCGGCATCGCATCCACGCCGTATTGGGCTTTCATCAACGGGTTGATGAAGCGCCAGCCGATGGTGGTGTCTTCCAGCTTCATGTTGCGCGAGAACGCCGCATCGGCCTTGCCCATCACAAACGGTGCGCGGGACATCGACTCGACGCCGCCGGCAATCGCCAGTTCCATCTCGCCACTGGCGATCGCCCGAAATGCAGTGCCGATGGCATCCATACCCGAGGCGCAGAGGCGATTGAGGGTCACGCCCGGAATGGTTTCCGGCAGCCCCGCCAGCAACAACGCCATGCGCGCCACGTTGCGGTTGTCTTCGCCGGCCTGGTTGGCGCAACCGAGAAACACCTCGTCCACCGCGTTCCAGTCCACCGAAGGATTGCGCTCCATCAACGCCTTGATCGGCACGGCGGCCAGGTCGTCGGCGCGAACCGCCGACAGGCCACCGCCGAAACGGCCGATGGGGGTGCGAATCGCGTCGCAGATATAAACGTCACGCATCAGGCTTCTCCGGGTGCTTGGCCGTGGGCCGCGGCAGTGCGGGCTTCCAGATCCCTGAGTGCCTTCAGTTCGACATCCGTTGGCTCGGCTGTGTTTTCAACATTTTCTGCAAAACGAACAGCCCAACCGGTAGCCGCGGTCACTTGTTCACGGGTCACGCCTGGGTGCAGCGCGGTGACCACGAATTCATGGGTGTTGGCTTCCGGTTCCATGATGCACAGATCAGTAATGATGCCGACCGGACCGGCGCCCGGCAGGCCGAGACGCTTGCGCGAATCACCGCCCTCGCCATGGCCGACCGAGGTAATGAAGTCGAGTTTGTCGACAAAGGAACGCGCCGACTGCTTGAGGATGATCAGCACGCTTTTGGCCGAGCCAGCGATCTCCGGCGCACCGCCGGCACCCGGCAGGCGGACTTTCGGCGCGTGGTAATCGCCAACGACCGTGGTGTTGATATTGCCGAAGCGGTCGACTTGCGCGGCACCGAGGAAACCGACGTCGATGCGCCCGCCCTGCAACCAGTAGCGAAAAATCTCACCGGTCGGGACGACGGTGTCGGCGGTTTCCGCCAGTTCACCGTCACCGATCGACAGCGGCAGTACGCTCGGCTTGGCACCGATCGGACCCGATTCGTAGATCAGGACGACATCCGGCGAGGAAGTCAGACGCGCCAGGTTGGCGGCTTTCGACGGCAGGCCGATGCCGACGAAGCACACCGAACCGTTTTTCAAACGGCGGGCAGCGGCGACGGTCATCATTTCATTGGTGGTGTAAGTCATTACTTGGCCTCCGAAGCAGCGGCCAGTTTGGCCTGGAACTCGCTGAAGTCAGCGCAGCCGTGGATGTACTCGTTGATCCACGCGGTGAAGGTTTCACGGTCGCGGGCAATCGGGTCCCAGGCCTGGTAGAAACGGTTATCACGCTCGTTGTAGCCGTGAGCGTAGGACGGATGCGCACCACCGGGAACGTGGCAGACCGCGCTCAAGGCCCAGGTCGGCAGAACGCAGGAGTTCATCGGTGCATTGAGGTCGTCGACGATTTCCTCGACGGTGACGATGCAGCGCTTGGCGGCCAGTGCGGCTTCTTTCTGCACGCCGAGAATGCCCCAGAGCAACACGTTGCCTTTGCGGTCGGCTTTCTGTGCGTGAATCACGGTGATGTCCGGTCGCACCGAAGGCACGGCCGCCAATACTTCGCCGGTGAATGGGCAGGTGACGGTTTTGATCAGCGGGTTGACCTTCGGCAGGTCGGAGCCGGCGTAGGCACGCAGCACCGCGAACGGTAGGCCGGAAGCGCCAGCGACGTAGGCATTGGCCAGGTCGGCGTGGCTGTGTTCTTCGATTTCCAGCGCGTGTGGCCACTGCTTCTCGACGGCGTCACGCAAGCGATGCAGCGAACCGACGCCCGGGTTACCACCCCAGGAGAAAATCAGCTTGCGAGCACAACCGGCGCCGATCAACTGGTCGTAGATCAGGTCAGGCGTCATCCGCACCAGGGTCAGGTCTTTCTTGCCCTGGCGAATGATTTCGTGACCCGCCGCCGTAGGGATCAGGTGAGTGAAGCCTTCGAGCGCGACCGTATCGCCGTCGTTTACGAATTGCTTCACCGCGTCGTGCAGCGAAAGGATTTCAGCCATGGGGCAGGCTCCCGTTTTGTTATGAACCGACAGTGGAAGAAAAAGGCGCGATGCGCAGCGCCGGAATGACTGAAGAGTAAGCCCCTGAAAATCGTCAAACAATCCGATAATCGACTGAGTGTTCGTTTATCGAACAGATTGTTGTCTCGCTACCGATCATCACCTGCCCTCAGGTCGCATCCGCATGGCTGACCATGCCCTTGATCACCACCGCCGTGGTCGCCAATGCCGCTGGAATCACCAGCGCTGTCAGTACCTGCTCGAAATTCCAGCCCAGCCCCAGTAACGTTGCGCCCATCCACGCACCAAGGATCGCGCCAAAGCGGCCAATCCCGAGCATCCACGACACCCCGGTCGCCCGCCCCTGCGTCGGATAAAACCGCGCCGCCAGGGAAGGCATCGCCGATTGCGCACCGTTGACGCACATCCCGGCCACCAGCACCAACGTCGCCAATAGCGTGATGTTGCCCAGGCTCTGCCCTACCGCGTAGGCAAACACCCCGGCGAATAGATAGAAAATGCCGATAACCTTGTGCGGATTGAACCGGTCCATCGCCCAGCCCACGCCCACCGCGCTCAATACCCCGCCAAACTGGAACAACGCGCCGATGAATGCCGACTGCTCCATGCTCGCGCCACTGTCACGCATCAGCGTCGGCAGCCAACTTGTCAACAGATAAACGATCACCAGCCCCATGAAGTAGGTCAGCCACAGCAACAAGGTGCCAGTGCTGTAGGTGCCGGAGAAGATCACCGCGAATACGTTGCGGGCCTTCACGGTTTTCTGTTCTGGCACGCTGAAGCTGGAAGCCTGAGCGACGACGGTTGGATCGATGGGCGCCAGGGTCTTGCGCACTTTGTCAGTGCCGCGATTGCGGACGACGAGGTAGCGCGCCGATTCCGGCAGCCAGAACAGCAATACGACGGCGAGGATCAGCGGCAAAATCCCGCCGATCATCAGCAGACTGTGCCAGCCAAACGCCGGGATCAGTTTGGCGGAAATGAAACCGCCGCCCGCCATGCCAAGGTTGAAGCCGCAGAACATGCTGGTCACCAGCAGGGATTTCTTGCGCTCCGGGGTGTATTCGGACAGCAGCGTCGTGGCGTTCGGCATGCCGGCGCCAAGGCCCAGGCCAGTGAGGAAACGCAGCACCAGCAGCTGATCGACGTTGGTGCTATAAGCCGAGGCCAGGCTGAACGCGCCAAACAACAACACCGCGCCCACCAGTACGATTTTTCGCCCGAAGCGGTCAGCCAATGGGCCAGAACCCAGTGCGCCAAAGACCATACCGATCAACGCCGCGCTCATCACCGGGCCGAGACTGGCGCGGTCGATGCCCCAATCCTGAGACAGGGCGGGCGCGATGAAACCCATGGCCGCCGTGTCGAGGCCATCGAGGAAAACAATCAGGAAACACAGGATCACCACTCGCCATTGGTAGCGCGAAATGGGTTGAGCATTGATGAAGGACTGCACGTCGAGGCAGTTTCCTACAGCAGACTGGGGCTGGTTCATTATTTTTATTCCACGCAAAGAACGCAGTCGGATAGGAGCCAGCCAAGGCTGGCGCTGCCGCGACATTAGTGATCTTGGGGAAAGAGCGTCAATTCGATAAATGCGAGTCTGTGCGTTTATCGAACAGCTTAGGCAAATGGCTTACGCAAAGAGTTGCGCGCTGAGGTCGCGACTCGCGCTCAGAAGGCCAGGCAGGAAACGTTGTTCCAGCTCGTTGCGGCTGACTCGGCCAGCGTGGGTACTGACATTTAGCGCCGCGACCACTTGGCCGGAAGCGTCGTACACCGGAACGGCAATCGAGCGAAGACCCTGCTCCAGTTCCTGATCGACGATGCACCAGCCTTGCTGTCGCACCTCTTGCAGGCATTCGAGCAACGCCTCGGGGGTGTGCAAGGTTCGGCTGGTCTTGGCTTGCAGCTCTGCATGGTCTAGGTACTCGTGCAGTGACGTATCGTCCAGCGCAGCGAGAAGAATCCGACCCATCGAGGTGCAATAGGCTGGCAGACGTCCACCCACCGACAGGTCGACCGAAATCAGTCGCTGGGTGGTGGCCGAACGAGCGATGTACAAGATGTCATCGCCTTCCAGAGTGGCCATGTTGCAGGCTTCATGAAGTTGCTCGCTCATGCGGTCCAGGTAGGGCTGGGCGGAAACCGCCAGCGGCGTCGAGGACACATAGGCATGGCCAAGCGTCAGTACTTTGGGCAGCAGCGAATACGTGCGGCCGTCGGTGGTGGCGTAACCGAGTTTGATCAGCGTGTGCAGGCAACGTCGCACAGCGGCGCGGGGAATTTCCGTGCGGTGACTGATCTGAGCGATGGTGAGGTGACGTTTGCGCTCCTGGAACGCTTGCACCACAGCCAGGCCACGGGCCAGGGATGTCATGAAATCCGGGTCGCCGGTCAGTGCCTGGATCCGCTTGGCGGGCGAGGCAACGATCGGCGGCGCCACTGAAGCGAAGGAATTGCGCATTTGATCGTTCATATAAGGTCCTTTTCCACGCGGATCAGCGGCTATTACAAGCGGCAGCCGGTCCCTCACACAACCCCGGCCAGCCAAGACTGTTCGATTATCGAACCGTCGACCGATAATCGCAATCGACTCCCACCAGGACCAGCCGATTATTGAACGGGCTTGCACCTGTTTTTACACTGGCTCTGACGCAGACTAGAAGAGTCGATGTAATTGCCCTAACTTGTTCGACTTAATGGCGTCAGAAAGACATCACTGTAACGTCGTGCCGCCGAACGACCTAGTTAGCCGTATAAAGTTGCGAGTAACAAAACAATCACACATCAAGACCCACTTTTAACTCTTTGGCGATAGTGTTCTTCGAATCGACCGCTATAATGAAATTCAGTGGTGACCGGTTTTTAATTGCCGATTCCGCCATCCGGTAGCGCGATGTTCCATCGCCGTTACCCGCAGCAAGCGCCTGACACTCATTTCATATGCTTAGCCAAGGCGTTCGCTGTAACAGGAAACTGATGCTGCGTCAGCTGTTTATCTCTGGTGTCGTGGCCGCCTGCAACATGGAAGTAATTGATCGCAACGCCGTAAAAAATGATGCCTTTGCGGGCTTTGTCCATTCGGCGAGCGTGGTCAAATACATTTGATGCACGCGTTTCACCAGAATTCATCTCAACTCAATCAGGTAGCACTGTGACGAAAGACGAACTGCGCGCGGAACTTGAGCGCCAGGAACAACGTTACAAGGAAGTTTACGGCGGGGAAGTCACCACCTACGCCGCTCAGCCCGAACCGGAACGCAAACCCTGGCGTAAACGCGCCACCGTTCAGGATCAGGCTTTCACTCAAGAATTGCAGAAAATGGAAAAGGAACTCAAAGCCGAAGAGCCATAAGCCTCGGCCTGAATCCTTTCAAGGGTCTGCGTCTGCACCCGTTAAAAACGGGATGTATCGATGATGCCTTTCGCGCCCGCTACGAGCGGGCAGCGGCCACCTCACCCACCGGATGAGGCAAATGGCTCATGTCTGGCCCTCTTTTCAGATATTTCACACAAGCGTTCAAACCTCTTGCTCCTACGAGAGGACGCCTTGTGGCTGCGGCCTTTTCAAAGAAATTCAATGACTTGCAAAACCCAGTAAAAACCTGGGGTTTTGGCTGCTGCCACAAATTAATTCGTTGAAGAATGTTACCGATGAGCAGCAAGTGCATTGATTAGCAGTCTTTTCTGGCATAATCGCGCCCCCTTACGACCGGGTCAGAAAACCTTCATGATCGATTTATTCAGCGGACTAGATGCTTGGGTGCTTGTGAGCCTCTTGCTCGCCCTGGCCTTTGTCCTCGCCTTCGAGTTCATCAACGGCTTTCATGACACCGCAAACGCGGTGGCCACTGTTATCTACACCAAAGCCATGCCGCCCCATCTGGCGGTGTTCTTTTCCGGTGTGTTCAACTTTCTCGGCGTGCTGCTGGGCGGTGTTGGCGTGGCGTATGCCATCGTTCACCTGCTGCCGGTAGAACTGCTGATCAATGTGAACACCGGTCACGGGCTGGCCATGGTGTTCTCGCTGCTCGCCGCCGCCATCACCTGGAACCTGGGCACCTGGTACTTCGGTATCCCGGCTTCCAGCTCCCACACGCTGATCGGTTCGATCCTCGGTGTTGGTCTGGCCAACGCGTTGATCAACGATATTCCGTTGGCCGATGGTGTGAACTGGCAGAAAGCGATCGATATCGGTGCCTCCCTGGTGTTCTCGCCGATGGCGGGCTTCCTGGTTGCGGCTCTGATACTGATCGGTCTTAAATGGTGGCGTCCACTGTCGAAGATGCACAAGACGCCGGAACAGCGCCGCAAGATCGACGACAAGAAACACCCGCCGTTCTGGAACCGCCTGGTGCTGGTCATTTCGGCCATGGCCGTGAGCTTCGTGCACGGCTCCAACGATGGCCAGAAAGGTATCGGCCTGATCATGCTGGTGCTGATCGGTATCGTGCCGGCGCAGTTCGTACTCGACCTGGGCAGCACAACCTACCAGATCGAACGGACTCGCGATGCGACCCTGCACCTGAGCCAGTTCTACAAGCGCAATGCCGATACGCTGGGTGAATTCCTGGCCCTGGGCAAAAGCGTGGAAGGTGATCTGCCGGAGAAATTCCGTTGCAACCCGCAACAGACCGAACCGACCATTACCGCCCTGCTCGGCACCCTTAAAGGTGTAGCCGACTACCACTCGCTGCCGGCGGAAAGCCGCATCGAAGTGCGTCGCTACCTGCTCTGCCTGGACGACACGGCGAAGAAAGTCAGCAAGCTTCCTGGTCTCGCTGCCCGTGAAAAGGCTGACCTGAACAAGCTGCGTAAAGACCTGACCACTACCACCGAATACGCCCCGTTCTGGGTGATTCTGGCGGTCGCCCTGGCCCTCGGCCTGGGTACCATGGTGGGCTGGAAGCGCGTGGTTCTGACCATCGGCGAGAAGATCGGCAAGCAGGGCATGACTTACTCCCAAGGCATGTCGGCACAGATCACTACCGCGAGCCTGATCGGCATGGCCAACATCTTCAGCCTGCCGGTTTCCACCACCCACGTCCTGTCATCAGGCGTGGCTGGCACCATGGTTGCCAACAAAAGCGGCCTGCAGGGCGGCACCGTCAGAACCATCCTGCTGGCTTGGGTCCTGACCCTGCCAGCCACAGTGACCCTGTCGGCCGGCCTGTTCTGGCTGGCGTCGAAGGCACTGGGCAGCTGATACATAGCCGCACAAAAAAGGCGCGTTCCGTGAGGTTCGCGCCTTTTTTATTACTGCTGAAAAATAGATCGTTCCCACGCTTCAGGCAAATCGCACGCAAAAAAAAAGGGCAACCGAAGTTGCCCAAAATGCCTTGCGTGCTCATTGCTTCCAGAAAGACCTACGGTTTGCGCTTATGCGAATCCTTCCAGATGAAATATCCAAACCCTGCAAAAAACAGAACCATGAGGCCGACTGTCAGCACTCCGGCGATCACCACGTTGTCGAAAAACATGACTGGCCTCCTGCACTTGCCTTGTTGCGATGGGGCTAAGTTAACCAATCAGGCAGGAGAAGAAATTGACCGGGATCAATGTCGCCCGAGACTGGGCGTAAAGGAGGGGGAATAACTGACCTGCATCAACCAATGCAGGGTGTTTCAACGCTTTTTCGGTTTGTTCTTCGGCTTTTTCTTCGCTTTACCCAACGGCATGGCGTGCTCGAACGCCTGGCGTACTTCGTTCAGGCGCTTTTCATTAAGGTCATGAACCCGCTTGGCGCGTTCGGCGTTGAGGTCGATCAGTTTGTCGTCTTGGCTCATGGTGATCAGTGCATCGCTTGGAATGAAATTCAGTTGCCGTATCTGCAGGCAAGGATGTGCCAATAATGCGGTCTGATGGCAGCGCTGACCAGTCGTGACCTCAAATCTGGATATCGACCCACAAACCCTGCCGCGGCTGATCTTCCATCAATGGCGCCACTGGCACGGTATTGTCAGCGTTGAGCTCGTCACCGGGAATCGCCAGGTGCTCGTCGGGATCTTCATCGGCTTCACGGCGGCGCCTTTCCTGATCCTGCTTGCGGCGCTGTTCCTCGCGCAGCTGAAACGCCGCCTCTTCCGGATCGCGCTGTTGCAGGTCGATGGTGCTTTCGTTGGAGCTTTCCTGCACCGGCACCACGGGGGGAATATCCGGCCGCTGGCGAATCGGATCCTGCTGTGAGGTGATTGGCACGGCACTCAAGGGGAGCATCGGTGGCAGCATAATTATTAGTCTCCTGTCAGCAGGCTGTCGGCTGCGGGGATGGCGACTTGAGCCATCGGTCGCAAACTATGACCCGTTTGGCACGAATAGGTGCCCCGACCTGCAAGCGCTGCATCATTGGACTAACGTAAGACTTCGAGTTTTTATGAGAGTCCTTTGGCCCTGAAGCCCTCGTTCCGTTAAGATAGCCCGCTTTTTCAAGGTGGGAGTCAGGCAGCATGGCGCAGCAGTATCAACCGGGGCAACGCTGGATCAGTGACAGCGAAGCCGAGCTGGGTTTAGGCACCGTTCTGGCACAGGACGGCCGCTTGTTGACCGTGCTCTACCCGGCCACTGGCGAGACTCGCCAGTACGCGCTACGGAATGCGCCCCTCACCCGCGTGCGGTTTTCGCCGGGTGACTCGATCACTCACTTCGAAGGCTGGAAACTGACCGTACAAGAAGTCGACGACGTCGACGGCCTGCTGGTTTACCACGGCCTCAACGGGCAGAACGAAGTGGTTACCCTGCCGGAAACCCAACTGTCGAACTTCATTCAGTTCCGTCTGGCCAGCGATCGTTTGTTCGCCGGGCAGATCGACCCGCTGGCCTGGTTCTCCCTGCGATACAACACCCTGGAACACACCAGCCGCCAGTTGCAGTCCGCGCTTTGGGGCCTCGGTGGCGTGCGTGCTCAACCGATCGCGCACCAGCTGCACATCGCCCGTGAAGTCGCCGACCGCATTGCACCGCGGGTTTTGCTGGCAGACGAAGTGGGTCTGGGTAAAACCATCGAAGCCGGTCTGGTGATCCATCGCCAACTGCTCTCGGGCCGCGCCAACCGCGTGCTGATCCTGGTTCCGGAGAACCTGCAGCACCAGTGGCTGGTCGAGATGCGCCGCCGCTTCAACCTGCAAGTCGCGCTGTTCGACGAAGAACGCTTCATCGAAAGCGATGCCGCCAACCCGTTCGAAGACACCCAGCTCGCACTGGTTGCACTCGAGTGGCTGGTGGAAGACGAGAAGGCCCAGGACGCACTGTTCGCCGCCGGTTGGGACCTGATGGTGGTCGACGAAGCCCACCACCTGGTGTGGCACGAAGAAAAGGCCAGCCCGGAGTATTCGCTGGTTGAGCAACTGGCCGAAGTCATTCCCGGCGTTTTGCTGCTGACTGCGACCCCGGAACAACTGGGTCAGGACAGCCACTTTGCGCGTCTGCGCCTGCTCGACCCGAACCGTTTCCACGACCTGCACGCTTTCCGTGCCGAGAGCGAAAACTATCGCCCGGTGGCCGAAGCCGTTCAGGAGCTGCTGGACAAGGGACGCCTGTCGCCTGAAGCGCACGAGACCATTCACGGTTTCCTCGGCAACGAAGGCGAAGCCTTGCTGGCGGCGGTTAACGATGGCGACATCGAGGCCAGCGCCCGTCTGGTCCGCGAACTGCTCGACCGCCACGGCACCGGCCGCGTGCTGTTCCGTAACACCCGCGCCGCCGTGCAGGGTTTTCCGGAACGCAAACTGCACCCGTACCCGCTGCCGTGCCCCGACGAATACCTCGAACTGCCATTGGGCGATCACGCCGAGCTGTACCCGGAAGTCAGCTTCCAGGCCCAGCCGGATGCCAACGAAGAAGAACGCTGGTGGAAATTCGACCCGCGCGTCGAGTGGCTGATCGATCAGCTGAAGATGCTCAAGCGCACCAAAGTGCTGGTGATCTGCGCCCACGCCGAAACCGCCATGGACCTGGAAGACGCCCTGCGCGTGCGTTCCGGCATCCCGGCCACGGTCTTCCACGAAGGCATGAACATCCTCGAGCGTGATCGCGCCGCTGCCTACTTCGCCGACGAAGAATTTGGCGCGCAAGTGCTGATCTGCTCGGAAATCGGCAGTGAAGGTCGTAACTTCCAGTTCTCGCACCACTTGGTGCTGTTCGATCTGCCGTCGCACCCGGACCTGCTGGAGCAGCGTATCGGCCGTCTGGACCGGATCGGCCAGAAGCACATCATCGAACTGCATGTGCCGTACCTGGAAACCAGCCCGCAAGAGCGCCTGTTCCAGTGGTACCACGAAGCGCTGAATGCGTTCCTCAACACCTGCCCGACCGGCAATGCCCTGCAGCATCAGTTCGGCCCGCGCCTGCTGCCGCTGCTGGAAAACGCCGATGACGGCGAGTGGCAAGCGCTGATCGACGAAGCCCGCGCCGAGCGCGAGCGTCTGGAAGCCGAGCTGCACACCGGCCGTGACCGCTTGCTGGAGCTCAACTCCGGCGGCGCTGGCGAAGGTGATGCACTGGTCGAGGACATCCTTGAGCAAGACGACCAGTTCGCCCTGCCGATCTACATGGAAACCCTGTTCGACGCCTTCGGCATCGACAGCGAAGACCATTCGGAAAACGCGCTGATCCTCAAACCGAGCGAAAAAATGCTCGACGCCAGCTTCCCTCTGGGCGACGACGAAGGCGTGACCATCACTTACGACCGCAACCAGGCGCTGTCTCGCGAAGACATGCAGTTCATTACCTGGGAACACCCGATGGTGCAAGGCGGCATGGACCTGGTCTTGTCCGGTTCCATGGGCAACACCGCCGTGGCGCTGATCAAGAACAAGGCGTTGAAACCTGGCACCGTGTTGCTCGAACTGCTCTACGTCAGCGAAGTGGTTGCCCCGCGCTCGCTGCAACTGGGCCGTTACCTGCCACCGGCCGCCCTGCGCTGCCTGCTCGATGCCAATGGCAACGACCTGTCGGCCCGTGTCTCGTTCGAAACCCTTAACGATCAGCTGGAAAGCGTGCCGCGTGCCAGCGCCAACAAGTTCATCCAGGCCCAGCGCGATCAGCTGACGCCACGGATCAACGCCGGTGAAGAGAAAATCTTCCCTCGTCACGCCGAGCGCGTGGCTGAGGCGCAGCGTCGTCTGGCCGCCGACACCGACGAAGAACTGGCGCGCCTGACCGCGTTGCAAGCGGTCAACCCGACCGTGCGCGACAGCGAACTGGTTGCCCTGCGCAAGCAACGCGAGCAAGGCCTGGCCATGCTCGACAAGGCTGCGCTGCGACTGGAAGCGATTCGGGTGTTGGTGGCGGGATAAGCTCCCTCCCCTACCGCTAAAACAAAGAAGGCCCGCAGCGATGCGGGCCTTTTTTTGTCTGCTGGAATGTTGAGGTGTTGCTGATGACCCCTTGGCGATCACGCAGTCGCTACAGAAACCCCTGGCTCAACCACCGCCACCAACCCTTCCTTCATCCGCTTGGCATCGCGCACAAAACACCGAGAAGCCAGGAACAGAAATACCATGGTGAAAAACAGCGCCACCGGGATCAGGTACATCGCGTCATGCAAGCCGACAGCCTTGAACGCCTCAGTCATCTGTTCAGCACCCGCCGAGAGCATCGCCGTATGCGCGAAGTGGTCGGACAAGGCGCCCACCACTACTGGACCCAGACCGCCACCCAGCAAATATAACCCGGCAAAGAACAGCGCCATGGCCGTAGCCCGCAAGCGCGGCTCGACTACGTCCTGAATGGCGGTGTAAACGCAGGTGTAGAAGTTGTAGGCAAACAACCAGCCCACACTGAACACCGCCACAAACACGCCGATCTCGATCCGCCCGGAATGCAGCGCCCAAGCCGTGCACACCGTCGAGATGATCAAGCTGAATGCCGCAAACAACAGCCGACCACTGGCCACCCGCTGGTGAATCTTGTCCGCCACCCAACCGCCCAGTGTCAGGCCAAACAACCCGGTCACGCCGACGATCACCCCGGTCGCCACCGCCGCTTCCTGCAACGGCATCAGGAAATAGCGCTGCAGCATCGGTACCAGAAACGAGTTGCAGGCATACGTAGCGAAGTTGAAGCACAGCCCCGCCATCACCAGCCACAGGAAAGTCGGCACCGCCAGCACCCGACGGATTGGCCGGTCGACGCGCTCCTGCGAGACTTGCACACTCTCTGCGGCGCCGCGTTTCGGTTCCTTGATGAAGAACATGAAGACCGCAAGGATCAGCCCCGGCACTGCCGCGATAAAGAACGGCGCGCGCCAGCTGTCGAAGGCCTTGACCATCCAGCCGATGGTGAAGAACGCCAGCAGCAACCCCAGCGGCAGACCGAGCATGAAAATGCCCATCGCCCGTGCCCGACGGTGGGCCGGGAACAGATCGCCGATCAGCGAGTTGGCGGCCGGTGCGTAACTGGCTTCACCGATGCCGATACCCATGCGCACGATCAGGAAAGCCCAGAAACTCCCCACCAGTCCGTTGACCGCTGTCAGCCCGCTCCACGCCGCCAGGCCCCAGCCCATCAATTTACTGCGCGAACCGGTATCGGCCATCCGTCCCAGAGGCAGGCCGGCAATGGCATAAACGAGGGTGAATGCGGTACCGATGATCCCCAGCTGAAAGTCGCTGAGGTGCCATTCCATGCGGATCGGTTCGATGATGATGGCCGGAATGGTGCGGTCGAAGAAGTTGAACAGGTTGGCCAGGAACAGCAGGAACAGAATGCGCCAGGCATTCGCCGCTTGGGTCGAGTTCTGCATGGGTCCGTCTCTTTTATTGTTATTGGGGCTTCACTGCCAGCGCAACCGAGCCCGGAACCTGCAATCTAGTCAGGCCAGCCAGAGCTGTCTGTCATTATTTGTAAAGCTGATATCCGCCCATGGAAGATGTCGCAGCTGATACAACATTTATTTCCAGACGCTCTAACGCTCATTCCAAAATGGTTAGGGCCAATTTGCCACTATCGTTTGCACTCTAAACATGCCTTCTATACTCCAAAGCATTCGCCAGCGTTCATGGCGCCAGCCAGGATGACAATGGGGCATGCTATGGAGTGGCTTGGTTTGCATTTCATTACTGAGCTGACGGCGAACGGCCAGGTAATACTCAACTGCACACATGACCCTTTTCTGGTACTGCTGGCGTATTTGGTCGCCTGTGTCGGCAGCTTTGCCACATTGGACATGGCCGAACGGGTCTGTCACATGGAAAAACCCGCCTCGCAGCGGCTCTGGCGCTGGGTCGGCGCCAGTTGCCTGGCGGGCGGGATCTGGGCCATGCACTTCATTGGCATGCTAGCGTTTCAGGCTCCGATCGACATTCAATATGAATTACCCATCACTCTCCTTTCTCTGTTGATCGCCCTGCTCGCCTCGTGGTTGGCCATGCATACTCTCAGCCATCCCCGCCTGAGTTTTTGGCAATACCTCCAGGCTTCGATCTGCATCGGCCTGGGCATCGCCACCATGCATTACGTGGGCATGACCGCCATGCGTTCGAGTGCGGTGGCCTATTACCAACCTACGCTATTCGCCCTCTCCATTGTGATCGCCATCGGTGCCAGCCTTGCAGCCCTGCTGATATCAAGTCATCTGCGCGACGGCACCGGTCTGTTCCATCAACTGCTCAAATACAGCGCCAGTCTGGTGCTCGGGGCAGGCATCATCAGCATGCACTTCACCGGCATGGCCGCCTTCAATCTGGTGCTGCCCGCCGACAGCCTCCAGCCGCTGCCCGGCGTAAACAATCATCTGCAACTGGGTCTGACGGTGGCGATCATGACGCTGCTGATCATCGGCAGCAGCATCAGCGCGGCGCTGGCGGACAAGAAGCTGCAAAACAAGGAGCGCGACCTGCAACGGGTCAACGCCCTGCTCAGTCAACTGGACCAGGCGAGGATGTCGTTACAACAGGTGGCGCACTACGACGCCCTGACCAACCTGATCAACCGTCGTGGCTTCAACCAGATTTTTGCCGAGAAACTCATCGAGAAAACCAACGAAGGCGGCATGCTGGCGGTGTTGTTCCTGGACATCGACCATTTCAAGCGGATCAACGACAGCCTCGGCCATGATGCCGGCGACGAATTGCTCAAAGTCCTGGCCAGCCACATCAAGGGTTCAGTGCGCAGCCACGAAGACGTCGTGGCGCGTTTCGGCGGTGACGAATTCTGCATCCTCATCGGCCTGCACGATCGTGAAGAAGCGCGGCACATGGCCCAACGCATCATGCTGAAAATGCAGGAGCCCATCGAGCTGTCCGGGCGGCGCATGGTCATGACCACCAGTATCGGCATCAGCTTGTTTCCGCAAGATGGCAAGACCTGTGAAGAGTTGCTGAAAAACGCTGACCTGGCGCTGTATCAGTCCAAGGACACCGGGCGCAATGGCCTGAATTTCTTCAGCGAAGACCTGAAAACCCGCGCAACGCTGGAACTGCAACTCGAAGAAGAACTGCGCCACGCCCTGCGCGAAAACACCGGGCTGATGCTCTATTACCAACCGATCTACGACCTGAAAACCGGCCAAGTCAGCAAGCTTGAAGCGCTGATCCGCTGGCAACATCCGGTTCACGGACTGCTGGCACCGGATCGCTTCATTGCCATCGCCGAAGCCAACGGCCTGATCGCCGAACTGGACCACTGGGTCCTGCGCAAAGCCTGTGAGGATCTGGGCGAGTTGTCGCGTCAGGGTTGCGAAGAACTCCACATCGCCGTGAACTGCTCGCCCCTGAACCTGGCGCGCGAAGAATTGGCCGATGAAATCGAACACGCACTGCGGCGCGCCGGGGTGGCGCCGCAGCGGCTGGAACTGGAAGTAACCGAGAACGCGTTGATGGGCAACATCGCCAACACGGCGGTGTTGCTGCGCCAGATTCGCGCCCTCGGCGTTTCGCTGTCGATTGACGACTTCGGCACCGGTTACTCATCACTGGCCTATCTCAAACGGCTGCCACTCAACACGCTGAAGATCGACCGCTCGTTCATCCAGGACATTCCCAAGGCCACCCAAGACATGGAAATCGTTCAAGCGATCATCGTCATGGCCCACACACTGCATTTGCAGGTGGTGACCGAAGGCGTCGAAACCCTTGAGCAATACGAGTTTCTGGAGCGTAACGGCTGCGACTTCGTGCAGGGCTACTTGCTCAGTCGTCCGGTACCGCTGGTGGAATTGCGTCCCGTGCTGAGCGAAATCAACCAGCGCAAGCACTCGCACACTGTCAGCCCTTTGAGTCTGGCTCGCGGTACAACTGCACTAGCGTCGACGGATCTTTTTCCAGGAATCCCTGGCTCCCATGCAGGCGCATCAACTGTGCGGCCAGTCCACTGATCGGCGTGGCCGAGCCTTGCTCACGGGAAAACTTCACCGCGGTATCGAGGTCCTTGAGCAACGTACGCACATGCCATTTCACCGGTTCGAAACGGCTGTCGGCCATTTGCGGACCCAGGATCTGCAAGGGCTTTGAATCGGCATACCCGCCTGCCAGAGCCTCTGCGATCAGGCTGGCCTGCACCCCGGAACGCTCGGCCAACGCCACGACTTCGGCGATGACCAGCGCGTTGCAGGCGACGATCATCTGATTGCAGGCCTTGGTCACCTGCCCCGCTCCGACGGCGCCCATGTGGGTCACGCGCTGGCCGAGGCTCAACAGCACAGGCCTGACGCGCTCAAGATCCGCCGTTTCACCGCCCACCATGATCGCCAGGCTGCCGGCCTCGGCACCGACCACTCCGCCGGACACTGGTGTATCCAGCCAGCTCATGCCGGTTTGGCTGACCAGCGCTGTCGCCATTTCCCGCGTCGCGGTAGGTTCCAGGCTGGAAAAATCCACCAGCAATTGACCGATTTTCGCACCTTGCGCAATCCCTTCCGCGCCAAACACCACCTCTCGAACCACCGATGTGTCCGCCAGGCACAGCATCACCACGTCGGCGTGCTGGCACAGCTCAGCCGGCGTGGCGACCTGTCGTGCACCGGCCTCGACCAGCGGCGCGCACTTTGCCGGATTGCGGTTCCACACGGTCAGCGGATAACCCGCCGCCAGCAGGCGCCGGCACATCGGCAAACCCATCAGGCCGATCCCGGCAAACCCAAGTAAAGGTAACGTTGCCATCATTTAGCCTCCTTTTGATTAAAGATCACCGAATATTGGCCGATTCATCATGACTTAGGAAAGGATTCCCCCGAGCGATGCGCAGGCCAAGGCCCTGACGCTTGGGCCAAATACGCGCTGAAAAAAGACGCGAGATCCCATCCGTGATGGTTCGACGACAGCTTGTCGCCCAACCAACCAGCCCAGGTACATGGCGCACAATGACTTCTAAAAACAATCCGGCCGCTGCGATATCCGATCTGACGTTGAGCCCAGCGGCGAACAGCCCCGCACCGTCGAAGCCATTGACGCCATCGCGCCCGTTGGCGACTCAGCAATACCTGTACTTCACCGAAACCAACACCGACCGTATCCTAGACAACCTCGACGGCCTGCGCGATATGGTGTTCCCGCGCCCACCGCATCTGGAAGGCGACAGTGAACAGCACAGCGATCAGGAATTCCCGTCGGTATGCTTGATCGGCCTGGGCCGCTGCGGTTCGAACATCGCACTGGACGTCGCCGAACTGGTGTACAACGCCCGCAAGTTCTACCTCAACGAATTCAATAACGAAGATCGCCTGTCGCCGGACAAGCGCTTCGCCGAAAAGGGCTACAGCCCGGCACAGTGGATTCGCAACAATCTGCGCCTGGGTCCGAACAAGGCCCCAAAACCGGTGTTCCTGGTTGAACCACTGGTCATGCTTGGCGACCTGGACAAAGACATCGCCGGTCGCATCCGCTTCTCGCGCAAGGGCGAAAAAAGTGGGTTCCTGCGCGACTACAGCAAAATGAAAATCATGGACTTGTCGGAAGTCCACGCCGGTGGCGCCGGTAACGCGCCGATCCTCGGTCAATACCTGGCCAAGATCATCCTGAACAAGGACACCCAGCGTTTCTCCAGCCCTGACTGGAAGATGATCCACTCGTACCTGATCGACAGCTGCGGCATCAAGGCCAACCAGTCGCGCCTGTATTTCTCGATCTTCAGTGCCGGTGGTGGTACCGGTTCGGGCATGGCTTCGGAATTCGGCTTGGCCCAGCAACACTCGTACATGAACAAGACATTCGACACCAAGCCAATGGACGAGCACGACAGCAAAAGCGGCCATGCTTTCGTCTTCGAGCCGATCTTCACCAGCGGCATCTGCGTGCTGCCGAACATTTCCGATCACCGCAGCGAAATGTCCGAGGCGCTGCACATCAACGCCGGTCGCCTGCTGTGCAAATACCTGTCGGAAGAGTGGGACTTCTCTTACAACTTCGCCAACGAAGACAGCAGCGAAGCCAGTGTCATGGGCCGTATCCGCCCATGGAACGCCATGATGCTGATCTCCAACGACATCATGCGTTACGCCGAAGAAAGCGATGACGGCAACATCCAGAACATCGACGTCAATGCGATGGAAAAGCACGCTAACCAATACATCTCACAGCAGATCTTCAACATTCTGACGGCGCAAGCGGTCACCACCGACTACGACCAGAACTATTTCCGTCGGGCTGGCATCGACATTGGCGAAACCATTCGCCTCGACGCCAACGACCTGTTCATGAGTCTGGCCGGCCCCGTAGCGATTGCCTACGCCGAGTCCGTGGTGCCGGAAACCCCGCCGCCGAGCAGCGACAAGTTCAAGGTGTTCGAGAAGGAACCGCAGCGCCTGAACATCGACGACCTGTTCTTCCGCTCCATCGACTTGCCGCACTTCAACAAAGTGACCCAGGCAATCGAAGGCATCAGCCTGTTGCCGATCGAATCCAAGCGCTATCGCGCCTCGCTGGAGCAGTACAAGAACTCGGGGTATGACGCGGCCGCCTTGCACGACCTGCACTTCTTCAAGAACTGCTCATCGGTAGTGTCGATTGTTTCGCTGCCGAAGGACTACAAGCTGTCCTACATGGACCTGAACCGGTTGAAGACCCACCTCAACAGCCTGTTCCCGAACACCACGCTCAAGCGTTATGCGCTGGTCATCGGCGCCTCGGCCAACCTGTCGCTGACCACCCTGATCGCCAAGAGCCCGTGCCTGTCGGACGACTTCCTGACGCTGATCGTGGCCTTCATCAAGCGTTGCTTCGCGAAAAACCCGTACCGCTTTGATGAAACCCTGGATAACTCGATTCTGGATTTCATCATTAATGAAGATTTCGACGAAGACCGGATCGACGAGTTGCTGAATGAATTCGAGAACCCGGCGAAGATCCTCGACACCAACTGGTACGCGATCAAACCGATGTACGAGAAGAAGTACCGCGAACTGATCAACGACAAAGACAAGTTCGTCTCGATCAATGACATTCGTCTGTCCCGGGACTGCGTGAAGAAGGCGATCAAGTACTTGCGCGAGATTTATCGCCACCGGATTGGCAAGACCAAGGTTATTTCTTTGAATAACCATACGGGCAAGACGGCTTAATTAGCGGCGCGCCCAATCGCGAGCAGGCTCGCTCCCACAGGGGACCGCGTTCTTTCAGGAGGAATGCGATCACATTGTGGGAGCGAGCCTGCTCGCGATGGCGGCATAAAATTCACCACAAATCCCAACATTCAGAAACAATTAAGTAGCCCTTAGGCTGCTCGATAAACTGTTCCCGTTACGTTTACGTCACCGTGATGCTGGCCCGCCTGTGGCCTTTCTCTACGGCAACATGCCATCACGCTACTCGGCTACACACTTTCGTCCAACAAAGTCACGCACCAATAGAGTGCGCTACTTCAGCTCGTCGCCCTTTCCTGGATCAGAATCCACGGCGAAACGACCACTGCCCACAGCTCCGGATCGCGTTCAAAAAGATCCAGCGCCCGCGTTTCAGACAGCTTGGCGACCTTGTCGGCGGCCAGCCAGGCAGCCACTTTCTCGCCTTCGTCGGTCGCGACTGCCTCCGCTGCAGCAATCAGATCCAGACCGGGATCGACCCACAATAGGGCACCCCTAGCGAAGAACGGCTCAAGCTCCTTCCAGGTAATAGATGCGGTTTCACCAAGCAGCTTGGCATAGAGGGTGCTAGGTTCTTGAGTCATGGGTCCTGTCCGGAAAAGAAATCGACGTAATCATAACGTTGGTGGTCTGGCAGAAAAACCCGGATGCAATTGAGTTACTGATTGAAAACAGCAGGAAAGCCAAGGATTGCTGATATTTCAGCTATAACCCCCGCCGCCATTCTGTCTTTTTCTTTCAAAAAAGCGACACCCTCTGATTTTGCCCCCTGGCGCCAGCTTCCCAGGCTAACAATTGGCGCTCTACACTGTACCGGTACAGTTGCCGGGGGCATTTTCCGGAGGATATCGAAGATATCTGACCCGGTTCTGCTGCTACGGCGCCAGGACTATAAAAACTACAACAGTAAGAGTGGAGCACTATGACTAAGGCTACTAAGCAGATTTCCAAACTGTTTGCCGCTATGGTTCTGGCCGGGGTTGCCAGCCATTCGTTCGCAGCTGACACCATCAAGATCGGCATCGCCGGCCCTAAAACCGGCCCTGTAGCCCAATACGGCGACATGCAGTTCAGTGGCGCCAAAATGGCCATCGAACAGATCAACGCCAAAGGCGGCGTAGACGGCAAGAAACTCGAAGCCGTTGAATACGATGACGCCTGTGATCCAAAACAAGCGGTAGCGGTCGCGAACAAAGTCGTCAACGACGGCGTCAAGTTCGTGGTCGGTCACCTGTGCTCCAGCTCCACTCAACCGGCTTCGGACATTTACGAAGACGAAGGCGTGATCATGATCACCCCGGCTGCCACCAGCCCGGACATCACTTCCCGTGGTTACAAAATGGTGTTCCGCACCATCGGTCTGGACAGCGCCCAAGGCCCTGCCGCCGGTAACTACATTGCCGACTTCGTAAAACCGAAGATCGTTGCTGTTCTGCACGACAAACAGCAATACGGTGAAGGCATCGCCACCGCTGTGAAGAAAACCCTGGAAGGCAAAAACGTCAAGGTTGCCGTGTTCGAAGGCATCAACGCCGGCGACAAAGACTTCTCTTCGATGATCGCCAAACTCAAGCAAGCCAACGTCGACTTCGTCTACTACGGCGGCTACCACCCGGAGCTGGGCCTGATCCTGCGTCAAGCCCAGGAAAAAGGCCTGAAAGCCAAGTTCATGGGTCCGGAAGGCGTGGGTAACGACTCCATTTCGCAGATCGCCAAGGACGCTTCCGAAGGTCTGCTGGTAACCCTGCCGAAATCCTTCGACCAGGATCCGGCCAACGTCGCCCTGGCTGACGCGTTCAAAGCCAAGAAAGAAGACCCGAGCGGTCCGTTCGTGTTCCCGGCCTACTCGGCTGTGACCGTCATCGCTGACGGTATCAAGGCTGCCAAGAGCGAAGACACTGCCAAAGTGGCTGAAGCTATCCACGCAGGCACCTTCAAGACTCCGACTGGCGACCTGAGCTTCGACGCCAAGGGCGACTTGAAAGACTTCAAATTTGTGGTTTACGAGTGGCACTTCGGCAAACCTAAAACTGAAGCAAAACCTCAGTAAGGCGCGGCCAAACTGACTGCCAATAAAGCCCACGGCGTGCCGTGGGCTTTGTTTTACGAATGTATTGGGCCGCACTGGCGTGATCCGCCAGTCTCCCCACCTGAAAATCTCAAAACCGTCATCAGCGGTTCGCTGGCAAACCTCGCGTTCGAAGTGGATGCAGATCCACGGGGCTCGAGCGGGAAAATGACTCCACCAGTGAAATGCGTATCAGGTTTTTAGGAGCGCTGTAATGCCTGACATCTATCACTTTTTCCAACAGCTGGTTAATGGTCTGACCATTGGCAGCACGTATGCCCTGATCGCCATCGGCTATACGATGGTTTACGGCATCATTGGAATGATCAACTTCGCCCACGGCGAGGTGTACATGATTGGCTCTTACGTGGCGTTCATCGCCATTGCGGGCCTGTCCATGATGGGACTCGACAGTGTTCCGCTGTTGATGACCGCCGCTTTTCTCGCGACCATTGTCGTGACCAGTGCCTACGGTTACAGCATCGAACGGATCGCCTACCGCCCTCTGCGCGGCAGCAACCGTCTGATCCCGCTGATTTCCGCCATCGGCATGTCGATCTTCCTGCAGAACACGGTTCTGCTGGCGCAAGACTCCAAGGACAAATCCATCCCCAACCTGATCCCCGGCAACTTCTCCATCGGGCCAGGTGGCGCACATGAAGTGCTGATTTCCTACATGCAAATCGTGGTGTTCGTGGTGACCTTTGTCGCCATGCTCGGCCTGACGCTGTTCATTTCCCGCTCTCGCCTGGGTCGCGCCTGCCGTGCCTGTGCCGAAGACATCAAGATGGCCAACCTCTTGGGTATCAACACCAACAACATCATCGCCCTGACCTTCGTCATCGGTGCCGCACTGGCAGCGATTGCGGCTGTGTTGCTGAGCATGCAATACGGCGTGATCAACCCCAACGCCGGTTTCCTGGTCGGCCTCAAAGCCTTCACTGCAGCAGTACTGGGCGGTATCGGCAGCATCCCCGGAGCCATGCTCGGCGGGATCGTGCTTGGGGTGGCGGAAGCCTTTGGTGCCGATATTTTCGGCGACCAGTACAAGGACGTCGTGGCGTTCGGCTTATTGGTTCTGGTGTTGTTGTTCCGGCCAACCGGCCTGTTGGGCCGTCCGGAGGTTGAAAAAGTATGACTAGGAATCTTAAACAGGCGTTGTTCAGCGCCTTGCTGGTGTGGGCCGTTGCCTACCCGGTGCTTGGTCTGAAACTGACCATCGTCGGCATCAACCTCGAAGTCCATGGCACCAGCGACGCCACCCTGATCACCATCGCCGTGTGCTCGGTGCTGATGTTCCTGCGGGTGTTGTTCGATCAGCAGATCAGCTCGGCCTGGAAATCCTCGCCGAACCTGCCAGTGATGCCGGCCAAGGCCAGTACGTTCCTGACCCTGCCGACCACTCAGCGCTGGATCATCATCGCGTTGATCATCGGTGCGCTGGTCTGGCCGTTCTTCGGTTCCCGCGGTGCGGTGGATATCGCCACGCTGGTGCTGATCTACGTGATGCTCGGCCTGGGCCTGAACATCGTGGTCGGTCTGGCTGGTCTGCTCGACCTCGGTTACGTCGGCTTCTATGCCGTCGGCGCCTACAGTTATGCGCTGCTGTCGCACTACTACGGTCTGAGCTTCTGGATCTGCCTGCCAATCGCCGGGATGATGGCGGCCACCTTCGGCTTCCTGCTCGGCTTCCCGGTCCTGCGTCTGCGCGGTGACTATCTGGCGATCGTGACGCTGGGCTTCGGTGAAATCATTCGTCTGTTCCTGCGTAACCTGACCGACATCACCGGTGGCCCGAACGGCATCAGCAACATTCCCAAGCCAACGCTTTTCGGACTGACCTTCGATAAAACGGCCGCAGAGGGACTGCAGACGTTCCACGAGTACTTCGGCCTGGCATACAACTCGATCAACAAGGTGATCTTCCTTTACCTGATCGCGGTGTTGTTGTCGCTGTTCGCCCTGTTCGTCATCAACCGCTTGCTGCGCATGCCGCTGGGCCGTGCCTGGGAAGCACTGCGTGAAGACGAAATCGCCTGCCGTGCGCTGGGGCTCAATCCTACGGTCATCAAGCTGTCGGCCTTCACCCTCGGTGCTGCGTTCGCCGGTTTCGCCGGTAGCTTCTTCGCCGCGCGCCAAGGTCTGGTGACACCGGAGTCCTTCACCTTCATCGAATCGGCGACCATCCTCGCCATCGTGGTGCTGGGTGGCATGGGCTCGCAACTGGGCGTCGTACTCGCCGCCACGGTGATGATCCTGTTGCCAGAAATGATGCGTGAGTTCAGTGAATACCGCATGTTGATGTTCGGCGCCTTGATGGTGCTGATGATGATCTGGCGTCCTCAAGGACTGCTGCCCATGCAACGTCCTCACATGGAGCTGCGCAAATGAGCCGCGAGATCCTTAAAGTCGAAAATCTGAGCATGCGCTTCGGCGGCTTGCTGGCGGTCAACGGCGTAGCCCTGAGCGTGAAGGAAAAACAGGTCGTGGCACTGATCGGCCCCAACGGCGCCGGCAAGACCACCGTGTTCAACTGCCTGACCGGTTTCTACCAGCCGAGTGGCGGCAGCATCCTGCTGGACGGCGAGCCGATCGAAGGCCTGCCCGGCCACAAGATTGCCCTCAAAGGCGTGGTGCGCACCTTCCAGAACGTGCGGCTGTTCAAGGACATGACGGCGGTCGAGAACCTCTTGATCGCCCAGCACCGTCATCTGAACACCAACTTCCTGGCGGGCCTGTTCAAGACCCCGGGGTTCCGCAAGAGCGAACGCGAGGCCATGGAGTTCGCCGAGTTCTGGCTGGAAAAGGTCAACCTCAAGGCGTTCGCCAACCGTCCGGCCGGCACCCTGGCCTACGGTCAGCAACGTCGTCTGGAAATCGCTCGCTGCATGATGACCCGTCCGCGGATCCTCATGCTCGACGAACCGGCCGCCGGCCTGAACCCGAAGGAAACCGAAGACCTGAAGGCGCTGATCAGCATGCTGCGTGAAGAGCACAATGTCACCGTGCTGCTGATCGAACACGACATGAAACTGGTCATGAGCATTTCCGACCACATCGTCGTGATCAACCAGGGCACGCCTCTGGCTAACGGCACGCCGGAACAGATCCGCGACAATCCCGAAGTGATCAAAGCCTACCTGGGGGAAGCGTAAATGCTGCAATTCGAAAACGTTTCCACCTTCTACGGCAAGATCCAGGCCCTGCACAGCGTCAACGTGGAAATCCGTCAGGGCGAAATCGTCACCCTGATCGGTGCCAACGGCGCGGGCAAATCCACCTTGCTGATGACGCTTTGCGGTTCGCCGCAAGCCCACAGCGGCAGCATCAAGTACATGGGTGAAGAGCTCGTGGGGCAGACCTCGGCGCAGATCATGCGCAAGAGCATCGCCGTGGTTCCGGAAGGTCGTCGAGTGTTTGCCCGTCTGACCGTGGAAGAAAACCTCGCCATGGGCGGTTTCTTCACCGATAAGGGCGATTATCAGGAACAGATGGACAAGGTTCTCGGACTTTTCCCACGCCTGAAAGAACGCTTCGCCCAACGCGGCGGCACCATGTCCGGCGGCGAACAGCAAATGCTCGCCATCGGCCGTGCGCTGATGAGCAAACCCAAGCTGCTGCTGCTCGACGAACCTTCGTTGGGCCTGGCACCGATCATCATCCAGCAGATCTTCGACATCATCGAACAGCTGCGCAAGGACGGTGTGACGGTGTTCCTGGTGGAGCAGAACGCCAACCAGGCGCTGAAAATCGCTGACCGCGCGTACGTTCTGGAGAACGGCCGGGTGGTGATGACAGGCACTGGGGAAGCGTTGCTGACTGATCCGAAAGTACGTGAAGCGTACTTGGGTGGTTGAGTCTTTGCGGTAAACAAAAAACGGCCTTCGGGCCGTTTTTTTTGTGCCTCACACAAACTCGGCAACGATGAAGATCCCTGTGGGAGCGAGCTTGCTCGCGATAGCGGTGTGACAGTCAACATTGATTCCGACTGACCCTCCGTCATCGCGAGCAAGCTCGCACAGGGGATATTGGGTGTTTTGGAGAGCGTGTTTAATCAGTGTCCGTGTTACTTCCTGCAAGCTACAACGTCTTGCTGCTCGGTATCCAGCAAAGCATCATGCTGGGCGAGCTGGCGGTGAATCGGGCGCTGGATCAAATCGCCCCACAAGAAGCCTGACCACGAAGATCACCCTGTGGGAGCGAGCCTGCTCGCGAATGCAATTTCACATTCAACAGAAATGTTGTCTGCCCTGCCGCTTTCGCGAGCAGGCTCGCTCCCACAGGGATCTATGTGGTGTGCTGGAGCCGATCCAGCGCTTCACCGCTGCGCTTGAACCAGCCAATCAGGTAATCCGCCAATACCTGCGTGCGCTTCGGCAAACCGCCCTGATACGGGTGAACCAGGTACATCGGCATTCTGCGCGTCTGATAGCCACGCAGGAGCCAGAGCAAACGGCCGTCAGCCAATTCCGCTTGCAGCAGGTAGGACGGCAACCGCGCAATGCCGGCACCGGCCAGTGCCGCTTTTTTCAGCAGGCTGTAATGGTTGCTGGCGAACGGTCCCGACACGCGAACCCGCAACAATTCGTGTTGCTGGTGATAGGTCCACTCTTCGCGACCGCTGAAATGACTGTTGAGCAGACAGCGGTGTTCAGCGAGTGCTTGAGGCGTCAACGGTTCGCCGTACTGCTCAAGGTAAGCCGGGCTCGCGCAGGTCATTTCGTGCCAGGCTAATAGCGGTCGGGCCACCAGGCGCTCGTCATTGCCCACCTCGGAGCGAACCGCGAGATCAAACCCGTCGCGGGACAAATCACGGTAGTTGTTGCTCAGGTCCAGCTCGATCTGCACCTCGGGATATTTGCCAGAGAACTCCAGCAACAAGCCATCGAAGAAGGTTTCCCCCAGCGATACCGGAACCGTCATACGCACCGGCCCGGCAATGTCATCCTTCAACCGCGCCAATGCCTGACGTGCCCTCTCGACCTGGACTACGAGCGCCTGGGCTTGCGGCAACAGCGCCGCACCCGCGGCGGTCAGGCTCAAACGGCGGGTGGTGCGTTGCAGCAGCACCACTGAAAACCGCGATTCCAGTTGGCTGATGCGCTTGGATAACTGCCCCTTGCTGCACCCCAATTGCTGCGCCGCCAAGGTAAAACTCCCCGCTTCGATCAACACCGCAAACGCTGCCAGATCATCCATTTCGCTCATGGATTGTTTCCATTTGAAAACCAAAGGTTGCCTATTAGCGCGCTTATCAATGGAAAAAACCACTCTAGACTTAAGCCTCTTTCAACCCACTCGAGAATCAGCAGCATGAAAATTCTTTTGATAGGCGCAGGCGGCACCATCGGTTCGGCGGTCGACAAGGAGCTGTCCGAGCGTCACGAAATCATCCGTATCGGCCGCAACAGCGGTGATTACCATGTGGATATCAGCGACAGCGCTTCGATTCGCAAGCTGTTCGAGAAAACCGGCAAGTTCGATGCACTGGTCTGCGCCGCTGGCAACGTGACCTTTGCCCCCTTGAGCGAAATGACCGAAGACAGTTTTGCCCTGGGCTTGAAAGACAAGTTGATGGGCCAGGTCAATCTGCTGCTGATCGGTCGCGAGTTCGCCAATGACGGCGCCTCGTTCACCTTCACCACTGGTGTGCTCAGCCACGACCCAATTCGCAGCGGCGCTTCGGCAGCACTGGTCAATGGTGCTCTGGACAGCTTCGTCCGCGCCGCCGCCATCGAACTGCCTCGCGGCCTGCGCGTCAACTCAGTGAGCCCGAACGTACTGGTCGAAGCCATGGGCAGCTACGCGCCGTATTTCCGCGGCTACAAACCGGTTCCGGCAGCGGATGTGGCATTGGCCTACGCCAAAAGCGTGGAAGGCCTGCAAACAGGTCAGACCTTTCACGTGGGCTAAACCCTTGTGATGAACGGTCAGGCTGAGTAACGTGGCGGCACTTGTCTGGAGACTCAAAGATGCGTGTTGCCCGTTCCTTAGTCCTTGTTGCCCTGCTTCCGCTGTTTGCCGCATGCCAGTTTTTCGATGGCCCGCGTGAAAGTGCCTCCCACGTGGGCCAGACCCGCATGCAGGGCCAGTTGACGGCGGCCGACGGCAAACTGTTGTTCCAGCCGTGCAATGAACAGCGCAGTTATGTGGTCAACGACACCGGCGGCACCAGCGTCCTGCAAGAGGCCGCGACCCTGGCCGATGCCCAGGGCAAACTGTTTGCCGACGTGCGTGGCCGGATCGTTGCCAGTGGTGCCGACAGCCGCCTCGATCTTGCGCAGCTGTACCGCGTCGAGCGCTCGGGCACCGCGTGCAACGATCCGAACTTCAAAGTGCTGATTCTGCGCGCCGCCGGCCATGGGCCTGAGTGGAGCGTGAAAGTCAGCGGCAAAGGCATGGTCATCGAGCGCGCCGGTCAGCCGCCATTGGCCGTGCCCTACGTTGAAGAGCAACTGGGCGATGGCCGCTTCAACCTCAGCACCGAAGCCAATAACCAGCACATTGAACTATGGGTCGCGCCACAACGTTGCGTCGACAGCACCACCGGCAGTGTCCAGCACATGAGCGCCGAACTGCGCGTCGACGGCCAGGTTCAGCGTGGCTGCGGGTATTTCGGCGAATCGCGTAACGACTGATCGTTTTAGCCTCACGGGAATCATTCTTTGAGGCTTATAATCGCGGGCTTCAAACGCCTTGGCGCAGTTGTGCGCCCCGCGAACCGGATCCTGTCATGTTACGAATCACCGAACTCAAGCTGCCGATCGACCATCCCGAAGAAGACCTGCGCCCTGCCATCGTGCAGCGCCTGGGCATCACCAGTGATGACCTGCTCGATTTCACCTTGTTCAAGCGCAGCTACGATGCGCGCAAAAAGTCCTCCGAACTGTGCTTCATCTACACCATCGACCTCAACGTTCGCGATGAGGCGACGGTGCTGCACACGTTCGCCGATGACCGTAACGTCAACGTGGCGCCCGATGTCAGCTACAAAGCGGTCGGCCAGGCGCCGGCTGATCTTGAGCAACGTCCTGTCGTCGTGGGCTTCGGTCCGTGCGGGATTTTCGCCGGGCTGCTGCTGGCGCAAATGGGCTTCAAGCCGATTATCCTCGAGCGCGGCACCGAAGTGCGTCAGCGCACCAAGGACACTTGGGGTCTGTGGCGTAAAAGCGTGCTTAACCCGGAATCCAACGTGCAGTTCGGTGAAGGTGGCGCGGGGACATTCTCCGACGGCAAGCTCTACAGCCAGATCAAGGACCCGAAGTTCATCGGTCGCAAAGTCCTGCATGAGTTCGTCAAGGCCGGTGCGCCGGAAGAAATCCTCTACGTCAGCAAACCGCACATCGGTACGTTCCGTCTGACCGGTGTTGTGGAAAACATGCGTGAGCAGATTCGCGCGTTGGGTGGCGAAGTGCGCTTCCAGCAGCGGGTGACCGATGTGTTGATCGAGGACGGCCAACTGGTCGGCGTCGAGCTCGATGGCGGCGAGCAGATCCATTCGAAACACGTGATTCTGGCCCTCGGTCACAGCGCCCGGGACACCTTCCGCATGCTCCACGGCCGTGGCGTGTTCATGGAAGCCAAGCCGTTTTCGGTGGGTTTCCGCATCGAACACCCGCAATCGCTGATCGACCGCGCGCGTCTGGGCAAGTACGCCGGCCACCCGAAACTCGGGGCTGCCGACTACAAACTGGTGCACCACGCCAGCAACGGACGTTCGGTCTACAGCTTCTGCATGTGCCCGGGCGGCACCGTGGTGGCGGCGACCTCCGAGCCGGGTCGCGTGGTCACCAACGGCATGAGCCAGTACTCGCGTAACGAGCGCAACGCCAACTCCGGGATCGTCGTCGGGATCACCCCGGAAGTCGATTATCCGGGCGGCCCGCTGGCGGGTATCGAGTTGCAGGAACGCCTGGAATCCCACGCCTTTGTGCTGGGCGGCAGCAACTACGAAGCGCCGGCGCAACTGGTCGGTGACTTCATTGCCGGCAAGCCGTCCACCGAGTTGGGCAGCGTAGAACCGTCCTACAAACCGGGGGTTGCCTTGGGTGATTTGGCGTTGGCCTTGCCGGCGTTCGCCATTGAAGCCATTCGCGAAGCCTTGCCAGCGTTCGAGAAGCAGATTCGCGGTTACTCGCTGCACGACGCCGTGTTGACCGGGATCGAGACGCGTACGTCGTCGCCGCTGCGGATTACCCGTGACGAGTCGATGCAGAGCCTGAACGTGAAAGGCTTGTTCCCGGCGGGTGAAGGCGCGGGTTATGCGGGCGGGATTCTGTCGGCGGGTGTCGATGGGATTCGGATTGCTGAAGCGGTTGCCCGCGACATCCTTGGCCTCAAGGCCTGACCTGCATTACCTGGAATAAATGCAAAACCCTGTGGGAGCGAGCTTGCTCGCGATGACGGAATTACACTCAACACATGTGTTGACTGATCTACCGCTATCGCGAGCAAGCTCGCTCCCACATTGGTTTCAGTGCTTGAACAATCTCAGATATTGGCGCGCAGCACGGTGGCTGGAAGCGGCTCGCCGCGCTCGACACTCCCCGCCACGGCATCCATCAAACCGCTCAACTCATACCCTTGGGCCTTGAGCCAAGCCTGATCGTAATAGGTGGTCGCATAGCGCTCGCCGCCATCACACAAAATCGCCACGATCGACCCCGACTCCCCCGCCGCCGCCATCTGCTGGGCCGCCATCAACGCGCCGATCAGGTTGGTCCCGCTCGACCCGCCCACCCGACGTCCCAAACGCTGCGCCAGGTAATGCATGGCCGCCAGCGACAACGCGTCTGGAACCTTGACCATCGCATCGATCACTTTTGGCAGGAACGACGCTTCTACCCGAGGCCGGCCAATGCCTTCAATCCGCGAACCGCAATCCAGGCGCAGACTGGCGTCGCCGGTCTGGTAGTAATCGAAGAACACCGAACGCTCGGCATCGGCGCAGAGCACGCGGGTGCAATGCTGGCGGTAACGTACGTAACGGCCCAGCGTCGCGGTGGTGCCGCCGGTGCCGGGGCTGGAGATCAGCCAGCTCGGCTCGGGGTGCAGTTCGAAGCGCATTTGCTGGAAGATCGACTCGGCGATGTTGTTGTTCGCCCGCCAGTCGGTAGCGCGCTCGGCATAGGTGAACTGGTCGATGAAATGCCCATCGTGTTCGCGAGCCAGGCGTTCGGATTCGGCGTAGATCTGCGTCGGATCATCGACCAAATGACTCTTGCCGCCGTAGAAGGCGATCTGCGCGATCTTCTCTTTGGAGGTGGTCGCCGGCATCACCGCAATAAACGGCAAGCCCAGCAAACTGGCGAAGTACGCCTCGGAAATCGCCGTCGAACCGCTGGACGCTTCAATCACCGGCGCCCCGGGCTTGAGCCAGCCGTTACACAGCGCATACAGAAACAGCGAGCGCGCCAAACGGTGCTTCAGGCTGCCGGTGGGATGGCTGGACTCATCCTTGAAATACAACTCGATGCCCGGAAAACCCGGCAGCGGCAAGGGAATCAGGTGGGTGTCGGCGCTGCGCTGGAAGTCGGCTTCGATGATCCGGATGGCTTCGCGGGCCCACTGTCGGTTGTCGCTCATGGTGGTTTTCTCGTTGATTCGGCCTTGTTGCAAGGCTCAGCTAACAAGCTTAGGAAAAAACCTACATCACGCACAGGTACAGCTGAGGTTCAATACGCCGGACAACTGCTAGGCTCAGGTCCCTGCCGGTCGTTCACGTTGTAACGGCATATAACAAAAAAGAATATAACTTTTGTTTTAACAACTAACGGTACAGGTTAGGGTGTGCCACCTTTTGAATTCATCGATGGAGAGCGACCTTGCCTCTGCGTAGCACTTTCACGCGTTTCTTCCAGTTGGAAGCTGCTAGCGGTCTGTTATTGATCGCCGCTGCTGCCCTGGCTTTGATCATCAACAATTCCCCGCTGTCGTGGCTTTACAGCAGCTTTCTGGACACGCCGGTAGTGGCGCAGGTCGGCGCGTTGCAGATCGCCAAACCGGCGCTGCTGTGGATCAACGACGGCCTGATGGCCCTGTTCTTCCTGCTGATCGGGCTGGAAGTGAAGCGCGAAGTCCTTGACGGTCAACTGTCGAAACCGTCGCAAATCGTCCTGCCCGGCGCGGCGGCGATTGGCGGCATGGTGGTTCCGGCGCTGCTCTACTGGTTTCTGAACCGCGAGGACCCGGCAGCCCTGAGCGGCTGGGCCATCCCGATGGCCACCGACATTGCCTTCGCCCTCGGCGTACTGGCCCTGCTGGGTAAGCGGGTGCCGGTGTCGCTGAAGCTTTTCCTGATGACGTTGGCGATTATTGACGACCTCGGCGCAATCATCGTCATTGCGATCTTCTACTCGGGTACGCTCTCGACCCTTTCGCTGTCTCTGGCCGCGACGTGCATCGTGGCACTGATCGCGATGAACCGGCTCGGGGTGGTCAAGCTCGGGCCGTACATGATCATCGGCCTGATCCTTTGGGTTTGCGTGCTCAAGAGCGGCGTCCACGCGACACTGGCCGGTGTGACCCTGGCCTTCTGCATTCCACTGCGCACGAAAAACGCCGAACCCTCGCCGCTGCTGACCCTCGAACACGCCCTGCATCCGTGGGTGGCCTACGGCATCCTGCCGCTGTTCGCCTTCGCCAACGCCGGCCTGTCCCTGAGCGGCGTGACCATGGAAAGCTTCACCCACCACGTTCCCATGGGCATCGCGGTCGGCCTGCTGCTGGGCAAAACCCTCGGCGTCTTCGGCCTGACCTGGCTGGCCGTGAAAATCGGCATCGCCGCCCTGCCCCAAGGCGCCAATTGGGGCCAGGTGATGGGCGTGGCAATCCTCTGCGGTATCGGCTTCACCATGAGCCTGTTTGTCGGATCCCTGGCCTTCGTGCCCGGCGCCAGTGAATACGCCGGGATGGATCGGATGGGGATTTTGACCGGATCGATACTGGCGGCATTGATTGGTTATGCGGTGACGGCGGCAGCGAGTCGCAAGAGCAGCGCGCTGCAATCCTGATAAACAGAGACAACTCTTAGAGTCATTGAAGACTCGTCCTACAGCCACGATCAGCCTCGTTCGTTAACGTCGCACAGCCCCTTTGTTGGGGGCTGTCGACGGACGAACGCAAGGAAGATCAGTGGCTGGCAACAAGGACATTCCCCGGGTTCAGAACCCACCGTCAGGCGACGGGCATCACGTCACTCACCGCTTTATGACGGCTACCGAACTGGCCGCGCGGGATGCCAGACAAAACGCTTACGACGCCATGCTCGCAAGGCAAGACGCCTTCGAACGGAGTCGTGAGGTCGTGGCCAAAAAGCACGAAGCCCTTCGCGCCGGATGCGTCTTTGCCAAGTCCTGCAAGCTTCCCGACGCCATCATCGACTACTCGAATCCTTCGGGAATGGTGCCCACCGACAGCCTTAAGGACTACGGAGAAGTCGCCTGGCTCGGCGCTCGCGAGGTAGACGATGCCGGGCTGCTGAATCTTGAAACGATCAGTGGCAGTACGGTCTCGCTCGGTATCGGTCGTCTAGCACTTCACGCCCCGGCGCTCGCCGCTCCGGCCGCTGCTCTTGGCGGCGCTGGATCCGCCGTATTGGCCGGCGTGGTCGCGTTATTCTGGACCCCGAGCCTGGGCGATAGCGCGCTCTATACCGAAGATCAATTGCGCGCCCTGAAACAGGCCAGAACCCGCGTTCGGCTAAGAGTCGAGCAACAGGCTGACGGCAGTCTCAAGGGCTACGGCTTCTACACCGGCAAGAACCGCGATTGGGAAATGGTTGATCTCGTGCAGTTCAGTTTGCGCGGCAGCCAGCAGGTGGCGGATCTCGGGGATGGCGTTGAGCTGATCTGGACACCGGCTGTGGATGGCTCCGACATCCTCGGTATTCCAGCGCTGGAGGCTGCGCCGCAAGCGCCGCATATTTGGGTTTATCCGCCGACGAAAGCGGCTGACAGCATTATTGTGAATCCGGTGTATCCGCCTGAGTACAAGGATTTCATTCTTGTGTTTCCGGCGGGGTCGTTGGTGAAGCCGGTTTATGTAGTGATGAGCATGCCGGGGGATCATAAGTACTACGATGATCCGGAAACCCTCCCAGGCTTCCCTGATGCATTCCCCGTAAAACCGAAGGTTTCAGTTCAAGGTGGAGGTAAAAAACGAGCCCGATGGCTAGACCGCAGAGGCCGTATATACGAGTGGGACTCCAAAAGCGGTGCTGTAGAGCTTTACGATAAATTAGGAGTGCATTTGGGCGAATTCAATCACGTAACCGGCGAGCGAACTAAAAAGGCAAAGCCTGGTAGAAGAACCTCAAGAAACTGAAGAGAAAAATTATGCGCTATCTATCCATCACCGGTTTTTACCCTGATGAAAAACAAGATGACTCATTGCAGTTCCAACTGACCATCAAAGACTATGAGATGAACCAGGCATTGGCTCAATTGACCGAATCAAAAAAACTGGAAGAAGTAGAGCCTGGAGAGCTGGAGCTAACAGCTGCTCAAATCCTACAGGTTGCAGCACTACTAGAAGTCGACTTTCCCGAGGGGCTGGAATATTTTATAGGTCCCCGCGCCGCGCCGTGACAATCCTTAACAAACAAAACCCCGACCAGTCACCTGATCGGGGGTTTCTTTTACCCGTTCCCGCTTAATGCGAAACGCGGCTAGTCCCATCAACAGTAGCAATCCGCACTCGCTCGCCCACACGGAATACTTCATTCTCCTGAACCTGTTGCACGTAGGCGCGCATGCTGCCGTCGTCTTCGCGAACAGTGATTTCCACACCTTGGGCGCGGGTCAGGCCTTCTTCGGTGGCCGAGCCGATCAGGCCGCCAGCAACGGCGCCGATAACCGCAGCAACGATGCTGCCGCGACCGCCACCGATAGCGCTGCCGCCAACACCGCCCACCGCCGCGCCGGCAAGGCCGCCGATCGGGGTTTTGGTGCCTTCGATTTTGACCGGTCGCAGGGATTCGATGGTGCCCATGCGAACGGTCTGCACGCGACGCGCTTCGTCACGGGAGTAGGAGTCACCGGTCAGGCTGGACTGGCAACCAGTGAGCAACATCGCCATCGTGGAAAAGGAAGCAACCAGCAGAACAGACTTACGCATAGCATCAACTCCAAAGGACAAGTATTCATTAAACTCCGCAACTTGACGCCTGTCACGGCCTCGCCCGGATAAAATTGGTTTGATTCAGGCCCGGGACAGGCACCTCCACGAACTCACCACACAGTAGCGGCAAATTCCGGAATCTGCGCCGCTGACCCAAGGATTGTCATGGATTACTTCATCATTGTCGTCACTACCGTTGCCGGTTTGTATTTCCACTGGTGGCTATACGTGCGGATCAAACGCTGGATGGACCGCGATCTGGCGTTGGCACTGGCGGGTAAAGACGAGCAGAAAAAGGCTTTCATGCTCCAGCAACTGGCGAACGCTCAAGCGCAGAAAATCAAGCGCCGAGACCTGCCACAGTGGCTTGAAGCCGCTGCGACAGGCTATCCCGATCGGTAGACTGCTTAGGGTGCCAGACGTTCAAGAATCCAGTCGGCGCCCTGCAAACGGTAGTTGAGGCGATCGTGCAGGCGGCTCGGACGGCCCTGCCAGAACTCGATGCGCTCCGGTAACAAGCGATAACCGCCCCAATGCTCAGGGCAATGAGGTTGCGTATCGCTGAAACGTTGCTCGGTGTTCTTGAGCAGCGCTTCCAGTTCGGCGCGATCGGCGATCACCCGGCTCTGAGGCGAAGCCCAGGCACCGAGGCGGCTGCCCAGTGGACGGACCTGAAAATAGGCGTCGGACTCTTCAGGCGTGACTTTCACCACTCGCCCTTCGATCCGCACCTGGCGCTCCAGGGCCGGCCAGAAAAAAGTCATGGCCGCGAACGGATTCGCGGCCAGATGCTGGCCCTTGGCGCTGTCGTAGTTGGTGAAGAAAGTGAAGCCCTGCTCGTCCAGCCCCTTGAGCAGCAGAATGCGGCAATGCGGCCGACCGTTCTGATCGACGGTGGCCAGGGTCATGGCGTTGGCTTCCACCGGCGCCTGCTCGGTTTTCACCGCGTCGGCGAACCACTGATGGAACAGCGCGAATGGCTCAGCCGGGGCTTGCGCCTCGGTCAGGCCATCACGGGTGTAGTCGCGACGCATATCAGCCAGGCCCTGGGTCATGGCGCATTCCTTTTGGTTAACGAATCACTTCTTTGTGGCGTCGCCGTCGGCAGCAGCGGCGGTGGCTTTTTTCGAGTCGGCAGCGGCTTTGGCCGGAACGGTCTTTTTCGCCGGGGTCGCGGTTTTAGCCGGTGCCTTCTTGGCGGCGGCTTTCTTGGCCGGGGCTTTTTTCGCAGCAGGCACAGCCGCTTTCTTCGCGGCTGGCGCAGGGGTGACTGGTTTGACCACTGGCTTGACGTCCTGGGCAGCGACCACCTTCACTGGCGCCGGGGCTGGCATGTTGTACTTGCTCAGCAACGCGACCATGGTGTTTTGCGGTGTTACCAGCAGTTCGACGCGACGGTTCAAGGCTCGGCCTTCATTGCTGTCGTTGGCAGCACGCGGAGCTTCGCCACCCATACCGCGCAGCATCAGACGATCACGCTGCAGACCGCTGAGGCGGAAAATCGCTGCCACGGCCTGGGCACGCTCCTGGCTCAGTTTCACGTTGGCCGGTGCGGCGCCCGACGTATCACTGTGGCCGAGCACCAGCACGGCAGTCTTTGGATCAACTTCGAGGATTTTCGCGACGCGAGTGAACGGGCCGAGGGTCACCGGCAGCAGCATGGCCGGACGGTCAGGGTTGAACGAGCCATCTACCGGCGCGGTCACCACCAATACGTTTTCACGGCGCTCGAGTTGCAGGTTGCTGCCCTTGATCGCTTCGCGCAGGCGCGGTTCGTAGTCGTCGAGCCAGGCCTGGGTGACTTTAGGATCAGGCATTGGCACGGCTTTAGCGGTGCTTTGCTCTTTACCACCGAACGGCCACCACCATTTGCCACCTGCATCGGCCTCAGCCTTGGCCTTGGCCACCTCGACCGGCTTGGCTTCAGGCTTGGCGCCAGCTTTCACTTCAGGCTTGGCAGGCGTCTTGTCGGCGCCGTCATCGGAACCGAACGGCCAGTACCAAGGGCTGGAGCTTTCTGTCTTGGCCACCGGGGCGGTCGCGGCAGGCTTGAGGGGTGCCGGGGCCGGAGCCGGGTTTTTAGCGGCGACTTTGTCGGAAGAACCGAACGGCCACCAGCTGCTGCCATCCGAGTCATTTTGTGGAGTTTGTGCGCAACCGGTAATAGCGAAGCACAGGGCCAAAGCGAGAGTTTTATTGGATGACATTGGATATCCACAAAATGAAGTAATGAAAAATCAGGCCGGGTTGACCCGGATAAACAGACGCTTGGAAACCATAAAGGCCTCGGGGTTCCGGCCTTGGAACCCCTGAGCGCGTTTTACAGACAAGTGGCCAGTGCCCGCACCAGCTTTTGTGCGCGCGGGTCCATCAAGACGTACGGCCCTAGGGTATTTGTCACAAAGCCGAAGGCCACATCGTGTTCCGGGTCAGCAAAACCGGTGGAACCGCCGGCACCCGGATGGCCGAACGCGCGAGGGCCGAGGCCGTAGGTGGCGTTGGGGACGTCCGGTTGGTCGAGCATGCAACCCAGGCCGAAACGGGTCCGGGTCAGTAAAGTCTTGTCCTCGCCGAGGCTGTACTCGCGTGTCATTTCGTCGAGCATTTCGCTTTCCAGTAAGCTGCCATCGAGCAGACCGGCATAGAACCCGGCCAGGCTGCGGGCATTGCCGTGGCCATTGGCGGCCGGCTGCTGCATGCGCCGCCACTCGGGTTTGTTGGTGCTGGTCATGATCGACGGCGGGTTGGTGAACGCCCTCGTGGTCATGGCCGTCGGCTCGCGCATGGTCACTTGCAGCAAGCGCTGGGCGGCGGCATCGCCGACATTGCCCTTGCCACGAGCGATGTGCGCCACGCGATGGAACTCCTGGTCCGCCAGGCCGACGTGGAAATCCAGCCCCAAAGGCTTCGCGATCCGCGCCACGATGGACTCACCCGGCCCACGACCGTCGGCACGGCGCAGCAACTCACCAACCAGCCAGCCGTAGGTGATCGCGGCGTAACCGTGACCGACGCCCGGCGTCCACCACGGTTCTTCGGCGGCCAGGGCATCAACCATGGTTTGCCAGTCGTAAAGGGCTTCCGGGGCCAACAGCTCACGCAGTGCCGGCAGACCGGCCTGATGGCAGAGCAATTGACGCAGGGTCACGGACTCTTTGCCGGCGGCGGCGAACTCGGGCCAGTAGCGGGCAACCGGTGCATCCAGTTGCAGCTTGCCTTCGGCCACCAGTTGCAGGGCGGTCACCGCGGTAAAAGTCTTGGTGCAGGAGAACAGATTGGCGATGGTGTCGCTGTGCCAGGCTTCGGTACCGTCCTTGTCAGCGCTGCCGGCCCACAGGTCGACCACGGTTTCACCGCCAATCTGGATGCACAACGCTGCGCCGCGTTCCTGAGGATCGTCGAACAGCGCCGAGAAAGCCTCACGCACCGCTTCGAACTTCAGCTCGTAAAAACCCTGAATCTGCACCCGCAACTCCTCTGGATAAACACTCTACAAAGTGGCCGTATTGTTCCAGCCATTAAAGGTTTTGGGAACAGGGCAGGGCCGGGCGGTCGCCATCCCGCCCGGGTGAAACACTCAGAAAATCTTACGTACCTGTCAGCACTCAGTGGCCATTGCCGGAATGCCCACCCGCATGGCCAGCGCCCTGCCCTGCGCCTTTGCCAGCCTCGCCTTTTCTGCCGCCCTCAGTTGCTTGACCGGCTTTATCCGCCTCAGCCTTGGCCTTCTCGGCCTCTTTACCGAGCTGATCGACGGTCTGCAAATTGCTCTTGCGCACGCTATCGACGAAACCCTGGAACGGCAGATCGGTAATGCCCACCAGCCCGAAGTGACCGTTCTCGCCATCCAGCAGACGACCGGTCACCGGTTGGTCAAGGTATTGGAACCAGTGCACGCCGACGATCGACGGTTCGCTCATCGCCTGTTTGAGGAAATTGGCATACGCCGGCCCACGATCTTCTTCCTTCGCCAATTGCGTCACGCCGCCCCAGAACGGGCCGCGATCCGCGGAGCCGAAGTTGAACTCGGTGATCAGCACCGGTTTGTCCAGGCTGCGCAGCTTGGCGAAGTCGTAACCGTCTTGCGGTTGCAGGGTGTACATGTTGAAGCTCAACACGTCGCAATACTGGGCGCAGGACTCAACCGCTTCCGGGGTGCTGATGGCAAACCGGCCACCCAGCAACAGCTGATTCGGCGCGTGCCACTTGAGCGAATCGGAGAGGGTCTTGAAGTACGTGTCGGCGAAGACCTTCTGGAAGTATTTGAAGTCGGCTTCGATTTCCGGGTATTCGGCGCTTGGCAGCGGCGGCACGAAGCCCGGGTCTTCCATCAATTCCCAAGCCGGCAAATCAATACCCCAGGCTTTGGAAAGGCCCGCCTGATTGCGGTACTTGTCCCGCAATTGCTTGAGGAATGCGCGCTTGGCGGGCACGTCGGTGGTCATTTTCAAGGTGCCGTAGGCCAAGGCGTAACGGGCTTTCGGGTCGTCGCCGGGACCGGCCCAGGCCAATTCGTTGTCGGCAAAGTAGCCGATCAGCCATGGATCGTCGCGATGATCGCGCGCGGCGATGGCCACGGCACGTTCGGTGGCCATGGCGAAACGCGGGTCAAACGGGTCGGGCATTCCGCCCCACCAGTCGGTGCCGGTGCTGATGCTGGCGTAATCGCCGACGATCGACAGCGGCAAGGTGTACGGCACGCGATCAGCGTTGGCCAGCGCCGGGGCGCTCCAGTTGCCGATGGTGTTGAAGCCCCAGGCTTGCAGGCGATCAAGGGTGTGGCTGGCCCAGCGCTGTTCATCAACCACCGTTTTGCAGGGTTCGGCAGGTGTTTGCTCAGCTGCTTTCGCGGCGGTCGCTTCAACGGCGCCGGTCTTGGCGGCTTCGGCGACACCGGATTCGGCCGTCGAAGGAACGACAGGTTGCTCAGCAGCCTTCTCGGCTGTTGCCTCAACGGCGTCGGCCTTGGCGGCTTCAGCGACACCCGCCTTAGTGTCGCTGCCCTGAGCGCAAGATGCGCCATACAGACGCTGCAAGTTGGCGCCATAGAAGTCATACCAGCGACCGGCATTGTAGCCACGGCCCTGATCGACGCCGTTGCCTCCACGGTTATCGCCTTCGCCATAATGGCTGGCCAGTGGCTCGTCGGGTTTGGGCAGCGACTCAAACATCCACTCGCGGCCGGCGACGTAGGTCTGATCGACATCCGGAGTGACGGTGTTGACCCCTAGCGAATAGAACGGATGGCCTTCCGGCGTCACCAGGTACCAGCGACCGTCGCGCTTCTCAGTGCGGAAAAAGCCGCTGGCCTTGAATGCCAGGCCTTTGTTCCAGCCACCGAACTTGTCCAGGGACGACTTCTCGCGCTCGGCCAGCCAGGTTTTCAGTTGCTGCTGTTCCTTGGCGGCGGCGCTTTTCAGTTGCTCGTCGCTGCTGACTTTCTCTGGCCATTTGGCCCGGGTCGACTGGCCATAAGCGTCTACAAGGCCGCCAAAAGCCGATTGGGTAACCGCATCGCCGGCCTGCACGCCAAAGCGTTCCAGCAGAATGCTTTGCGCGACTTTCGGCTGATCCATCGACAAGGTCACCGACACCACTTGGCTGCGCTCCAGCTCACCGGCGCTGCTGGCCAGCAATACGCGCTGCCCCTCAAACGTCATCGGCATCGGCGGGCCGGCTTTCAGGCCAAGGCTCAAAGGCGTAAAGGGCTGCAGCGGCACCAACAAGGTTTGCGCAGGGCCGGCCGGCAAGTCGACGCGGCTGACCAGCGTTTTGCCGTCGTTGCTCTGGATTTTCACGTACAGGGTCACGGCCCAGTTCATTGCGCTCTGAATCCGCAAACTCATGAAGCCCGACTGCGACCAGTCCCAGGCGCCGGTTTGCGGGGTCAGACGCAAGGTCGGTTGTGCCACCGGGTTGAACGTCACCCGACGCAGCACTTCGCCTTCGGCCGTTTGCTCGGCGTTGGATTGCGGCAGGCTGGCGTCCTGAGTCGCCACCTGGACCACATCGGCGGGGCGCACAAAGTTGAACAGCGTCTGTTGGCCGGCAGGAGCCGCCAGCAAAGGGGCTGCGAACATCAGAGCGAAAACGGCAGGTAACGAACGGCGCAGCGAACGGTGAATCATGAGAACGAAATTCTCCCTAACGACCCGGATGGGCCAGTGGAAAAGCGATGGCAGAGAGATAGACAACGCGGTGGGCAAATTTGCCCACCGGTGTATCAGGAAATTTCACGACGGAAGGGTGGCAACGCATTGAGGATCGCTTTGCCATAACGCTGGGTGACCAGACGTCGATCGAGCAAGGTGATGGTGCCGCGATCTTCTTCGGTGCGCAGCAAGCGACCGCAAGCCTGGACCAGCTTCAGCGAAGCGTCCGGCACAGAGATTTCCATGAACGGATTGCCACCCCGCGCCTCGATCCACTCGGCCAGGGCCGCTTCGACCGGATCATCGGGCACCGAGAATGGAATCTTCGCGATCACCACGTGCTCGCAATATGCACCGGGCAAGTCGACCCCTTCGGCGAAACTCGCCAGGCCGAACAACACGCTGGAATCCCCCCCATCGACCCGTGCCTTGTGCTTGTTCAGGGTTTCCTGTTTCGACAGGTTGCCTTGAATGAACACTTGCTTGCGCCAGTCGCGGTCGAGACCGTCGAACACGTCTTGCATCTGTTTGCGCGAGGAGAACAGCACCAGGGTGCCGCGCGAACCTTCCACCAATGCCGGCAAGTCGCGGATGATCGCTGCGGTGTGGGCCGGCGCATCACGCGGATCGGCCTTCAGGTCCGGCACTCGCAGCACGCCAGCATCCGCATGATGGAACGGGCTTGGGACCACGGCGGTCACGGCTTTTTTCGGCAGACCGGCGCGCATGCGGAAGCGGTCGAAGGTACCGAGCGCAGTCAGGGTCGCGGAGGTCACCAGAGCGCCGTAGGCCACGTTCCACAAATTGCGACGGAGCATTTCCGCCGCGAGGATCGGGCTGGCGTTGACCTCGATGTCGAACAGCGAGCCGCTTTCGGCCAGGGTCAGCCAGCGGGCCATTGGCGGGTTGTCTTCCGGGTCTTCAGCGGTGAAAGCGCCCCACAATTCCCAGTTGCCCGAAGAGCGGGACAACAGGCTGCCGAACAGCGGATACCACTCTTCGGCCTGGTTGCTGGCGATGCCGATGTTGACCTCGCCATCCATGCCTTCCTTGAGCAGTTCGGTGAGCCGGGTGAACAGGTCAGTCAGACGGGCAAAGCCCTTCTTCAGCTCGATGCCCATTTCGCGCATGTGCTCGGGAATGACCCCACCGACGAAGCGATGACGCGGTCGCTCGCGACCTTCGACGTCTTCGCCGGGTTTGAAATCGGCGACCTGCTCGCAGGCACTGAACATGAATTGCTGCTGGGTCTTGATCTCCCGCGCGAGTTCCGGCACCTGCTCGATCAACTTGCCCAAGTCGCCCGGCAGCGGATGCTGGGCCAGCAACTTGGTGAGGTTCTTGGCGGTAGTTTCCAGCCAGTCGGCGGTGGAACGCAGACGCGTGTAATGGGCGAAATGGCCGATGGCCTTGTCCGGCAGGTGGTGGCCTTCGTCGAACACGTAGATGGTGTCGCGCGGGTCCGGCAGCACGGCACCGCCGCCCAGCGCCAGGTCGGCCAGGACCATGTCGTGGTTGGTGACGATCACGTCGACCTTGCCCATGCCTTCGCGGGCCTTGTAGAAGGCGCACTGGCCGAAGTTCGGGCAATGGCGATTGGTGCACTGGCTGTGATCGGTGGTCAGGCGCGCCCAGTCGGCATCTTCCAAGGCGGTGGACCAACTGTCGCGGTCGCCGTCCCACTTATTGCCGGCGAGTTTCTCGATCATGCTGGTGAACAGCTTCTGACTGGCCTCGTCCACCTCGATCTTGAAACCTTCTTCTTCAAACAGCTGCGCCGTGGCGGTTTGCGCGTGACCTTCCTGGAGCAACATGTCGAGCTTGGACAGGCACATGTAGCGCCCGCGCCCCTTGGCCAGGGCGAAACTGAAGTTCAGCCCGCTGTTGCGCATCAGGTCGGGTAAATCCTTGTAGACGATCTGCTCTTGCAGGGCCACGGTGGCCGTGGCAATTACCAAGCGTTTGCCAGCAGCCTTGGCCGTGGGGATGGCGGCCAGGCTGTAGGCCACGGTTTTGCCGGTACCGGTGCCGGCTTCCACCGCGACAATCGCGGGGTCGCCACTGCGCCGGCCTTCGTCGTCGGTGTCGATGTCACCGAGGACCTTGGCAATTTCGGCGATCATCAGGCGTTGACCGTAGCGCGGCTTGAGGCTCTTGGCTTCGAGAAAACGCGAGTAGGCGCCCTGGATCGTGGTTTTGAGTTCGGTGCTGATCATGGATTGTCGGGCGCAAAAAACGCTGGATAAATTTTCAGTGGTTCGGAGAGGCCGCTATCATACCCCGCTAATTAATCCCGCGCAGAACGGAGTACCTCAATGACACCTTTTGGCATCCTTTACACCCTGCATGTCCTGTCCGCCCTGGTCTGGGTCGGCGGCATGTTTTTCGCGTGGATGGTCTTGCGCCCCGCAGCGATGAAGGCTTTGGAAGGCCCTGCCCGTTTGAAGCTGTGGGTAGAAGTGTTTCAAGGTTTTTTCCGCTGGGTCTGGGTCGCGGTGGTGCTTTTGCCAATCAGCGGTGTGGGCATGATTCATTTGCAGTACAGCAGTTTTGAAGCGGCACCGCGGTATGTGCAGGTGATGATGGGGTTGTATGTGGTGATGACGGCGCTGTTTATCCGGATTCAGGCGTTGTTGTTGCCGGAGTTGCGCACGGCGGTGGCGGCGCAGGACTGGCCGACCGGGGCTGCGACGCTTGGAAAAATTCGCAAGTTGGTGGGGATTAATCTGATGGTCGGGTTGGTGCTGGTGGCGATTGCTGCGGCTCGGCCGATGCTCTAGGGCGTCTGATCGTTCCCACTGCGTGGGAACGATCACTGTCAGGGGTTACAACCGCTGAACAGTCACCGAACCCGCCGCACCGGCAGACCCCGGCTGGCCATCAGCGCCAGGGCGGCCGCTCTTGCCGCCATCAGCCTTGTAAACGAAACAGCCCTTGGCCTTGCCACCCGCGCCCGGTTTACCGCCAGGCCCGGCCACACCACCGTCACCGCCGGCCACCTGAACCTTGATCAGTTCCGCCGGGTAATCGCGCGGCACTTCCAGACGAACCAGTGCACCCGGCGCGCCCGGCTGACCGTCGCTGCCATCACTGCCATCGGCACCACGACCGGCCTGGCCCCAGGTACAACCCGGTGCCTGACCGTTGGCCCCATCGAGACCGACGAAACCCGGTGCGCCCGCACCGCCGCGAGCGTCTACCCACAACAGCGGCGCACTCAGTGCCTTGATCTGCAAGTTGAGGTTACGCCCGGAGCGGGCTGCCTTGAGGTAAGTTCCCGGCGCGCCGCGAGCCGTGATCTGGCTGCCTTCCGACAACTGCGCACGAATGACCTTCAGCTCAAGCGGCTGTTCGCCGGGCACGATGGAGATCCGCGCTTCACGACCCAGACGCAATTCACCGACGGATACCTCGGTCACATTCGAGGGAATCAACAACGTGCCGTAGTCGGCCACATCCAGGCGTTCCAGTTGCAAGGTGCTGGCGGTGTTGGGCAAGCGCATCAAGGAGTTGGTTTCGACGCTCACCACCTGGGCGCAGGCCAACGGGCTGATGAGTGCAGCGAGCAGACAGAGTTTACGCATGGGAAGCCTTAGACGCGGTCGGAGCCGGGATGGTTTGCAGGTGGAAAACGCCGAAAAAGAGGATCTTCAGGCGATCAAGCCAAGGATGAGCGCGACCTCTGAGGCTGCGGAAACAGAACACCGCCTCAAGAAGATGAAGGCATGCCAGCAGGCTGCCGGCCAGATCGACCAGCAGATGCAGAGGATTGACAAACGGCATGAGCTGATTGACCAGCACCACCAGCCAGAACAGCAGGGTCAACAGCTTCCCCAGCCCCCAAAACACGTTCATACGCCCCCCGTTGAGAATTATTCTCTGCGCGCACAGTACCGGCTTCCACGCGGGATTAGCCAGAGGGCAACGGAAAATTCTTCATGAAGGCCGTCGAATGGCTGCCGGGCCCACTTCAATTGTGGTCCGACAGCTCTATCTCGGGGCTCAGCGATTGATGTGCAACTCCACCCGACGGTTTTTCGCCCGTCCTTCTTCCGTTTCGTTATCGGCCACCGGCTGACTTTGGCCCTTGCCTTCGCTGGTGAGCTTGTTCGGCGCCAGACCCTGGCTCAACAGGTAGGCTGCCACGCTACTGGCGCGACGTTCCGAGAGTGCCTGGTTATAGGTTTCCGAGCCGACGCTGTCGGTATGACCGATCACCTTGATGCTCACCACCTCGGCGCTTTGCAGTTTGGGCATCAGCGAATCCAGCTTGCTCTGCGCGGCAGGGGTCAGTTCGGATTGGTTGAAGGCAAACAGTACGTCGCCCGCGTCGCTCAGGGTGATGACCTCCGATTGCACAGGTTCAGGTTTCACGCTGGCCGGGTACTGCGGCAGTGGGCAACCATGATGTTCGACGGGGGTATTGGCGGGCGTATCAGGGCAGCGATCGCGTCGATCGAAGACTCCATCGTCGTCTTCGTCGCCATCCTGGGCGTAACAGATCAAGCCACCGGTCAAGATACCAAGCGCCGCCCCACCGGCCGCCCAACCGCTACTTTGGAGAGCGCCCAAACCGCCACCGACCAGGCCGCCGATAACGCTGCAGATTGGCCAGGTTCGTTGATTGAGGGGAGCGGTGCCATCGCTGTGAGTCGCGCAACCGGTCAACAGGCTGCCCAGCAGTACAACCGGCAAGACGGTCCGTGTGAGAACACTCATGGTGAAAGCTCCTGTGTTACCGGCCAATGCCGGTCACACAGGAGTAAAGACCCGCATCCGCGACTGCACAAGCCGCGGAGTACGAGGGTTTAGCGGTTGATTTTGATTTCCGTGCGACGGTTCATCGAGCGGCCTTCAGCGGTTTTGTTATCGGCAACCGGCTGGCTTTCACCGGCACCGGTGACAGACACGAAGCTGCTGCGTGGTACACCTTGGGAAATCAGGTATTCAACGACCGAGTGCGCACGACGATCCGACAGTTTCTGGTTATAGGTATCGCTGCCCACGCTGTCGGTGTGACCGGTTACAGTCAGTTGGGCGTTAGGCGCTTCCCCTTTCAAGCGAGTGGCGATTTTATCGAGTACCACTTTGTCGGCAGGGGTCAATGTGGCCTTGTCGAACTGGAAGTGAACATCGCGAATGACAATGACTTCTTCTCTAACCACGGCCGCTTCTTCGACCACTGGTGCAGGCACCGGTGGAGGGCAACCGTCGGCATCGACGCGCACGCCTTTAGGTGTTCCAGGGCACTTGTCGCGGCTATCCGGCACGCCATCGCCGTCTTCGTCGCCATCACCGTGAACCCAGCAATAGGCCGCAGCCGTACCGCCGACGAGCAGCGCGCCATACCCCGCCCATGCCGAGCTCTCGGTCGCGCCGAGACCTGCACCCACGACACCACCGACCGCCGCACAGGTCGGCCAGTCGGTTTTCTGCAAACCTGCGCAACCAGTCAACACACTGGTTAGCAGAACCAAGGGTAATGCTGTGCGAACTATGCTCATCTAGTTTTCTCCTGAGGGGATCGGCTTAGAACCGATTCAGGTAGTAAAGACCCGAGTTTTAATCTCCGCCAGCAATAGGCCATTGCAGTTTTAACCCCGTGTTCACGGCACATCGGCGCTTTTAGGACGAACCAACTCTAGGCCCGGTCCTTTGAGCAGGCTAGTCTTGGCAGCTCTGATTGAGGATCTTCGATGATTGCAAGTATTTCTTCGCGCACGCCCCAGCAGGCGTTGGTCGCTTTGCTTGATCGTTACGCCCCCGCGCGCCTGTTGCTGATTGGCGCCAGCGAGTTTCCCGCGCTTGAGGCCTTCAAGCTGGCGCACCCGGACACTTGTGTGGCCCATGCGGCACCTGGACCGTTGCCTGCTGAACTGGCGGCGCGCCGGTTTGACCTGGCGCTGGTGGTCGATTGCCTCGAACATTTACCCAAACGCGATGGCCTGAATTTGCTTGGCGGGGTCCGTAACCTCAACGCCAGTCGCATCGCGGTGCTGGCGGATTTGCCGGCCAGCGGCTGGCAGGAGACCGACTTTTTCTCCCTGGCCCTGCAAGCCAGCGAACGCTTCCAGCGCGACGATCAAGTGTTGACCCTGTTCACCTATGATCTGCTTGACTACAAACAAGTCCCCGATTGGCTCAACTCACGGTTCTGGGCCAATCCGGAAAACTTCGGGAAATATTGGTGGTAACGCAATGAGTACATCCATTTGCCCCTGCGGTAGCGGCACCCTCCTTGATGCCTGCTGCGGCCATTACCATGCCGGTCATCCGGCGCCTTGTGCCGAAGCCTTGATGCGTTCGCGCTACAGCGCCTACGTACTGGGACTGATCGATTATCTGGTGGCGACCACCCTGCCCGCACAACAGGCAGGCCTGGATCGGCAGTCCATCAGCGACTGGAGCGCCCAAAGCACCTGGCTGGGCCTTGAAGTGGAAAGCTCCGAGGTCTTGGGCGGCCAGCCGGAACATGCCTTCGTGACCTTTATCGCGCGCTGGCACGACGGCAGTGGTGAGCACAGTCACCGCGAGCGCTCGTCGTTCGTGCAGAACGCCGGCCACTGGTATTTCATCGACCCCACCGTACAACTCAAGGCCGGGCGCAATGATGCGTGCCCTTGCGCCAGCGGGCAGAAGTTCAAGAAGTGTTGTGCGGGTTATTTCAGCAGATGAGGTAATCGCAAGAGACTAGACTGGGCATCAAAGGGAGTCACTCCATGCTCAGTCAGCGGCGCGTCTTTCAAACCCTCACCCTGCTCCTATTTCTGGGGCTCGGCGGCTGTGCGTCCTGGTTCGGCGACGATAAACCGGAACCGCAGGTGCATCTGGTCAAGGTCGAAGTGGTCCAGGCCAAACTGATGCAGCAGCGATTCCTGCTGCACTTTCGCGTCGACAACCCCAACGACAGCGATCTGACGGTGCGGGGCATCGAGTACCGCATTCACTTGGGCGACATGCTGCTGACCGAAGGCGAGCACGAACATTGGTTCACCGTCGGTCCCAAACGCAGTGCCTACTTTAAAGTGCCGATCCGCACCAACCTGTGGCCCAAGGTGCGGGATCTGGTGAAACTGCTGAAAAAACCCAAGCAGCCCATTCCCTATCGTCTGGAAGGTGAACTGGAAACCGGTTTATTCATCGCGCACTACGTGCACCTGGCGCGCAATGGCGTGATAATCCCCGCCGATTTAATTCCGGAGCAAAACCGATGACCCAGCAACCCCATGTCCATGGCCCTGACTGCAACCACGATCATGACCATCACGACCACCATGATCACGACCATGGCCATGTCCACGGCCCGAACTGCGGCCACGCTCACCAGGAACCGGTGCGCAACGCCCTGAAAGATGTCGGCCGCAACGACCCTTGCCCCTGCGGCAACGGCAAGAAATTCAAGAAGTGCCACGGCGCATAACGCTTCGGGCGAGTTTCTTTTTCGCCTGTTGAATTGCTATCGCGAGCAAGCTCGCTCCCACAGGGTTTTGCGTCGAACACAAACAATGTGCTCACCCGAATTCCAATGTGGGAGATTCTATGTTGCAGGGCAACCCCGCAACCTCAGGCCGGGTGGTATTCGCTCTGATTTTTCATCAGGGCAAATGCCACCCGGCAGAGTTTCCGGGCAAGGGCCACCAAGGCCTGGGTTTTCGAGAAGCCTCTTGCCAAATACGACTCGTAAAACGGTTTCCATTTAGCTGAGCGACAGGCTGCCATTGCGGCGTTGTAAGCCAACCGGCGGACTTCCGGATCCCCTTTTTTTGTCAGGTGCCGGGGGCCGTTCTTCTTCCCGGAGTCATCGACCGTAAGGTCCATCCCTAGAAACGCGATGAACGCATCACTATTGGCAAAATCACCGCGCATAAAGGTCGTCGCCAACCCGGTTGCAGTCAGTTCGCCAACCCCTTCGATGGCTTTGCAGCGGTCGATATTCTCTTCAATACCCGCCTCTTTGCTGACCTTGCGCAGCAGTTTCTGAATGGCCTGATCCGCTTGCTTGAAGGCCTTTTGCTGGGCGCTCTGTACTTTCTTCAACAAGGGTTCATTGGCCCAGCTCAGCATCAGACCGGCATGGTTCTGGATCAGCGTTGCACGTCTGTGGAGCAGGCTTTTCAGCGAGGTGTAGGCCTTGGGTGGTGGGCTCCAGATCCGCAGTCCGTCTTGTTCGTTCGTCAAATAACGCGCCAGCAGACGGGCATCGCAGGGATCGTTCTTGGCTCGTTGGCCGATGCCGCGGCGATAGTTGCTCACCCGATAAGCATCCACGACATAGACCTGGTGCCCCATCGCATGGGCCAGCTCGACGGTGTCCAGGTGGTAGATGTTGGTGGCTTCAACGGCGATAGCGCTTTGGGCGGGCAATGTTTTAAGCCAGCGTTTGAGGGCTGTTCGATCGTTCTTGATGGTGTCAGTGGTTAGCCGGTCGGAGCGATAGACAACTATTTCGGTCTTGGCGATATCGACGCCAACCACCGTCTGCGAAGTAAGGATTGTCATGACGAATCCTCGGAGCTAGGGTTTAAGAGCTTGTCGGGGTCTACCGTTGCGCTGGCTTGCCTCTATCGTCGGTTTTACCGATGAATTCCTTATCGGCGCTTTGGGTAGAAGGGGCGGGATGAGAAGTCTCCCACGGTCTGTACTGGTCAGAATCGAGCTTTTAGTCCCGCCCACCCCTTCAAGTCTAAACATACAAGCGAGCTTGCTCCGGGCGGCGATCCGACGATGACTGCGGCACATCCAATAGAAATGTTTCAGACAGACTGCTTTCGCGAGCAAGCCCGCTCTCACAGGTTTTGGTCAGCCTTCAAAATCTGCGCAGTGCTCACGACCGTGGCATATTCCCCATGCAGATTGCCCAACGACATCGCATGCACTTCTTCAGCTGAATGGGTGTTGCCAAAATAATCGGCCTTGTCGAAGGTAAAACACGCATCCTCCACGACCCACGTTTCAAACCCCAGATTACCGGCCGTTCGCGCAGTGGACTCCACCGAGTTGTTAGTCGCTACGCCAACGATGACCAACTGATCGATCCCCGCCTCTCGCAAACTTTTCTCAAGCCCCGTCGCACAAAACGCATCCGGCACCTGCTTTTGAATAAGCTGCTCACCGGTCTGTGGCTGAAACCGTTCCTGAAATTCCACCCCCGATTGCTGCGGCCAGAACACTGAGTCGGGTGAACGGGACAGGTGCTGCACATGAATGACCAGTCGCCCGGTTCGACGCCAATGCCCTAGCAAATCGAGGATTCGCTGCTCGGCCTGAAGATTATTTCGGCGACCCAGCTTGGGATGCAGGATGCCTTTTTGTTGATCGATGATGATCAGCGCCGCGTTTGTTTTGAGCTCCATGCCTGTTTTTCTCATGCGGGGTCATTGAATTTCCCGCACTTCAGCATCACCTGTTCCTACAGGCAAGCTATCGAACGCAAACAGGACGACCTGATGCCGGCGTTTGCTGTCCGCAAGTAACGACATCTTTTGATTTGGAGTACTCCATGATCGACCTGTATTACTGGACCACCCCCAACGGCCACAAAATCTCGATATTCCTGGAAGAAGCCGGCCTGCCCTACAACGTCCACCCGATCAACATCAGCCAGAACGACCCGTTCAAACGCGAATTCCTGAAAATTTCCCCGAACAACAAAATTCCGGCCATCGTCGATCCCGAACCGGCCGATGGCGGTGAACCGTTGGCACTGTTCGAGTCCGGGGCGATTCTGTTGTACCTGGCAGAGAAAACCGGCAAGTTCCTGCCCAAAGACTTGCGTGGTCGCCAGCAAGCGCTGCAATGGTTGTTCTGGCAGATGGGTGGCCTGGGGCCGATGGCCGGGCAGAATCATCACTTCAGCCAGTTCGCTCCGGAGAAAATTCCTTACGCGATCAAGCGCTACATCGACGAAACCGCCCGCCTCTACGGGGTACTCGACAAGCAGCTGGCCGATAAAGACTTCGTCGCCGGTAGCGAATACAGCATTGCCGACATGGCGATCTACCCGTGGATCGTTTCCCACAAGTGGCAGAGCCAGAACCTGGAAGACTTCCCCAACGTGCTGCGCTGGTTCAACCACATCCAGAGCCGTTCGGCGACGGTGAAGGCGTATGCCCTGGTGGCCAAAATCAACCCGCCTAAATCCTGAAAAACGACGCAATCCCCTGTGGCGAGGGGGCTAGCCCCCTCGCCACAGGGGAAGAAATAACCCCGCTGCCGCTTGCGCGGGCACCTCCTGCTCACTAACGTAGCGCCTTTAATGACGCTACCCCCCGCAGGAGCTTTGCCATGGCCTCGCCAGCCCTTACACATTTTCTTCCCCGGTTCGGCGTTGCCGCAGCAGTGGCCGGTGTTTTGAGCCTGACCGGTTGTCAGACCTGGAACACCCAGGACACCCTCCCGCCGACCACCGGTGTGCAGCCGCTCAAAGGCCTGGCGCAGAACGTTTCGGTACGCCGCAATGCCATGGGCATGCCGTTGATCGAAAGCAACACCTTCCACGACGCGCTGTTCACCCTGGGTTACGTCCACGCCACCGACCGCATCACGCAAATGGTCACCCTGCGCCTGTTGGCTCAGGGCCGTTTGTCGGAGATGTCCGGTTCGGACCTCCTCGACGCTGACCGCTACATGCGCGCCGTCAATCTGAAGAAAAGCGCCGGCGAGCTGTACAAGGCGTCTTCGCCGCGCCTCAAACGCTTCTTCGAAGTCTATGCCCGCGGCGTCAACGCCTACCTGTTCCGTTACCGCGACAAACTGCCGGCGGACCTCGCGGCCACCGGCTACAAGCCTGAATACTGGAAGCCGGAAGACTCGGCGCTGATTTTCTGCCTGCTGAACTTCAGCCAGTCGGCCAACCTGCCGGAAGAGATTGCCTCGCTGATGCTGGCCCAGACCGTCAGCACCGACAAACTCCCGTGGCTGACCCCGTCCGCTCCCGATGAAAAACTGCCGCTGACCGAAGCTGAAAAACTTCAGGGCATCAAGCTCAACGGGCAAATCCCGGGCCTGGCCGAGATCAGCAAAGCCACAAGCCAACTGTCCGATCTGAATCTGCTGGGCGCCACCTCGTCGAACAACTGGGCGATCGGCCCGCAACGCAGCCGCAGCGGCAAAAGCCTGCTGGCCAGCGATAGCCATGGCCCCCTGGGCGTGCCGTCGTTGTTCAGTTACGTGCAAATTCGCGCGCCGAAGTACCAGGCTTCTGGTGTGACGATTGCCGGTTTGCCGATGGTGCTTGGCGGTTTCAACGGCAAAGTGGCGTGGAGCATGACCACCGTCATGGGCGACAACCAGGACCTGTTCCTGGAAAAAATCAAACGCCAGGGCAACGGACTTTCCTACGAGGTGGGCGGCAAATGGCAGCCGGCGATCGTGCGAAACGAAACCTACTTCGTCAAAGGCCAGCGACCGATTCGCGAAGTGGTGTACGAAACCCGTCATGGCCCGCTGCTCAACAGTGCCCAAGGCACGACGCTGACCAACGGTTTCGGCCTGGCCTTGCAGACGCCGAACTTCACCGATGACAAGACCCTGGACGCGTTTTTCGACCTGTCCCGCGCCCAGACCGTCGAGAAAGCCTCGGACGCCAGCCGCGAAATCCGCGCCATCGCGCTGAACCTGGTATTTGCCGACGCCAGCAACATTGGCTGGCAAGTCACCGGCCGCTTCCCGAACCGTCGCGAAGGCGAAGGCCTGCTGCCGTCACCAGGCTGGGAAGGTCGATACGATTGGGACGGTTACGCCGACCCGATGCTCCATCCCTATGACCAGGATCCGGCCCAAGGCTGGCTCGGCACAGCTAACCAGCGAGTCATTCCCCATGGCTACGGCATGCAGTTGTCCAACTCCTGGTCAGCGCCGGAGCGTGGCGAACGCCTGGCCGAACTGGCGGGCGTGGGCAAACACGACACGCGCAGCCTGATCGCCATGCAATACGATCAGACCACAACCTTCGCTGCCAAGCTGAAGAAGATGTTTGAAGCGCCGGGCATGTCCCAACCGCTCAAGCAGGCCATCGAAGCGTTGCCGGTTGCCGATCGTGGCAAGGCTCGCGAGGCGTATACCCGCCTGGTGGCCTTCGACGGAAAACTCAGCCCGACCTCCGCTGATGCAGCGATTTACGAATTGTTCCTGCAGCAAAGCACCCAGCAAATCTTCCTCGACGAACTGGGCCCGGAAAGCAGCCCGGCGTGGAAAGCCTTTATTGCCAACGGCAAGTTGTCCTACGCGGCCCAGGCCGATCACCTGCTGGGTCGTGAGGACAGTCCGTTCTGGGATGACGCTCGCACGCCGCAGAAAGAAGATAAACCGGCGATCCTCGCCCGCAGTCTGGCGGCAGCGATCAGCGCGGGCGACAGTCAGTTGGGCGGCGATCACAAAGCCTGGCAATGGGGCAAACTGCACCGCTACGAGTGGAAAAACGCCAGTGGCCAGACTGTGCGAGGTCCGGTGGCGGCCGGTGGCGACCACACCACGCTGAATACTGCAGCATTCGCCTGGGGTCAGGATTTCAACACCACCCTGGCGCCAGCCATGCGCTTTATCGTCGACTTCGGCCAGGCCGAACCGCTGATGGGGCAGAACGGTACGGGGCAATCCGGTAATCCGGCGAGTCCGAACTACCTCGACAGCATTGATCCGTGGCTGAAGGGGCAATACCTGAGCTTGCCAATGCAGCCGCAGAACTTTGACAAGGTGTATGGGAAGACGCGGTTGACGCTGACACCTGGCAAGTAAGGTCACCATCGACCCAATGTGGGAGCGGCGGTGCGGCGATCCGACTTGCTCGCTCCCACATGGGTATGTCGGTTGCCGATGAAAAATCAATAGAACTTCTAGCCTCGCGCAAACCTCATAGCTAACAAGTCCCTCCATTTTGGTAACAACATGGATCTTGTTATCGCGCGTCCTGAAGGTTTGTACTGCCCGGCCGGGGATTTCTACATCGACCCGTGGCGGCCGGTCGAGCGTTCAGTCATCACCCACGCTCACGGCGACCATGCCCGCACCGGCAATCAGCATTATCTGGCGGCCGCTCCCGGCGAAGGGATTTTACGTGCGCGATTGGGCCAGGACATCAACCTGCAAACCCTGCCCTACGGTCACCCCCTGACCCACCATGGCGTCACCTTGAGTTTTCACCCCGCCGGGCATGTCCTTGGCTCGGCACAGGTGCGTCTGGAATACGGCGGCGAAGTCTGGGTCGCCTCGGGCGACTACAAGATCGAACCCGACGGCACCTGCGCGGCGTTCGAACCCGTGCGCTGCGATACCTTCATCACTGAATCGACCTTCGGACTTCCGATTTATCGCTGGCAACCTCAGGCGCACGTCTTTGCCGAGATCAATCAGTGGTGGCAAGCCAATGCCGCCGCCGACAAAACCAGCGTGTTGTTCTGCTATGCCTTCGGTAAGGCGCAGCGAATTCTCCACGGCATCGATGCCAGTCTCGGCCCCATTCTGGTGCATGGCGCCGTGGAACCGCTCAATCAGGTTTATCGCGAAGGTGGTATTTATTTACCGCCAACGATCTATGCCGGCGAAGTAAAAAAGAGCGACCCCATGATGCGCAAGGCGTTGGTCCTGGCCCCGCCTTCGGCTGGCGGCAGCACCTGGATGCGTCGCTTCGGTGACTACAGCGATGGTTTCGCCAGCGGCTGGATGCGTTTGCGTGGCACACGGCGGCGTCGTGGCGTGGATCGTGGCTTCGTACTGTCTGACCACGCCGACTGGCCCGGTCTGCTCTGGGCCATCGAACAGACCGGTGCTGAGCGTGTGATGGTGACCCACGGTTCGGTCGGAGTACTGGTGCGCCATCTGCGCGAACAGGGCCTCGATGCAATGAGTTTCAGCACCGAGTACGGCGACGATGAGGAAGAAAGCGCAGCCGTCGGCTCCGAGGTCGCCGAGGTGCTGCCATGAAGGCGTTCGCCCAGTTGTACGCCGAACTCGATGCCACGACGTCGAGCAACGCCAAACTGGCGGCGATGCAACACTACTTCGCCGAGGCCGCGCCGGAAGATGCCGCATGGGCTGTTTACTTTCTGTCCGGCGGGCGGCCTCGGCAACTGGTGCCGGTGCGCATCCTGCGAGAGTTGGCGGTGGAGATCTCCGGCCTCTCGCCGTGGCTGTTCGAAGAGAGTTATCAGGCGGTCGGCGATTTGGCGGAAACCATTTCGCTGGTGCTGCCCGAAACGCTTCACAGCTCCAACGATGGATTGGCGATCTGGATTGAAGACAAATTGCTGCCGCTGCGCGGTGAAACCCCGCAAGTCCTCGCCGAGCGACTGCGTACCCTGTGGTCGCAACTGGACCGCCAGAGCCTGATGCTCTGTATCAAACTGATCACCGGTAGTTTCCGTGTTGGCGTCTCCAAGTTGCTGGTCACCCGCGCCTTGGCGGCCATGGCCGGGCTCGACAGCAAACGCGTCGCCCAGCGACTGGTGGGTTACACCGACCTGTCCAACCGCCCGAGCGCGCCGGGTTATATGAAGTTGATCGCCGCCGAATCGTCTGACGAACATGCCCAACGGGGCGGTCAGCCCTATCCGTTTTTCCTCGCTCACGCGCTATCACAACCCGTTGAACAATTCGAAACCCTGCTCGGCCCGGCCAGCGATTGGCAAGTGGAATGGAAGTGGGATGGCATCCGCGCCCAGGTGGTCAAACGCGACGGGCGATTGTGGATCTGGTCGCGAGGTGAAGAGCTGGTCACCGAGCGCTTCCCCGAACTCGACAGTCTGGTTCACTGCTTGCCCGATGGCACGGTCATCGACGGTGAAATCGTCGCCTGGAAAACCGAACAACCCACCACCGAAGACGCCTTCAACCCTCAATCCCCGGCCTCACCCGCGGTAAAGCCTTTCGCTCTGCTGCAACAGCGGATCGGCCGCAAAACCCTGGACAAAAAAATCCTCGAAGAAGTGCCAGTGGTGATCCTCGCCTACGACCTGCTGGAATGGCAGGGCGAAGACTGGCGCAACCAGCCTCAAACCAAGCGTCGCACTCAACTGGAGCACGTCGTCGCCCGGTGCAACAGTCCGGTGTTACTCGCCTCACCGGTGCTCACCGGCGAAGACTGGTTCGACCTCGCCCGACAACGGCAAGCCTCCCGCAGGCTCGGTGTCGAAGGCATGATGCTCAAGGCCCGGGAGGCGTTGTATGGCGTCGGACGGACCAAGGACATGGGCGTCTGGTGGAAATGGAAAGTCGACCCGTTCAGCGTCGACGCGGTGCTGATTTATGCGCAACGCGGCCATGGTCGCCGCGCCAGCCTCTATAGCGATTACACCTTCGCCGTGTGGGATGGGCCACCTGACGCGAGCGAACGCGCACTGGTGCCGTTCGCCAAGGCGTATTCGGGGCTGACAGACGAAGAAATGCGCCAGGTCGACAGCATAGTGCGCAAAACTACCGTAGAGAAATTCGGGCCGGTGAGCAGCGTGACGCCGAGCCTGGTGTTTGAACTGGGATTTGAGGGCATCGCCCTGTCCAGGCGACACAAGAGCGGGATTGCGGTGCGGTTTCCGAGGATGTTGCGCTGGCGGCAGGATAAATCCGTCGAAGAAGCGGACAACCTGGGAACGCTGCAGGATTTGTTGGATTGATCCAATTCCCTTGTGGGAGCGAGCCTGCTCCGGGCGGCGTTCCGACGAAAGCGGTCTGTCAGAAGCATTGATATCGCCTGACACTCCCTCTTCGCGAGCAGGCTCGCTCCCACAGTGGCTTGTGTGATTCCGAACCAAGTTGGTGCAACTGTTTTCCGGCGGCCGTTTTCGTGCACAAATCCTTCCTTGCCATTTCTTGAATCACCTTTTAAAACACTTGTTCGGGACTCTGGTTCGGAAATTGCTACTTTCATAAGGTCTTACGCTTTCCAGTAACAATAATTCTGCGCCACAAGCGCTCATATTGGTTTTTAGGGATTGAATAATGAAAAAAGCATTGCTGACCCTTTCTGCACTGGCGTTGTGCATGGCAGCCGGTTCCGCGCTGGCCAAGGAATACAAGGAATTGCGTTTTGGCGTTGACCCTTCCTACGCTCCGTTCGAGTCAAAAGCGGCTGACGGTAGCCTGGTAGGCTTCGATATCGATCTGGGTAACGCGATCTGCGCCGAACTGAAGGTCAAGTGCAAATGGGTCGAAAGCGATTTCGACGGCATGATTCCGGGCCTGAAGGCCAATAAATTCGACGGTGTGATCTCTTCGATGACCGTCACCCCGGCCCGCGAAAAAGTCATCGACTTCTCCAACGAGCTGTTCTCCGGTCCAACCGCCTACGTATTCAAGAAAGGTTCCGGCCTGACCGAAGACGTCGCTTCGCTGAAGGGCAAAACCGTCGGCTACGAGCAAGGCACCATTCAGGAAGCTTATGCCAAAGCCGTTCTGGACAAGGCTGGCGTGAAAACCCAGGCCTATCAGAACCAGGATCAGGTGTATTCCGACCTGACTTCCGGCCGCCTCGATGCTGCGATCCAGGACATGCTGCAAGCCGAACTGGGCTTTTTGAAGTCGCCAAAAGGCGAGGGCTACGAAGTCAGCAAGCCGGTGGACAGCGAATTGCTTCCAGCCAAAACAGCTATCGGTATCTCTAAAGGTAACAAAGACCTCAAAGACCTTTTGAATAAAGGTATCAAAGCGTTACACGACGATGGCACCTACGCCACCATTCAGAAGAAACACTTTGGCGATCTGAATCTGTACAGCGGCAAATAATGCCCGGCGCCCATCTTGAGATGGGCGCTTTTTTTACCCGATCAGGTTGCTGATTTATGTTCGAAAACCTACTACAAAACCTGGGGCTCTCAGCCTTCAGCCTCCAGGGCTTCGGTCCGTTGCTGATGGAAGGCACCTGGATGACCATCAAGTTGTCGGTGTTGTCGCTGTCGGTGGCCGTTTTGCTCGGCTTGCTCGGCGCCAGCGCCAAGCTGTCAAAAGTCAAACTGGTGCGCGTACCGGCCCAGCTCTACACCACGCTGATTCGCGGTGTGCCGGACCTGGTGCTGATGCTGTTGATCTTCTACAGCCTGCAGACCTGGCTGACGTCGTTTACCGATTTCATGGAATGGGAATACATCGAGATCAACCCGTTCAGCGCCGGGGTCATCACCCTGGGCTTCATTTATGGCGCGTATTTCACCGAAACCTTCCGCGGGGCGATCCTCGCGGTCCCACGGGGCCAGGTCGAAGCCGCCACCGCTTATGGCCTCAAACGCGGCCAGCGTTTTCGTATCGTGGTGTTCCCGCAGATGATGCGCTTCGCCCTGCCGGGCATCGGTAACAACTGGATGGTGATGCTCAAGGCCACCGCACTGGTTTCGATTATCGGCCTTGCCGACTTGGTCAAAGCTGCGCAGGATGCCGGTAAAAGCACCTATCAACTGTTTTACTTCCTGGTGCTTGCCGCGCTGATTTACCTGCTGATCACCAGCGCCTCCAACTTCGTCCTGCGCTGGCTCGAACGCCGCTACGCCGCCGGTTCCCGGGAGGCCGTACGATGATCGAACTCTTGCAGGAATACTGGAGACCTTTCCTTTATACCGACGGCTACAACATCACCGGCCTGGCCATGACCCTGTGGCTGCTCAGCGCATCGATCTTCATCGGTTTCGTGGTGTCGATCCCGCTGTCCATCGCCCGGGTTTCGCCGCACTTCTACATCCGCTGGCCGGTTCAGTTCTTCACTTATCTGTTCCGGGGTACGCCGCTCTATATTCAGCTGCTGATCTTCTACACCGGGATTTACAGTCTGGCCGCCGTGCGCGCCCAACCCGTACTGGATGCGTTCTTTCGCGATGCGATGAACTGCACGATCCTGGCCTTCGCCCTGAACACCTGCGCCTACACCACGGAGATTTTCGCCGGGGCAATTCGCAGCATGGCCCATGGTGAAGTCGAAGCGGCCAAGGCTTACGGTCTGACAGGCTGGAAGCTGTATGCCTACGTGATCATGCCTTCGGCCCTGCGTCGTTCGTTGCCTTATTACAGCAACGAAGTGATTTTGATGCTGCACTCGACCACCGTGGCCTTCACCGCGACCATCCCGGACATCTTGAAAGTCGCGCGGGACGCCAACTCGGCGACCTTCCTGACCTTCCAGTCGTTCGGCATCGCTGCGCTGATCTACCTGACCGTTACCTTTGCGCTGGTTGGCCTGTTCCGCCTCGCCGAACGCCGATGGCTAGCCTTCCTCGGGCCGACCCACTAGGACCCGCTTTAGGAATAAAGAGACATGCGCCACCAGATTCATGACCTGCTGGCCCCGCTGCCGGGGACCGCTCGACAGATTCACAGCTTTCACTTCGGCCCCTCATCGGCCAAAGGCAAAATCTACATTCAGTCATCCCTGCATGCCGACGAAATGCCCGGCATGCTGGTTGCCTGGCACCTCAAGCAACGTTTGGCGGAACTCGAAGCCGCCGGCCGTCTGCGCAGCGAAATCGTGCTGGTGCCGGTGGCCAACCCGGTCGGCCTCGAACAAGTGCTGATGGATGTGCCGCTGGGCCGTTACGACCTCGAAAGCGGGCAGAACTTCAATCGCTGGTTCGTCGATCTGAGCGAAGCCGTCGGCAACGAGATCGAAGGCCTGCTCGGCGACGATCCACAGCACAACCTCGACCTGATTCGCAGCAGCCTGCGCAATGCCCTCGCCCAACAGACTGCCAGCACGCAACTGCAATCCCAGCGCCTGGCTCTGCAACGGCTGGCCTGCGATGCCGACATGGTGCTGGACCTGCATTGCGATTTCGAAGCGGTCGCCCACCTTTACACCACGCCCGAGGCGTGGCCGCAGGTCGAGCCGCTGGCGCGGTACATCGGTGCCGAAGCCAGTCTGCTAGCCACCGACTCCGGCGGGCAGTCATTCGATGAATGCTTCACCCTGCTCTGGTGGCAGTTGAAGGAGCGCTTCGGCGAACACTTTGATATTCCGCTGGGCAGCTTTTCGGTCACCGTCGAATTGCGCGGTCAGGGTGACGTCAATCACCCGCTGGCCAGCCTTGATTGCCAGGCGCTGATCGATTACCTGATTCATTACGGCGCGATTGCCGGCGAGCCGGCGCCACTGCCCGAGCTGCCCTACCTGGCCACGCCGCTGGCCGGTGTTGAACCGGTAGCGACACCGGTCGGCGGACTGCTGGTGTTCACCGCGCTGCCAGGGGAGTACCTCGAAGCCGGGCAACTGATCGCTGAAATCATCGACCCGATCTTTAACCGCGTCACCCCCGTTCATTGCACCGTTGCCGGGTTGATGTACGCCCGTTCGCTACGGCGCATGGCCACTGCCGGCATGGTGATAGCCCACATTGCGGGCACCGAAGCCTATCGCAGCGGCTACCTACTTTCGCCTTGAGGATGCATGCCCCATGTACAAACTGACCATTGAAGGCCTGCATAAAAGCTATGGCGAACATAAAGTACTCAAAGGCGTTTCGCTCAAGGCCAACACCGGCGACGTCATCAGCCTGATCGGCGCCAGCGGCTCGGGCAAAAGCACCTTCCTGCGTTGCATCAACTTTCTTGAACAGCCCAACGACGGCGCCATGAGCCTGGACGGCCAGAACATCCGCATGATCAAGGATCGCCACGGCATGCACGTGGCCGATGCCGATGAACTGCAACGGATCCGCACCCGCCTGGCGATGGTGTTCCAGCACTTCAACCTGTGGAGCCACATGACGGTGCTGGAAAACATCACCATGGCCCCGCGTCGGGTGTTGGGGTGCAGCAAGGAGGAAGCCGAAGACCGTGCCCGGCGCTATCTCGACAAGGTGGGCCTGGCCTCGCGCGTGGCGGATCAATACCCGGCGTTTCTTTCCGGAGGTCAACAGCAACGCGTGGCAATCGCCCGGGCACTCGCGATGGAGCCAGAAGTGATGCTGTTCGACGAACCCACCTCGGCCCTCGATCCCGAACTGGTGGGTGAGGTGCTCAGGGTGATCCAGGGTCTGGCCGAGGAAGGCCGAACCATGATCATGGTGACCCACGAAATGAGCTTCGCGCGCAAGGTGTCGAGTCAGGTGTTGTTCCTGCACCAAGGGCTGGTAGAGGAAGAAGGTGCGCCAGACGACGTGCTGGGCAATCCAAAAAGTGAGCGGTTGAAGCAGTTCCTGAGCGGCAACCTCAAGTAAACCTGAAACCCTGTAGGAGCAAAGCTTGCTCGCGAGGGCGGTGTGTCAGCCAACATTATCCTTGCCTGACACATCGCCTTCGCGAGCAAGCTTCGCTCCTCCACGCCATTCGTTTTTCGCAGGCGGCGATCAAACAACGGGCGCCGGAGGTGGCTCATCCGGCAGGGTAGGCTCACCGGGCTCGGTGGGTTGTTCGTTGGGGGTATCGGGATCAGGCTGACCGGGGATGCCCCCTGCCATGCTGATGGGTGGATGTGCCAACAAGGACCAGGCCAAAACGCCAACCTGATTGGGCTCAAGCCTTGCCAGTTCGGCACTTATTCGCGGATCGATCTTCATAAGGCACTCCTGAGCGATGGCCCCGTCCGCGTTGCGCGAACCGGGCAGTACACCCAATAGAGTGTCTACCCGCTCAAGAATTCCCACGAGTTGCCAGACGAACGGATCAGGTGCGTGGCAGGGTGACGCCGCGCTGGCCCTGATACTTGCCGCCACGGTCCTTGTAGGACACTTCGCACTCTTCGTCGGATTCGAAAAACAGCATCTGTGCCACACCTTCGTTAGCGTAGATTTTTGCCGGCAGCGTGGTGGTGTTGGAGAATTCCAGGGTCACGTGGCCTTCCCACTCAGGCTCAAGCGGCGTCACGTTGACGATAATGCCGCAACGCGCGTAAGTGCTTTTACCCAGGCAGATCGTCAGCACATTGCGCGGAATACGGAAGAATTCCACGGTGCGTGCCAAGGCAAAGGAGTTCGGCGGGATGATGCAAACATCGCTCTTGACGTCGACGAAGCTCTTCTCGTCGAAGTTCTTCGGATCAACGGTCGCCGAATTGATGTTGGTGAACACTTTGAATTCATCGGCGCAGCGTACGTCGTAGCCATAGCTCGACACGCCGTAGGAAATCACTCGGTCGGCGCCTTCACCGCGCATCTGGCGCTCTACGAAGGGCTCGATCATGCCGTGCTCTTGCGCCATGCGGCGAATCCACTTGTCCGATTTGATGCTCATGGCGGGTGTCCTGAATAGCGAGGTGGAAAAAATCTGTCCGGCATCTTACCGGGCGCGCGCTTCGGGTTCAAAGTCCGGGTCACAAATCTTGCCGATCCCCCGTAATTTCCAGCCCTTGCGGGTAAATCGGCGGACCGTCAGTCATGAAAACAGAGAAACCTTCGCAGGAAGCATTGGCACGTTCCTGAAAAAGGGTTAAGGTGGCGCCACTGTGCTGCTTGTGTCACTGAGAATCTCTACACGATATGTTGAATTTCGATCCAACCATCTACAAGAATTTTTCCTGCTCTTTGCACTCAGTCTCGGCCAGGGTTCTTCCTGCGTCGCAGTTATCTTTGTTCAAGGAGTTACACCATGTCTAATCGCCAAACTGGTACCGTTAAGTGGTTCAACGATGAAAAAGGCTTCGGCTTCATCACCCCACAATCCGGTGACGACCTGTTCGTTCACTTCAAAGCTATCCAATCCGACGGCTTCAAAAGCCTGAAAGAAGGCCAACAGGTTTCTTTCATCGCTACCCGCGGTCAGAAAGGCATGCAAGCTGAAGAAGTTCAAGTTATCTAACTTGTACTTGCTTTAGTAAAAAGCCCCGCCCTCAAAAGCGGGGCTTTTTTGTGCCTGTCTGTTTTGCAGGCAAAAAAAATCGCAGCCCATGGCTGCGATTTTTTGCGTCTTACCAAGCCACGCCAAACCCGGCGGTGTACCGGGTCTTGTCTAGATCAGCATCGTCGGTACCGCTGATGATGTCTCGTTCGGCCTTCAGGTTAAGCGACGCCCACTCGGTCACCTTGTAGCGCAAGCCCATTTCGGCATCGAGCGCGTAATCCGCCACGCCCGACAACGGCTTGCCCACTTCGCCATTGGTGAAGAATTCCACCTTCTTGCCGATCAGGTAGCGGTTGTAATCCCACTTCATCGCCAGGGAGTAGAAGTTTTCCTTGCCGCCATCGCTGAACTCATAGTCCGTGCGGTTGACCAGCGAGCCCAGCGAGAATGCGCCCAGCTCGTTATCCCAGAACTGGTAACCCGGACCGGTACCGACGGTGCGCTGACGAGAGAGGTCTTCAACCTTGTCACGTTTATAGACTGCGCGGCCCTGCCAGAACCACTTCTCGGTCAGGAAGCGGTCGAGCGAGTATTCGCCCCGCCAGTTGTCGGTAGTGACCACGTCATCCTGAAACTCGCGGTTGTACTCGCCTTCTGCGGTGTGCCGCCATCTGCCATGACGCGCAGTGGTCTTGAAGTCGATATCGTAATCGTCGGTGTCTTTCTCGGCCCGCTGATAATCCAGCGCTGCATCGACATTACCCTTCCACACTAAATCCTCCACCACCGGCTTGGGCTTGAGGATCTGCTGAATGCTGGCCAGTTCGACGGTCTTGGGAGCGTCGCCATTGGCCAGGGTGACCTTGCCGTCTTCTGCCGCATGCAGCGCCTTGGCCTTTTCACCGGTGTAGGCATCCTGCTTGACCAGCAACTGCTGATCGCTTTCCAGGGTTTTGACCTGCTTCCAGTCAATCGGGACGGCACCGGCGTATTCGGTCTGGATCAACAGCTTGCCGCCATCGAAAACGGTGATCTTGCCGCTCAGCTTGTCACCGTTCTTCAACCAGACGGTATCGGCGAGCAAGGGCGTGGAGGCACTGACGACAGCGAGGCACAGCAGGGTTCTGGACAACATAAGCAAATACAGGCTCAAGTTTGCGAAAAAAAGTCGGCATTATCCATACGAATAAGACCCTAGCAAGGACTGACCCGACTATTTCTATTGAGTTCATTTCTCAATGAGCGATCCAGGATTTACTCTACAGACGGTAAGGCCAACTTTTTCAGGAACTGCCGACGTGACTGACTCAACCACTGAAACCGATAGTCCGGCGCAAATCCGACGCACGGCGCTGTACCTGACACTGGCGCAAGTCCCAGAGGGTAAAGTCGTGAGTTACGGTCAGCTCGCCGAGTTGGCGGGACTGGGTCGCGCCGCCCGCTTCGTCGGACGGACACTGAGCCAACTGCCGGGTGACAGCAAATTACCCTGGCACCGCGTGCTCGGCGCCGGCGGGCGTATCAGCCTGCCTGCAGGCAGCCCTTCGGGGGATGAACAACGCGCGCGTTTGCGCATGGAGGGCATCAGTATCCTGAACAATCGTGTTGATATTCAGCGCCATGGCTGGCGCCCGGTAGAGCACAGCGGTTAGAGTGCGCGCTTTGTTTCCGTATTTCTTGAGGCAGACTCCAGCCCATGCCCCGTAAAACCTGGCGCGCCGCGCTCGCCGCCTATGCCAGCCCCTCGACGCTTGTACTGTTGCTGCTTGGTTTCGCCGCCGGCCTGCCCTACATGCTGGTGTTTTCGACACTTTCGGTCTGGCTGCGCGAAGCCGGCGTAGCTCGCGAAACCATTGGCTATGCAAGCCTGATCGGCCTGGCCTACGCCTTTAAATGGGTCTGGTCACCGCTGCTCGACCAATGGCGCCTGCCATTTCTCGGCAAGCTCGGTCGCCGACGCTCCTGGCTGGTGCTTTCCCAGGCACTGGTCATCCTCGGCCTGATCGGGATGGGTTTCTGCGACCCGCAAAAGCATTTGTCCTGGCTGATCGCCATTGCTGTGGTCGTTGCTTTCGCCTCGGCGACGCAAGACATCGCAGTCGACGCCTATCGCCTGGAAATCGCCGACGACACCCGCCAGGCCGCCCTCGCCGCCAGTTACATGTCCGGTTATCGGATCGCCGCGCTGCTGGCCACCGCCGGCGCCCTGTTCTTCGCTGAAGGCTTCGGCTCCACCGGCTTCAACTATAAGCATTCGGCATGGGCCGGCACCTACATCCTGTTCGGCGCCTTGATGGTTCCGGCGCTGCTGACCTCCTTTTTCATGCGCGAACCGCCGGTGCCGCTGCGCACGCAGCTTCAGGCCGGGCGCTACAGCTTTGTGCATCAACTGGCATCGGTGTTTGTGCTGATCGTGCTGCTGGTTTCCGTGCCGGCCATGTTCACTCAGTTGTACAACACCGATTTCGCCAGCGTGCTGTTCGAAGGCGTGAGCGTGCTCGACCTGCTGCTCGAAGACCGCGCGTTCCTGCGCGCGATCCTTTACACCACGCTCACCGCCATGTGCCTGTCGGCCATTGGCCGCCGTGGCCTGGCGCCGGTGCTGACGCCGATCAACGACTTCATTCTGCGCTACCGCTGGCAAGCGTTCCTGCTGCTTGGGTTGATCGCCACCTATCGGATGTCCGATACGGTCATGGGCGTGATGGCCAACGTGTTCTACATCGACCAGGGCTTCACCAAGGATCAGATTGCCAGCGTCAGCAAGATCTTTGGCCTGATCATGACCCTGGTCGGCGCTGGCATGGGCGGCCTGCTGATTGTGCGCTTCGGCATCTTGCCGATTCTGCTCATCGGCGGCATTGCATCAGCCGGTACCAACCTGCTGTTCCTGATGCTCGCCGACATGGGCGCCAACCTGAACATGCTGATTGGCACCATCTCCCTGGACAACTTCAGCTCGGGCCTGGCGACCTCGGCGTTCGTCGCCTACCTGTCGAGCCTGACCAACTTGAAGTTCTCCGCGACCCAGTACGCCCTGCTCAGCTCGATCATGCTCTTGCTGCCACGCCTGATCGGCGGCTACTCGGGGGTCATGGTGGAGAAATTCGGTTATCACAACTTCTTTCTGATCACTGCCCTGCTGGGCGTACCGACGCTGCTGTTGATCGCGTTGCACTGGTTCCAGGAGAGCCGCCGCGAAGGCCCGACGCCAACGCCGACACCAGAACCGGTTCCGACCCAGGTCGCGGAGGAATCGTAGGTTCTTTAGCGGGAAACAGCGCAGAGGGCGCGGGGGTTCCCGCCCTCCCGCCACACCCCGCCGACCGCACGCCTGTACGCCAGCAGATCTCGCCCGTACAATGCTCCGTCATTTCTCGTCATCAGCAACCGACAACGGCCAACCATGCGCACCAGTCAATTTTTGCTCGCCACACAGAAAGAAACGCCTTCCGACGCGGTCGTGATCAGCCATCAGCTGATGCTGCGCGCCGGCATGATCCGCAAACTCGCCTCGGGCCTGTACACCTGGCTGCCGATGGGCTTGCGAGTGATGCGCAAGGTCGAAGCCGTCGTTCGTGAAGAAATGAACGCCGCGGGCTCTCTCGAAGTGTTGATGCCGAGCACCCAACCGGCTGAGCTGTGGCAGGAATCCGGTCGCTGGGAGGAATACGGCCCTGAATTGTTGCGCTTCAAGGATCGCCACGGTCGCGATTTCTGCGCCGGCCCGACTCACGAAGAAGTCATCACTGACCTGATGCGCAACGAGTTGAGCAGCTACAAACAGCTGCCGATCAACCTGTACCAGATCCAGACCAAATTCCGTGACGAAATCCGTCCACGCTTCGGTTTGATGCGCGGTCGCGAGTTCATCATGAAGGACGCCTACTCCTTCCACGCTGACCAGCCGTCGCTGCAGGTCACCTACGACCGTATGCACCAGGCGTATTGCAACGTGTTCACCCGTCTGGGCCTGAAATTCCGCCCGGTTGAAGCCGACAACGGCTCGATCGGTGGTGCTGGCTCCCACGAGTTCCACGTGCTGGCCGAATCCGGCGAAGACGATATCGCCTTCAGCAACGGTTCTGACTACGCGGCGAACATCGAGAAAGCCGAAGCCGTGCCACGCGAGACTTCCCGCGCCGCACCTGCCGAAGAGCTGCGTCTGGTCGACACGCCGAACGCCAAGACCATTGCGCAACTGGTCGAAGGCTTCAACCTGCCGATTGAAAAGACCATCAAGACCCTCGTGGTTCACGCTGAAGAGAAAGGCAAGCTGATTGCCCTGATCATCCGTGGCGACCACGAGCTGAACGAAATCAAGGCCGGCAACCAGCCTGGCGTTGCCAGCCCGCTGGTCATGGCATCCGAAGCCGAACTGCGCGACGCCATTGGCGCCGGCGCCGGATCCCTCGGCCCGTTGAACCTGCCACTGCCAATCATCATCGACCGTTCCGTCGAGCTGATGAGCGACTTCGGCATCGGCGCCAACATCGATGACAAACACTACTTCGGCGTGAACTGGGAGCGTGATCTGCCGGTTCCGACCGTTGCCGACCTGCGCAACGTAGTCGCCGGCGACCCGAGCCCGGATGGCAAGGGCACCCTGGAAATCAAGCGCGGCATCGAAGTCGGGCACATCTTCCAGCTGGGCAACAAGTACAGCAAAGCGATGAAGTGCGAAGTGCTGGGCGAGAATGGCAAGCCAGTCACCCTGGAAATGGGTTGCTACGGCATCGGCGTTTCCCGCGTGGTGGCTGCGGCCATCGAGCAGAACAACGACGCCAACGGGATCATCTGGAGTGACACGCTGGCCCCGTTCCAGATCGCTCTGGTACCGCTGCGCTACGAAACCGAACAGGTTCGCGAAGCCACCGACAAGCTGTATGCAGAATTGACTGCCGCCGGCTTCGAAGTACTGCTGGACGACCGCGACAAGAAAACCAGCCCGGGCATCAAGTTCGCGGACATGGAGCTGATTGGCATTCCTCACCGGATCGTGGTCAGTGACCGCGGCCTCGCCGAAGGCAATCTTGAATACAAGAGCCGCACCGAGCCCGAAGCGCAAGCGCTGCCGGTCGCAGACGTGCTGCCCTTCCTTCAGTCCCGTATCCGCCGCTGACACCAGATAGAGAAGTCATGTTCAAGCGAAACACCTTAGGCCTCGGCGGTGCCGCCCTGTGCGGCACCCTGCTGGTCAGCGGCTGTGCCAATCAAATGTCACAACGCAGCGAGCACGAGGAACGTGTCGAGCGTAAATTGCTCGATCACAGCCTGCAGATTGATGTCGGCGAGCCAAAGGTGCTTGAGCTGCCGCAACGTCGGGTGAAGATCCACGAGCAGAAGACTTTCGAAGTCACCGAATTCGAAGTCACACGCCACTACGACCGCTACACGCCTTACCAACCCTGGCGGGAGGCTTACGAGGTCCCGCTGGGTGCGGTGGCAGTAGTGGCCGGTGTCGGTGCGAACGTGGTCAACGTGTTCGCCCTCGGCAACCTGCCGGACAGCGTGACGAAAGACTGGTTGAGCTACGGTTTCGCCGGGCTCAACCCGTTCATGAACGTGCAGTCTCATGGTCGCGCGCAACAGAACCTGGCGGGAATCGACGAGGTCCAGCTCGACAAGCGCACCGAATACTCAAGCCTGCCATGGAGCGAGCGTCCGGTTGAGGTCAAGGCCGGTAAGGAAACGTTCAACCTGAGCACCGACAAAAACGGCGTATTGCGCGTGAACCTGCTGGACAGCCCGTTCGCCGAACACGACATCAATCATTTGAGCCGGCTGCTGATCAGTGTCCAGGATGCTCAGGACGACGTGCACACCAATTCGTCCCTGGCGGTCAGTAGCTCCTTGCGCGGCAAGCTGCTCGAAGCTCACGGACTGATTTACGACGACCTCGAAGACGACGAAGTGAGCCAGTGGGTACACCGGGTCAAACGTTTGTCGGAACTGGGCCTGGAAGAAGAAGCCACCGAACTGGAACAAAGCCTGATCGAACTGACACGCAACGATCCCGAGCTGCAGACCGAATTCCTCAAGTCATTGACCAAGGATGCCGGGCGACTGGTAGCGGATCCGGGACCGAATTAAAGTCAAAAGCTTCGCGAGCAGGCTCGCTCCCACATTAGACCGCGTTCGTCTGAACAACTCGGTCAACTGTGGGAGCGAGCCTGCTCGCGAAGGCGGCCTGACATTCACTACAACATTAAGATCTGCCCACTACCGCTCAAACAACTCCATCTGCTCAAACCCGCCCCGCAAATCCTCCAGCCGCACTCCAATCCCCAGCAACCGCACCGGTTTCCCGCCGCGATTGAACGCCTGGGTCAGCAACAACTGATAGCTCCCCAAATCCCGCCCTGCCCCAGCCTGCTCCAGAGTGGTCTGGGTGAAGTCATGGAATTTCACTTTGACGAACGGCTTGCCCGGTCGATAGCTGCTGTCGATACGCGCCATGCGGCCGGCCAGGGTCTCCAGTAACTCGGGTAATTTATCGAGGCAGCTCACCAGATCCGGCAGGTCCACGTCGTAGGTGTTTTCGACACTGATCGACTGCCGACGACTGTCGTTGTGCACCAACCGGTCATCGATCCCACGGGCCAGACTCCAGAGTCGCTCGCCGAAGCTGCCGAATTCCCGCACAAGCGCCAACTTGTCCCATTCGCGCAGATGTGAACAATCGACGATGCCAAGCCTGCCTAATTTGTCTGCGGTCACTTTGCCAACGCCGTGCAACTTGCTCACCGGCAAACCACTGACAAAATCCTCGACCTGATCCGGCGTAATGACGAACAAGCCGTTGGGCTTCTTCCAGTCGCTGGCGATCTTGGCCAGAAACTTGTTCGGCGCAACGCCAGCCGAAACGGTGATGTGCAGCTGATTAGAGACGCGACGGCGAATGTCTTGGGCGATCCGCGTGGCGCTGCCGCCGAAATGCGCACTGTCCGACACGTCGAGGTAGGCCTCATCCAGGGAAAGCGGCTCGATCAAGTCGGTGTAATCGCGAAAGATCGTGTGAATTTCCTTGGAGGCTTCTCTATAGGCCTCCATGCGCGGCTTGACGATGGTCAGGTCCGGGCACAGCTTCAAGGCATGCCCGGAAGACATGGCCGAGCGCACCCCATAAGCCCGCGCTTCATAATTGCAGGTAGCAATCACTCCACGCCGATCCGCCGAACCACCCACTGCCAAGGGTTTACCGGCCAGGCGCGGGTCGTCACGCATCTCGATGGCGGCGTAGAAGCAGTCACAATCGACGTGGATGATTTTTCGCTGCGTCATATAAATGCAGTGTTCATGATGAAGAAATGGCGTATTGGCGAGTCAGATCGGCAGTATCTCACTGACACCTGTATATAGCACCAGTACTCTGAATGTTCTTTTCCACCCGTAGGAAAAGTGCCAGATGAATTTATTTTCTCAATCGAAAAGCCTCACCCGATAGAGCTGAAAGCCTTGCCACACTGACCTTACAGCCAATCACCCAGTCCTATTTTCAAGCTAAGCGATTGAACGGGAAGAGGTTTTCTCTGGATTGAAGGTTGACAGCCCGCCGATCCTCTGTAGAATGCCGACACACAGACGCGGGATGGAGCAGTCTGGTAGCTCGTCGGGCTCATAACCCGAAGGTCGTCGGTTCAAATCCGGCTCCCGCAACCAAACATCAAAAAAGGCTACTCGAAAGAGTGGCCTTTTTTGTGCGCGTCTCTTTTGTAAACACGAGATAGAAAGAGCGGGTAACGGCTGACAAACAGGATTGAAAAATCGTTCTGATTCAGAAACTTAAGTCTTCCCCTCGACCGTTCGCCGCTCATTTACGCTTATTTGACCCTATTCAGGATTAACGGTAGACACTCCGGCGTTCACCTGTAGAATGCCGCCACACAGACGCGGGATGGAGCAGTCTGGTAGCTCGTCGGGCTCATAACCCGAAGGTCGTCGGTTCAAATCCGGCTCCCGCAACCAAACATCAAAAAAGGCTACTCGAAAGAGTGGCCTTTTTTGTGCGCGTCTCTTTTGTAAATATGAGCATAGATACGAGCGGGTTACGTCTGACGGCGCAGAAACGAGAAATCGTTCTGATTCCGAAACTTAAGTCTCCCCCACGACCGTTCGCCACTCATTTACTCTTATTTGACCCTATACTGGATTAACGGTTGACACTCCGGCGTTCGCCTGTAGAATGCCGCCACACAGACGCGGGATGGAGCAGTCTGGTAGCTCGTCGGGCTCATAACCCGAAGGTCGTCGGTTCAAATCCGGCTCCCGCAACCAAACATCAAAAAAGGCTACTCGAAAGAGTGGCCTTTTTTGTATCTGTTGAAAAAGTCCTTTCGCAACAATGATCTGCCACTGTGTAGCGAGCCGTCCGGGATCACCCATGCTCTGAGCCCAGACGATGCTGAACCTCAGACAGAACCCTCTACGACTGATGACGTACCATCGCCGATACCCGGTGAGAGGCGTCAAAATTTGTGATTATTTTTTTCTACAGGGATTGGTAACTTGGCTGGATACCCCCATCCTGTCGCGCACAATCCAAGAGGTGATTGATGCGCGCCAACTCGTCTGATTCACAAGACACCGTCACAGCGACACAACCGATCAAAGCCGAGCGTCTGCGCTTGCTTGATCGAATCAGCAAATACCGCCAGCCCATCGGCCTGGCAGTCACTTTGCTGTTGTTCGCTATCGCGCTGATTGCCTGTCGCCACCTGCTGAGCGAACTCGATCTATACGCTCTGCACGACTCGATTCTCGACGTTCCGAAACCGGCATTATTGGGCGCGCTGGGCGCGACCGCGGTCGGTTTCATTATCCTGCTGGGCTACGAATGGTCGGCCAGCCGCTACGCAGGCGTGACACTGGCGCCACGAATCCTGGCTCTGGGTGGGTTCACCGCATTCGCCATCGGCAATGCCATTGGCCTTTCGATGCTCTCGGGGGGCTCGGTTCGCTATCGTTTATATGCACGTCATGGTCTGGGCGCTTCTGAAGTCGCGCACATGACGCTGTTCGCCAGCCTCTCGCTCGGCTGCGCCCTGCCCCCACTGGCCGCTCTCGCCACCCTCAGCAACCTGCCTGGCGCCTCTGCCGCCCTGGGTCTGTCCGAGACGTTGCTGGGTGCCATCGCCGTGGCCGTTTTGCTGCTCTTCAGCGTACTGGCCATCGGGATTTACCGCCGCCGCCTGCCAGAGCAACCTCACCCGGACAACCTGCTGGTCAAGGTCGGACGCCGCACCTTGCGCCTGCCGGGCCGTCGCCTGACGTTCCTGCAACTGATCATCACGGCCCTGGACGTCGCCGCAGCAGCAACCGTGCTCTATCTGTTGCTGCCTGAAGCACCGCCCTTCGGCGCGTTCCTTCTGGTGTACCTGCTGGCACTGGCCGCCGGTGTGCTCAGCCATGTTCCCGGCGGGGTCGGGGTGTTCGAAGCGATTCTGCTGGCCGCCTTCTCCGACAAACTCGGCGCTGCGCCACTCGCTGCCGCCCTGCTGCTCTATCGCCTGATCTACGTGGTGCTGCCGTTGCTGGTGGCCTGCGTATTCCTGCTGATCAACGAAGGTCAGCGCCTGTTTCAATCGCGTCAGTCCTTAAGGGTGGCGTCCGGCCTGGCCGCGCCGATTCTGGCGGTGCTGGTATTTCTGTCCGGCGTGGTGTTGCTGTTCTCCGGCGTCACCCCGGAAATCGACACACGCCTGGAACACATCGGCTTTCTGATCCCGCATCGACTGGTTGACGCCTCGCACTTCGGTGCCAGCCTGATCGGCGTGCTTTGCTTGCTGCTGGCTCAAGGACTGCGCCGCCGACTGTCGGCCGCCTGGATGCTGACCACCATCTTGTTGCTGGTCGCTGCCCTGCTCTCTCTGCTCAAGGGCTTCGACTGGGAAGAAGCCTGCTTGCTGACGCTGACTGCGAGCTTGCTGGGGGTTTTCCGCAGCTCGTTCTATCGCCCGAGCCGTTTGACCGAGGTGCCGTTTTCGCCGCTGTATCTGGTGGCGAGCCTGTGCGTACTCGGTGCGTCGATCTGGCTGTTGCTGTTCGCCTATCAGGACGTCCCGTACAGCCATCAGCTCTGGTGGCAGTTCACCCTCGACGCCGATGCCCCGCGGGGCTTGCGCTCGCTGCTCGGCGCCGCCGTGCTGCTGGTGGTGGTGTCCCTGACCTGGCTGCTGCGCACCGCACGCCCGGTGATCCATCTGCCAACGCCCGATGAACTGGGCCGCGCGATAAAGATCCTCATGGCCTCCGCACAACCGGATGGCGGCCTCGCCCTGACCGGTGACAAGGCGCTGCTGTTTCACCCCAATGACGAGGCGTTTCTGATGTACGCCCGCCGTGGTCGCAGCCTGGTGGCCTTGTATGACCCGATCGGTCCGACCCAGCAACGGGCCGAAATGATCTGGCAGTTCCGCGACCTCTGCGACATCCACCACGCCCGCCCTGTGTTCTATCAAGTGCGCGCCGAGAACCTGCCGTACTACATGGACATCGGCCTGACCGCGATCAAACTCGGCGAAGAAGCCCGGGTCGATCTGCTTCGCTTTGATCTCGAGGCCAAAGGCAAAGAGATGAAAGACCTGCGCTACACCTGGAACCGTGGCACTCGTGATGGCCTGTCGCTGGAGATCTTTGATCCCGGACAAGCGCCGATGGATGAGCTCAAGGTGATTTCCGATGCCTGGCTGACCGGCAAGAACGTGCGCGAGAAAGGCTTCTCCCTCGGCCGCTTCAGCGATGACTACCTCAAGCATTTTCGCGTCGCGGTGATTCGTTTCGAAGGGCGCCCGGTAGCGTTCGCCAACCTGCTCGAGACTTACGGCCATGACCTGGCCAGCCTCGACCTGATGCGCGCGCACCCGGACGCACCCAAGTTGACCATGGAGTTCATGATGGTCGGCCTGATTCAACATTATAAAAATCATGGGTACGCGCGCTTCAGCCTGGGCATGGTGCCGTTGTCGGGGTTGCAACCCCGACGTGGTGCACCACTGACCCAGCGTCTGGGCTCGATGGTTTTCCGCCGTGGTGAGCAGCTCTACAACTTTCAAGGCTTGCGCCGCTTCAAAGACAAATTCCAGCCTGACTGGGAACCCCGTTATATGGCCGTACCTGCCGGACTCGATCCGCTGGTTGCCCTGGCCGACACTGCTGCCCTGATTGCGGGCGGCTTGACTGGATTGGTGAAACGCTAATGATTCAACGCTCCTTGCGGTACGTACTGGCCACACTGGTAGTGCTGGCCCTGATTCTCGGTGGCGGTTACTGGTACCTGAAACGCCCGGCACCCGAACCGATCCTCGAACAGTTGACGCCGGCGGATGGCGCCACGATGACCCGCGTCATCCCCGGCAACACGCCACGCGCCCAGGTGCTGGTGGCGGTCAATGAAGACCAGAAGCTCAGCAACAAACAGTTGATGACCCTGAGCCGCACCGGTTCGGCGCAGATTGTTCAGGTGATCCTGCCCAAAGACTGCCTGTTGCAAAGTCGCGCCCTGCAATCGGCCCTCAGAGAACTCAAAGGCCCGGCGACCCTGGTCAGCGGCATCGGCCCTGGCGCCGTGCTGGCGTGGCGCTGGTTGTCCGAGCAGAAGGACGACAAGGCTCAAGCCATCTCGGTGGACCTGGCCCTGGAAAAACCCGGCTGCACACACCTGCTACCGAAAAGCGCCGCTCACGGCCACTGGCTGGTGGCCTGGAACGATAACCCGGACGACACCAGCGCCGGCTTCGTGCGCGACCAACCCAACGCCGAAACCAGCATCAGCGACTACGACATCAACCTGCCGCAAGTGCTGAACAACGAACTGCGCAAGATCCTCGTCGGTGGCGATAAAGCCGCTGGCGGCCTGCAGATCCCGGTAGTCGAAGTGCCCGCCGGCCAAGCCAAGGACACCGTGACCCTGTTCCTGTCCGGTGACGGCGGCTGGCGTGACCTGGACCGCGACGTCGCGGGCGAGATGGCGAAGCTCGGCTACCCGGTGGTCGGCATCGACACCTTGCGTTACTACTGGCAGCACAAAAGCCCCGAGCAAAGCGCCCTGGACATCGCCGAGTTGATGCAGCACTACCGGCAGAAATGGGGCACCAAGCGCTTCATCCTGACCGGTTACTCGTTCGGCGCCGACGTCCTGCCCGCCATCTACAACCGCCTGGAGCCATCGGAACAGCAACGGGTCGATGCGATCATCCTGCTGGCCTTCGCCCGCACCGGCAGCTTCGAAATCGAAGTCGAAGGCTGGCTCGGCAACGCCGGCAAAGAAGCCGCCACCGGCCCGGAAATGGCCAAGCTGCCGCCGGAGAAAGTGGTGTGCATCTACGGTGAAGAGGAAGTGGACGAGAGCGGCTGTACCGACAAGACCGCGGTGGGTGAAGCGATGAAATTGCCGGGTGGTCACCACTTCGACGAGAACTATCCGACGCTGGCAAAGCGATTGGTGGACATCATCGCCAAGCGACAAGCCAAGGACGAGACGGCTCAGGAGTAATCTGAGACACCGTCGACAAAAAAGCCCCCGCAGCCATAAGGCTGCGAGGGCTTTTTTACATGTACAAACATGAAGCGCTACCAGCTAGCCGGACTTCATGTCGATGCTCTGTAGTTCCAAGGCTAAAGCTGAACATCTATCCACGTTACGTCATCTTCAACAGCGATAAAGTCGCTATCCGGAGCTGCCAGCAAGCTGCTTTGTTGCGACTCCGTTAACTCCGCCCAGAATCCATCGGTAACGAAAACCAGTCGCTCACCGACGGCCAATTTGTGAAAAACAAAGTCAGGGTCCGGGGCACGATTAACCTTCAGGCATCGGGTTATCCAGTTTCGAGCCGGATCTTGCGCCAGCTCACGATGCGAACGGTCGCGCCTCCAATTGGCCTTGCAGTGAGGCGGTGTAATCCACTCGATCGTGCCTGCCGGTGTCACCACACCGCACGAGCAGTCACCTTCATACGCAAGCGTAAGCTTCCCATGAGCAGCGAAACCGATCAGGTAACACATGGCCCCTGTCTGGTCCGCAAACAAAGTGGGGTGAAGCTCGGCCAGCATTGAACAAAGTACCTGCTCGACTGTTCCGTGCTCGGTGATATCGCCCCCCTGCTCCATGTGTTTCGGATACGTCTCTAAAACACCTTTTACGAAGCATTCGGCCAGTTGGCCACTGCCGAGCTTCGACGTACCGTCCGTGATGACGAACAGCCCTCTGTCGCCGTCGCAGAGAGCTCCAGCATAGTCATGATTGGATTTCCTGGTCCGTCCGATTACTGATCTGGTGGCGTATCTCATACGTTGCCCAGATCCTTCATGCGCATGTGGATGATTCGCCCTCTACCCGGATTAGCCTGCACCGAGCCCGAGCTTTCAATCACGTAGTCGATACCACTGAGCGCCGCGAGCTCTCGAGTTCCAGTCGTGATGAAGTCCTTGAGCTCAGACTCAGCCTGGCGAACCTCTTCCAAAAGCTCTGTACGACCATCAATCAAGATGATGATGTCTTCGACGTCTTTGTGGTACGGGTCGCCCTCACCGCGACCGCTAAAGGCCTCTAGCTTCGTCGCAAGAAAGTAGGTCGGTTTAAATATCTGGATGACCGTACCGCTGGGCAACGTAAATTTATCAGCCCTCGCCAGCCCCTCCACGAACCAACGGTTTGCATATCCGAGAACAGCGGGGTCAGAAGGCATCACGTCAACGACGACGTCGTTGAAGCGGAAACGACAGTTGACTTCATCCTCACCGGTGATCTTGAAATTCTTGGCTGCCAGCCGTTTAGTGAGGTGTTGCCAAGCGCTAATGCCTGCCAGTTCGATCACCAAGTCAACATCATCGGTGAAACGAATGTCGTCCAGCACAGCAGCGTCAGTGACCAGCATGGCCGTGGTGCAACCGCCGACGAAGGCTACCTCAGCGAGAAACTCCTCCCCCAAGCCATGTGCAACAAACTCTATGAGTTCATAGTTGTGATCAGCGTTTGATGACATGCTATTTCAGCCCCATCCCTGCTTTTAGAATGTTAACCGCCACACCACACTCTCGCGGGCCGCCAAGACGTATCGCATCAGCAAGCGCAAGGTAATGATAAAGAGTCCTATCCTTCTTAACCGCTTCCGGCACAGTTTTGTAGAGCGGCTCTATCGCCTGACCACGCTCAGTTCCGAGTGCATCAGGCCAAACCGGAATCAACCCGCCAGCGCTCTTGATGCTTTTGGACAGGGCTGGCGCTGCGAAGCCTGTTGGAATACCGCGAACCATTGCGCCCGGCTTCACGGGGAAAAAGTATTTCAAAGCGTGCTCGGTGATTTTCAGCAGCTCTCGCCGATTAACTTTCGCAAGCCCGGTGTCGTAGTCATTGGTCAGCAATCCAGACTCGCGACATCTGGCTATGGAGTTTGAAATCTCGCTTTTGCTTAGCCCAAGAGACGCAGACAACGCACGCAACGAGTAAGCTTCACTCCAGCTCGTCAGCGGCGGAGAAGGTACGGGCTCCGACCACCCCTCCCACCCTTCCTCCTCGCCCAAGGGTGAGTCGAACTCCCGGCGGTGGAATACAGCTTCTTCACCATCAGTAGGGTAGGTGGCTAGCGGCTGCCCCACTCGCCCCCCTGCCGTCATTCGATTTATATGCTGGGGCTTCAGCAATTCCTCAACCGTGTTCGAATTCGACTCAGATTCCATCTTCCCGAAAAGATTTTCTTCCTGGGCGTGCAGGCTGGCCATTTTGAACAAAAGCAATATGTCTTGACTCTTCATGAAGCTAGAAACTCCAAGCGTCCACATTCCATGAAACGTGGACACTTGTCTCATTGAAAATATCGAGCCGTCAAGACCTTTCAATATTTATCAGTTTTCACTGGGAAATCCGCAAATCGTCTGCCAATTCGCGAACAGGTGAGATAAGACAATTCCGGCTTCATCCGTTTGGCTCAACTGCTCAAGCACTCCAGCGATATGTAAAATCGCTCGCCACGTTTAGTTTTGTTTACTTAAGGTGTCGCAATATCGGATGACGCCCGTAGACCTTGTAGGCAAACTCCGAATCTCGCGTTTGGGCACTTTGATGCCTTGTTGCGCTTTTCTTCGACGGGATACTCTCCGGACGTCGCTGACCATTCAGCGATCGGGTGTGGTAACCCGGTTAGGCAAAGTGCAACACCGCTCCCATCACGGTTCGTGCGTTTTTACGTCTGTAATCCCGTGTTATGGCGGCTGTGCGTGGGAGACCTTCGGGTCTGCCGGTTCCTTTGCTCCTCCGGTTTACCACCCTGCGTACAGCTGCCACCCATTCGTGTGGTAACGAATGCGGCAGCTCCTCGTTTTAAGGAGCGAAACAATGAGCAAAACAAATCCGCCCTCCCCCTCAGATCTGAAAACCATCGGCCTCACCCCCTTCATCTACTGCTCGAACCAGGCACTGTTCCGTGTCAGTCGAGACGTACCCCTCGGTGATGCGCTAGCCATGGCCTCTGATTTTCTGTTCCTTGCCAAGGAGCTGACTAAAGATGCTGCCTACGCCCGCGACACCGACCGACACGCTTGGGCCGCGCATTACCTGACGGCAATGAGCAAGGCCGTAATTGATGATGTGGTGAAGGTACTGACGCCGCCACCTGCTCGGACAAAGGCCGAATCTAAAAAATAGCTGCCTGAGCGCAATTAAAGGCACCGAGACACCAGACACAAAAAAGCCCCCGCTACCACAATGGCAACGGGGGCTTTTTGTTGTGGCTTACATCTCTACCTGCGTCCCCAACTCAATCACCCGGTTCAACGGCAGATTGAAGAAGCGCAAATTGCCGTTGGCGTTCTGCAACATGAAGGCGAACAGCGTCTCACGCCAGCGGGCCATGCCTTCGAGTTTGGAAGCGATGACCGTCTCGCGGCTGAGGAAGTAAGTGGTACGCATAGGGCTGAAATCCAGATCATCGAGATGACACAGTTTCAGTGCTTGCGGCACGTCCGGCTCGTCGACGAAGCCAAAGTGCAGGATCACCCGGAAGAAACCTTCGCCGTAGGCATCGACCTCGAAACGCCGTGATGCTGGCACCCGCGGGATGTCTTCGTACACCACCGTCAGCAGCACCACTTGCTCGTGCAGTACCTGGTTGTGCAGCAGATTGTGCAACAGCGCGTGGGGCACGGCGTCCGGGCGCGCGGTCAGAAACACGGCGGTGCCCTGAACGCGATGCGGTGGTTGCACGGCGATGCTGCTGATGAAGATCGGCAGCGGCAAGCCACCCTCGTCGAGACGATCAACCAGCAATTGCTTGCCGCGTTTCCAGGTGGTCATCAGCACAAACAGCACGATACCGGCAATCACCGGGAACGCCCCGCCCTGAATGATTTTTGGCACGTTGGCAGCGAAGTACAGACCGTCCACCACCAGGAAACCGAGCAATAGCGGAACCGCGAGGACCGGAGGCCATTTCCACAGCAGCAATATCACCGCCGACACCAGAATGGTGGTCATCAGCATCGTGCCCGTCACGGCCACGCCGTAAGCCGCAGCCAGCGCGCCGGAGGACTCGAAGCCCAGCACCAACAGGATTACGCCGACCATCAGCGCCCAGTTCACCGCGCCGATGTAGATCTGGCCTTGTTCGGCACTGGAGGTGTGCTGAATGTGCATGCGCGGTATGTAACCGAGCTGAATCGCCTGACGAGTCAGGGAGAACGCACCGGAAATCACTGCCTGGGAGGCAATGACTGTGGCCAGGGTCGACAACCCCACCAACGGAATCAGCGCCCAGCTCGGCGCCAGCAAGTAGAACGGGTTGCGAGCGGCTTCCGGATCACCGAGCAGCAACGCGCCTTGGCCAAAGTAGTTCAGCACCAGCGCCGGCAGCACGAGGATGAACCAGGCGCGTGCGATCGGCTTGCGACCGAAGTGGCCCATGTCGGCGTACAGCGCTTCGGCACCGGTCAATGCCAGCACCACCGCGCCGAGGATCGCCACCCCCATGCCCGGGTGCACGATGAAGAAGCGCACGCCCCAGACCGGGTTCATCGCTTGCAACACTTCCGGGTGCTGCATGATGCCGTAGACACCCAGCGCCCCCAGCACGACAAACCAGGTCACCATGATCGGCCCGAACAGAATGCCTATCCGCGCAGTGCCGTGGCGCTGAATCAGGAACAGCGCCACCAGCACGATCAGCGACAGTGGCACCACCCAATGGTCTATACCCTCGAAAGCCAGCCCCAGGCCTTCAATGGCCGAGAGTACGGAAATCGCCGGCGTGATCATGCTGTCGCCATAGAACAACGCCGCGCCGATCAGCCCGCAGACCACCAGCAACGCGCGCAACTTCGGATGCCCGGCCGCAGCCCGCCGAGCCAGGGCGGTCAAGGCCATGATCCCGCCTTCGCCCTGGTTGTCGGCACGCAGCACGAACAGCACGTATTTGATTGAAACGACCCAGATCAGCGACCAGAAAATCAGCGCCAGAATCCCGAACACGCCGTCATGGTCGACCGGTACACCATAGTGACCGGAAAACACTTCTTTGAGGGTGTACAGCGGGCTCGTGCCGATATCGCCATAAACCACACCGACCGCCGCGACCAGCATGCCGATCGGCTTTGCCGCCGAATGCTCAGAGCCCGCTACCTGACTACTTGCCTGCCCCATCCAAAACTCCTACTACTCAGACCCGGACTTCTTATAAGAAGCACTATGCTTTGCCGTGCAGCATGCGCTGTTTTACTTGAGGTTACAGACGTTTTGTTGACTGTAAAAATTCGGTAAAGCGTAAAGGCACGAAGCATAGCGCAGCACTCGTCGTATTTCCCTGCATAAAGCTGGTCAAGTGCGCCTCTCATCGCTAGAATTGCGCACTTTTTGATCAGAGGCTAAGCGTCCTGCCTCGCTAATACTGCTGTTTTTTGACTGCGCCTGTTGTCGCCATGCTGCGTTGCCGCTTCTCGCCATAGCGAACTATGACTCGGCGCGGCGCCTTGCCTGGCAACAACAGTCACTCGTCAAAGCAGCGTATTCACGAGGCAGGACGCCAAGCGCCCGTCTGTCGCCTTGCCGTCTTCGGCTGGAGGCGTCACAAATACCGAGGTTAGACATGTCCACCACTCCTGCGCCGGCCAATCCAAAGGTTGGCTTCGTATCCCTGGGTTGCCCCAAAGCACTGGTCGACTCCGAGCGCATCCTTACCCAGCTGCGCATGGAAGGCTATGACGTTGTGTCCACTTACGAGGACGCTGACGTCGTGGTGGTCAACACCTGCGGCTTCATCGACTCGGCCAAGGCTGAGTCTCTGGAAGTGATCGGCGAAGCCATCAAGGAAAACGGCAAGGTCATCGTGACCGGCTGCATGGGCGTCGAAGAAGGCAACATTCGTAAAGTGCACCCAAGCGTGCTGGCCGTGACCGGTCCGCAGCAGTACGAGCAAGTGGTCAACGCCGTGCACGACGCCGTGCCACCGCGCCAGGATCACAACCCGCTGATCGACCTGGTTCCGCCGCAAGGCATCAAGCTGACCCCGCGCCACTACGCCTACCTGAAGATTTCCGAAGGCTGCAACCACAGCTGCAGCTTCTGCATCATCCCGTCGATGCGCGGCAAACTGGTCAGCCGCCCGGTCGGTGACGTGCTCGACGAAGCCCAGCGCCTGGTCAAGGCCGGCGTCAAAGAGCTGTTGGTGATCTCGCAAGACACCAGCGCCTACGGCGTCGACGTGAAATACCGCACCGGTTTCTGGAACGGAGCGCCGGTGAAAACCCGCATGACCGAACTCTGCGAAGCCCTGAGCACCCTCGGCGTCTGGGTTCGTCTGCACTATGTTTACCCGTATCCGCACGTCGACGAGCTGATTCCGCTGATGGCCGCCGGAAAAATCCTGCCGTACCTGGACATCCCGTTCCAGCACGCCAGCCCGAAAGTCCTGAAAGCGATGAAACGCCCGGCCTTCGAAGACAAGACCCTGGCCCGCATCAAGAACTGGCGCGAAATCTGCCCGGACCTGATCATCCGCTCGACCTTCATCGTCGGCTTCCCCGGCGAAACCGAAGAAGACTTCCAGTACCTGCTGAACTGGCTGACCGAAGCGCAACTCGATCGCGTCGGCTGCTTCCAATACTCGCCAGTCGAAGGCGCACCAGCCAACCTGCTGGACGCGGCCATCGTGCCGGACGACGTCAAGCAAGACCGCTGGGATCGCTTCATGGCGCACCAGCAAGCCATCAGCTCGGCACGCCTGCAAATGCGCGTCGGTCGTGAAATCGAAGTGCTGGTCGATGAAGTCGACGAGCAAGGCGCGGTTGGCCGCTGCTTCTTCGATGCCCCGGAAATTGACGGCAACGTGTTCATCGACAACGGCAGCAACCTGAAACCAGGCGATAAAGTCTGGTGCAAAGTGACTGACGCCGACGAATACGACCTGTGGGCTGAACAGATCTAAACGCAAAAAATACGAAAAGCCCTGCTCTCTTGACGAGATGCGGGGCTTTTTTACGTCTATCGTTTTGTGAGGAAAGGATTCGCATCATCAACTGCAAAAGGGGCAGCCGGCCATGCGCCAACATTCGGTCATCCACACGCCGAAACAGAGCGACTACGAAGAACTCACTCAAGTCTGGGAAGCCTCGGTGCGCGCCACTCATGACTTTCTGCCGGACAGCTACATCGAACTGCTGAAGAATCTGGTGCTGACGCGCTACCTCGATGCGGTGATGCTGATCTGCACCAAAGACCCGCGCCAGCGCATCACCGGGTTCGCCGGGGTCGCGGCGGGCAAGATCGAAATGCTCTTCATCGACCCGGCTCACCGCGGCCAGGGCCTGGGCAAGCAGTTGCTGCGCTACGCCATGGAACATCTGAATGCCGATGAACTGGACGTCAACGAACAGAACCCGCAAGCCCTGGGTTTCTACTTCAAACAGGGCTTCGAAGTGATCGGTCGTTCGGAAGTCGATGGCATGGGCCAGCCTTATCCGCTGCTGCACATGCGTTTGCGCCAAAACCAGCAACATTCGCGGCATGGCTGACACCACACAGAACAACTGTGGGAGCGGGCTTGCTCGCGAAGAGGCCATCAGCTTCAACATCAAATTGACTGACAAACCGCTTTCGCGAGCAAGCCCGCTCCCACAAAAAGCCAAACGGTGAAATGGACCCGCGATTAACCGGCGCCAGGCAGGTACAATGCCCACCCCTTTTTTGTTACGGCCCTGTCATGACTGACCCGATTCGTCTCTCCAAACGCCTCATCGAACTCGTCGGCTGTTCCCGTCGGGAGGCTGAGCTGTTCATCGAGGGCGGCTGGGTCACCGTGGACGGTGAAGTCATCGACGAGCCGCAGTTCAAGGTCGAGAACCAGAAAGTCGAGCTTGATCCAGAAGCCAAGGCCACTGCGCCGGAACCGGTGACCATCCTGCTGAACGTGCCCGTGGGCATGGATGCGGAAACGGCCTTGGCAACGATCAGCGCCGAGACCTTGAGCGAAGAACACCGCTTCAGCAAACGTCCGCTCAAGGGCCACTTCCTGCGCCTGACCGCCAGCACCGACCTGCAGGCCAACGCCAGCGGTCTTTTGGTGTTCACCCAGGACTGGAAGATCCTGCGCAAACTCACTGCCGACTCCGCCAAGATCGAGCAAGAGTATGTGGTCGAAGTTGAAGGTGACATGGTGGCTCACGGCCTCAACCGCCTGAACCACGGCCTGACCTACAAGGGCAAGGAACTGCCGCCGGTCAAAGCCAGCTGGCAGAACGAAAACCGCCTGCGTTTTGCGATGAAGAACCCACAACCGGGCGTCATCGCCCTGTTCTGCCAGGCCGTAGGCCTGAAGGTCGTCGCCATCCGCCGCATCCGCATTGGCGGCGTGTCCATCGGCAAAGTGCCGCTGGGGCAATGGCGCTACCTGTCCGGCAAAGAGAAGTTCTAAGACTTCTCAAGCCGCCACACATTTTGGCGCCGCTGTTTATGCGGCGCCCACTGCTGAATATCAGGATTGCACACCATGATTCATAACGACGTACTGCGCAGCGTGCGCTACATGCTCGACATCAGCGACAAGAAAGTCATCGAGATCATCAAGCTCGGCGGCATGGACGTGACCCTGGAAGACCTGGTGACGTACCTCGACAAGAAAGAGGAAGACGAGGAAGGCTTCGTACGCTGCCCGGATGAAGTCATGGCGCATTTCCTCGACGGCCTGGTGACCTTCAAGCGCGGCAAGGACGAAAGCCGTCCGCCGCAGCCGATCGAAGTGCCGGTGACCAACAACATCATCCTGAAGAAACTGCGTGTGGCTTTCGAACTGAAAGAAGACGACATGCACGCCATCCTCAAGGCCTCCGAGTTCCCGGTGTCCAAGCCTGAACTGAGCGCGCTGTTCCGCAAGTTCGGCCACACCAACTACCGCCCGTGCGGCGACCAGTTGCTGCGCAACTTCCTCAAGGGCCTGACCCTGCGCGTGCGTCCGCAGTAAATCGCCCACGAACCTGTAAGAGCACAGCTTGCTGGCGAAGGCGATCTTGAAAACGCCTTCGCCAGCAAGCTGTGCTCCTACAGAGACGGTGGCAAAGGCTGTATAGCCCCTCATTCCTCGCAAAAATAGTGGCTCCGCTTCCGGCGGCTGACGACTAGGGTGTATTGACCCTCAGCGCTCAGGATTCGCCATGCACCCGTACTTTTCCCTGCAAGGCCGCACCGCTCTGGTGACCGGCGGCTCCCGTGGTATCGGCAAAATGATCGCCAAGGCTTATGTCGAGGCCGGCGCCACCGTGTACGTCTGCGCCCGGGATGCCGAAGCCTGTCAGCAAACGGCAGATGAATTGAGCGCATTCGGTCGTTGCCACGGAGTGGCGGCCAACCTGGCCACCGAAGAAGGCGTACTTCAACTGGCTACGCGACTGGGCGAGCAGATCACTCATCTGGATATTCTGGTGAACAACGCCGGCACTACGTGGGGTGCGCCGCTGGAGAGCTACCCGGTCAAGGGCTGGGAAAAAGTCATGCAGCTCAACGTGACCTCGGTGTTCAACTGCATTCAGCAGTTTTTGCCACTGCTGCGTAAGGCCGGTTCGGCAGCGAATCCGGCGCGAATTATCAATATCGGTTCAGTGGCCGGGATTTCGTCCTTCGGCGAACAGGCGTATGCCTACGGGCCAAGTAAAGCTGCCCTACATCAACTATCACGGATTCTGGCGCGGGAGCTGGTGAGCCAGCACATCAACGTCAACGTCATCGCGCCGGGGCGTTTTCCGAGCAAAATGACTCAGCACATCGGCAATGATGAGCAGGCGCTGGCCGACGACACGGCGTTGATTCCAATGAAACGCTGGGGCCGGGAGGAAGAGATGGCGGCGCTGGCGATCAGTCTGGCGAGTACGGCCGGGGCTTACATGACCGGGAATATCATTCCGCTGGATGGTGGGTTTAGCCTCTAGATCGGCGGCGCGGCCATCGCGGGCAAGCCACGCTCCCACAGGGGAATGCATTTCAAATAATGAAATGGCTACCCCCGCGATGACGGACTAACAGGCACCACCGGTCTTGCGACTGCTCGGGTTATCATGCCCGCCCTCACCCCGCCTCGACCCCAGACCATGACCTACAGCGTTTCCCCCATCGGCTTCGTGCGCTCCTGCTTCAAGGAGAAGTTCGCCATCCCGCGGCAGCCACAACTGGCCCCGGCCGCTCGCGGCGTGCTGGAACTGGTGGCGCCGTTCGATCAGGGCGATGCGGTGCAAGGTCTGGAACAGGTCAGCCACGTGTGGCTGCTGTTCCTGTTTCACCAGGCCCTGGAAGAAAAGCCACGACTGAAAGTCCGCCCTCCTCGTCTCGGCGGTAACAAATCCATGGGTGTGTTCGCCACCCGCGCGACGCATCGGCCTAATGGCATCGGCCAATCCGTGGTGAAGCTGGACAAGGTTGAAGCCAATCGCCTGTGGATATCCGGCATCGACCTGCTGGACGGCACGCCGATTCTCGACATCAAACCCTACGTGCCTTACGCCGACATCATCGATACCGCCTCCAACAGCATCGCTAGCGCCGCACCGCAGTTGATTCCCGTGCAGTGGACGGATTCAGCGCTGCAACAGGCTCACGGCCATGCTCAGCGCCTTGAAGAACCGTTGGTGGAGTTGATCGAGCAATGCCTGGCACAAGACCCACGTCCGGCGTACCAGATTCCTACACCCGAACGGGAATACGGCGCGCAGTTCTGGGACCTGGACGTACGCTGGCATTACCCCGAAGCCGGGGTAATCCGTGTCCTGGAAGTCATCCCCGCCTCCAACCTGTAGGAGCTGTCGAGTGAAACGAGGCTGCGATCTTTTGATGTTACTTTTAAAAACAAGATCAAAAGATCGCAGCCTCGTTTCACTCGACAGCTCCTACAAGGTTTGCATTGGACATAAAAAAGCCCCCATTTGCCTGCACAGGCAATGGGGGCTTTTCAGTGATGCAGTGTACTTACTTCTCGACGAACGCTCGCTCGATCAGGTAATCACCCGGCTCGCGCATCCGCGGCGACACTTTCAGGCCGAAGCTGTTCAACACTTCGCTGGTCTCGTCGAGCATGCTCGGGCTGCCGCAAAGCATGGCGCGGTCGTCCTGCGGGTTGATCGGTGGCAGGCCGATGTCGCTGAACAGCTTGCCGCTGCGCATCAGGTCGGTCAGGCGACCTTCGTTCTCGAACGGCTCACGGGTCACGGTCGGGTAGTAGATCAACTTGTCACTCAGGGCCTCGCCGAAGAACTCGTTCTGCGGCAAGTGCTCGGTGATGAACTCGCGGTAAGCGACTTCGTTGACGTAACGTACGCCGTGGCACAGGATCACTTTTTCGAAACGCTCGTAGGTTTCCGGGTCCTGGATGACGCTCATGAACGGCGCCAGACCGGTACCGGTGCTGAGCAGGTACAAATGTTTGCCAGGCTTCAAGTCATCCAGCACCAGCGTGCCGGTAGGCTTTTTGCTGATGATGATCTCGTCGCCTTCCTTCAGATGCTGCAGCTGGGAAGTCAGCGGGCCATCAGGCACCTTGATGCTGAAGAACTCGAGATGCTCTTCCCAGTTCGGGCTGGCAATCGAGTAAGCGCGCATGAGCGGCCGGCCGTTGGGCTGTTGCAGGCCGATCATCACGAACTGACCGTTCTCGAAGCGCAGGCCCGGATCGCGGGTGCACTTGAAGCTGAACAGAGTGTCGTTCCAGTGATGAACACTGAGGACACGCTCGTGGTTCATGTTGCTCATGTACGTGGGACTCCTGGAGATTTTGTCTGCGCATGCTCTGCGCCTGCTCTGCGAAAAATGAGCTGCTGTGCGCAATTGCATCGCATTCTAATGGCAGCCACAATATCTGTTAACTGGATTATTAAGATAAGGGTTATCGGTTATATAGATATGCGATTTACTCTCCGTCAACTTCAAGTATTCGTCGCCGTCGCCCAGCAGGAAAGCGTATCCCGTGCTGCGGGTCTGCTCAACCTCTCGCAATCGGCGGCGAGCACCTCGATCACCGAGCTAGAGCGTCAGTCCAGCTGTCAGCTGTTCGACCGCGCCGGCAAACGGCTGAGCCTCAACGCCCTCGGCAAACAGCTGCTGCCGCAAGCGGTGGCGCTGCTCGACCAGTCCAAGGAAATCGAAGACTTGCTCAATGGCAAGTCGGGATTCGGCTCTCTGGCGGTCGGCGCGACCCTGACCATCGGCAATTACCTGGCCACCTTGCTGATCGGCAGCTTCATGCAGCGCCATCCGGAAAGCCAGGTGAAGCTGCACGTGCAGAACACTGCCAACATTGTGCAGCAGGTCGCCCACTATGAAATTGATCTGGGTCTAATCGAAGGCGACTGCAGCCATCCAGACATCGAAGTGCAGAGCTGGGTCGAGGATGAACTGGTCGTGTTTTGCGCGCCCCAGCATCCACTGGCCAAGCGCGGCACGGCGACCATGGAAGAGCTTACCCACGAGGCCTGGATTCTGCGGGAACAGGGTTCTGGCACGCGACTGACCTTTGACCAGGCCATGCGTCACCATCGCAGCTCGCTGAATATCCGACTGGAACTGGAACACACCGAAGCGATCAAGCGTGCGGTGGAGTCCGGGTTGGGGATTGGCTGCATTTCTCGCTTGGCACTGCGCGATGCATTCCGCCGCGGCAGCCTGGTGCCGGTGGAGACACCGGATCTGGATCTGGCGCGGCAGTTCTATTTCATCTGGCACAAACAGAAATATCAGACGTCGGCGATGCGTGAATTCCTCGACCTGTGCCGCGCTTTCACCGCTGGGGTTCAGCGCAGCGACGAGATTGTGCTGCCTACCATCGCTTAAAGCAGTATCACCGCCCACACCAGCGCGATCATGGTTAACGCCACGAGCTGAGCGGCGCTGCCCATGTCCTTGGCGTTTTTCGACAATGGGTGCAACTCAAGGGAAATGCGGTCGATGGCCGCTTCCACTGCCGAATTGAGCAATTCGACAATCAACGCCAACAGGCAGACTGCAATCAGCAACGCCTGCTCGACGCGACTGACGTTCAGGAAGAACGACAGCGGGATCAATATGACGTTGAGCAACACCAGTTGCCGAAAAGCCGCTTCGCCGGTGAAGGCTGCGCGCAGACCGTCCAGTGAATAGCCGGAGGCGTTGAGGATGCGTTTTAGGCCGGTTTGGCCTTTGAAAGGTGACATAAAGTAGGCAACTGACCAAAAAGGAAGTGGGAAAGCTAGAGTAAGCAAAGTCAAAAAAGCGTGAACGCACCGCGCCTGATCAGCTCGAAATTGACTCAAGTTGTTGCAGAAGCAACGCCGCCTGGGTCCGGGTCCGCACATTCAGCTTGCGAAAAATCGCCGTCACATGCGCCTTGATCGTCGCTTCGGAAACGCTCAGCTCGTAGGCAATCTGCTTATTCAACAAGCCTTCACAGACCATGGTAAGAACACGAAACTGCTGAGGCGTCAGACTCGCAAGGCCTTCGCTGGCGGCCTTGGCTTCGGCGGATACGCTGACCGCCTCGAAGGCCTGGGGCGGCCAGAACACATCACCATCGAGCACCGCGCGTACAGCTTTCTGGATGACGCTCAGATCACTGGATTTGGGGATGAAGCCGCTGGCGCCGAATTCACGAGACTTGACCATGATCGAGGCTTCTTCCTGGGCCGACACCATGACCACCGGAATTTGCGGATACTGACCGCGCAGCAACACCAGCCCTGAAAAACCGTAGGCCCCCGGCATGTTCAGGTCCAGCAGCACCAGATCCCAGTCGGACTTCTCGTCCAGACGGGTTTCCAGCTCGGCAATGCTCGCCACTTCCACCAGACGGACTTCCGGGCCCAGGCCCAGGGTCAACGCTTGATGCAGGGCGCTACGAAAAAGAGGGTGGTCATCGGCAATCAGGATTTCGTATGTGGCCATTTTTCAAATGATCCTGTTTTTCAAACAACTCGAGGTACAGCCACGGAGCTGTACCAACAGGGCACGTTCAACGCCAATCACGTGGCTATCCACGTAAAGAATACGGCGTATCAAACTTTGGCCGCGCCCTAATCGGCGCCAAGCATGCCCAGCGAATCGGGGGTGGTCAAGGTGCATGGCCAGTACAGTTCTTTGCAGTATGGGCGACAATCAGCGCGAGACAGGGGCGCCGATTTACACAAAAGGCATCAGCTCTGCGTGTGCCGGTGTTGAAACATTCATTTCAAGCTGATGTTTGGCATCAAGGTAATGTTGGCTGAACACGTCGAAATAAGCGTCCAGCGCCGACGCTGCCTCGGTATCACCCGCCAGATCGAGACACAGTGCCGCCACTTCGGCGGTGCATAAATGCTCGCTGCGGGTCGATCGGCGCAACCGGTAGCGCGACAACTTCTCAGGCAACAAGCTCAGGATTGGCAGCCGATCAAAGTAGGGGCTTTTGCGGAAAATCTTCCGGGCTTCTGTCCACGTGGCATCCAGCAGAATGAACAGCGGACGCTTCGAACTATCGGCATCGACGCTGTTTGTGACACGCTCGGGCTCGACGTACTCACCCGGAAACACCAGATAGGGCTGCCATTGCGGATCGGCCAGCAGCGCCAGCAGTTGCTCATCAACTTCCGTACGCGACCAGATGAACGCATGGTTGTCGCGCACCACATCGGCGATCAGCCAACCGGTGTTGCTCGGTTTGAACACTTCCTTGTTGGTCATGATCAGGCACACGCCAGAACGGGCCTCGACCTGCGGGCGCCAGGCGCACAGGCAGTGGCTCTCGATCACGCGGCAGGCTCGGCAACGCGGCGCCCTCCAGCCTCGGGCCTGAATCGGCTTGATGCCCTCTTCCTCTCGCTCATCGCGCAAGCGGGCTACTGCGTTTGCAGCAAAGCGTGGGGTTGCAGGGTTCATCGCAGGCAACGCCGGCAGGGGAAGAAAATCGACACGAAAAACACTCGGCAGGGCAGAAAGTGGCGGCAGTTTATCAGAGCAGCCGGCGCAAGCCTGTACCGTCCAGGCCTCGTCCCCTATAATTCGCCGCCACTGAACGCACAGTCATGTGACGGGTCGAACCACCAGTCACTGAACCAGGAGAGTTTCATGCTGCGCCTTATCGTTCCCACCGCTGCCATTTTGCTGGCGTCGTCCTTCAGCGCTCAGGCTGCTTCCTTGAGTGAGCAGAATCTCAACAGAGAGCTGCGAAACGTCGCCACACAAAGCAGTGTTGGTACTCCACGGGCGATCAACGAAGACATTCTTGATCAGGGCTACACCGTCGAAGGCAACACGCTGATCAACCATCTAAGCGTACAAAGCAGCCACGCCAACAAGATGCGTGCCGACCCGAAAGCCGTGTATTTCCAGCTTGGCGCCTCTGTATGCAACAACCCATCGTTCCGCAAACTGATGGCCAAGGGCGCAGTCATGCGTTACGACTTCACTGAGGTGAAGACCAACCGCTCAGTCGGCTCCGCCAGTTATCAGGAATCGGACTGCCCGAAAGCGGCTCCGACCAAGAAGAAGTAATCATCGGGAAGTGGCGCGCCGCTGTTCATCCTCGGCGCGCAGTTCTGCCAACAACGCCTGCAAATAACGGGAACGTCGGTCGGCGCCCTCCAGACGTCGGCAACACTCCTCTTCGAGACTCAAATGATTGGTCTCGGCCGATGACTTCAGTAATCGATACAATTGCGTATCGATCTCCAGAATGACTCTGGCCATCGCTTCCCGCCTCCCTGCACCTCGCCCTTGCTTGAGCGATAAAATCCTTGAACCGCTTGTACCGTACGCCTTGCCTTTGACGCAAAGTTGTCGTGTCGTGCCTGTAATTCAGTAAATCAGACTGTCAGACACTCGCCTTGCGTTCAGACGAGCGGTGAAAGCACCTTGCAAATCGCCAATAAGCGGTTGCCAGGAAAGACTTTGCGGCGCAATGATCAAGTCAGCGAAAATCTCCGCGAGGGTCTAGATTCATAGTGTTCACGTTCATTTTTCAGGGCAGGAAAGGGGCTGCCCGTTGCACGTCTTGTTGTGCGAATGTTTCCTTCATCCAAGGGAAAAACAGAGCCTGTATGGAAGGAGAAGTTGATGCCTTACCAATCGAATGACCTCCTGAGCCGTCATTTTGAAGAAAGCGGCCACGACCTCATCAGCAAGGTCGAAGAGCAACTCAACCTGGTTTCACCCAACAGCCCGAACATCCCGATCTACCGCGACATGATCCTGACCGTGCTACGCATGGCCCAGGAAGATCACAACCGCTGGAATGCCAAGATCACCCTGCAAGCCCTGCGTGAACTGGAGCACGCTTTCCGTGTTCTGGAGCAATTCAGGGGGCGCCGCAAGGTCACCGTTTTTGGCTCGGCCCGAACACCGATAGAACATCCTTTATACGGTCTGGCCCGGGAACTTGGCGCCGCGCTGGCGCGCTCAGACCTGATGGTCATCACCGGTGCCGGTGGTGGCATCATGGCGGCGGCCCACGAAGGTGCTGGCCTGGCACACAGCCTGGGATTCAATATCACCCTGCCCTTCGAGCAACATGCCAATCCCACCGTGAATGGCACCACCAACCTGCTGCCCTTCCACTTCTTCTTTACCCGCAAGCTGTTCTTCGTCAAGGAAGCCGATGCTCTGGTCCTGTGCCCTGGCGGTTTCGGTACCCTGGATGAAGCGCTGGAAGTGCTGACATTGATCCAGACTGGCAAAAGCCCGCTGGTGCCCGTGATATTGCTGGACGCTCCCGGCGGTAAGTTCTGGCAAGGCGCGCTGGACTTCATCCACCATCAACTGGAGGAAAATCGCTACATCCTGCCGACCGATATGAAGCTCGTCAGTCTGGTCTACAGCGCGGAAGAGGCTGTGGAGCAGATCAACCAGTTCTACAGCAACTTCCACTCCAGCCGCTGGCTCAAGCATCAATTCGTGATCCGCATGAATCACAAGCTCAGCGACCAGGCGCTCGAACACATGCAAGAGGCTTTTGCCGACCTGTGCCTGAGCGACCATTTCCATCAACATGCTTACAGCGGAGAGGAACACGACGAACCGCAGTTCAGCCACCTGGCGCGACTCGCTTTCACCTTCAACGCCCGTGATCATGGACGCCTGCGTGAACTGGTGGACTACATCAACCTGCCGGAAAACTGGGCGCAATCCCAACCCCAGGCGCAACAGCGCTCGCGGGAACCGTCCAAGGTTACATAGAATCGGCATAGGGGGCAGCCTTCATAGGCCGCTCCCCTGCCACACCACCCGGCATGCGGGTCCGCACCGGGCGGTTCGAGAGATTGAGGTTATGAGAGTCGCACCAGTCCCAGCCTGTCGAACCACGCTATATTCAACACTCGATTCAGCTCAAATCGGCTGTTACGCCACCAGCTATACGAGTTGGCCGCCACTTTCCGGGCCGATTGGCTGCTGGCTCCCAGCGCCCTCAGTTCGCGGTAGATCGTCGGTCCACGCCTCCACTGCTTAAGCTGGATCGCTCGCAATCGGTGTCGTATCCATTCGTCCAGCTCTCGCCAGATTTTCGGTGTTTGTGACAACCCAAAGTAAGTTTTCCAGCCCAAGAGATAAGGGCGTAGATTTTCGACGACTTGTCGCAGACTGCGACCGCCTGAGCGACGAGTAAGCTCGCGTATCCGTTGCTTGAACTGCTTGCGCGCCTTGACCTCCACTGCTCTTTTGACGCCTTGTGCAGATGCCCAGAAGGCGTATCCCAGAAACTTGCGACCCAATGCGCTCGTCACTGCACTCTTGCTCTCGTTGACGCTCAAGTGCAGCTTTTCGTACAACCGTCTCAGCAGGGCCATTACCCGCTGCCCAGCCCTGCGGCTGCGAACATACACATTCGCATCGTCGGCATAGCGCACAAAGCAATGGCCTCGGCGTTCAAGCTCCCGATCCACTTCGTCCAGCAGCACGTTCGCCAGCAACGGCGATAACGGGCCACCTTGCGGCGCCCCGCAGCGGCTTTTCTCGACCACGCCATTGATCAGCGCTCCCGCATCCAGATACGCCCGAACCAGTCGAATAACCGCCTGATCCGCGATCCGTTTGCGTAGACGGTCAATCAAAATGTCGTGATCGACCCGGTCGAAGAACTTCTCCAGATCAACATCCACTACCACTTTTCGACCCGAGGACACGTAGCGCTGAGCCGCCAACACGGCGTCCTGCGCACAACGTCCCGGACGAAAACCGTAGCTGTGTTCACTGAAGGTTGGATCAAGCAACGGCTGCAAGACTTGCAGCAACGCCTGTTGGATCAAACGGTCGGTGACCGTCGGAATACCCAACTCACGTTGACCGCCGTCAGGCTTGGGAATCACCACTCGCCGCACCGGACTGGGCCGGTAGGCACCTGAAAGAAGCTGTTCGCGAATCGCAGGCCAACGGGTCAGCAAATGTTCGGCCGTCTGTTCAATGTCCAGACCGTCGACTCCCGCAGCACCCTTGTTGGCCTTGACTCGCTTCCATGCCCGTTTCAGGTTTTCTCTCGCAAAGGCCCGTTCCAGCAGCCCTTGCCCTGCGTTGTCGGATTCATCTTGCGGGCGATTGACCTCGTCGCTGACGGAGCTTCTCACGGCTTCACCGTTCGCAGTCTCCATCCGCCCCGCGTTTGGCAGGCATCTGACTTCCGGTCGTTCGCATCAACATGGCCTATAACGCTTTCTCTCGTTCGGCCCTTCGTCAAAAAAAAAAAAGATGACTACTACGGCCTCTGCTGACTTCTCGCTCCGGCTTGCACCGTCGCCCTTTCAGGCACGAGGCGAGATCTCCCCAGGTAAGAACGCAATCCTTCCCCGCACAACCGCCGGATTTACGCAGCCTGATCTTTGACCACAAGAGCTTCGCGGTTTATGGCCCGCTCGCCCTGATCGGCTTCGCCTTATATCCGGTTCTTGTCCATCGGCTCGCGGTTTCGATTCACGCTTCCTCCCCACACTCGGTCACCCTCATGCAGTTGCGCTTCACTTCGTTCGCTGTGGTCAGCTTACGGCGGGACTTTCACCCACAAGATTGCGCCCATGCTGGGCGCACCAAAAAAAACGGCCCGCTATCGAAGTAGCGAGCCGTTTCAGTCAATCGTCCATCCCTCGGCCGCTGAACAAGCGGCTGATCATTTCCATGGAATATCCCCGATAACTCAGGAACCTGCCTTGTTTGGCACGTTCCCGGGCGTCTATCGGTAAATGCCCGGAAAACTTTCGCCGCCAGGTGTCTTCCAGTTGTTCCTGCCAGTTGATACCGCTCTCGCGTAAAGCGAGTTCGATGTCGGTACGTTGCAGGCCGCGCTGGCTCAACTCTTCGCGAATACGCAAAGGGCCATAACCGGAACGGGAACGGTAGGAAACAAAGCTTTCGAGATAACGGGATTCGGACAGCAGGCCTTCTTCCGTCAAACGGTCGAGTGCCGTGTCGATCATTTCAGGGAGGGCGCCGCGTTGACGCAGTTTACGCGTCAACTCGACTCGACCGTGCTCGCGTCGCGCGAGCAGGTCCATTGCGGTTCGTCGCACCGCGACGAGTGTATCGAGTACGGCGATCATCGGATCAATCAGATATCAGCGTCAGCCAGGTCATCAGCAGTCTCTTTGACTGGCGATGCTTTGACGTCCGGCGCTGGAGTCAGCAACTTGTCGCGCAGCTGCTTCTCGAGCTTGGCGGCGATTTCCGGATTATCTGCCAGGAACTTGGCCGAGTTAGCCTTGCCCTGACCGATCTTGGTGCCTTCATAGGCATACCAGGCACCGGACTTCTCAACGAAACCGTGCAGAACACCCAAGTCGATCATCTCACCGTTGAGGTAGATGCCTTTGCCGTAAAGAATCTGGAACTCGGCCTGACGGAACGGCGAAGCTACCTTGTTCTTCACAACCTTGACGCGGGTTTCGCTACCGACAACCTCGTCACCTTCTTTCACCGCGCCGGTACGGCGGATATCCAGACGAACCGAAGCGTAGAACTTCAGCGCGTTACCACCGGTGGTGGTTTCCGGGCTGCCGAACATCACACCGATTTTCATACGGATCTGGTTGATGAAGATAACCAGACAGTTGGCGTTCTTGATGTTACCGGTGATTTTACGTAGCGCCTGGGACATCAGACGGGCTTGCAGGCCCACGTGCATGTCACCCATTTCGCCTTCGATTTCAGCCTTTGGAACCAGAGCCGCCACGGAGTCGACAATGATCACGTCAACCGCGTTGGAACGCACCAGCATGTCGGTGATTTCCAGGGCTTGCTCGCCGGTGTCCGGCTGCGAAACCAGCAGGTCGTCGACGTTGACGCCCAGTTTGCCGGCGTATTCAGGGTCGAGGGCGTGTTCAGCATCGACGAATGCACAGGTCGCGCCGGCTTTTTGAGCCTGGGCGATGACCGACAGTGTCAGCGTGGTTTTACCGGAGGATTCAGGACCGTAGATTTCAACGATACGACCTTTTGGCAGACCGCCAATGCCGAGCGCGATGTCCAGACCCAGAGAGCCAGTGGAGATAGCCGGGATCGCCTGACGGTCCTGATCGCCCATACGCATTACGGCACCCTTGCCGAATTGACGTTCGATCTGACCCAGGGCCGCAGCCAAGGCTTTCTTCTTGTTGTCGTCCATTAAAGTCCTCACGTAATCAATAAGGCCTGACGGCCAACACCTGTATAAGTAGCCAGTATTATTCCACAGCGTTTCAGGATCGCCTACCCCTGATTTGAGATTTCTCCAGCGGCATGGCGCAGCAGCCCCTCTAGCGCGGCCTTCACCGTTTGTCGGCGGACCTCGTCACGGTTGCCGGGAAAGTGCTGCACCTCGCTGAACACCTGTTCACCAACGCCCCAGGCCAGCCACACAGTGCCCACCGGCTTGCTCGGCGAACCGCCATCCGGTCCCGCCACACCGCTGACCGCCACGGCAAAATGCGCCCGGCTTTTTTGCTGCGCGCCGCGGACCATGGCCTCGACCACCTCGCGACTGACCGCCCCCACCGTCGCAAACAACTCGACCGGGACATTCAACTGCTCGGTTTTCTGGCGGTTGGAGTAAGTGACATAACCGGCCTCAAACCACGCCGAACTCCCCGGAATACGGGTGATCGCCTCGGCAATCCCGCCACCGGTACAGGATTCGGCGGTAGTGACGTGGGCATTGAGCACCTGCAAGCGTCTGCCAAGTTCAGCAGCCAGCTGAGTGATATCTTTCACGGCTCTCTCCTGATCGAGCGGAATGAGAACTACCGTACACGAGCCGATCACGCTTGCAAGGTTCAGGATCGATCAAAATGTTAGCGAGCGAGGGCTCTGATATAAGCCTGACAAGCCTGCAAGGCAATCAGTCCGCGGTCCCCCGCGTCGGTGATGGCGATAATTCGCTGAGCATGCGCCGGGTCAAGTCGGGCGCGTGCGACTCCATGATCCACGCGGCTGGCTCCGGAGGCGGTTGGCACGGCACAGAAAGAGGCGGCGTCATGGGCATCGAGGAGGACTGACAAGCGCACATCAGCAGTGGCAAGACGATCGCGCAGGCGACCTTGATCACGTTGGGCATCGCTAAGCGCTCGATAATGGGTTTGTTCGCTGGCCGACAGCCGCTGCTCCAGCGCCAGATGCTCGTGCTGCTCGGCCTGTTGCTGCGTCGCGGTTGCCAGGGTCAGCTGATTCAGTGCCTCGGCGTGCAGCTTGGCCTGTTCCGCCAGTTGCCCGCCATAACGCCAATCCTGAAAGCGCCAGGCCAGCGCCGCCGAGCCACCGGCCAACACAGCCAGAAAAACAACAACGCCAATGACGCGGTAAGACATCGGCATCAAACCGAAGACTGGCATAACACCGCCCTCGCCCGCGCCCAGAGTTGCAAGCGATCCTGCAAACCGTTCAGGCCGCCGTTGATGCGGCGGGTGATGCTGTTGAACTGGTCGCGGTCGGCCAGTTCATTGAAGCCATTTTGCTCCCAGAACCACGCGGCCGATTCGGCGGCCCATTGCGGTTGTTCCAGTAGTTCTGGCAAAAACAGTAAACGATCATCACCGAAGAGTCCGAGACTGCACTGACGGTAATTGTCGCGACCAGTGATCTGAATCAGGCCTCGGCCACGGTATTTCTGACCGTCACCGTCAGGCTCCGGTGTATTTCCCAAGCGCGCAGCCAGCGCGCCAGTGTCGTACTTGCTCAAGTACTGAGCGCTCCCCAACTCACGTACGTACTGCAACTGCCCCGATTCGTGACCGACTTGCGCGAGGAAGGCGGCAATGCGTTTGGGGGTGTTGATGTTGCGGTGAGCCATGGCTGTGTTCAGGACGGAAATGAAAACGCCCGCTTGGTGGCGGGCGTTGGGCATAACGATCTGTAGATGTTGCTGCGTAACGGTCATATAGCCCCCAGGCCCTGACAAGTGTCTGGTTCGTGTCAAAGATATCCACTCAGCCAAAGTGGCGTGGTGGGTCGATGTTCAGCGAAAGGAAAAAACGACCCTTGCGGCCAATCCCGAAGTGCACGGCGATAGGCCTGCAACTCAGCGTATTGCTCGGTGGTCAGCGTCGTGCCACCGCCGTCCTCCAGTTCGTCCCTGTCGCGGGCGACCATACTGTCGGTGGCCAATAGCTGAGCATCACGCCAAAGTCGCTCGGCCTTCGCTGCTTCCTCCGGCACAAGAGGCGGTGTATCCGTAAGAACGGGATAGCCATTATCGGCCCGCACCGAAATCATTTTCGGGGCTACAGCCAACTGTTGGAGTAACGAAATCCAATAAGCCTGGGGGATTTCTATGACATCGGAAGGGATATCCGACGCATTGATTCCTGGAACATAAACACCGCAAGTACTTGCGCTAAACAAAACATTGAACGCGTTCATTCAATAGCCCTTTGCAAAATAATTCACGCTCCATCCCGCCTGCACCTGACCGGAAAAACTCCGAACCTTCAGGCGGCAGCCCTGTTTGGTCCCGGTGCCCCCGACCAGGATGACCATCGCCCCGTCGCCACCCACATGGGTGGCCACGAGCGAAGAAAAAGACGTCGGGAACGAGATCGGGAAAGTGATATAGACATCGCCATTGGCATCCGTGGTGCCAACGCCCCATTGTTCAATGTTTCCACTGGGATACTTCTGGTAACCGACGTTGCCGTAGACGCCGGAGAAGGACGATGCATACTTGTCGCTAACCGAGCCCCCATACAAGCGCCACTCGTTACTCAGCTTGATGAAGTGCGCGGAGTCACCGACGCCGAGCTTGACCGGCCCGAACGTGCTGTTACAGGTCTCGATGACTTCGGCGCCAGCCGGGTTGATGGTCAGCACGCCGTTTCCGGCGTTGATGACATGGATCGTGCTGGCATGGGCAAGTCCATTGATGGACGGCAACGTCGCCGTGATCGGCGTGGCGCTGGCAAAACTCACCACCCCGCCCACGTTGGCTGCGGTCAACGCAGCGCTCGCGGGAAAGACGTTGAAACCTGAAAACTGTAAACCGCTGCGGGTCACAAATTCAGTGGTGGCGACCGACTGATCGCTGTCGAACTGTGGCGCGGTCACAAACAGCTTGTTACTGCGCAACGCCGTCAACAGTTGATCGTTACTCGCCTCTGACGGTTTGATACCGGCAGCCTCGATGACTTTCAACAACTCCAGAGTGACACCGTTACCCCAGCTGGCTGGGATCAAAGAGCCCGGAGTCCCCGTAATCAGGTTTTCATCGACAAACTTGCCGTCCACCAGACCTGTGCTGGGGACGCTATTGGGATAATCCACGGTATATCCTTCCGTTGGTATTTTGCAGGCAGCCGCGTGCTGGCAACACAAGACTGCACTTCCAGTTATTAATAAGTTTCAGGGTTTATACGGCTACGACGCTGACAGGTGAAGCCGGCCAGTCAATGATCAGTGGGAAGTCCGGTTGCTGTTCAATGTTCATCAACTTGAGCGTATAGCGTTTCCACTCTTGCAGAGTGGCCAGTTGAACATTGGTGGCCTCACCCAGTTCATAGCCGTATTGCAGCGGTGCGACGCGAATAACCATCTCACGCAGACGATTGTCTCGCTCGGCGCCGGCTTGAGCGGTTTTGCCTGTTCGTTCGGCAGCCAAGTCCAGCGCCCAGTCATCATTCAGCCAAACATCGTATTCGCCGGGGCGAGGCTTGACGGTCAGATAGTCAGGCAACGGGCCCAACTCGTACCAGAATTGAAGGCCGCCTGTGTCTTTGCGATACACCGGGCGGTTGCGTAGATCGATCAGTTGCGAAGCGGCACCGTTACGCCAAACCCATACATAACCGGTTTCGGCGGGTGGCAGAACTTCCGGCAACTCGATCGCATTGCCCGGCAAGACAACGCCCATACCAGGAATGACCGGTAACTCGACAGGACCGGTCAACTCTTGAGAGCTTTCATTTAAATAGTAATAAGCCATATGCCCCTCAAATTAGTTTCAATCGACCTGGATAAGCAATGTTCCTGGGGCGAGTCATCCCCCAGTAAGTACTGCCCAGATTCTCGGTCATGGTGGCGGATACGTAGTAACAGAGACCGGTAAAGGATGTTGGGTCAGCCCCTACTGTCGCGATGTTGGCAATACCCTGAACCGCTGGAGCGGCGCCGTTATCACCCGTGATGTGGGTACCCGTCTGCCAAGTGCCGGCTGCGCGCGCAGTATCGACACCACGTTGTTCATCGAGAACGCGGATAAACTCACCTCGAACTTCCGGGGCGCGGAACGTCTTGATCCCATCGCCACTGCTCCAACCTCCGGCGCGGTCAACTTCTGCGCGCAACATTCCGGACTGAACGGCGTGATCCCAAAGCCAGGGCCATTCGGAGCGAAGAAACTCTCTGCTGTTCAACGCGCCATAACCACCAGCACTGAACGCGGTTGTCGTCTCAAGAACAATCCTTCCCAATGGCGTTGCATCGAAGCGCCCGACGGGCCACCAATTGCTCGCTCCATCGCTTCGTAAGTGCCACCAATCACCCGCCCCCATCAAAACCAGAAACGGGTATCCGTTCGGCGACAAGTGAGTGTGGAACTTGATTCGATCATTACCTGAGGCCTGTACTACCAAGCGGTTAACACCGTTGTCAGTCCGTCGAACAACGACATCCCGAACACCTGACAACGAACTTGCTGCCGGCAGGGTAATAGTCGTCTCCGTCGCGCTGGCGTTAATCAGTACCAGCCCCAACTCTTCTGGCATCAACGCCTTTGATGTCGATACTTCAGTCACCCGCGAAGACATGGGACTGGCCAAATTCAGGAGCGTCTTCAAGGCCACCAACAATTGATCGTTAACACCCTCGGATGGCGTCATTCCGGCCGCTGTAATAACGGCCAGAAGCTCTTCGGTTACACTGTTTCCCCATACTGCCGGAATCAACGATCCCGGCGTCCCGGCCACCGGGTTTTCATCGACAAACCGGCCATTGACCAGCCCGACGCTAGGCACGCTTTTTGGATAGTCCATACGTCTATCGTTCCTCTAAAATGACAAATGGTCCGTGTCGACGCAGTTAGCGGTGCAATCGCGTCCACGATTTTTTTTCAAGAAAAAAAAGCCCACGAATACGTGGGCCAGAACAGGGGAGTTGAAGGGTTCTCGCCTAGTCAGCCATGCCGCTGACGAATTCACGAATAGCCACCAATGCTTCATCGCCAGCGCTGCGGGCCAGATCTATCTTGCCCTTGGCCGCGTACGCGCGGATTTGCATTTTGGCCTTGAGGCGCAAGGTGCGCAGGGTCAGCAGATTGTCGCTCAGCTGTGCGGCTTTGCTCAGGATCTGCTCAGCGGCCTGCTTGGCCGTCCGGCCTTTAACGACCCATGCGGAGACGGCCATCGGCACGTCTTTTTTCGGGTAGCCCGCGTCCTTATAGGCTTGGGCGTCGACGGCGGCTTGGGCGTACTCCATGGCTTTGAGTGGATCACCGGCCAGAGCAGTGCGTGCTTTGTCTGCAGCAGCATCGACTTCGGCGCACAGGCGTTCGGTTTCCTGTTGTTCCAACAGAGCGATTTTCGCGGCGTCCAGCACCCATTTTTCACCGTCCCAGTCATGGACGACAGAAGGTTGTGCAGGACGCAGACCGTCCTCGAACTGATGAAGCTCTTGAATAACGTTCATCGAATCAACTCCCAAGAAAGACTGACATTGACTGCCGCCGAGAAGTTGACCGCGATTCCAGTGGCGTAATCAGACACGGGGTGGTTCTTGATCCCCATACTGAACAGCAATTCATCGCTGACGGCGCTGGTCGAACCGAGCATGTGTTCGGCCTGGTAGGACTGCCACAACGAGCGCAATTGCGAATGGTCGAAACTGGCGGTCAGGGTCGTGACCGTGGCGTCGTTGACAAAGTTATTGGTGAAGATCACGCACGGCATCGGAGTCGTCCAACCACCATCGTGATTGGAACTGGTGGTCAGCGCCGGTGAGAGAAAGCAGTAGTTGCCACCAACCCAACCTGTTGGCGCAAACGACACCCCGGAGATCTCCGTCGCCGAAGGCGTCGGGTTCCCCACCACCAGACGTGCCGCCCGGGCATGAGGATCCAGAGGTAGGTAAACCACACCGTTGCCGTTGACAGTTTGCGTCCACGCCAACCGATTACGATTGTAGATCGGCCTGATGACCGGCACGGAACCCGGCGCAGCCGTCACCACCCAAGCAATGCAGAGGTCCAGTGGCGTGGACTGAAAACCGCCCCCCGCCCCGCCATTGACAGTGCCCTTCAAACCTTCGGGCGCGGCGTCATAGATTGTTCCGCGCTGCATGTAAAAGGTCAGCGCCCCACCGATCACCTGCGCCCGAAGAAAGTAGCTGGAGGTCGGCATCAAATCCGCACTGCTCCACGCTTGGGTAGTAAACGTCCGCGCCCTGCCCAACTGCCCCGCGACGACTTCCTGGCCAATGCTGACCAACACTCCCACCGGAATCGACACCCGGCCGCCACTGGTCGAAACCGCCGCAGGGGTCACCGGCAAACGCCCATCCGCCGTCGCCACGGTGGCCGACGGCAGAGAGCCGATCGGCAACGCCGAATCCAGATTCCAGCCCTTGGCCGAAACGCTCTGAATGGCCTGCAGCAATTGGTCGAACTTCGTCTCATCCGGAGTCAGATCCCCGGCCTTGATGACATTCACAATCTCCTGCGTTACCCCATTCCCCCAGTCCGCCGGAATCAACGACCCCGGCGTCCCCATCAACGGGTTCTCATCCACAAACTTCCCATTCACCAACCCGGCGCTGGGCACACTTTTCGGATAGTCCATCTCTCTACTCCCTAGTCATAATTGATGTGCACCTTGGTATGCGCCGGGGCGCTGCGATGGATCTGGCATTCCAGTGCAGAACCCGGGTTCATACCGAAGCGTTCGCCCCAGTAACTGGCGCCGAAACGTCGGCCCAGCAGCAGGCGGCCACCGGTGTTCAGCGTCCACATGAAATGCGCCTGCCATGTTCCGAAATGCGCCTGGCCAAACCGGGCCCGTCCCATTCGCGGGACTTCAAGCTCGGTGATGGTGGCGTTCGGGTACCCCTGACTCTTGGCGATCTCGACGTAGTAGCTGATGGCCTGGCTGCCAACCGCCAGCAGTCGACGGCGTACGGCGAGGCGGCGGTCGTCGAACAGTGGCGTCGCGCCCAGGCACGGGTCGGGCAGGTTCATCACCCGCTCCCAATCCGGCACCAGTTCGCTGACGCCCGCCGGGTCCATTTCGTTGAGCAGGTCAGCGGCGCGAGCGTCGAGGCGGGCCAGTTCCTGGGCGACGCCTTCAAGGACTTCTTCGAGTTCCGGGACCCGCTCGGGGTCCCACGCGGGGCCGCTGGGTAGCAGGCTGCGCAGTTGGGCCTGGTATTGCGCGGCGGTTCTGATTACTGCCATACGCAACCTCCGAAGGTCAGCAACTGGTTGCTCTCGGCTTCGACATCGGCGGTAGGAGATTTGAGATCGTGATCACTTTCACCGGTTGCGCTGCTGATGGCTTCACGGATGTGACTCACCAGCAGGGTGTCGCCCAGGCCTCCTTCGCGGTTATGCAGATCGCGCAGTTGCGCCTCAACGGCGGCGCGTACGGCCGTGGTGTCGGGCTTCAGGCTCAGTCGGTAAGTCACCGGCGCTTGTACCGGTGGCAGCACACGCAACTCGGCGGTGACTGGCCGCAGAGGTTCGATATAGGCCTGGACTTCAGCCAGTTGCTCGGGATTGGGGACGGGTTGCGCATCGTCGTCCCGCATGATGTACAGACTGACAATGCCGGGGCCGGGATAGCTGCCGCGACACCAGGCACGGGTCACCCCAGGACATTCAAGCGCCCAGGTTTCGTAGTCTTGCGCCGCACCGCCGTGAGGAATGACCCGGTAAGAACGAATCACCCGGGACCGCAGGGACTCCAGGCTTTCCCGAGCGATACCGCCGGTCAACCCCGGCGCCAGCACCGTGAAGCTGTTGCCGATAATGCCCAGAATCGGCTGCACCGGAATCAGCGTCATGCCGGCGTCGGCATTCCCGAGGCTGCCGGCGTCGAGCGCGGCGATGGTGGTGCTGTTTAGACCATTGCTGGTGGTGCGGGTGGAAGTGACTTTGTAAGTGCGACCATCACTCGATTGCAGAAGAGTATCGACGTCCAGCACAGCGCCAGCGCTGGCGGTAAAGCTGACGCTGCCACTGGCCGATTGTGCAGCTTTGCGCGGCTGGTTCAGACGCAGTGCGGCGATCCGTTCCAGGGTCGACTCATCGGCCTTGTCCGGGAGGATCTGCTCGGCAATCCAGTTCAGATAGCCATACAGGCCATAGGCGGCGCCACCGAGGGTGCGGGCCAGCACTTGCGCATCGGACTGGCGCAGCGAATCGCTGGCCAGGTCGCTTTGGGTGCGCTTGATCAGCACCGGCAGCGAAGGGGTTTCAAACGGCATAGATCACCTGCCAACTGTTATCAGGGTTGATGTCCAGGCGCTCGCCGTCGGCCAGGGTCAGGACCGTGCGCAGGTTCAGGCGCTGAGCGTCGAGGCGTTCGCTGATGATGTCGATGGCGCTGCAGTGGCCGTCGTCGATCAGCCACTGCAAGGCTTCGCGAGCATAGAACTCGGCGTCCATCTGGGTCTGTCGGGTCAGCTTGACCCGCCGCAGCAGCCACAGGCGTGAGCCGATACGGTCGTCCGCGACCGTAGGAAAGGTGTCGCCCCACCAGCCGAAACGTTCTTCGTCATCGAGGGCATCGTCATCGGCGGCGCGGCGCCAGGTGAACAGGCTGATCAGCACTGAACGGGTCAGTGCGGCGTGGAGGTTTTGGCTGATAAACATCACTGGCCTCCCGCCGGCACGCCGGTCTGGCCGTTGCCCGCCTGCACGCCGACGTGCACGTGCTTGATCTGGCTGATGCCACCGGCAATCTGATCGCCCTGAGAGACGATCTTGCCGGTCTGGCTCAGGGTCGGTGTGTCGATGTTTACGGCCGTGCTGGCGCGGATGTTCAGGGTGGCGGTTTCGATGTCGATGATTCGTCCGCGCTTGAAGTGGATCTTGTCGCCTTCGTCGGTGTAGATCGCCACTTCGCCCTGGGCCAGTGCCTTGAGGCGATAGCGGCGGTCGGCGACCACCAGCACGATGGCGTGGGAACGATCGCCGCCCAGAAACGTCGCGATACCTTCAGCGCCGGCCAGCGGATTACTGGTGAACCCGTAGGGTTCGAAGTGCTCCATGTCGTCGTTCACTTCGCCGGCGGTGAGGCGCATTTGTAGGGATTGAAGCTTGGTGGCCGAGTTGGCGAGCACGACAGTGCCGCGCGCCAGGAGGCGTGTCAGTAGGCTCATATTGATTACCTTGTAGGAGCGAGGCTTGGCGGGGAGTCAGGTTTTGGGAGGCATCGGATTCGCATCGAAGGTGTAAGGCGGCGCCACTTGCAGCGTGGTGACCGAGCCCTGTTCGGACAGCGAGTACGTCACCTTGGAGATCAGCATGTCGTGGTCAAAACCCAATACCTTGTCGATCACCCGCACCAAGGTGTTGTGCTTCCACAAATCACCGTTGGACTGCCGCCAGCCTTGTACCCGATAGGTCGTGGTGCCAGCCTTGCCGACGCGAATACCGCTTTCCCAATCGGCACGTTGTTGCGCCAGTTCCGGGGTCAATTGCGCGCTTTCGCTGATCACCGTCACACGTTTGCGTCCGATGATCGGGTCGGTGGAGGTCCCGGACACTTCGCTCACGGCCGCACCGCTCTTCTCGTCGCCGCCCTTGTGCTGGCCAATCACCCGGTACTCGGAGAACACCTGGCTGAAGTCCATCGGCGCGTTGGCCGACAGAATGTTCTTGCCCAGCTCAAGCACATCACTGGCTCGCCCACCGCTGCCCGGCCGGGCCAGTACTACCCGACCTTCAGCGTCATCGGTGGAAAACACCCGAAACAGCGTGAGCAAGCGGTCGATCGACTGAAAGACCGTTTCCCCCGGCACGATGGTGTGGCTGCCGAGCCGCGTGGTTTCCGGGATTTCGCTGACCACTTTCCCGGCATAGGGCGCGGCCAGCGCTTCGACGATGCTGAGTAACGATTGCTGATGCCATTGGTTGGGCGTGTTGATCGCCGCGCAGTCCACCAGGTCCTGAGTCTTCGAACTGCCTCCGATGCTCAGGCTGATCTGCCGCCCGTCATAGCTGACCGGCGCCTTGAACACATACCCGCTGAGCACCAGATCGCAGCCGATTCGCACTTGGCAGGGCGCACCCGGACGAATGGGTCGGTCGACCGTCTGCCCCGGCCATTGCCAGGTGATGTCGAGCTTGAAGGTGCGAAACTGACGCTCGAGGTCTGCAGTGATTTCAACGCTTTTCCAGCCGCCATACTCCAGACCGTCAACGGTCAGCAACACGCTGTTGTCGAGTTCATTCATGGTCTATTCCCCCAGGACTTTCACGTCGTCCAGCGGGAGAAACCCCGGATGAATAATGCCGTTGCGCTGTAGTACTTCAGCGATTCGCGTGGCGTCTCCACTTTGCTGATAGATCACCACAAGCCCCGGAAGGCTTTGCTTGAAAGACTTGCTGACCAGTCGAACGCCCGACGACGCGACCGCTTTCAAATGCGCCCGAAGGGCCTGACGCAGATTGCTCATCGCCAGATAGTGCGCGGGATCAGCCTTGGCCTCGGGCAGCTTGAACACTTCCTCAAGTGCCGCGCGCAAGGCCTCTAAATCGTCGACCACCGGAACGTCCTGATGCGTGGTCGGTTGCACAGCCTGATGCCCGACCGGCAGGTTGGTGACCCGCTTGACTGCCTGCGAAGCCACCGGCATCGACGCGACCCACTGGGCCACTTGCACAATCAAGGTGTCCTGCACCAGATTGGTCAGCGCCTGGGCCGCAGCAGTGGTGTCTTTGCCAGTGGTCAGCTTCGGCGCATCGGCCTTCTTGATGGCTTCGACCTGCTGGGAGACGTTGGCAATCACGCCACGATAACCTTCACGGGCGAAGTCTTTCAGTTCGTTGATGTCGCCGATCAATCCCTTGAATTCCTCCGCCACATCCTTGGGCAGCTCCTTGACGGCTTTGACCAGATCGCTGATCTGCTGGTACTCATCGATCAACGGCTGAAGGTGTTGCTGAATCACCTCGTAAGCCTCCTTGATGCTGTTGCGCAGGTTGGCAATGCCGATCCGCGCAGCCTTGATCAAGGTCATCGCATCTTCGAAACGCTTCACCGCGGAGCCCAGCAGGCTGTCGGCGGACACCAGCAATAGCTTCTGCGTGCTGACCGCCGCCGTCGGAAACGGCACCGGTAGATCGGGGTAAAACTTCAGGGTAAAGGTCACCAGCCCGCCGTCCTGGCGGGTGTGAGTCATGTCGCATTCGCCGACCTTGACCTGCAGACGTCCCAGCCACGGGTGAACCAGCTCACCACTGCCCTGCTCCAGCGCCTTGAGCAGTTTGTCGCGCTGCTCCAGGCAATCGGGGCCAACGATAAATGCGGTCAAATCGTGAATCTTCGCCTGCAGGCCAAGGCCCTCGAAATACGGCAGATCCCGCTGCGGGTACTCGTGCAACTGGCCCTTTTGGCCGACCGGGTTTTTCGCCTGATCGACCCAGAACCGGACGCCGCGAAACGACGCCGGCATCAAACGATCACGCCAGCTCATTGGAACCTCCAAGGGACAGTGTGCGGTAGCCGATGCGCGAATTGAGCGCCAGCGCCGGTTGATTGCTTTGCGGCTGATCGGTGCGCATGCCGGCCGGCGCATTTTCGAAGCGCACGGTCAGGCCGCCTTCGAGTTGTGTGCGGCTGTTGGCGGCGCTTTGCTGAATCAGGGCGCTGGAGTTTTGTGTCAGGGAGCCAGGCTGCATCGAGGGTGTGTGCGGCAGATTACCGGGCCGCACTGACAGGCTTTGTGGTTGCTCGGTATCGGTGCCAAAAAACGCCGGCGCAAACTTACCGTTGCCTTCGGCATTGGTTTTTTCTTGCGCCTCGGTCAGGCCCTCGACCTTGCCAGTCACGCTGGCGACAAGGCTGCCGAAACCACCGGCAAAGAATTCCTTGATCGGCGCGACGACGCCTTGCAGCTTGTCCCACCATTGGCTGAACCATTCGGTGATCGGCTCCCAACGCTTTTTGATCTCGTCCAGCGGAAACCAGTCAAACAGGCTGCGCAGCGTGCCGGACATCACCAGTGCCGGGACCTTGATGCTGTCCCAGATGCCGGAAAACAGTTCGGTGACCGCGCCCCAGCCGGCGATGATCATCTCCCGCGGCGACCAGTCGAACAGGCCATGCAGAAAGTCCATGACCGGCACCGACAGCGCTCTGAGCAAGTCCCAGATGGCCGAGAACAGGCCCGTCAACGGAGTCCAGTTGCTGATGATCAAACCCAGTGGCGACCAGGAAAAAAGCGTCTGAAAAAAACCGATTACCGGCGTGGCCGCTGCTTTGATGACGTCCCAGATCGCCGCGAACACGGCGGTGATCGGTGCCCAATGGCTGATGATTTGTCCCACCGGCGTGAACGCAAACATCGTCTTGAAGAACTCGACCATGGGCATCACGACCGGAGAAATCTTTTGCCAGAGCCCGGCGAAGAACGTCGATATGGGCTTCCAGTTGGCCACAATCAAACCGGCTGCCAGGGCGATGCCCGTGGCAATCAACACGAAGGGATGGGTCTTGAGCACCATGTTCATCAGATCGAACACTTGGGTCGCGCCGGTCACGGCCGTTTGCATCGCCGAAAACGCAATGGCACCGGCCGCAAGTCCCTCGACCAGCTTCGGGTTGTCATCGAGCAGACTGCCAAAGCCAATGAGCAGCGGCTGAAGTCCTGCCGTGACGGTCGCGACGGCAGGTTGTAACGCGGTGTTTGCGGCAGCCGATACCTGCTCCATCGACCGACTGAACACATTCAGGGTTTGCGTGGCGCTAGTCGGCACGCTCGGCACATCGACACCTTTGGCGGCCTCATTCACCTCGGTCAATTGGCCCTTGAACGCAGCGGACGCCTTGATCCCGTCCACGAAGGGCGTGATCACGCTGCCGCCCTTGAACAGACCGCTGATGTCCAGCTTGCCCAGCCCCGTCTGTTCAAGATGTGTTCTGAAGCCCTCGATCCTCGCTCGAATGCCGGCGAGCTTGGGGGTCAGTTCATCGATCCCCGTCAGCCGGACCGATTTTTTGTCTTCCTTTTCCATGTCTGCCATCACTGCACCTGCTGCATCGCATTGATCCGTTGCGCGTGCTCCAGCGATTCGCGGAGCACATCCAGTGGCCTGGCCATCATCTGTTCGGGGTCAACCTTCCAGAACCAGGCCAGGTCATAGGCGACTGAAATCAGGTCGGTGATGGCTCCGACGCCGCACTCATGAAAAAACTCGCGACAGCCCAGCTCAGCGCGTTGAGGTCAGCCAGGTCCAACTGGTTGACCGACGACGGCGGGATGCCGGCGCACACCGCGATGTATTTGGCCGCGACGTCCATGTCGAGGCTCACTTCTTCGCTCTTGTCGATTTTGTACGGCAGCGCCTTGATCGCTCGAACTTCCTGCACCGTTGGGCGGCGCAGGTTGAGTTCGGTCAAGGGCTCGCCGTGAGCTTCGATCGCGACTTGAAGCTTCACGGCGCCAGTCATTGCCAGGTCCCCTTGATGCCTTCGAATTTCAGTTCGATGGTGGCGTCATCGCCTTTCGATACCGGTTCTTCCACCAGGTAGGCGCCGGCCAGTACGTAGACTTTGCCGTTGCTGAATTCGCAGGTGACGGTCATGTCAGAGCCTGCGATCAGTTGCTTGAGCGGGAAGTCCGCGGTGTGCAGCGCCGTCACTTTGAACGACGGGGAAATGTCGGTTTCCTTGTAGAAACCCGGTACGACGGTTTCCCGTTTCACAGCCATCAACGGCGCTTCGCAGCCGCCATTGATAGTCAGTTGAGCGCCGTCCACTTTGACGTAGCAGGTGCCCGCAATCAGTTGACCCATGGTGTTTCTCCCTTCAAATCAAATGCCCACGCGAGGTGGGCTGAAATCACACAGTCAAAGGCAGCGATCAGGCTGCGTCGTCGTACTGCAGACGGAATTGGTTGAGCAGCGCGAACACGCGCAGACCGTTGATGTAATCCGGCGGGAACAGCACGTTGACCCGGCTCGGGTCCTGCACGTCGCGTTCGACGATCAGGTGCTCGGCGAACAGCTCGGCGTTTTCGACGTGGCCTTCCAGTTCGAGCTTGGCGTACTGGGCGATCAGCTCGCCGCGAATAGTGCTCGGGGTAACGATCGGCTGGCCGGCGCCGAAACGGGTGCCGTCAGAGGCCAGTTTGTGGCGACCGTATTTGCTGGTGATCACGCTTTGCAGACGACGCACGATGAAGGCCGACTGGTGCATGGTTTCGCTGTCCAGGTAGGAATTGTCTGCCTGGCCGTAGGCGTTCTTCTGATAGGTGGTAATCGAACGCTGAATGCGCACGTAGCCGCCTTCGTAGTACGCGGTGGCGATACCGTAATTGAGCAGCGACTGACGCTCGGTCAGGGTGAAACGCTCACTGGCGGATGCAGGGTCGAGACCTGGCAGGCTGCCGCTTTGGGTCGGACGGCTGGCGTCGGCGGAGATGAATACCGACGTGCGCGCAGCCAGTGCGGCGGCCTGAACCCAGAACGGTTGCGGTACACCCGGCTCCAGCGCCTGAAGGGTCATGTGCTGGTCATTACGCGCCTGGCCGGCAGCGACCAAAGTACCAATGGTGCCGCGCTTGGCGCTGTAGACATGACCGAACAATTGCTTGGCCCACGACCAACGACCGGTGCTGTCATCCATGACGGCTTGCCAGATGTTGAGGGTCGACAGGTCCGAGAATGGCATGCAGATGAACTCGAACGGCTCATCGCCCAGCGCCGCTACCGCAGCGACCTGATCCGGCACACCGGCGCCGCCGGTCATGGCGGTGATGGCCGTGGTCAGGCCGGCCGGGGTTTCTTCGCCATTGCTCTTGCCCAGGCGATTGAATTGCAGGCTGATGTCGTTACCGCTGTCGCCAGTCCATTTGGCGCTCAGCGTCACGATGCCTTCTACGGCTGCAGCGCTGACCGGCAGATCTGCCGAGGCGTTGATCTTCAGCGCCAGCGCGGTGGCCGCTTGAGCCGCAGTAGCGCCGTTGACAATGGCTGCTTGAACACGAACGCCGCCGACATACAGGTTGAGCACGCCGCTTTGAGTGGCCGCGCCGGTCAGGGTCAACACGCCTTTGGCGATGCTTCCTTCGGTGTTGTGCAGCGGCAGGCACCAGATCTCGCCGATCGGGTCGGTCTTGCGCCAGGTTTCATACATCGAAGCGAGCATCGAGCCTTGGCCGCCAATGCTTTTGGCCAGCGCCACGCTGGACACCAACACCAGTTTGCCAACCTCGGCCGGCGCAATGTTGTCGTTGACCTGAGCGACGATCAAACGGCGCATGGCCGACGACGCGCTATTGGCGGCCGAATTGTCCATTTCTGCGTAGAACAGCGGAACACGAATGTCCGCGGGGATGTTGCTGAATCCGATCGCCATTATTTGGCTCCCTGTGGTTTCGCCGCTTTCACGGCTTTGGTAGTGATATCGCCATCGGCCAGACGTCGACGCCACCAGGCGTTGTCCGGCACTTCACGGCCCTCGAGGGGCAACAGATCGCCCGCTTCCGGGTCGGGCACGGCGCGGCCTGGGGCCGGCAGCACGGTGATGCGTTTACTCATGGGGTTACGTCTCCAGAGAAAGTCAGTTCCAGGCGTCCGTCGGGGCCTGGGCGTTTCAGATTGGGGTCCGCCGGATCGATCGCATCGACCCGCACGGTGACCCCGGTAAAGGACGACAAACCGTCCAGTTCACGTTCGTGCCAGCTCTCCGCAGGCTGACCAGGCAGATTGCGGCCGAGCTGGAACTCGGCAAAAAAGCGCAGGCGATACAGCACGCGGTTGCTGTTGATGGAAACCCGTTCACCGCCGTCATAGGCGATGGCGTCGTAATCACTGCCGGGCTTGAAACCCACCAGCGCCCGCCAAAGTTCGGCCCGCAGGTCGTGCAACAGATCCAGCGCTTTTGTAGCGTCGGTGGTGTCAAGCACCAGGGTCACTTCGAAGCGGTCGCGAATGGTCTGCCACGTAGCGTTTTGCGCCGTGTTTGCGCCTGCCAGATCGGCAATCGGCACCACGTAGGCGCAAGGAGTTGAAAGCGGGGTACTGGCTTGCAGCGTTTCGAGGTCGATGCCGGCAGCCACGCGATTGGCGAGGGTTGGGCAGTGATCACGCAGTTGGGTGACCAGTGGGGTGATCTTCATGGTGTTTTCACCGGGCAATAAAAAACCCGCTTGGTTGGCGGGTTTGAGTGAAAGGTACTGGCCTTGGGAAACCCGCGTCCTTGCAGGTCGGATGCCGGTCGGCACCGCTGATCGCCATTCCATTGGGCTTGGTGTTCAGGGATCCTGGCGGGTATCTCGCGGGGGCACTTCGCAAACGCCAATCCGCTTGGCCGCCCAGCGTTCATAAAGGCCAATGGCAACGTCTGCCCCGGCCATCGCCGTAAGGCAACCGAACGCGCAAGCCGTCCAGATCGACACGCCGGCGGCATACAGCAGCATGATTGCGGAGACCCCGCAGACCATGCAGGCCCCGGAACGTAGCGCCAGGCGCCGCAGCAGCGACCAGCCACGGGCGCCCTCCTTGTCGGCGCGCCACATTTCGCCGGACACCCCGCCCACCAGGGCGAGGACGATGACGAGCCAGATCGGCATGTCCAGCAACGCTTGTTGCTCGTTTGTCATGTCACGCCTCCTGGGGGTGATTGATGAGTGATGTGTGTGTCTTTCAAACGGTGTCTCTTGAGTTGCCTGACGGTAGGCAGGCATTCCAAAAAGCCCGGTCACCCAGGCTTTTCAGTAATGCGGTCCTTCGCGTTGACCTTTCGGCGCTACTGGCGCGGTACGGATCGATTCATATTGTTTTTCCGACCGCGGTCCCTGCCCGCCGGATAACTGCTTCTGGTGCTTTACGCTGCACACCCGGGTCAGTTGCCAACCCTCTGAACCGTTGAGGCCGGTTCATCGCTGCCTTTGTGGTGGAACTAAAGAGCTTCGTTTCGAGCTGCTTTGTTGAGCGGCTTGAGACAAAGAATATGCATGGATGCATATACAGTCAATGCACAAATGCATTTATTTATGCGTTAGAAATGCATTTCTGCATGAAAGCCCCGCAGACAAAGGCGCTGGAGGCTTTTGGCAGGCGAAAAAAAACCCGCTCAATGGCGGGTTTTATCTGACAGCGGTGAGGTTAACGGGCGTACATGCCCCACCAGAAGACGTGACCGAGGATGACAATCTGCTCTTCCTGGATTTCCTGGAAGGTGTAGTCCTCGTCCGGATGTTCATCGCGATTGAAGCTGCGCAGACGTATCCCGGTAGGCAGGCGATAAAGCTGTTTCACCCGCAGCTGGCCGTTATGGTTGATGGCATAAAGGTCGCCATCCACGATATCGCCGATCCCGCACTTGCCGGCATTAACGCCGACGGTGGCGCCGTCGCGCAGTACCGGCAACATACTGTTGCCGCGCACCGTCACGCATTTTGCCTGGTCGAACTGAACGCCGTTGTGACGCAGGCTCCGCTTGCCGAAGCGCAGGCTAGAGCGCTCGCTCTCTTCGATGACGAACCTTCCTGATCCTGCAGCCAATTCAACCTCGCGAAGAAAGGGGACCGACACCTCGTCATCATCGACGGGCGTATCGTCGTCCCACAGACTTATGTCCTTGAGTTCCGAATGCAATTGATCGCGCCCGGTGCTGGCTGCCAGCGCGACATCCGCACGGCCCCGCAACTGGTCGGTGCTCACGGCGAAGTACTCGGCGATCTTCGAGATGTGTTTATCCGAGGGATCGACGATCTTCCCGCTGAGGATCCGCGAGAGAGTGGATTGAGGCACGCCGGTGCGACGGTGAAGCTCCGTGGGGGAGATCCCGTGCTGATCGAGCAGCGCTCTTAGTACGGTAGAAACATTGCGTTTTTGCATAACGCGCATAGTGCTTGTTCTTTTCGCGGAAGACAAATGCCCAATTGCATAAATTGCGCATATGTCGTGCATAGACAGAAGAAATATATCGCAGGGCTTTCATGCCTGCGTCGGGTGGACCGCCCATGTTAACCTTGCGCCCATCGCGGAAAAGCCGGGCCGATGCCCCTCCTTTGCCCTACACCTTTCAACGAATTTGCCTGATTATCCGATGAATAAAGCGCTCTCCGATCTGTCCTCCCACACGCCGATGATGCAGCAGTACTGGCGCCTGAAAAACCAGCACCCAGACCAGCTGATGTTCTACCGCATGGGCGACTTCTACGAGATCTTCTATGAAGACGCGAAGAAGGCCGCCAAATTGCTGGACATCACCCTGACCGCCCGTGGGCAGTCGGCGGGTCAGGCGATTCCGATGTGTGGGATTCCTTACCACGCCGCGGAAGGCTACCTGGCGAAACTGGTCAAGCTCGGCGAGTCGGTGGTGATTTGTGAGCAGGTCGGCGACCCGGCGACCAGCAAGGGCCCGGTGGATCGTCAGGTGGTGCGGATCATCACGCCGGGCACGGTGAGTGATGAAGCGTTGCTGGATGAGCGTCGGGATAACCTGATTGCTGCCGTCCTGGGGGATGAGCGTCTGTTCGGTCTGGCGGTGCTGGACATCACCAGCGGCAACTTCACCGTGCTGGAAATCAAAGGCTGGGAAAACCTGCTGGCAGAACTGGAGCGCGTCAATCCGGTAGAGCTGATGATCCCGGATGACTGGCCGAAGGATCTGCCGGCGGAGAAACGTCGTGGGGTTCGTCGCCGTGCGCCGTGGGATTTCGAACGTGATTCGGCACTGAAGAGTCTCTGCCAACAATTCTCCACCCAGGACCTGAAAGGTTTTGGCTGCGAGAACCTGACCTTGGCCATCGGCGCCGCGGGTTGCCTGCTCAGCTACGCCAAGGAAACCCAGCGCACCGCCCTGCCCCATTTGCGCAGCCTGCGTCATGAACGCCTGGACGACACCGTGGTGCTGGACGGCGCGAGCCGTCGCAACCTGGAACTGGACACTAACCTGGCTGGCGGTCGCGACAACACGTTGCAATCTGTGGTCGATCGCTGCCAGACCGCCATGGGCAGCCGTCTGCTGACCCGCTGGCTGAACCGTCCGCTGCGGGATCTGACCGTATTGCTGGCGCGCCAGACCTCGATCACCTGCCTGCTCGACGGTTACCGCTTCGAGAAACTGCAACCGCAGCTCAAGGAAATCGGCGACATCGAGCGAATCCTGGCGCGGATCGGCCTGCGCAATGCCCGTCCTCGTGACCTGGCTCGCCTACGCGATGCGCTCGGAGCATTGCCTGAGTTGCAAGTGGCGATGACTGAGCTGGAAGCTCCGCACATCATTCAACTGGCGAAGACCACCAGCACCTACCCGGAACTGGCGGCCCTGCTGGAAAAAGCCATTATTGACAACCCGCCCGCGGTGATCCGTGACGGCGGCGTGTTGAAAACCGGTTACGACGCCGAACTGGACGATTTGCAATCGCTCAGCGAAAACGCCGGGCAGTTCCTGATCGACCTCGAAGCACGCGAGAAGGCCCGTACCGGTCTGTCGCATCTGAAAGTCGGTTACAACCGCATTCATGGCTACTTCATCGAGTTGCCAAGCAAGCAGGCTGAGTCGGCGCCGGCAGACTATATCCGTCGCCAGACGTTGAAAGGCGCCGAGCGCTTCATTACGCCGGAACTGAAGGCGTTCGAAGACAAGGCCCTGTCAGCGAAGAGCCGCGCCCTGGCGCGCGAGAAGATGCTCTACGAAGCACTGCTTGAAGATTTGATCGCCCAGTTGCCACCGCTGCAAGACACCGCCGCGGCACTGGCTGAGCTGGACGTGTTGAGCAACCTTGCCGAACGTGCGCTGAACCTCGATCTGAACTGCCCGCGCTTCGTCAGTGAGCCGTGCATGCGCATCAGCCAGGGTCGTCACCCGGTGGTCGAGCAAGTGCTGACCACGCCGTTCGTGGCCAACGACCTGAGCCTCGACGACAACACCCGTATGCTGGTGATCACCGGTCCGAACATGGGTGGTAAATCCACCTACATGCGCCAGACCGCTCTGATCGTGCTGCTGGCACACATCGGCAGCTTCGTACCGGCAGCGAGTTGCGAGTTGTCTCTGGTGGACCGGATCTTTACCCGGATCGGTTCCAGCGATGACCTGGCCGGCGGGCGCTCGACCTTCATGGTCGAAATGAGCGAAACCGCGAACATATTGCACAACGCCACCGAGCGCAGCCTGGTGCTAATGGACGAAGTCGGTCGTGGCACCAGCACCTTTGACGGTTTGTCCCTGGCGTGGGCGGCGGCCGAACGCCTGGCCCATCTGCGGGCTTACACGCTGTTCGCCACCCACTACTTCGAGCTGACGGTGCTACCGGAGGCACAACCGCTGGTGGCCAACGTTCACCTTAATGCCACCGAGCACAACGAACGCATCGTGTTCCTGCACCACGTGCTGCCAGGGCCTGCCAGCCAGAGCTACGGCCTTGCGGTTGCACAGTTGGCCGGTGTGCCGAGCGAAGTGATCGTGCGCGCTCGCGAACACTTGGGCCGGCTGGAAGCGGCCGCCCTGCCTCATGAAGTTCCCAAGACTGCCAAAGGCAAACCGGCGGCGCCGCAGCAGAGCGACATGTTCGCCAGCCTGCCGCATCCGGTGCTGGATGATCTGGCCAAACTTGATCTGGACGACATGACGCCGCGTCGGGCGCTCGAAATGCTCTATACACTAAAGACACGGATCTAACGCACTCGCCTGCAAGCTGTTAGAATCTCGCGCGGTTTGGGATGCTGCTGGCTTATAGCCTGACCAGCAGACTATCGCTCCCAAACCTGGCGACCCCAACGTGAAGGGGCTCCGCTGCCGCCGCCTGAGGAGAAAATTAGAAATGACCTTCGTCGTCACCGACAACTGCATCAAGTGCAAGTACACCGACTGCGTAGAAGTCTGTCCGGTGGACTGCTTTTACGAAGGCCCGAACTTCCTGGTGATTCACCCGGATGAGTGCATCGACTGCGCACTGTGCGAACCAGAATGCCCTGCCGTGGCCATCTTCTCCGAAGATGAAGTCCCGGAAGACATGCAGGAGTTTATTCAGCTGAACGTTGAGCTGGCGGAAATCTGGCCCAACATCACCGAGAAGAAAGAATCCTTGCCCAATGCCGAAGAGTGGGATGGCGTCAAAGGCAAGATCAAAGACCTCGAACGCTGATTACCCCCGCGTTCTCGAAAAGGCCCCTCGCGGGCCTTTTTGCTTTTCTGCAGGCAAAAAAAGGGGCGGTTTGACCCGCCCACATTTTTTCCCTATTCCCTGTGTTCCTTTTCATCGTCCTGATGAATCGCTTCCTGCGATGTCCTTTCCCCCTCATCCTTGAAGGGTGTGTCTGTCCGTCGACACAGTTCAGATACTAGAGAGTTCCCTACCAAGAGCAATCGCCTCCATTAGCTGAAACTGACTGTCACAAGCTATTAATCTTAAAAAATAAGCATATAAATCAATCAGTTAATCATATCTCACGTAGGAATATGTACGGCTGCTACCCATGGAATTAGCGAACACTTACGAAAGAGTAAGCAAACACTTACAGCGAGAGACTACAAACCAGAGGGATTACGGAGGGAACTCCCAGCCCGTCTCCCAGGCAATAAAAAACCCCGAACCAGTCAGGGCTTTTTAATGCCAGCCAGCAAATTACTTATTGAAACAACGACTCGCTCGACAGGCCATTCTTCTCGAGAATCTCCCGAAGACGCTTCAGGCCTTCAACCTGAATCTGTCTGACCCGCTCCCGAGTCAGGCCAATCTCCAGGCCTACATCTTCAAGCGTGCTGCTCTCGTGACCGCGCAGGCCGAAGCGGCGTATCACCACTTCGCGTTGCTTGTCGGTCAGCTCCGAGAGCCATTGATCGATGCTCTGGGACAGGTCGTCATCCTGCAACAGTTCACATGGATCGGTTGGGCGGTCATCGGTAAGGGTGTCCAGCAGGGTTTTATCCGAATCCGGACCCAGCGAGACGTCGACCGAAGAAACCCGCTCGTTCAGGCCGAGCATGCGCTTGACCTCGCCCACTGGTTTTTCCAGCAGGTTGGCAATTTCTTCGGGTGAGGGTTCGTGATCGAGTTTTTGCGTCAGCTCCCGTGCAGCCCGCAGGTACACGTTGAGCTCTTTGACCACATGAATCGGCAACCGGATGGTCCGGGTCTGATTCATGATCGCGCGCTCGATGGTCTGACGAATCCACCAGGTCGCGTAGGTTGAAAAGCGGAAGCCGCGTTCGGGGTCGAACTTCTCTACCGCCCGGATGAGCCCGAGGTTGCCCTCTTCGATCAGGTCCAGCAGCGACAGACCCCGATTGACGTAACGCCGGGCGATTTTCACCACCAGCCGCAGGTTACTTTCAATCATGCGTTTGCGCCCGGCCGGATCTCCACTTTGCGACAAGCGCGCAAAATGAACTTCTTCTTCGGGGGACAACAGAGGGGAAAAGCCAATCTCATTGAGGTACAGCTGCGTGGCATCGAGTGCACGCGTGTAGTCAATGTACTTGTGTTGCTTTAACGAGGCGGAGTGTTTGGATTTGGCACGAACGGAAGGTGGAGCAGCCCCTTCATCATTCGACATCGAATCCGTAGCGATGCCGGTCTCCATCAGGAGAACCTCATCGTCGATGTCAAACTCCGGCACTTCTTTACTGAGAGCCATTGTTATAGTCCTTTGGTGAGTTCGACCTCAGGCTCAAGCGGCGCCTATATCCTTGGCAACGCTGGAGCCTGTTCCCTCTACGCGACGGAACAGGCTGGAAAGCGATCAACGACGTGGCAGGAATTGCAGCGGATCTACAGGTTTACCTTGTCGGCGAATCTCAAAATGCAGCTTCACCCGGTCTGTACCCGTTGACCCCATTTCGGCAATTGTCTGTCCGACCTTGACCTGCTGCCCCTCCCGAACTAACAGCCTGCGGTTATGTCCGTAGGCACTGACGTAGGTATCGCTGTGTTTGATGATGACTAATTCGCCGTAGCCCCTTAAGCCACTCCCGGCGTATACCACCGTCCCATCAGACGCAGCTAAAACAGGCTGTCCCAAATCCCCGGCGATATCAATTCCTTTATTCAAACTGCCGTTTGAAGAGAATTTACCAATGAGAATGCCATTAGATGGCCATCCCCAGCCGGTCGGGGCCGGACCGGCAGGAGGCATCGGAGCAGGGGTCGGCTTGCTGGCGACGGACGGTGCAACCACTGCTGTGCTCGTGGTTGCGCCATTCGCCTGGCGCCGGATAACCGTGGTTTTCAGCGACGAAGAAGGCGTTGAATCGGCGGAGCTGACCACCGGTGTCGGCGTTGAACCGGTGCGACCGTCAAAGCGAATCGTCTGACCCGGATGGATCGTATAAGGCGTAGGAATGTTGTTGCGTGCCGCGAGGGCTTTGTAGTCCCAGCCGTAGCGAAAGGCAATGGAGAACAAGGTGTCTTTAGGTCGGACGACGTATTGACCCGTGGTCACTGCCGGACGCTGGGCGACGGCGTTGTTGCGATCGACGACGCGTACATCGCTCGATTTATTGCTGGAGCACCCGACTAGCAAGGTGCTCAAGACAAGGCCAGTCACCAGGCGCTGAAAGCTCGTTTTACCCATTCGCTGCGCAATGACTGTGAGACTCACCCGCCGCTCCCTTTGTGGTGGCTGAAAATGTGGATTGCCGTGTACCGGCATTGAAATGTCGCAAGTATAACGAGCCGTGCAGGCTTTACCTTTAATGAAGCGTAATGGCTTCGCGCACACGTTTGCTGCCTGACGATGATCCCGTTTAACTGATCGATCCCGCTGTAAGACAGGAGCAATCGAAGAGAATTCAGCGCCCTGAAACAAATGCTCAGGCAAGTGGCCCATTGAGCAACGGGACGAAGCGAACAGCCCCCAGAACACGCCTGGAAAAGCCCTGCTCTTCCCGGATGATCAGCATCAATTGTTGAACCTCACCCGATCCGACCGGGATCACCAGCCGCCCTCCCGGCGCCAATTGATCAAGCAGCGCCTGAGGTACATCGGTCGCCACCGCAGTCACGATAATGCCGTTGTAAGGCGCCAGCGCCGGCCACCCTTCCCAACCATCGCCCCAGCGGAACACCACGTTGCGCAGGTTCAGCTCCACCAGGCGTTCCTTGGCCCGGTCCTGCAGAACCTTGATGCGCTCGACGGAAAATACCCGCTCGACCAGTTGCGACAGCACCGCCGTCTGATAGCCCGAGCCGGTGCCGATTTCCATCACCTTGTCGAGAGGACCTGCCTCCAGCAGCAACTCGCTCATGCGAGCCACCATATAAGGCTGCGAGATGGTCTGGTTATTGCCGATCGGTAGCGCCGTGTCTTCGTAGGCGCGGTGAGCCAGCGCCTCGTCGACGAACAGGTGACGCGGTGTACGGCGAATGACTTCCAGCACCTTGGCGTTGCAAATTCCCTCTTCATACAGGCGCTGAATAAGGCGCTCACGGGTCCGTTGTGAGGTCATCCCGATGCCACGACGCAGAATATCGTCTTGTTCACGAGCCATTAGTTGAGCCCCTCCAGCCAGCCATCGAGACTTCTGAAGGCATCATTAAAGGTGCGATCCAGTTGCAGTGGGGTGATTGAAACATAGCCTTGCATCACCGCATGAAAATCGGTGCCCGGGCCGCCGTCTTCGGCATCCCCTGCCGCCGCAATCCAGTAACCGGATTTACCGCGCGGATCGACCATTTTCATCGGCGCTGCAGCACGTGCTCGATGTCCGAGGCGGGTCAGCTGAATACCGCGGATGTGGTCCAGCGGCAAATTGGGAATGTTCACGTTCAGTACCGTACGCGGTGGCAGTTCAAGGTCCGCGTGAGCCTCTACCAGTTTGCGCGCAAAGTACGCTGCTGTGGGAAGGTTCTCCACTTGCCGTGAGACCAACGAAAAGGCAAACGAAGGACGCGCCAGGAAACGTCCCTCAAGGGCCGCCGCCACAGTGCCGGAATACAACACGTCATCACCCAGGTTGGCGCCCAGGTTGATCCCCGAAACCACCATGTCCGGCTCGCGTTCCAGCAAGCCATTGAGGCCCAGGTGCACGCAATCGGTCGGTGTGCCATTGAGGCTGATAAAGCCGTTGGCCAGGGTTTGCGGGTGTAACGGACGGTCGAGCGTCAGCGAGCTGCTGGCGCCGCTTTTGTCTTGGTCCGGGGCGATAACCACGCATTCGGTGTAATCCGCCAGCGCAGCATAAAGCGCGGCGAGACCGGGTGCGGTTACCCCATCGTCGTTAGAAATCAGAATACGCATGGGCTGTCCGTCTGCCCCACCGGCACCAGATCAACGAGCTCGCGCACCAATACGGTGGCGAAGCATCCGGCCGGGAGGACGAATTCCAGTTGCAGAATGTCAGGCTCGGGATAATGCCACGTCAACCCATCAATGGGCAGCCGCAGGATGCGACGTTCGTGGCTCATACCGGCGTTAATCAACCAATCACGCAAGTCCGCTTCGCGAGTGGCGATTGCCTGCTCCAGTTCATGGACAGCGCCAGTGGCCGGCGAGTCACCTTCGCCCCACTGCGGACCGGTCGGGTGCAGATCGAGAATTGCCAGACGCGGGTCGCTGCACTCGGCAACACCTGCCGGAAAAAAGCTGCGACTGTCGGTGAAGGCCAGCAGATCGCCAACCTGGGCACGCTGCCAGCTGCCATCGGCGACACGCGCCGCCAACACCTGATTAAACAGAAAACTGCGCGCCGTCGAGAGCAGACGCGAACGCACGTTGCGCTGCTCCGGCAAGGCTTTGCGAGCAGCCCACGCACGGGCATCGACCACGTTACCGCCGTCAAACCCAAAACGCTGGGCGCCGAAATAATTGGGAATACCTTGCTTGGCGATCAGTTGCAGACGCTCCTCGATCGCCGCTTTGTCGCCAGCGAATTGCGTCAGTCGCAACGTGAAGCCATTGGCCGAATGAGCACCGCGTTGCAGCTTGCGTTTGTGCCGGCCGGTCTTGAGGATCTTCAGCGTATCGTTTTCCGCCGCCGACAGATCAGGGTCGGCCTTTCCCGGCAGCTGCACGCTGAACCACTGGCGAGTCAGCGCCTGACGATCCTTGAGCCCCGCATAACTGACAGTGCGCAATGGCACGCCCGCCGCCTTGGCGATTCGCCGTGCCGCTTCTTCGGTATTCAGACCGCGCTTTTCCACCCAGATCCACAAGTGTTCGCCGTCGCCACTGAGGGGGATATTGAGGACTTCATCGACCTGAAAATCTTCCGCCGTGGCTTTCAGTACCGCGGTGCCGAGGGCTTGGCCATAGGCCCGCGGGCCGAGCAATTGCAGTTCGTTCATGCGCGCAGCAACAAGGCAACGGAGTGCACGGCAATGCCTTCTTCGCGACCGACAAAGCCGAGCTTTTCGGTGGTGGTAGCTTTCACGTTCACTTGATCCAACTCAACTTGAAGATCCGCGGCAATCAGCGCGCGCATCGATTCGATATGCGGGGCCATTTTCGGCGCCTGGGCGACGATGGTGTTATCGACGTTGCCGACTTTCCAGCCCTTGGCGTGGATCAGTGCGACGACATGACGCAACAGCACCCGGCTGTCGGCGCCCTTGAATGTCGGGTCGGTGTCCGGAAAATGTTTGCCGATATCACCCAGCGCAGCGGCGCCGAGCAAGGCATCGCTCAAGGCGTGCAGCAGGACGTCACCGTCGGAGTGAGCGAGCAGCCCGAAGCCGTGTGCAATGCGCACGCCGCCCAGAGTAATGAAATCGCCTTCAGCGAAACGATGCACATCATAGCCGTGGCCAATACGCATAAAAAAACGCCCCGATTTTTGTCAGGGCGTGATTCTACCTGCATTAGACGCCTAGGGCGCGTCCATGATGTTGCAAGTGGTCGTCGATAAAACTGGCGATGAAGAAATAGCTATGGTCGTAGCCGGGTTGCAGGCGCAACGTCAGCGGATGACCGGCCAGTTTGGCGGCCTGTTGCAAGGCTTCAGGCTTGAGCTGGGTGGCCAGGAAATCGTCGCGATCACCTTGGTCGACCAACAACGGCAACTTCTCGTTTGCTTCGGCAATCAGGACGCAGGCATCCCACTCGCGCCATTTCGAACGATCTTCCCCCAGGTAGCGGGAAAAGGCCTTCTGCCCCCAAGGACAGTCCATCGGATTGTTGATCGGCGAGAACGCCGACACCGACTGATAACGCCCCGGATTACGCAACGCACAGACCAGCGCACCGTGGCCGCCCATGGAGTGACCACTGATGCCGCGCTTGTCCGACGCCGGGAAATGGGCTTCGACCAATGCGGGCAATTCCTGCACGACATAGTCATGCATCCGATAGTGCCGGGACCAGGGTTCCTGCGTGGCATTCAGATAAAATCCGGCACCGAGACCGAAGTCCCAGGCGCCATCCGGATCACCCGGCACATCGGGACCGCGAGGGCTGGTGTCCGGTGCAACGATGATCAGCCCAAGCTCGGCGGCCAAGCGCATGGCGCCGGCCTTTTGCATGAAGTTTTCGTCGGTGCAGGTCAGGCCGGACAACCAGTACAGCACCGGCAACTTGCCGCCCTGCTCCGCTTGCGGCGGCAGGTACACGGCAAACACCATGTCGCAGCCGAGCACATCGGAGCGGTGCCGATAGCGTTTGTGCCAGCCGCCGAAGCTTTTCTGGCAGGAGATATTTTCCAGGCTCATGACCGACCTCAGAAATGGATGACGGAACGGATGCTCTTGCCTTCATGCATCAGGTCGAACGCCTTGTTGATATCTTCCAGGCCCATGGTGTGGGTGATGAACGTATCCAGCGGGATTTCGCCGGTTTCAGCCATCTCGACATAGCTTGGCAACTCGGTACGGCCACGCACGCCGCCGAACGCCGAACCGCGCCAGACGCGACCGGTCACCAACTGGAATGGACGCGTGGCGATTTCCTGGCCAGCACCGGCGACGCCGATGATTACCGACTCGCCCCAACCCTTGTGGCAGCATTCAAGTGCGGCACGCATCAATTGCACGTTGCCGATGCATTCGAAGGAAAAGTCGACGCCGCCGTCGGTCATGTCAACGATGACTTCCTGGATGGGACGATCAAAATCTTTCGGGTTCACACAATCGGTTGCGCCCAACTGCTTGGCGATCTCGAATTTGGCCGGGTTGATGTCGATGGCGATGATCCGCGCAGCCTTGGCTTTGACGGCGCCGATCACCGCCGACAGACCGATGCCGCCGAGGCCGAAAATGGCGACGGTATCACCTGGTTTTACCTTGGCGGTATTAAGGACTGCACCGATGCCGGTGGTGACACCGCAGCCCAGCAGGCAGACTTTTTCCAGCGGCGCTTCTTTTGGAATTTTGGCGACGGAGATTTCCGGCAGCACGGTGTACTCGGAGAACGTCGACGTCCCCATGTAGTGGAAAATTGGTTGGCCCTTGTAGGAAAAGCGCGAAGTGCCATCCGGCATCAGGCCTTTACCCTGAGTCGCACGAATCGCCTGACACAGGTTGGTTTTGCCCGACAGACAGAATTTGCACTGGCGGCATTCCGGGGTGTACAGCGGGATCACATGATCGCCAACTGCGACGGAGGTCACGCCCTCACCAATCGCCTCAACCACCGCGCCACCTTCGTGACCGAGGATCGACGGGAAGATGCCTTCCGGGTCCGCGCCCGACAGCGTGTAGGCATCGGTATGACAAACACCGGAGGCAACCACTCGCAGCAGGACTTCACCGGCCTTGGGCATGGCGACATCGACTTCAACGATCTCGAGGGGTTTCTTGGCCTCGAAGGCAACGGCAGCGCGCGACTTGATCATGTGGGTTCTCCAGTGAATAAAAACGAGACAAGGAGTGTAATACACCGCCTGACGGTGAATAATCCGGACAAAAGCAAAACATTATTGCCATACAGGGATAATCCTTGATGTCCGAAAACCGCTGGGAAGGTATCGACGAGTTCGTCGCCGTGGCCGAGTGCAGCCAGTTCACGGCTGCCGCGGAACGCCTCGGAGTTTCCTCCTCCCACATCAGTCGACAAATAGTACGCCTCGAAGAGCGCCTTCAGACGCGACTGCTTTATCGCAGCACTCGCCGGGTCACGCTGACCGAAGCAGGGCAAACCTTTCTGCAACATTGCCAGCGCTTGCAAGATGGCCGCGAAGAAGCGCTGCGGGCGGTGGGTGACCTGACCAGCGAACCCAAAGGCATGCTGCGCATGACCTGCGCCGTGGCGTACGGCGAGCGATTCATCGTGCCGCTGGTGACGCGATTCATGGGGTTGTATCCGCAACTGCGCATCGACATCGAACTGAGCAACCGCCAACTCGACCTGGTCCATGAAGGCTTGGATCTGGCAATCCGCCTTGGCCGTCTGCAAGACTCACGCCTGGTGGCGACACGTCTGGCGCCACGACGCATGTACCTGTGCGCATCGCCGTCCTATCTGGAACGCTACGGCCGCCCGCATAGCTTGTCGGAACTCAGCCGCCACAACTGCCTCATCGGCGGCTCGGATATCTGGCAACTGGAACAGAACGGGCGGGAATTTTCCCAGCGAGTGCAGGGAAACTGGCGCTGCAATAGTGGGCAAGCAGTTTTGGATGCGGCCTTACAGGGTGTGGGTTTGTGCCAGCTGCCGGACTACTACGTGTTGGAGCATCTGAAAAACGGCGAATTGATTTCGCTGCTGGAAGCCCACCAACCGCCGAACACTGCCGTGTGGGCGCTTTATCCACAGCAACGGCATCTGTCACCCAAGGTGCGCAAGTTGGTGGATTACTTGAAGGAAGGATTGGCGCAAAGGCCAGAGTATGCAGCTTAGCGGCGGTTAGACCAGCGCTGGCGCAACCACTCAAGGTCTTCGGGGCGAGTTACTTTGAGGTTGTCGGACCGACCTTCGATCAAACGTGGCGCCAGGCCTGCCCACTCCATGGCCGAGGCTTCGTCGGTGATGACCGCATCGGCCACCAGACTGTCGGCCAACGCCCGATGCAATGCGCCAAGGCGAAACATCTGCGGCGTGTAGGCTTGCCAGATCACACTGCGATCCACGGTTTCGACCACACGACCTTGTTTGTCGACCCGTTTGAGAGTATCGCGTGCCGGAACCGCCAGCAGTCCACCGACCGGATCATCTGCGAGTTCACCCAGCAACTTGTCCAGATCATCACGGCTCAGATTCGGCCGCGCAGCATCGTGAACCAGCACCCATTCCTCATCGTCAGCGCCTTGCGCATGCAAATGCAGCAACGCATTGAGCACCGACCCGGAGCGCTCGGAGCCGCCTTCAACCCGCTGAATTCGCGGATCACTAGCACACGCCAGGTTCGGCCAGTAAGGATCATCAATAGCAAGACTGACCACCAACCCTTTCAGGGAAGGATGATCAAGGAAACAGCCGAGGCTGTGTTCGAGAATAGTGCGCCCGCCCAGTTGCAAGTATTGCTTGGGACGGTCCGCGGCCATACGGGCACCGACGCCCGCGGCAGGAATTACAGCCCAGAAGGCCGGTAACGAGGGATTCATTGAGCCAACTGGTAAAGGGTTTCACCGTCCTTGACCATGCCCAACTCATGACGAGCCCGCTCTTCAACGGTCTCCATGCCCTTTTTCAATTCACTGACTTCAGCGTCCATCACCCGATTGCGCTCAAGCAGCCCCTCGTTCTCAGCGTGTTGATCTGCGATCTGCTGAGTCAGTTCGGCCACTTGCGCCAGACTGCCATTACCCACCCACAGGCGGTATTGCAGGCCAGCCAGCAGCAGGAGCAAAACGAGGAACAACCAATTGGGACTGCGCATCGAATATCAGGTATCCAGTGAAAAAAGACAGCCATGCCAAAACTTTGAAGCTTCTGATAGCACGAAGCCTGGAAGACCCAGGCTTGTGCTTATAAGGCATCAGATTAGTGGCAAATCCATCGCTGTAGCGATTTTTCCGACACAATCCGGTGTCTTTTTACCAATTAACGATTAACCGCGGAATTCGCTGCGACCGTTGTACTTGGCTTTGCCATTCAACTGCTCTTCGATACGCAGCAGTTGGTTGTACTTGGAAACACGGTCCGAACGGCACAGGGAGCCGGTCTTGATCTGGCCAGCCGCGGTGCCCACAGCCAGGTCGGCAATGGTCGAATCTTCGGTTTCGCCGGAGCGGTGCGAGATCACGGCAGTGTAACCAGCGGCCTTGGCCATCTGGATGGCTTCCAGGGTTTCGGTCAGGGTGCCGATCTGGTTGAACTTGATCAGGATCGAGTTGGCGATCTTTTTATCGATGCCTTCTTTCAGGATCTTGGTGTTGGTCACGAACAGGTCGTCGCCCACCAACTGAGTTTTCTCGCCGATCTTGTCGGTGAGGATTTTCCAGCCAGCCCAGTCGGACTCGTCCAGACCGTCTTCGATCGAGATGATCGGGTAACGCTCGGTCAGGCCTTTCAGGTAGTCAGCGAAACCTTCAGCGGTGAACACCTGGCCTTCGCCGGACAGGTTGTATTTACCGTCTTCGTAGAATTCGCTGGCCGCGCAGTCCAGCGCCAGGGTCACGTCGGTGCCCAGCTTGTAACCGGCGTTGGCCACGGCTTCGGAGATCACTTTCAAAGCGTCTTCGTTGGAGGCCAGGTTCGGTGCGAAGCCACCTTCGTCGCCCACAGCAGTGCTCAGGCCACGGGCCTTCAGAACAGCTTTGAGGTGATGGAAAATCTCGGTGCCCATGCGCAGGCCTTCCGAGAAAGACTTGGCGCCGACTGGCTGAACCATGAATTCCTGGATGTCGACGTTGTTATCGGCGTGCTCGCCACCGTTGATGATGTTCATCATCGGAACCGGCATCGAGTAAACACCCGGGGTGCCGTTCAGGTTGGCGATGTGAGCGTACAGCGGCAGGTCCTGGTCCTGTGCGGCTGCCTTGGCGGCTGCCAGGGAAACGGCGAGGATCGCGTTGGCGCCCAGGGAACCTTTGTTTTCAGTACCGTCGAGCTTGATCATCGCGTGATCCAGCGCTTTCTGGTCGCTTGGGTCTGCACCTTTCAACAGGTCGCGGATCGGACCGTTGATGTTGGCGACGGCTTTGAGTACGCCCTTGCCCAGGTAACGGCTCTTGTCGCCATCACGCAGCTCGAGCGCTTCACGCGAGCCAGTGGAAGCACCGGACGGCGCGCAAGCACTGCCGATGATGCCGTTATCGAGAAGCACGTCCGCTTCCACGGTGGGGTTGCCACGGGAGTCGAGAACTTCACGACCTTTGATGTCGACGATTTTTGCCATTGTTGTAAACACTCCAAAGTTGACGAAAACGACGCAGCTGAAGGAAATCTTGTATCGCCGGCAAGTAATGTGCAGCGGGCAGACTTGCGGACGATAAGGCCCAGACCCGAGGGCCTGAGCATTAATTCGTGCGGTACTTTACCGGAGAAATGAGGATTACGCGGTTTCTACCGTCGGAAAACTCTTCACCAGTTCGTCCAAAGCTTTGAGCTGGGCCAGGAATGGCTCCAGTTTGTCCAGACGCAAGGCGCAAGGGCCGTCGCATTTGGCGTTGTCCGGGTCCGGGTGGGCCTCAAGGAACAGGCCGGCCAACGACTGGCTCATACCCGCTTTTGCCAGGTCGGTGACCTGGGCGCGGCGACCACCAGCGGAATCGGAGCGACCGCCGGGCATTTGCAGCGCGTGGGTCACGTCGAAGAACACCGGGTATTCGAACTGCTTCATGATGCCGAAGCCGAGCATGTCGACGACCAGGTTGTTGTAGCCGAAGCTCGATCCGCGTTCGCAGAGGATCAACTGATCGTTACCCGCTTCCACGCATTTGCTCAGGATGTGTTTCATTTCCTGAGGCGCGAGGAACTGGGCTTTCTTGATGTTGATCACCGCACCGGTCTTGGCCATCGCGACCACCAGGTCGGTCTGGCGCGACAAGAAGGCCGGCAGCTGGATGATGTCGCAGACTTCAGCGACGACCGCGGCCTGATCAGGCTCGTGGACGTCGGTGATGATCGGCACGCCAAACGCTTGCTTGATGTCCTGGAAAATCCGCATGCCCTCTTCCAGGCCGGGGCCACGGTAAGAGGTCACGGAGGAACGGTTGGCCTTGTCGAAGCTGGCCTTGAACACGTAAGGGATACCGAGTTTCTCGGTGACCTTTACGTATTCTTCGCAGACCTGCATCGCCATGTCGCGGCTTTCCAGCACGTTCATGCCACCGAAAAGCACCATTGGCTTGTCGTTGGCAATCTCGATATCGCCTACGCGGATGATCTTCTGGGCCATCGGATTTACGCCTTCTTCTGGTGTTGAACCAAAGCTGCTTTAACGAAACCGCTGAACAACGGGTGACCGTCGCGTGGTGTCGAGGTGAACTCAGGGTGGAACTGGCAAGCGACGAACCATGGGTGATCCGGGGCTTCAACCACTTCTACCAGGGCGCCATCACCGGAACGACCGGTAATTTTCAGACCGGCTTCCATGATTTGCGGCAGCAGGTTGTTGTTCACTTCGTAGCGGTGACGGTGACGCTCGACGATCACGTCCTTGGCGTAGCAATCGTGCACCAGGGAACCCGGTTCCAGCAGGCAATCCTGAGCGCCAAGGCGCATGGTGCCGCCCAGATCGGACGTTTCGGTACGGGTTTCGACGGCGCCGGTGGCATCTTCCCACTCGGTGATCAGACCCACGACCGGATGACCGCTGGCACGATCGAACTCGGTGGAGTTGGCGTCTTTCCAGCCCAGCACGTTACGAGCGAACTCGATCACGGCCACTTGCATGCCCAGGCAGATGCCCAGGTACGGAACCTTGTTTTCGCGAGCGTATTGAACGGCAGTGATCTTGCCTTCCACGCCACGCAGACCGAAGCCGCCAGGTACCAGAATCGCGTCGACACCTTCCAGCAGCGCAGTGCCCTGGTTTTCGATGTCTTCGGAGTCGATGTAGCGCAGGTTGACCTTGGTGCGGTTGCTGATGCCGGCGTGACTCATCGCTTCGATCAGCGACTTGTAGGCGTCCAGCAGTTCCATGTACTTGCCGACCATGGCGATGGTGACTTCATGCTCAGGGTTGAGCTTGGCGTCGACCACGGCTTCCCACTCGGACAGATCGGCGCCGCCACATTGCAGGCCGAAACGCTCGACGACGAAATCATCCAGGCCCTGGGCGTGCAGAATGCCCGGGATCTTGTAGATGGTGTCGGCGTCTTCCAGCGCAATCACCGCACGTTCTTCAACGTTGGTGAACTGAGCGATCTTGCGACGCGAGGAGATGTCGATCGGGTGATCGGAACGGCAGACCAGGACGTCTGGTTGCAGACCGATGGAACGCAGTTCCTTGACCGAGTGCTGAGTAGGCTTGGTTTTGGTTTCACCGGCAGTGGCGATGTACGGCACCAGTGTCAGGTGCATCAGCATTGCGCGCTTGGCGCCGACTTCGAAACGCAATTGACGGATCGCTTCGAGGAACGGCTGGGATTCGATGTCACCCACGGTGCCACCGATCTCGACCATGGCCACATCGGCATCGCCGGCGCCCTTGATGATCCGGCGCTTGATTTCGTCGGTGATGTGCGGGATCACCTGAATGGTGGCGCCCAGGTAATCACCACGGCGCTCTTTGCGCAGGACGTGTTCGTAGACACGGCCGGTGGTGAAGTTGTTGTTCTGGGTCATGGTCGTGCGGATGAACCGCTCGTAGTGGCCCAGGTCCAGGTCGGTCTCGGCGCCGTCGTGGGTGACGAACACTTCACCGTGCTGGAACGGGCTCATGGTGCCCGGGTCAACGTTGATGTACGGGTCCAGCTTCAGCATGGTGACCTTAAGTCCCCGCGCCTCCAGGATGGCCGCCAATGAAGCCGATGCGATGCCTTTCCCCAATGAAGAAACAACACCGCCCGTGACGAATATGTAGCGCGTCATGAAAAACCCTAGAAGTCTGCGTTAAAGCGGTCCGAGCCGCCGGGGAAAGCGAAGGAAGGCCGAAGCCCCCGATCACCTGCATTAATCACAGTGCACCTTTCAAAAAAACCGCCGCGTTGGGACAGACCGGAAGATGAAACACCGGTACGTTGCTCGCTACACATTTTTTGGAATCGCCCAGCAAAGACTGCTTGGTAATCGGCAACTCCTGCAATTCAGGCGAATCCACAGAAGTTGTATCAAGAAGGGAGCGTAGTCTACCGGAAAGCCCCTTTCAGCTCAAACCTAGATCTTCGTGCGGCGGCTGCCAATGTAAATTCCAACGGTCCTTTGCACTGCCGTCCAAGCCCCGCAGGTTGGCCACCGCCAGCAATTGCTCGCCGCGGTACAGCAGCGGCAATCTGCCACGGGCGAACGCCGGCACACCACGTTCATTGAGCAAACGCTTCAGATCGCGATGGCCGCGACCGGGCAAATTCATTACCTCACCTCCCTCACGATAGCGGATATGCAGCAGGCCATCGGGGATTTGGCCGGTGAGTGTGAGCACGCCGTTGTCCGGCAACACCAGCGATAGCGAGGGGTCGGGCCAGTTTCCGACGGCGGGCGGCGGGCGCAACCAGCTACCGGACAACCACCAGATGCGCCCACCCGCCCGATGCAGTTCGCCATCTGCCAGCCGCCAGATCGGACAGGCATCGCCGGTGGCATCACGTAAATTCTCCCAACCCGACCAATGGTCACTGTCCGGCAGTCGCGTCAGCGGTTCGAGCCAATGACTTAACGCATTACGCTGACGAGCAGCGGACAGCGTTTCCAATGCCCCCAGTTCCAGGGTCGGCAATCCCAGCCAATCAAAATCATTGGCAGTGCTGGCGCCAACCAGGTCGATTTGCGCAAGCTCGTCGAGCAATCCCTGCGCTTCGCTCAGGTGCGCAGCGCTGCGGGCCATGGTCGTTACCGCTTGCGGCCAGCGCTCGGTCAATACCGGGAACACCTGATGGCGCAGGTAATTACGCGAGAATTGCCGATCCTGGTTCGATGGGTCTTCGATCCAGCTCAGCCGATGCTCCGCCGCATAGGCCTCAAGCTCAGCCCGAGTGACATCGAGCAATGGCCGCAGCAGCCGCCCTTTACCGAGTGGGCGCTGGCGTGGCATCCCCGACAACCCCCTCACCCCTGCCCCACGCAACAGCCGAAACAACAACGTTTCCGCCTGATCGTCACGGTGCTGGGCGGTCATCAACACTTCATTGGCCTGAGTCGCCTCGATGAACGAGGCATATCGCGCATCCCGGGCGGCACGCTCAAGGCTGGCGCCGGGTTGAACCTGCACACGAACAACCTGCAGCGGCACACCCAGCGCATCACAGACCGACTGACAATGGTCCGGCCACGCATCAGCCACAGCCTGAAGGCCGTGATGAACATGGATGGCGCTTAGCGCCGGAAGGGATTCGGTTTTTGCGAGGTGTACGAGAAGGTGCAGCAGAACGGTGGAGTCGAGACCACCGGAGAAGGCGATGCGCCAGGTTGCGACGTTGCGCCAAGACTTGAGATTCAGCAAGAGCCTGGCAGGAAGATCAATCTTCGAAGGATTCATAGACGTCTGTCGCTTCACATAGACCCAATGTGGGAGCGAGCCTGCTCGCGAAGGCTGCTTAACATTCAACACATTTGTTGACTGTTATACCGCTTTCGCGAGCAGGCTCGCTCCCACAATGGTTTTGCGTCGTTTACCGAAGCAACGTCAGATCAGAGACCGTAGCTCATCAGACGCTCGTAACGGCGAGCCAACAGCGCTTCGTTATCGAACTTCTTCAACATCGCCAGCTGCGAGCTCAGCTCGGCACGGATCGATGCAGCCGCGGCAGCCGGATTACGGTGCGCGCCGCCCAAAGGCTCGCTGATTACTTTATCCACAATACCCAAGCCTTTGAGGCGCTCGGCAGTGATGCCCATGGCTTCAGCGGCGTCCGGTGCTTTTTCGGCGGTCTTCCACAGAATCGAAGCGCAACCTTCCGGCGAAATCACCGCGTAAGTCGAGTACTGCAACATGTTCAGTTGATCGCAAACGCCGATCGCCAGAGCACCACCGGAACCACCTTCACCGATCACGGTGGCGATGATTGGGGTCTTCAGGCGCGCCATGACGCGCAGGTTCCAGGCAATCGCTTCGCTCTGGTTGCGCTCTTCAGCGTCGATACCAGGGTAAGCACCCGGGGTGTCGATGAAGGTCAGGATCGGCATTTTGAAACGTTCGGCCATTTCCATCAGGCGGCACGCCTTGCGGTAGCCTTCCGGACGCGGCATGCCGAAGTTGCGGCGAACTTTCTCGCGCACTTCACGGCCTTTCTGGTGACCGATGATCATCACCGGCTGGTCGTCCAGACGGGCAATGCCGCCGACGATCGCAGCGTCGTCGGAGAAGTGACGGTCGCCGTGCAGTTCGTCGAACTCGGTGAAGATGTGTTCGATGTAGTCCAGGGTATACGGACGTTTCGGGTGACGCGCCAGACGCGCGATCTGCCAGCTGGTCAGCTTGCCGAAGATGTCTTCGGTCAGCGTGCTGCTTTTGTCCTGCAGGCGGGAGATCTCATCGCCGATATTCAGCGAATTGTCATTACCGACCAAGCGCAACTCTTCGATCTTGGCTTGCAGGTCGGCGATCGGCTGTTCGAAATCTAGAAAATTCGGGTTCATAGGCGTCCGTCTTGGGTCGACATCCAAGAGAGCTTGGGCCGGCCGGTTGTCTATTCGCGCCCTACCTTAAGGGAGAGGCGCGTTCAGGTCGAGATTAAAAATTGGGTCGAGATCAGAGCTGCTCCCTTTTGGAAGAGCGGCACCTGACCGTCAACGGTATTGGAGGAAGACGTTGTCTCGCCCGAACTGGTCACGCAGGGCTTGAATCAAGGCATCCGCCGGGTCGATCCGCCAGGTCTCGCCGAACTGCAGCAAGGCCTTCGCATCGGGACTGGTGTATTCCATGGTGATCGGGCACGCGCCACGGTGACGCTTGAACAACTCACCGAGCCAGCGTAGCTGATCGCCTTTCAAATCCTGGGTCTGCAGCTTCAAGCGCAGGCTTTCGGCCAGGTTGGTGCGCGCATCTTCCATGCTCATCACCCGCTTGACCCGCAGCCGCAAGCCACCGGAGAAATCGTCGTTGCTGACTTCGCCTTCGACCACCACCATCGCGTCGGTCTGCAACAGCGACTGCGCCGAATGGAATGCTTCGGCGAACAGCGACGCTTCGATCCGCCCGGAGCGGTCGTCGAGGGTAATGAAACCCATCTTGTCGCCCTTTTTGTTCTTCATGACTCGCAGGGCGATGATCATGCCCGCAACGGTCTGGGTATCACGGGCCGGTTTCAGGTCGATGATGCGCTGACGGGCGAAACGGCGGATCTCACCTTCGTATTCGTCGATCGGGTGACCGGTCAGGTACAGGCCCAGGGTGTCTTTCTCCCCTTTCAGGCGTTCCTTGAGGGTCAGTTCCTTGGCCTTGCGGTGATTGGCGTAGACATCGGCGTCTTCTTCAACGAACAGACCCCCAAACAGGTCGACATGACCACTGTCGTGGGTACGCGCGGTTTGTTCGGCCGCCTTGATCGCACCTTCCATCGCGTTCAGCAAGACCGCTCGGTTGCGGTCGATATTGGCCTGATAGGCTTTCTGCTCGTCATGGAAGTAAGGCCCCAGACGATCCAGCGCACCGCTACGGATCAATCCATCCAGGGTGCGCTTGTTGATACGTTTGAGATCGACACGGGCGCAGAAATCGAACAGATCCTTGAACGGACCTTCCTGACGCGCCTCGGTGATGGCTTCCACCGGACCTTCGCCCACACCTTTGATCGCGCCGAGGCCGTAAATAATTCGGCCTTCGTCATTCACCGTGAACTTGAACTCCGAAGTATTCACATCCGGCGCGTCGAGACGCAGCTTCATGGTGCGAATTTCTTCGATCAAGGTCACGACCTTGTCGGTGTTGTGCATATCCGCCGACAGTACCGCAGCCATGAATGGCGCCGGGTAGTGCGTTTTCAGCCAGGCGGTCTGGTATGACACCAGGCCATAAGCGGCGGAGTGGGATTTGTTGAAGCCGTAACCGGCAAATTTCTCTACCAGGTCGAAAATGTTACCGGCCAGGTCGGCGTCGATATTGTTGGTCTTGCAGCCGTCAATGAAACCGCCGCGCTGCTTGGCCATTTCTTCGGGTTTTTTCTTACCCATGGCTCGACGCAGCATGTCCGCGCCGCCAAGGGTGTAACCGGCCATGACCTGGGCAATCTGCATCACCTGTTCCTGATACAGGATGATGCCGTAAGTCGGTGCCAGAACCGGTTTGAGGCCTTCGTACTGGTAGTCCGAGTGCGGGTACGCGAGCTCGGCGCGACCGTGCTTACGGTTGATAAAGTCGTCCACCATGCCCGATTGCAACGGGCCCGGACGGAACAGGGCTACCAATGCGATCAAGTCTTCCAGGCAGTCGGGCTTGAGCTTTTTGATCAGCTCTTTCATGCCGCGCGACTCAAGCTGGAACACCGCGGTGGTTTCGGCTTTTTGCAGCAACTGGTAAGTCGGCTTGTCATCCAGCGGGATGAACGCGATATCCAGCGGCGGCTCATCGACCTTGGCGCGATCGCGGTTGATGGTTTTCAGCGCCCAGTCGATGACCGTCAGGGTCCGCAAACCGAGGAAGTCGAACTTCACCAGACCCGCCGCCTCAACGTCATCCTTGTCGAACTGGGTGACCAGACCATCACCGGCCTCATCGCAATAAATTGGCGAGAAGTCAGTCAGTTTGGTCGGGGCAATAACAACACCACCGGCGTGCTTACCGACGTTACGCACAACGCCTTCCAGCTTGCGGGCCATTTCCCAGATTTCCGCAGCTTCTTCATCGACCTTGATGAAGTCACGCAGGATCTCTTCCTGTTCGTAGGCCTTTTCCAAGGTCATGCCGACTTCGAACGGGATCATCTTCGACAGACGATCCGCCAAACCGTAGGACTTGCCCTGCACCCGCGCCACGTCGCGGACTACAGCCTTGGCCGCCATGGAACCGAAGGTGATGATCTGGCTTACCGCGTTGCGGCCGTATTTTTCGGCCACGTAGTCGATTACACGGTCACGACCGTCCATGCAGAAGTCGACGTCGAAGTCGGGCATGGATACCCGTTCAGGGTTAAGGAAGCGTTCGAACAGCAGGTCATATTCCAGCGGGTCGAGGTCGGTGATCTTCTGCACATAGGCCACCAGCGATCCGGCACCCGATCCACGGCCAGGGCCGACTGGCACGCCGTTGCTCTTGGCCCACTGGATAAAGTCCATAACGATCAGGAAGTAACCGGGGAACCCCATCTGGATGATGATATCCAGCTCGAAATTCAGCCGGTCGACGTAGACCTGACGCTTGGTTTCGTAGTCTTCGGTGGTGTCCTTGGGCAGCAGAACGCTGAGGCGATCTTCCAGACCATCGAAGGAAACCTTGCGAAAATACTCGTCGATGGTCATGCCATCGGGAATCGGGAAGTTGGGCAGGAAGTGAGTGCCCAGCTTCACTTCGATGTTGCAGCGTTTGGCAATCTCGACGGTGTTTTCCAGCGCTTCCGGAATGTCGCTGAACAGCTCGGCCATTTCCTCAGCGCTTTTGAGGTATTGCTGATCGCTGTAATTCTTCGAACGCCGCGGATCGTCGAGGGCGCGGCCCTCACCGATGCAAACGCGGGTTTCGTGAGCGGCAAAGTCTTCCTGCTTGATGAAGCGCACGTCGTTGGTCGCGACCAGCGGCGCACCGATTTTTGCAGCCAGGGCTACGGCACCGTGCAACTGTTCTTCGTCGTTGGGGCGGTTGGTGCGCTGGATTTCCAGGTAGAAGCGATCCGGGAACACGGCCATCCATTCGCGTGCCAGGTTTTCCGCTTCGGCCGGGTTGCCACTGAGCATGGCCAGGCCGATCTCGCCTTCCTTCGCCGCCGACAGCATGATCAGGCCTTCGCTGGCTTCGGCCACCCACTCACGCTCGATGATGACCGAGCCATTGCGCTGGCCGTCGATGAAGCCGCGAGAGATCAGTTCCGTGAGGTTGCGATAACCCACGGCGTTCATCGCCAGCAGGCTGATCCGGCTCAGAGCGTTATCCGGATCCTTGTTCGACAGCCACAGGTCGGCGCCGCAGATCGGCTTGATCCCGGCGCCCATGGCGGCTTTATAGAATTTGACCAGGGAACACATGTTGTTCTGGTCGGTGACCGCTACGGCAGGCATGTTCATGCCGACCAGGGTCTTGACCAGCGGTTTGATCCGCACCAGACCGTCGACCAGGGAATACTCAGTGTGCAGGCGTAGATGAACGAATGAAGCCGGCATAGTGATCCTGTCTAGAAACGTGAAGACAACAAGGCCCGGAAATCCGGCATTTAAAGCTACTACGCTTGGTAATCCAGCGTTGAACGGCAACTCGAAATGCTCATTGACTGACGTCAACTCCGCTTTCTCGCTGCCGTTCGCCTTGTCTTACCTGCGCTCGTGACGCTTTAAATCGCCGGATTGTACCGGGCCTTGGCAAAAACATCAGCCTTGCGACTAACTCTCGATCAGGCTTTCCCGTGCCTCGTAAGCCAGGCGTACCGGGGCGAACGAGCGGCGGTGAATCGGCGTTGGCCCCAAGCGGGCCAGCGCCTCCAGATGAACGGGCGTCGGGTAGCCTTTGTGGCCACCGATGCCGTACCCCGGGTAAATCAATTCGAACGCTGCCATCTCGCGGTCGCGGCTGACCTTGGCCAGAATCGACGCTGCGGCGATGGCCGGTACCTTACCGTCGCCCTGCACCACCGCTTCGGCACGCATCGATAGCTTCGGGCAACGATTGCCATCAATCATCGCCAGTTTCGGCGTGATGTGCAGACCTTCGACCGCGCGCTGCATGGCCAGCATGGTGGCGTGCAGGATGTTCAGCTCGTCGATTTCTTCAACTTCGGCGCGAGCGATGCACCAGCTCAGGGCTTTTTCGCAGATCTCATCGTAGAGCTTTTCGCGGCGTGCTTCGGTGAGTTTCTTCGAATCATTCAGGCCCAGAATCGGACGGTTTGGATCGAGGATCACTGCGGCTGTCACCACTGCACCACAAAGCGGGCCGCGACCGACTTCGTCAACGCCGGCGACCAGATCTTCAACTTCGGCGACCAGGGTGAAGTCCAGGCCCATCTGAATGTTTGCTTTGCTCATTGTGTTTTGCCGATCAGGTTCAGTACCGCGTTCGCCGCCTGATTGGAGGCGTCCAGACGTAAGGTACGGTGAATTTCATCGAAGCCGCGGGTCTGCTCTTCACCGCCTTCGATCAGTGGCGACAGCGTTTGGGCCAAGGCTTCAACCGTCGCATCGTCCTGCAACAACTCGGGCACCAACAGGCGCTGGGCCAGCAGGTTCGGCAAGGAGATGTAGGGACTTTTCACCATGCGCTTGAGAATCCAGAACGTCAGCGGTGCCAAGCGGTATGCGACCACCATCGGCCGTTTGTACAACAACGCTTCCAGGGTCGCCGTTCCGGAGGCAATCAGTACCGCGTCGCAGGCCGCCAGAGCCAGATGGGATTTGCCATCGAGCAATGTCAGCGGCAGATCTCGGCCCGCCAGCAGCTCTTCAAGCTGCTTGCGGCGCTCGGGGCCGGCGCAAGGCATGACGAACCGCACACCAGGGCGCAGGGCTCGCAGACGCTGGGCCGTATCGAGGAACAACGCACCTAGCCGGCCAACTTCGCCACCACGACTGCCCGGCATCAGAGCAACCAGCGGCCCGTCGGGCAAGCCGAGTTCAGCCCGCGCGGCGGCGCGATCGGCTTCAAGCGGGATCGCATCGGCCAGTGAGTGCCCGACAAACCGCACCGGCACGCCCTTCTCTTCATAGAATTTCGCTTCGAACGGGAACAACGTCAGCATCAGATCGCAGCCTTCGCGAATCTTCAGCACCCGTTTCTGCCGCCACGCCCAAACCGACGGGCTAACGTAATGCACGGTCTTGATTCCGGCCTGACGCAGCTTGAGTTCGATATTGAGGTTGAAGTCCGGGGCATCAATACCGATGAACACGTCCGGCTTCTCGGCGATCAGGTCGGCAACCAGTTTCTTGCGACGTGCCAGCAACTCGCGCAAGCGGCCCAGCACTTCCACCAGGCCCATGACCGAAAGACGCTCCATCGGGAAATACGAGGTCAGGCCTTCGGCCTGCATCAGCGGACCGCCGACACCGATGAACTCGACTGCCGGGTGCTGAGCCTTAAGTGCGCGCATGAGACCCGCGCCAAGAATGTCGCCGGAAGCCTCACCCGCCACCAGCGCAATACGCAGATTAGCCATGATTAACGAGTGATGCCGCGGGTCGAAGACTGGATGGAATCACGGAACACCGCGACTTCCGGAAACTGGGCCGACGGTTCGGCCAGTTCGGCGAGCGCCTGTTCGACCGTCAGCCCCTGGCGATAAACCACCTTGTAGGCACGACGCAGCGCGTGGATCGCATCTTCGCTGAAACCGCGACGACGCATGCCTTCGAAGTTCATGCTGCGAGCTTCGGCCGGGTTGCCGAACACCGTAACGTAAGCCGGGACGTCCTTGCCGATAGCCGTGCCCATACCGGAAAAGCTGTGGGCGCCGATATGGCAGTACTGATGAACCAAGGTAAAACCGGACAGGATTGCCCAGTCTTCAACGTGCACATGGCCCGCCAACGCGGTGTTGTTGACCAGGATACAGTGGTTGCCGATGACGCTATCGTGGCCGATGTGGGCATAGGCCATGATCAGATTGTGATCGCCCAGGGTTGTTTCAGAGCGGTCCTGAACGGTCCCACGGTGAATCGTCACGCCTTCACGGATGACGTTGTGGTCACCGATGACCAGACGGGTTTCTTCACCCTTGTATTTCAGATCGGGCGTGTCCTCACCTACCGAAGAAAACTGGTAGATGCGGTTGTGCTTTCCGATTCGGGTCGGGCCTTTGAGAATCACATGCGGCCCGATCACTGTCCCCTCGCCGATTTCCACACCTGCACCGATGATCGACCAAGGGCCGACCTCGACGCCGTCGGCCAGGATAGCCGTCGGATCGATGATTGCGCGAGGGTCAATCAAACTCATAGTTTGCGTTCCGCGCAGATGATTTCAGCAGAACAGACTGGCTTGCCATCGACCGAAGCCTGGCATTCGAACTTCCATATCTGGCGCTTGCAGCTGATGAAGCGGGCTTCGAGGATCAACTGATCGCCTGGGGTGACGGGCTGGCGAAAACGCAGCTTGTCGGAGCCGACGAAGTAGTAGAGCGTGCCGTCGGCAGGCTTCACGTCGAGCATTTTGAAGCCAAGGATGCCGGCAGCCTGAGCCATCGCTTCGATGATCAACACACCCGGCATGATTGGATGCGCAGGGAAGTGACCATTGAAGAACGGTTCGTTGATGCTGACATTCTTGTAGGCGCGAATGCGCTTGCCTTCCACATCCAGATCCACGACCCGGTCCACCAGCAGGAACGGGTAACGGTGAGGCAGGTATTCGCGAATCTCGTTGATGTCCATCATTTCGGGGGGAAGCCTATGTAAAGATTGGGAGGCGCGACTGACGCGCACCCCTCTAGCAAATCAAGGAGGCAGTCTAGCGGCTGTGCACACTTGATATGGAAATGGTATCAGCCATCTGATGAAGCATTACCGTCAGGGGTCACTTCCCCTACACGCTTTTCCAGCTGTCGCAGACGCCGCGCGATGTCATCGAGCTGACGGATGCGGGCCGCGCTTTTGCGCCATTCGGCTGCCGGTTGCATGGCTGTACCGGAAGAATAGGAACCCTTTTCGGTAATCGAGTGGGTCACCATGGTCATCCCGGTGATGAAAACGTTGTCGCAAATTTCGATATGCCCCACCAGCCCTACGCCACCGGCGAGCATGCAATGCTTGCCGATTTTGGTGCTGCCGGAGATCCCCACGCACGCGGCCATGGCGGTGTGATCACCGACCTGGACGTTGTGGGCGATCTGAATCTGGTTGTCGAGTTTCACCCCGTTACCCAGAACGGTATCGGCTAGCGCACCGCGATCAATAGCGGTATTCACGCCAATCTCCACGTCATCACCGACCAGCACACCACCGATCTGGGCGATTTTCTGCCAGACTCCTTTCTCGTTGGCAAAACCGAAACCTTCGCCACCGAGCACGGCACCCGATTGAATCACCACCCGTTTACCGATGCGAACATCGTGGTACAGCGTGACTCGCGGGGCCAGCCAGCCGCCCTCGCCAATCTCGCAGCGGGCACCGATGAAGCAGTGCGCGCCAACGGTCACGCCCGCAGCAATACGCGCGCAGCTTTCGATCACCGCAAAGGCGCCAATGCTCGCCGCCGGATCGACCATTGCATCCGCTGCCACAACGGCTGTCGGATGAACACCGACAGCGGCCTTTGGCTTGGGATCGAACAGATGGGAAATCCGCGCGTAGGCCAGATAAGGGTCAGGCACCACCAGCGCATTACCTGCAAAACCTTCAGCGTCAGCGGCCTTCAGCAACAGGGCTGCGGCCCGGCTGTCAGCCAGGTATTTACGGTATTGGGGGTTTGCGAGAAAGCTCAACTGAGCTGGGCCAGCCTCTTGCAAAGTGGCTAGCCCAGTAATTTCTTTCTCCGGGTCGCCACGCAGTGTGGCGCCGAGGAACTCGGCCAATTGGCCGAGCTTTATAGTCGCTGTCATGGTTACTTCAGCTGATTCATGCGCTCGATAACCTGGCGAGTGATGTCGTACTGAGGTTTGACATCAATCACTGCGCCACGCTCGAAGACCAGGTCAAAAGCACCTTTCTTGATGACTTCTTCCACAGCGCTGTCCAGTTTCGGCTTGAGCTGCTTCAGCATTTCACGGTCGGCAACGGCTTTGGCTTCGTTCAGTTCCTTGGACTGGAACTGGAAATCACGGGCCTTTTGCTTGAACTCGAGTTCCAGGCGTTCACGCTCGCCTTGCTGCATCTTGTCGCCGCCAGCCATCAGACGATCCTGAATACCTTTGGCACTGCTTTCCAGAGTCTTGAGCTTGGACAGCTGTGGACCGAACTTCTTCTCGGCATCAACGGCGTACTTCTTGGCCGCATCGGATTCCAGCAGAGCCATCTGATAGTTCAGAACGGCGATTTTCATGTCGGCAAAAGCCGGACCTGCTACCAGTACGGTCGCCAGGAGAACCAATTGAGTCAACTTACGCACGATGCACTCCTACAAAATCCATTGTCGTTATCTTGGGTCAGACGCTTAGAACGTCTGGCCGAGGGAGAATTGGAACACTTGAGTCTCAGCGTCATCCGGTTTCTTGATCGGCATGGCCAACGCGAAGCTCAGAGGACCCAGTGCGGTAACCCAGGTCACGCCTACACCGACGGAGCTGGCCACGTTGCTCAGGCTGATGTCGTTACACTCTGTTTGAGCGGCTGAACCGACATTTGCGTTCGTGGTTTTTTCGCAATTGGAGTCGAATACGTTACCCACATCCCAGAATACCGAAGTACGCAGGGAACGCTGATCCTTGACGAATGGCAGCGGGAACAGAACCTCGACACCACCCTGGATCAAAACGTTACCACCGAACGGCAGCGGATCCTGGTCCGGGTCAGCGAGCGTACCGGTGTTACCCGTCACAGCCGCACCGCGACTTGGGGTACTGCGAGGACCGAGGGTGCTGTCCTTGAAGCCACGAACCGAGTTGAAACCACCAGCATAGTAGTTTTCATAGAACGGCAAGCCATCGGTAGAACCATAACCATCGCCATAGCCCAGTTCGGTGTGCAGGCGCATGGTGTAATTTTCAGACAATGGCTGGAACAACTGGCCACGGTAATCAAGCTTGAAGAACGACAGGTCGCTGCCTGGCGTGGTGGTTTCCAGTGTCAGGCTTTGGGAATGACCACGGGTCGCCAATACGCCTTTGTTCAGTGTGGATTCGGACCAGCCGGCCGAAGCCTTGAAGTTCAGGTAGTTGTCGCCTTCCTTGTTAACGAAGTCGAAGATCTCGTCAACGGTGTACTGACCGGTCTTGATCTTATCTTGTTGCGCAGTCAGGCCGAAGGTCAGACGCGAAGTCTCGCTGATCGGATAGCCGACGCTCACACCTGCACCCAGGCTGTCTACGGCATAGCTGGCTACATCGACGTCAAGGTCGTCGTAGTCGGTGGTGCGATAGAACGCGTTGTAACCCAGGCTCACGCCATCAGCAGTCCAGTACGGGTCGACATAACCGAAGTTATAGCGACTCTGGTATTCACTGCGGGTCAAGCCAACGCTGACCTTGTTACCGGTACCGAGGAAGTTGTTCTGAGTGATCGAACCACCGAGGATCAGACCGGCACTCTGGGCGAAACCGACGCTGGCAGTGATCGAACCGGAAGCTTGTTCCTCAACGCTGTAGTTCACGTCAACCTGGTCATCAACGCCCGGTACAGCCGGGGTTTCGACGTTGACTTCCTTGAAGAAGCCCAGACGTTCAAGACGAGTCTTGGATTGGTCGATCAAGTAAGTAGAAGCCCAGCCGCCTTCCATCTGACGCATTTCACGGCGCAGCACTTCGTCTTCGGACTTGGTGTTGCCACGGAAGTTGATGCGGTTCACGTAAGCACGCTTGCCCGGATCGACGGCGAACGTGATGTCGACGGTGTGGTCTTCATCGTGAGGCTGAGGCACGCCATTGACGTTGGCGAAGGTGTAACCCTCGTTACCCAGACGGCGGGTGATCAGTTCGGACGTGGTGGTCATCAACTTGCGCGAGAACACCTGGCCTTTCTGGACCAGCAGCAGGGACTTGACCTGGTCTTCAGGGACTTTCAGGTCGCCGCTCAGCTTGACGTCACGGACGGTGTACTTCTCGCCTTCATTGACGTTGACGGTGATATAGACGTGCTTCTTGTCCGGAGTGATGGACACCTGGGTCGAAGCGATATCCATGTTGATATAGCCACGGTCCAGGTAGTAGGAGCGCAGACGCTCCAGGTCACCGGAAAGTTTTTCACGAGCATACTTGTCATCGTTCTTGAAGAACGACAGCCAGTTGGTGGTCTTGAGTTCAAACAGGTCGATCAGGTCTTCATCAGGGAAGACGGTGTTACCCACCACGTTGATGTGCTGGATAGCAGCAACGGTGCCTTCGTTGATATTGACCTTCAACGCAACGCGGTTACGCGGCTGCGGCACCACTTCAGTGTCGACGGTAGCCGAGTAGCGACCCTGAGCGACGTATTGGCGCTGCAGCTCGTTACGCACACCTTCGAGGGTGGCGCGCTGGAAGATCTCGCCTTCGGCCAGACCGGATTGCTTGAGGCCTTTCATCAGGTCTTCAGTGGAGATCGCCTTGTTACCCTCGATCTCGATACTGGCGACCGACGGGCGCTCGACTACCGTGATGACCAGGACGTTGCCATCGCGGCCCAGCTGGATATCTTGAAAGAAACCGGTTTTGAACAACGCACGAGTGGATTCCACCAGGCGACGATCATCCGCCTGTTCCCCGACGTTCAACGGCAAAGCACCAAAGACGCTACCCGCGGAGACCCGCTGGAGGCCATTGACGCGAATATCAGAGATAGTGAAGGACTCGGCGTGAACTTCGGCGATCATCAACACGGTGAGAACCGCAGTTAGCAGCAGACGTTTCATGAAGTCCTTTCTTATTCCAACTGGCAATAAACAAACTGCCGCAAAATGCGGCAGATTCGCAATTCAGCGAAGCGTTACAGTCGACCCAGATCATTGACAAGAGCAAGCAACATCACCCCGATCACCAAACTGATACCGATCTGTATCCCCCAACCCTGCACCCGATCCGACAAGGGGCGACCACGCGCCCACTCGATCAGATAAAACAACAAATGCCCCCCATCCAGTACAGGAATGGGCAACAAATTCAGAACTCCCAAGCTAATACTCAGATAAGCAAGGAAATTCAGGAAATCAGCGACACCCGACTGGGCAGAAGCGCCCGCCACTTTAGCAATGGTTATCGGTCCACTCAAGTTTTTTACCGAGAGCTCACCGAACAACATTTTCTTGAGCGAATCGAGGGTCAGTACACTCATGGTCCAGGTGCGTCGAGCACCCTCCCCAATCGCTGCCACAGGACCATAACTCACTTCGCGAATCATCTCTGGCGGCCAATCAACTGCCTTCACCCCAGCTCCCAGATAACCACTGGGTGCCTTCTTCTCGCCGCGAGCGGCCAGCGTCACAGGGACGTCGATTTGAGCACCATCACGCTCGACGCGCAGCATGATTTTGGTATCAGGGTGCATACGGACCGTGTCCACCACCTGCTGCCAGTCATCAAGCGACTTACCGTCCAGAGCCAACAGTCGGTCACCGGTCTTCAGGCCAGCAGCCTGTGCCGGGCCTTTCGGGTCAAGTTCGGCCAGGACCGGTGGCAGCGCCGGACGCCAAGGGCGTAAACCCAGCGAACGAATCGGATCTGGCTCATCGGCACCCTTGAGCCATTTATCCAGCATCAGCTCACGGGGCGAATCCGCGGTGGAACCCTGATCACGGACCAGCAACTGCAGGGAACCGCTCTCCCCAAGACGACGGACCAACTGCAGGTTCACCGCGGCCCAGCCGGAAGTTGGCTCGCCATCGATGGCAATGATTTCCTGGCCCGCGCTCAAACCAGCCTTGGCGGCGATGCTGCCGGATTCGACTGCACCAATGACCGGGCGCACTTGCTCGCTGCCGAGCATGGCGAGTACCCAGAAAAAAATCATCGCCAGTAAAAAGTTGGCAATCGGACCCGCCGATACGATAGCGATGCGCTGGCGGACGGATTTGCGATTGAAGGATTGATCAAGCTGATCGGCCGGCACTTCGCCTTCGCGCTCGTCGAGCATTTTCACGTAACCGCCCAGCGGGATCGCGGCGACGACGAATTCAGTGCCTTTCTTGTCGTGCCAGCGCAGCAACGGCATACCGAAGCCCACGGAGAAACGCAGCACTTTGACCCCACAGCGACGTGCGACCCAAAAATGGCCGAATTCGTGGAAGGTGACCAGCACACCCAAAGCCACCAGGGTGCCGACAATCATATAGAGCGCGCTCATCTACTTTCTCCGCAATCCTGTCCAGTGCCGCATGGGTCAACGTATTGCAGCACTTACCGCCCGTGACGACTCAACCATTGTTCGGCCAGTACTCGCGCTTTTGCGTCGGCCGTGAACACTGCCTCGAGATCGTCAACCGCAACCACGGGCTCGAGATTCAATACTTCTTCGATGATACTCGCGATTTCCGGGTAGCGAACACGTCCGTCGAGAAAGGCCGCGACCGCCACTTCATTCGCCGCATTTAGCATGGCCGGCGCGCTATTGCCGGATTCAGCCGCCTGACGCGCAAGGCGCAGACACGGGAATCGCTCTTCATCAGGCGCCTGGAAGTCCAGCCGCGCAATTGCAAACAGGTCCAGCGGCGCAACACCCGAGTCGATTCGCTCCGGCCAGGCCAGCGCGTTAGCGATCGGCGTGCGCATGTCAGGGTTACCTAACTGGGCCAATACCGAACCGTCGATGTAATCGACCAGCGAATGAATCACGCTTTGAGGATGAATCAGCACTTCGACCTGAGACGGCTTGGCATCAAACAGCCAGCAGGCTTCGATCAGCTCCAACCCCTTGTTCATCATGCTGGCCGAATCCACCGAAATCTTGCGCCCCATGGACCAGTTCGGGTGGGCACACGCTTGCTCAGGGGAAACATGCACCAGTTCAGCCATAGGTGTCTGTCGGAACGGACCGCCAGAGGCCGTGAGTAAAATCCGACGCACCCCGACGGCACTGAGCCCACGAGCGAAATCCTGTGGCATGCACTGGAAAATCGCGTTGTGCTCGCTGTCGATCGGCAGCAACACCGAACCACTCTTGCGCACTGCCTGCATGAACAGCGCACCGGACATCACCAGTGCTTCTTTGTTGGCCAGGAGGATTTTCTTGCCGGCTTCGACCGCCGCCAGGGTCGGTCGCAAGCCCGCAGCGCCAACGATGGCCGCCATGACCGCATCGACCTCAGGATCGGAAGCAACCTGACACAGGCCCTCCTCACCCACCAACACGCGAGTCGACAGACCTGCGGCGCGCAAGTCGTCCTGCAAGCCTCGGGCAGCACCCGCCTCAGGCACCACGGCAAACCGCGGCGTATGACGAACACACAGCGCCAACAGCTCGCTCAGACGGGTGAAACCGCTCAAGGCGAAAACCTGATAGCGCTCGGGATGGCGAGCGATGACGTCAAGCGTGCTCAGACCAATCGAACCGGTCGCCCCCAGGACGGTAATCTGCTGCGGGCGGCTCACGGTGCCGCCATCCACAGCAGCACGGCAAACACTGGAATCGCTGCAGTCAGGCTGTCGATACGGTCCAGCACGCCGCCGTGACCCGGCAATAGATTGCTGCTGTCCTTGATCCCGGACTGACGCTTGAACATGCTTTCGGTGAGATCACCTACCACCGAGATAAACACGATGATGGCTGCACCCATCAGACCTTTGAACAGCTGCGCCACCGTCCAGTCTCGAACCAGACCGACAATGACAGTAATGACCAGACTCACCGCGAGGCCGCCGTAGACGCCCTCCCAGCTTTTGCCGGGACTGACCTGTGGCGCCAGCTTGCGCTTGCCAAAGGCCCGACCGGAGAAGTAAGCACCGATATCAGCGCCCCAGACCAGCACCATCACCGCCATGATCAGCCAGTTGCCCAAAGGCTCCTGCTTGATCTGAACCAGACCTTGCCAGGCGGGCAGCAGGATCAGCAGGCCGATCACCAGCTTACAGGCAGCGCTGGACCAAAGTTCGCTGGAGCGCGGATACGTCAGCACCAGATAGGTTGCAACGCCCCACCAAAGTACCGACGCGCCCAATACCCAAGGCGCGAGCCCAGGCAGGATATGCATGACAAACAGCATCAACGCGACGACAGCCGCATAGGCAGCGCGGACCGGCTGCTCAGTGAAGCCCGCCAGGCGTGCCCACTCCCATGCACCAAGGGTCACGACCAGCCCGATGAACAGCGCAAAACCGGTGCCTTCGAGCAGGAAAAACCCGCACAGGGCAATCGGCAGCAGGATCAGCGCGGTGATGATTCGTTGTTTAAGCATTAAACCCGGGCTCCAGCCTCGACCTGCTCGCTCGTTTTACCGAAGCGGCGCTGCCGAGAAGCAAAATCGGCCAGCGCGGTACGCATGGCATCGTGTTTGAAGTCCGGCCAGAACAGGTCGGAGAAGTACAACTCGGCGTAAGCCAGCTGCCACAGCAGGAAGTTACTGATGCGGTGCTCGCCACCGGTACGGATGCACAAGTCCGGCAACGGCAGATCGCCGGTAGCCAGACAGGTTTGCAACAGTTCCGGGGTAATGTCTTCGGGGCGCAGGTGCCCGGCCTGAACTTCCCGAGCCAGACGCTGTGCAGCCTGCGCGATATCCCACTGTCCGCCATAGTTGGCAGCAATCTGCAGAACGAAGCGATTGGTGCCCGCCGTCATCGCCTCGGCTTCACGCATGGCAGCCTGAAGCTCTGGATGAAAGCGCGAACGGTCACCAATGATGCGCAAACTGATGTTGTTTTCGTTCAGGCGCTTGGCCTCGCGACGCAATGCCTTGAAGAACAGATCCATCAAGGCACTGACCTCGTCGGCCGGGCGCTGCCAGTTCTCGCTGGAGAAGGCGAACAGGGTCAATACTTCGACCCCGGCCTCGGCGCACACCTCGATCACCGCACGAACAGCATCCACGCCCGCTTTATGACCGGCGACACCCGGCATAAAGCGCTTTTTCGCCCAGCGATTATTACCATCCATGATGATCGCGACATGGCGCGGCACCGCGGACGGCGCAGTCTGCTTGGTCTTTTCCATGAAAACGTGACCCTTATACGGCCATCAGGTCTTTTTCTTTCTGCGCCAGATTCGCGTCGATTTCAGCCACGAACTTTTTGGTCAAATCATCGATCTCGCCAGTGGCGCGGCGCTCTTCGTCTTCGCTGATTTCTTTTTCCTTGACCAGATCCTTGAGCTGACTGTTCGCATCACGACGGATGTTGCGCACCGCAACACGAGCATCTTCAGCGACATCGCGAGCCTGCTTGGTGAAGCCCTTGCGGGTTTCTTCGGTCAGGGCCGGCATGGAGATCAGCAGCAATTCACCCAGGTTGGTCGGGTTGAGGTTCAGGCCCGCGCTACCAATGGCTTTGTCGACGGCACCCAGCATGTTGCGCTCAAAGGCAACGACTTGCAGGGTACGGGCGTCTTTGACAGTGATGTTCGCCACCTGTTTGATCGGGGTGTCAGAACCGTAATACGGCACCATCACGCCTTCCAGAATGCTTGGGTGCGCCTGTCCAGTACGAATACGGCCGAAGTTGTGCATCAGCGACTCGACGGATTTCTGCATACGCTCTTTAGCGTCTTTCTTGATTTCGTTGATCATTGTTGGCCTTCCTCGATCAGGGTCCCTTCAGCGCCGCCATGTACGATGTTCAGCAGGGCGCCGGGCTTGTTCATGTTAAATACGCGCAACGGCATCTTGTGGTCGCGGCACAGGCAAATGGCGGTCAGATCCATCACGCCCAGCTTGCGATCCAGCACTTCATCGTAAGTCAGATGATCGAACTTCTCGGCATGCGGGTCTTTGAATGGGTCAGCGGTGTAGACGCCATCGACCTTGGTCGCCTTGAGCACGACATCGGCATCGATTTCGATTGCACGCAAGCACGCTGCCGAATCCGTGGTGAAGAACGGATTGCCGGTACCGGCCGCGAAAATCACGACTTCCTTGGCGTTCAAGTGGCGCATGGCTTTGCGGCGATCATAGTGATCGGTTACGCCAACCATGGAAATGGCCGACATCACGATGGCCGAGATATTGGCACGTTCCAGCGCATCGCGCATGGCCAGGGCGTTCATCACAGTGGCCAGCATGCCCATGTGGTCGCCGGTGACCCGGTCCATGCCGGCCGCGCTCAGCGCTGCACCGCGGAACAGGTTGCCGCCGCCGATCACCAGACCGACCTGAACACCGATGCCGACCAGTTGGCCGACTTCCAGCGCCATGCGATCCAGAACTTTCGGATCGATCCCGAACTCTTCCGAGCCCATCAGGGCCTCGCCGCTAAGCTTGAGTAGAATGCGTTTATAGCGAGCCTGATAACCACTGCCCTGCTGAGCCATTGCGAATCTCTCCTGCGGCGTATTTTAAAAATTCTTTGCGAGCTGTTTACAGCTGGCGTTCACTCTAACTTGGCGCTGCTTCAGCGCCATCGGAACATGGCTTTGTAAGCCAGTTCCAAGGGGAAACCAATTAAAAATTGGTGCCCCATCTGAAAAGAGGCTGCGCGCGTGAGCGGGCAGCCTCTTCAGGGCGACAGTTAAAAAACCGTCTTATTGCTTGGCGGCAGCCAGCTGGGCAGCAACTTCTTCAGCGAAGTTGTCGACCGGCTTCTCGATGCCATCGCCTACTTTGAAGTAGGTGAAGGAAACAATTTCAGCACCGGCTTTCTTGGCCAGTTCGCCAACCTTGATTTCAGGGTTCTTGACGAACGCCTGCTCAACCAGGCTCGCTTCAGCCAGGAATTTGCTGATACGGCCTTTGACCATGTTTTCAACAATGTTTTCTGGCTTGCCGGCGATCTTGTCAGCGTTGAGGGTCAGGAACACGCCCTTCTCACGCTCGACCGCTTCAGCGGAAACTTCCGATGGCAGCAGGAATTCAGGGTTGGTCGCCGCTACGTGCATGGCGATGTCCTTGGCCAGCTCAACGCTGCCGCCTTTAAGGGCAACCACAACACCGATCTTGTTGCCGTGCAGGTAACCACCAACAACGTCACCTTCAACGCGAGCCAGGCGACGGATGTTGACGTTTTCGCCAACCTTGCCGACCAGAACCAGGCGATCGGCTTCTTGAGCTGCGATCAGAGGAGCAACGTCAGTCAGTTTGTCAGCGAACGCTTTTTCAACGCTGGAAGCGACAAATGCCTTGAAGTCATCCTGCAAAGCCAGGAAGTCGGTCTGCGAGTTCACTTCCAGCAGAACGGCGGATTTACCGTCTTCCTTCAGAGCGATTGCGCCTTCAGCAGCCACGTTGCCTGCTTTCTTGGCAGCCTTGATAGCGCCGGAAGCACGCATGTCATCAATGGCTTTTTCGATGTCGCCGCCGGCCTTGGTCAAGGCCTTTTTGCAGTCCATCATGCCTTCGCCAGTACGCTCGCGCAGTTCTTTGACCAACGCTGCAGTAATCTCTGCCATTTCAAAATTCCTCTTGGATAGGTTTTCAACCATTCCACCCGATCGAACGGGCGATCAATTCTTCCCGAACCACCCTTGCTGGCTGCTGCAGGTTACAAGGACTGTAACTGCGCTGCCGACAAACGGTTTTCGAGGTGGCAAAAAGGGGGCCAAGCCCCCTTTTTGCTTACTGAGTCAACGCCAAGGCGTCAATTACTCAGCTGCTGCTACCGGAGCTTCTTCAACGAACTGCTCGGTGCCACCAGCAACGTGGTTGCGACCGCGGATTACAGCGTCAGCCATCGAACCCATGTACAGCTGGATAGCGCGGATTGCGTCATCGTTGCCTGGGATGATGTAGTCAACGCCTTCCGGGCTGCTGTTGGTATCGACTACGCCGATAACCGGGATGCCCAGCTTGTTGGCTTCGGTGATCGCGATGCGCTCGTGATCAACGTCGATAACGAACAGAGCGTCTGGCAGACCGCCCATATCCTTGATACCACCCAGGGAACGATCGAGCTTCTCAAGATCGCGAGTGCGCATCAGCGCTTCTTTCTTGGTCAGCTTGGCGAAAGTACCGTCTTCGGCTTGCACTTCAAGGTCACGCAGACGCTTGATGGAAGCACGGATGGTTTTGAAGTTGGTCAGCATGCCGCCCAACCAGCGGTGATCGACGTACGGCGAACCGCAACGTGCTGCTTCTTCAGCAACGATCTTGCCAGCGGAACGCTTGGTGCCGACGAACAGAATCTTGTTTTTGCCCTGGGCCAGACGCTCTACGAAAGTCAGAGCTTCGTTGAACATTGGCAGGGTTTTTTCAAGGTTGATGATGTGGATCTTGTTACGCGCGCCGAAAATGTACTTACCCATTTTCGGGTTCCAGTAACGGGTCTGGTGACCGAAGTGCACACCGGCCTTCAGCATATCGCGCATGTTGACTTGGGACATGATAGTTCCTTAATAAGTCGGGTTTGGCCTCCACGTATCCCAATGACCAACCAGCAGCATCAGCTGAAGGCACCCAGGTCATCGTGTCGACACGTGTGTGGATTTAAGCCTTTCGGGGGATCCCCGGAAAGCGGCGCATTTTATATCACAAGGCTGAAAAAAACGGAACCCGGATTGTTAAATCCTGACGCCTGCCTTGGTTCCGTCCCTTGGAATCCTCCAAGAATGCGCCATTCTATAAGGAGAAGCGATGCACAGAGGCTCAGATTTGCGCTGCTCGTCTGTTAGAATCGCGTTTTTCAGGGCCGCGAAGATCGACCGCGCAACGCCCATTCCGTTTTAGAAGGCGCCATCGAGCGCAGAGAGAGCCTGTATGACCGTCACCCTCAAAACCCCAGAGGACATCGCAAAAATGCGCATCGCCGGCAAACTGGCCGCCGATGTGCTGGAAATGATTGCCGAACATGTCAAGCCGGGCATTACCACTGAAGAACTGGACCGCATCTGCCACGACTACATCGTCAACGAGCAAAAAGCCATCCCTGCCCCGCTCAACTACAAGGGCTTCCCGAAGTCGATCTGCACCTCGATCAACCACGTGGTCTGCCACGGCATTCCGAACGAGAAGGCCTTGAAGGATGGCGATACGCTGAACATCGACGTCACCGTCATCAAGGACGGCTACCACGGCGACACCAGCCGCATGTTCCATGTCGGTACCGTGCCGGTCTGGGCCGAGCGCCTGTCGCAAGTGACTCAGGAATGCATGTACAAAGCCATCGAAATTGTCAAACCCGGCTGCCGCCTGGGCGACATCGGTGAAGTGATTCAGAAGCACGCTGAAAAGAACGGTTTTTCCGTGGTTCGCGAATTCTGCGGTCACGGCATCGGCAAGGTATTCCACGAAGAGCCGCAGATCCTGCACTACGGCCGCGCCGGCACCGGCATGGAACTGAAGGCCGGCATGACGTTCACCATCGAGCCGATGATCAACCAGGGCAAAGCCGACACCAAGGTATTGGGCGACGGCTGGACCGCGATCACCAAGGACCGCAAGCTGTCGGCACAGTGGGAACACACCCTGCTGGTAACCGAAACCGGTTACGAGATCTTCACCCTGCGCGCCGACGACACCATCGCGCGCGTTTCGGTCTGATCCGAGCGCGCAGCTCCTCAGCCTTACAGACAGGAAAGCCAATCGATGCCGCAGGTGGATCCCGAACTCTTCGACCGTGGCCAGTTCCAGGCTGAACTGGCCCTGAAGGCAAGCCCGATCGCGGCCTTCAAGAAGGCGATTCGCCAGGCCCGCGAGGTGCTCGACGAGCGCTTTCGCAGCGGCCGCGACATTCGCCGGTTGATCGAGGATCGTGCCTGGTTCGTCGATAACATCCTGCAAAAGGCTTGGGAGCAGTTTAATTGGAGCGAAGACGCCGACATCGCGCTGGTCGCGGTCGGCGGCTACGGTCGCGGTGAGTTGCACCCTTATTCCGACATCGATTTGCTGATCCTGCTGGACAGCGCCGATCACGAAGTTTTCCGAGATTCCATCGAGCGTTTTCTGACGCTGTTGTGGGACATCGGCCTTGAAGTGGGCCAGAGCGTTCGCTCTGTGGACGAATGCGTCCAGGAGGCCCGCGCCGACCTGACGGTCGTCACCAACCTGATGGAAAGCCGGACCATCTGCGGCCCCGAGCGTTTGCGCCAGCGCATGCTGGAGGTCACCAACACCGCGCACATGTGGCCGAGCAAGGACTTCTTCCTGGCCAAACGCGCCGAGCAGAAGGCCCGTCACCACAAATACAACGACACCGAATACAACCTGGAACCCAACGTCAAAGGCTCTCCCGGCGGCCTACGGGATATTCAGACGATTCTGTGGGTGGCCCGTCGCGAGTACGGCACCCTGAACCTGCGGGCCCTGGCCGGCGAAGGTTTCCTGGTCGAGAGCGAAAACGCACTGCTGGCCTCCTCCCAGGAATTCCTGTGGAAGGTTCGTTACGCCCTGCACATGCTCGCCGGCCGTTCCGAAGACCGCTTGCTGTTTGATCACCAGCGCACCATCGCCGGGCTGCTGGGCTTCAAAGGCGATGACGCCAAGCAAGCCATCGAAAACTTCATGCAGCAGTATTACCGGGTGGTCATGAGCATTGCCCAGCTCAGCGACCTGATCATCCAGCACTTCGAGGAAGTCATCCTCGCGCCGGAAGACGAAGCGCCGCCGCAGCCGATCAACTCGCGATTCCAGCTGCACGACGGCTACATCGAGGCGCGCAACGACAACGTATTCCGCCGTACACCGTTCGCCATGCTGGAAATCTTCGTACTGATGGCCCAGCAGCCGGAAATCAAAGGCGTGCGCGCCGATACCATTCGTCTGCTGCGAGAACACCGCCACCTGATCGACGACGATTTCCGCAACGACATCCGCAATACCAGCCTGTTTATCGAGCTGTTCAAGTGCAAGATCGGCATCCACCGCAACCTGCGACGGATGAACCGTTACGGAATTCTCGGGCGCTACTTGCCGGAATTCGGCTTCATCGTCGGGCAGATGCAGCACGACCTGTTTCACATCTATACGGTCGACGCTCACACCCTGAACCTGATTAAACATCTGCGTAAGTTGCAGTACACCCAGGTGTCGGAAAAATTCCCGCTGGCCAGCAAGCTCATGGGCAAACTGCCCAAACCTGAGCTGATCTACCTGGCCGGCCTGTACCACGACATCGGCAAGGGCCGGCATGGCGACCACTCGGAAATCGGTGCAGTGGATGCCGAAGCCTTTTGCCAGCGCCACCAGTTGCCGGTGTGGGACAGCCGCCTGATCGTCTGGCTGGTGCAGAACCATTTGGTGATGTCGACCACCGCCCAGCGTAAGGACTTGTCCGACCCGCAGGTCATCCACGATTTCGCGCAGATCGTCGGCGACGAAACCCACCTCGATTATCTGTACGTGCTGACCGTCGCCGACATCAACGCCACCAACCCGACGCTGTGGAATTCCTGGCGCGCCAGCCTGTTGCGCCAGCTCTACACCGAGACCAAGCGTGCCTTGCGTCGCGGCCTGGAAAACCCGGTGGACCGTGAAGAGCAGATTCGCCAGACCCAGAGCGCAGCACTGGACATTCTGGTGCGCGGCGGCACCGATCCAGATGACGTCGAGCAGCTGTGGTCGCAATTGGGCGATGACTACTTCCTGCGCCACACCGCTGGCGACGTGGCCTGGCACAGTGACGCGATCCTCCAGCAGCCGGCCGACGGCGGGCCGCTGGTGCTGATCAAGGAAACCACCCAGCGCGAGTTCGAAGGCGGCACGCAGATCTTCATCTATGCGCCGGATCAGCACGACTTCTTCGCCGTGACCGTGGCTGCAATGGACCAGCTCAACCTGAACATTCACGACGCCCGGGTCATCACCTCCAGCAGCCAGTTCACCCTCGACACCTACATCGTGCTCGACACCGACGGCGACTCGATCGGTGATAACCCGGCACGGGTCAAACAGATTCGCGAGGGCCTGACCGAGGCCCTGCGCAACCCGGACGACTACCCGACCATCATTCAGCGTCGGGTGCCGCGCCAGCTCAAACATTTCGCGTTTGCGCCACAAGTGACGATCCACAACGACGCCCAGCGTCCGGTGACCGTGCTGGAGCTCAGCGCCCCGGACCGTCCGGGCCTGCTGGCACGCATCGGCACGATCTTCCTCGAATTTGATCTGTCACTGCAAAACGCCAAGATTGCGACCCTCGGCGAGCGCGTGGAAGACGTGTTCTTCATCACCGATGCCAACAATCAGCCGCTGTCCGACCCGTTGCTGTGCAGCCGTTTGCAGGATGCAATCGTCGAACAGCTGACCGTCAGCAACGAACCCGATATTAAACTGTCGCGCATCAGCATCTGATTGCGCGTCAGGATTCAGCCGCTTTGAACGAGACCCCGTACCGATGAACAACGCTCTGAACCAGTTGCAGCCCTACCCGTTCGAGAAGCTCCGTGCCCTGCTCGGCAGCGTCACGCCAAACCCGGACAAGCGTGCCATTGCGCTGTCCATTGGCGAGCCGAAACACCGTTCGCCAAGCTTTGTCGCCGAAGCCCTGGCAAGCAATCTGGATAAGATGGCCGTGTACCCGACCACCCTCGGCATTCCGGCCCTGCGTGAAGCCATCGCTGCGTGGTGCGAACGTCGTTTCAGCGTTCCGAACGACTGGCTCGACCCGGCGCGCAATGTGCTGCCGGTCAACGGCACTCGTGAAGCACTGTTTGCCTTCACCCAGACCGTAGTCAACCGTGGCGACGACGCCCTGGTGGTCAGCCCGAACCCGTTCTATCAGATCTACGAAGGTGCAGCGTTCCTTGCCGGGGCCAAGCCGCATTACCTGCCATGCCTGGACGAAAACGGCTTCAACCCGGATTTCGACGCCGTTTCCCCAGACATCTGGAAACGCTGCCAGATTCTGTTCCTGTGCTCGCCGGGCAACCCGACCGGCGCGCTGATCCCGGTCGGCACGCTGAAAAAACTGATCGCCCTGGCCGACGAATACGACTTCGTGATTGCCGCCGACGAGTGCTACAGCGAACTGTACTTCGACGAACAAACCCCTCCGCCCGGCTTGCTCAGCGCCTGCGTGGAACTGGGCCGCAAGGACTTCAAGCGTTGCGTGGTGTTCCACAGCCTGTCCAAGCGCTCCAACCTGCCGGGCCTGCGCTCGGGTTTTGTGGCAGGTGATGCCGAGATTCTCAAAGGCTTCCTGCTGTATCGCACCTACCACGGCTGCGCGATGCCGGTGCAGACCCAATTGGCCAGTGTTGCCGCATGGAATGACGAAGTGCACGTGCGCGCCAACCGTGCGCTGTACCGCGAGAAGTACGATGCGGTGCTGGAAATCCTCAGCCCGGTGATGGATGTGCAGCGTCCGGACGGCGGTTTCTACCTGTGGCCGAACGTTGAAGGCGATGATGCCGCGTTCTGCCGTGATCTGTTTGTCGAAGAACATGTGACCGTGGTGCCGGGGTCTTATCTGTCCCGTGAAGTCGATGGGCTCAATCCGGGTGCCGGACGGGTGCGCATGGCATTGGTTGCACCGCTGGCAGAGTGCGTGGAAGCGGCAGAGCGGATTCGCGCATTTATCACTCGCCACAAGTAAACGATAATTAAGCCCGCACTATGCAATGTAGTGCGGGCTAACCCGGCGCCAACATAAAGCAACAACCCCAACAACAAAACCCTTCCAAGCTGCGCACTAAACATTAATACTCGCCCCATCCCACTCCAACTAAAACCAATCGCTCAATCAATTATAAAAATATTCTAATCGAATACACACAAATAAGCCGGCAGGACAACTGCCATTTACCGCAACCGATAAAACATGGACGTTATAAGCATGAATAACAAACCTTGCACTGTCACAAATAGTATTAACCCAATCGCCTCCTATGAAGCAGCCATCAATGAGCGACCAGACAACGTCGTACCCAACAGCTCCACACGCCCCAAGAGGAGCGTTGCCAGTCATACAAAATACTGGAAGCCGGGCCGCACATTGAAAATAGCCATATATGACGGAGACCAGGAAACTATCGAACTGGTAAAAAAAGCTGCAAGCAAATGGTTACCGCACATCAACCTGAAGTTCGATTTCGTCTCGGGAGAAGAAGGTGATATTCGCATCTACATCAATTACAGCGGCGATGGTGGAGGCACATCAGCACTCGGGACGGATGCTTTAACAGCACCCGCTGATCGTTCAACAATGACTTTACATATCGACCCGACGAACGCCAGATTTGGATACGTAGTGCTGCATGAGTTCGGCCATGCACTGGGATTTGCGCATGAACATCAACATCCCGATGCCGACATTCCATGGGACAGGCCAAAAACTTATGCACTGTATCAACAGAAATTTGGCTGGAACCGCGAGGTAGTTGACTCCAATGTTCTGCCGCTATCACGTGTACCAGGTCATACCTACGGCAGCTACGATCGCCATTCAGTGATGCATTATGAAGTCACCAACGAATACACCATCGGTGACTGGAAACAGGACGAAAACTGGACGCTGAGTGCAAAAGATATCGAGGCAGCCCAAAACGCATACCCTCGGTAATTTGCGTCTTGGCTGCAGAGGGAGGTAAAACGCTCACTGACCTGCCTTGAATTGACCTGACTCAACGCCAGTTCAACCAACACTTCCCGCCATACGTCATCACCCTCTGGGTGATGACGACTGAGGCTATAGAGTTCCAGGTGCTGCGCCCGTAGCGCCTCCAGTCACATGCATCACTCAAGCAAATCCATCTGAAACGTCAGCGTCCCGACTTGCACCGAATCATTAAACACTCCCAGCTGATGCTGATACTCGGACATGATCCGCGCCTTGAGGGCACTCGACATCATCGAAGCGCCATACTAGTCGCTTAGACTGTTGGCTGACCGACACACCAATGTCGCACGCAACCAGCGATTGCCCGGATAAAAAGACAAACCCGAGCACGACCGACGCGAAACCGTCCGGTCATGGCATAATCCGTCACCTTTAATTTCCAGCACCTGCAAAGGGGGCAATTCCTTGACCGTTTCAAGCAAAACGTTGCACCTTTTCGGCATCAAAGCCTGCGACACCATGAAAAAGGCGCGCACCTGGCTCGATGAACACGCTGTCAGCTATAACTTCCATGATTACAAAGCGGCCGGAATCGACCGTGAACACCTGACCCAATGGTGCGATGAGCACGGCTGGCAAGTGGTGTTGAACCGTGCAGGTACGACCTTTCGCAAGCTCGACGACGAACGCAAAGCCGATCTCGACCAGCCGAAAGCCATCGAACTGATGCTCGCACAACCCTCGATGATCAAGCGCCCGGTGCTTGATCTCGGTGACCGAACCCTGATTGGCTTCAAGCCAGATATCTACGCGGCAGCGCTCAAGTAAGGCAGCCCGTTCCATTTTGTTAGAGGTATCAACATGTCCACTACCCTGTTCAGCCTGGCCTTTGGTGTCGGTACTCAAAACCGTCAAGGCGCATGGCTGGAAGTGTTTTACGCGCAGCCACTGCTCAACCCGTCGGCCGAACTGGTCGCTGCCATCGCGCCTGTTCTGGGCTACACCGAAGGCAATCAGGCCATCGCGTTCAGCACCTCTCAAGCGTCGCAACTGGCCGAAGCACTGAAAAGCGTCGACGCTGCCCAGGCTGCCTTGCTGACCCGTCTGGCCGAGAGCCACAAGCCGCTGGTCGCGACCATTCTGGCCGAGGACGCTCAGCTGACGTCTACGCCTGAGGCTTACCTCAAGCTGCACCTGCTGTCCCATCGTCTGGTCAAGCCACACGGCCTGAACCTGGCGGGTGTGTTCCCGCTGCTGCCGAACGTGGCATGGACCAGCCAGGGCGCAATCGACCTGGCCGAACTGGCCGAGCATCAACTGGAAGCCCGTCTGCGCGGTGAGCTGCTGGAAGTGTTCTCGGTGGACAAGTTCCCGAAAATGACCGACTACGTGGTTCCGGCCGGCGTGCGTATCGCTGACGCGGCACGTATTCGTCTGGGCGCTTACGTCGGCGAAGGCACCACCGTGATGCACGAAGGTTTCGTCAACTTCAACGCTGGCACCGAAGGCCCGGGCATGATCGAAGGCCGCGTTTCCGCTGGCGTATTCGTCGGCAAGGGTTCGGACCTGGGCGGCGGTTGCTCGACCATGGGCACCCTGTCGGGCGGCGGCAACATCGTGATCAAGGTCGGCGAAGGCTGCCTGATCGGCGCGAACGCCGGTATCGGCATCCCGTTGGGCGATCGCAACACCGTTGAGTCGGGCCTGTACGTGACCGCTGGTACCAAAGTGGCGCTGCTGGACGAAAACAACAAACTGGTCAAAGTCGTGAAGGCGCGTGAACTGGCCGGTCAACCTGACTTGCTGTTCCGTCGTAATTCGGAGACCGGTGCCGTGGAATGCAAAACCCACAAATCGGCGATCGAACTGAACGAAGCGCTGCACGCTCACAACTAAGCGTCGCATGATCACCTGTGGGAGTGAGCCTGCTCGCGAAGGCGTCCGTGAAGTCGCCAAAAGCTTCGCGAGCAGGCTCGCTCCCACAGGTTCGGCGCAACCCCACCAGGGCCGAACAACATGATGATTCCCTCTCCCTGGCGCGCCGATTTTCCGGCCATCGCCGCATTGCAACGGCAAGACCAGACCTATCTGGACAACGCCGCCACCACGCAAAAACCTCAAGCCCTGCTGGATGCCTTGGCGCATTACTACGCCAACGGCGCGGCCAACGTGCATCGGGCGCAACACCTGCCCGGCGCCCACGCCACCCAGGCGTTCGAGGCCAGCCGCAGCAAAGTCGCCCACTGGCTCAATGCCGGCGATTGTGGGCAGATCATCTTTACCCACGGCGCAACGTCTGCGCTGAACCTCCTGGCTTATGGCCTGGAGCATCTTTTCAATCCGGGCGATGAAGTTGTCATCAGCGCCCTGGAGCATCACGCCAACCTGCTGCCGTGGCAGCAACTGGCCCACCGCCGCGACCTGAAACTGGTGATCCTGCCACTGGACGCTGACGGTTTGATTGACCTTGATGCCGCCGCGCAGCTGATCGGTCCGCGAACCCGTTTGCTGGCGGTCAGTCAGCTGTCCAACGTGCTCGGCGCCTGGCAGCCGTTGCCCGCCCTCCTGACGATGGCCAAGGCGCATAACGCGCTGACCGTGGTCGATGGCGCTCAAGGCGTGGTCCACGGTCGGCACGACGTGCAGGCGCTGGGCTGCGACTTCTATGTGTTTTCCAGTCACAAGCTCTACGGCCCCGATGGTCTGGGCGTGCTGTTCGGGCGCAACGAAGCGCTTGAACAACTGCGCCATTGGCAATTCGGCGGTGAAATGGTGCTGGACGCGGATTACCACAGCGCTCGCTTTCGCCCGGCGCCGCTGGGTTTCGAGGCGGGTACGCCGCCAATTGCCGGTGTGATTGGGCTGGGGGCGACACTGGATTATCTGGCCGGGCTTGATCAGGACGCGGTTTGCGCCCACGAAGCAGCGCTGCATGACTATTTGCTTAAAGGCCTTGAAGCGCGCGACGGCATTCGGTTGTTGGGCAAACCGCAATTGGCATTGGCCAGTTTTGTCGTCGAGGGTGTGCATAACTCTGATTTGGCGCATTTGCTGACGGAACAGGGGATCGCGGTGCGCGCCGGTCATCACTGCGCCATGCCGTTGCTCAAGCGTTTTGAGCTGGCCGGGGCGATTCGGGTGTCGTTGGCGCTGTACAACGATTCCGAAGACCTGGAGCGGTTCTTTGAAGCGCTGGATCAGGCGCTGGAGCTGTTGCGATGAACTTGCCTGCCGATGCGGTTGCGGCGCTGGAGGTTTTTCAGAATGCTGCCGGTTGGGAACAACGGGCGCGTCTGTTGATGCAATGGGGCGACCGTCTGCCGGCGTTGAGCGATGTGGAAAAGGTCGATGCCAACCGCGTGCATGGCTGTGAAAGTCAGGTATGGCTGGTGGGTAACTTAAAGGATGGTCACTGGCAGTTCGCCGCGAGCAGCGATGCGCGGTTGATTCGCGGGCTGGTGGCGTTGCTGCTGGCGCGGGTTAACGGGTTATCAGCGGTTGAGTTGCAGCAGGTGAATTTGCCGGATTGGTTTAATCAGCTTGGACTGAGCAGACAGTTATCTCCGTCGCGTAGTAATGGCCTTAATGCAGTGCTACAGCGAATGCGAGAAATCGCCGCCTGACTGATCGTTCCCACGCTCTGGTCTGCGTGGGAACGATCACGGTTCAAGCAGGTTTAACCCGATCCGCGGGGCGTCTTACACCCGCCACAATCTTATCCACAGCCTTGGTCGCCGCGACCATGCCAAACGTCGCCGTCACCATCATCACCGCACCAAACCCTCCGGCGCAGTCGAGCTTCACGCCATCCCCGACAAAACTCTTCTGCAAGCAAATGCTGCCATCCGGTTTCGGGTAGCGCAGTTGTTCGGTGGAAAATACGCACGGCACGCTGTAATGGCGGGTCACGGTACGTGAGAAGTTGTAATCCCGGCGCAAGGTCGAGCGCACTTTCGAGGCCAACGGATCATTGAAGGTCCGATTCAAATCGCAAACCTGAATCAGCGTCGGATCAATCTGCCCGCCCGCACCGCCGGTGGTGATGATCTGAATCTTGCGGCGCTTGCACCAGGCAATCAGCGCCGCCTTGGCATTCACGCTGTCGATGCAATCAATGACGCAGTCGATGTTCGGCGTGATGTATTCGGCCATGGTCTCGCGGGTGACGAAATCCGCCACCGCGTGCACGGTGCAGTCCGGGTTGATCCCGCGCAGGCGCTCGGCCATCACGTCAACCTTGGGTTTGCCGACGGTGCTGTCCAGCGCGTGTAACTGACGGTTGGCGTTGCTGACGCAGACGTCGTCCAGGTCGAACAGCGAAATCTCGCCCACGCCACAACGGGCGACGGCTTCCGCCGCCCAGGAACCGACGCCACCAACGCCGACGATCGCCACGTGGGCCGCGCGCAATCGCTCCAGGCCGTCGATGCCATACAAACGGGCGATGCCTGCAAACCGCGGATCTTCTGTACTCATGACCATTACCCCAAAAACCGGCGCGCATTATAGGGCCGTCGGCGGCCAAGAGCATCTTTGGGCTATGAACGGGCGTCTTTACCTCTTTAATCAGCCTACACAGAACCAAGATTTAACCTACAAGGTCCAACGAAAGAACTTAAACCGAGTTGGATTGCCCAACGTCCGGCATTTCCCTGTCCGCTGTACGGTCAGTGAACGCCCGGTGTAGGATGCGCGCCCTCTGCCCCTTTAGCAGCCAGCCGCAGACCGTTCCTTCGTTCCACAGCCTCCGGAACCTGAAATAGCTATGTCATCGCGTAAATTTGGACTCAACCTGGTCGTGGTGCTCGCCATCGCAGCCTTGTTTACCGGCTTCTGGGCGCTGATCAATCGCCCGGTCACCGCCCCCAACTGGCCTGAACAGATCTCCGGCTTTTCGTACTCGCCATTCCAGCAAGGGCAGTACCCGCAAAAAGAGCAATACCCGACCGACGATGAAATGCGTCGCGATCTGGAGATCATGAGCAAGCTGACGGACAACATCCGTACTTACTCGGTCGATGGCAGCCTGGGTGATATCCCCAAGCTCGCCGAAGAATTCGGTTTGCGCGTGACGTTGGGTATCTGGATCAGCCCGGATCTTGCGCGCAACGAGCGTGAAATCCTGCGCGCCATTGACCTGGCCAATACCTCCCGCAGCGTGGTTCGCGTTGTGGTCGGTAACGAGGCGATCTTCCGTAAGGAAATTACCGCCGCCGAACTGAGCGTGATCCTTGATCGCGTCCGCGCGGCAGTGAAAGTACCGGTGACGACCTCCGAGCAATGGCACGTCTGGGAAGAAAACCCGAGCCTGGCCAAGCACGTCGACTTGATCGCCGCCCACGTCCTGCCGTACTGGGAACATGTTCCGATGGAGCAGTCCGGGCAGTTCGTACTCGACCGCGCCCGTGATCTGAAAAAGATGTTCCCGAAAAAACCGCTGCTGCTGTCGGAAGTCGGCTGGCCGAGCAACGGCCGTATGCGCGGTGGCGCCGACGCGTCGCCGGCAGACCAGGCGATTTATCTGCGGACCTTGGTCAACAAGCTCAATCGCCAGGGCTTCAATTACTTCGTGATCGAAGCCTTTGACCAACCGTGGAAGGCCAGTGACGAAGGTTCCGTGGGCGCTTACTGGGGTGTTTTCAACGCCGCGCGCCAGCAGAAATTCAACTTTGAAGGCCCGGTCGTCGCGATCCCGCAATGGCGCGTGCTGGCCATCGGTTCGGTGGTGTTGGCTCTGCTGTCCCTGACCCTGCTGATGATCGACGGCTCGGCATTACGTCAACGTGGCCGCACCTTCCTGACCTTCATCGCGTTCCTCTGTGGTTCGGTGCTGGTGTGGATCGGTTACGACTACAGCCAGCAATACAGCACTTGGTTCAGCCTGACGGTGGGCTTCTTGCTTGCCCTCGGCGCACTCGGGGTGTTTATCGTGCTGCTGACCGAGGCCCATGAACTGGCCGAAGCGGTCTGGACCCACAAACGCCGGCGTGAATTCCTGCCGGTGGTGGGTGATTCGGACTACCGACCGAAAGTCTCGATTCACGTACCTTGCTACAACGAGCCGCCGGAGATGGTCAAACAGACCCTCAACGCCCTGGCCAACCTCGACTATCCGGACTTCGAAGTCCTGATCATCGACAACAACACCAAGGACCCGGCGGTCTGGGAACCGGTGCGCGATTATTGCGAAACCCTCGGCCCGCGCTTCAAGTTCTTCCACGTTGCACCGTTGGCCGGTTTCAAGGGCGGCGCGTTGAATTACCTGATTCCGCACACCGCCAAGGATGCCGAAGTGATTGCGGTGATCGACTCGGACTACTGCGTCGACCCGAACTGGCTCAAGCACATGGTGCCGCACTTCGCCGATCCAAAAATCGCCGTGGTGCAGTCGCCGCAGGATTACCGCGACCAGAACGAAAGCACCTTCAAGAAGCTCTGCTACGCGGAATACAAAGGTTTCTTCCACATCGGCATGGTCACCCGTAACGACCGTGACGCGATTATCCAGCACGGCACCATGACCATGACCCGGCGCTCGGTGCTCGAGGAACTGGGCTGGGCTGACTGGTGCATCTGTGAAGACGCCGAGTTGGGTCTGCGTGTTTTCGAAAAAGGCTTGTCAGCGGCGTATTACCACACCAGCTACGGCAAAGGCCTGATGCCCGATACCTTTATCGACTTCAAGAAGCAGCGTTTCCGCTGGGCTTATGGAGCGATTCAGATCATCAAGCGTCACACCGCCAGTCTGTTGCGCGGCAAGGACACCGAGCTGACCCGTGGCCAGCGTTACCACTTCCTCGCGGGCTGGTTGCCGTGGGTGGCGGATGGCATGAACATCTTCTTCACCGTGGGCGCCCTGTTGTGGTCGGCAGCGATGATCATCGTGCCGCAGCGGGTCGATCCACCGTTGTTGATTTTCGCGATCCCGCCATTGGCGCTGTTCGTGTTCAAGGTTGGCAAGATCATCTTCCTGTACCGCCGTGCGGTCGGGGTCAACCTCAAAGACGCATTCTGCGCGGCACTGGCCGGTCTGGCGTTGTCGCACACCATCGCCAAAGCGGTGCTGTACGGCTTCTTCACCAGCAGCATTCCGTTTTTCCGCACCCCGAAAAACGCCGATAACCACGGCTTCTGGGTGGCGATTTCGGAAGCTCGCGAAGAAATGTTCATCATGCTGCTGTTGTGGAGCGCGGCACTGGGGATTTTCCTGGTGAACGGCCTGCCAAGCAACGACATGCGCTTCTGGGTGACGATGTTGCTCGTACAATCGCTGCCGTACCTGGCGGCGCTGATCATGGCGTTCTTGTCTTCGCTGCCGAAACCTTCGGTCGAGGCCGAACCGGCACCGGCGGTCTAAATCGTTCCAGATGCACTAAACGGCGGCCAATGGCCGCCGTTTTGCTTTAAGATAACCGCCATTTTGCGCGCCTTGCCCCCCAGCTTTCGGAGTTCCCCATGACGGCCCACGCCGACCTTTCGCCGACCCTTCAACTCGCCATCGACCTGATCCGCCGTCCGTCCGTGACGCCGGTCGACGCCGATTGCCAGAAGCAGATGATGCAGCGCTTGGGCGATGCCGGTTTTGCGCTTGAGCCAATGCGCATCGAAGATGTGGATAACTTCTGGGCGACCCACGGCAAACACGACGGTCCGGTGCTGTGCTTCGCCGGCCACACCGACGTGGTGCCGACCGGCCCGGTGACTGCCTGGCAGATCGACCCGTTCAACGCAGTTATCGACGAACACGGCATGCTCTGCGGCCGTGGCGCGGCGGACATGAAAGGCAGCCTCGCCTCCATGACTGTGGCGGCCGAGCGTTTTGTCACCGACTACCCGGATCACAAGGGCAAGGTCGCTTTCCTGATCACCAGCGACGAAGAAGGCCCGGCGCACCACGGCACCAAAGCGGTGATCGAACGCCTTGCCGCCCGTAAGGAGCGTCTGGACTGGTGCATCGTCGGCGAACCGTCGAGCACCACCCTGGTGGGTGACGTAGTCAAGAACGGCCGTCGCGGTTCCCTCGGTGCCAAGATGACCGTGCGCGGCGTGCAAGGTCACGTGGCCTATCCGCACCTGGCGAAGAACCCGATCCATCTCGCCGCCCCGGCACTGGCCGAACTGGCCGCCGAGCACTGGGACCACGGCAACGATTTCTTCCCGCCGACCAGCTTCCAGATTTCCAATGTGAACTCCGGCACTGGCGCGACCAACGTGATTCCGGGTGACCTGGTGGCGGTGTTCAACTTCCGCTTCTCTACCGAATCCACCGTGGAAGGCCTGCAAAAGCGCGTCGCCGATATTCTCGACAAACATGGCCTGGACTGGCACATCGACTGGGCGCTGTCCGGCCTGCCGTTCCTCACCGAACCGGGCGCGTTGCTGGATGCTGTCGCGTCGAGCATCAAGGACATTACCGGTCGCGAAACCAAAGCCTCCACCAGCGGCGGCACCTCCGACGGGCGCTTCATTGCGACCATGGGTACGCAGGTGGTTGAACTGGGCCCGGTCAACGCGACGATTCACCAGGTCAACGAGCGTGTACTGGCTGCCGACCTCGATGTGCTGACCGAAATCTACTACCAGACCCTGATCAAGTTGCTCGCCTGATGCTGGCCTGCCCGATCTGCAGCGAACCGCTGAACGCGGTGGACAACGGCGTGGCCTGCCCCGCCGGGCATCGTTTCGACCGTGCGCGTCAGGGTTACCTGAACCTGTTGCCGGTGCAGCACAAGAACAGCCGCGACCCTGGGGATAACCTGGCGATGGTCGAAGCCCGACGCGATTTTTTGAACGCAGGCCATTACGCGCCGGTGGCCAAGCGTCTGGCCGAACTGGCAGCTCAGTACGCACCGCAGCGCTGGCTGGACATCGGTTGTGGCGAGGGTTACTACACCGCGCAAATCGCCGAGGCTTTGCCGAGCGCCGACGGTTACGCGCTGGATATCTCCCGGGAAGCCGTCAAACGCGCCTGCAAACGTAACCCGCAGCTGACCTGGTTGATCGCCAGCATGGCGCGGGTGCCGTTGGCCTCCGGCAGCTGTCAGTTTCTCGCCAGCGTCTTCAGCCCGCTGGACTGGGACGAAGCCAAACGCCTGCTCAGCCCCGGTGGTGGCTTGATGAAAGTCGGGCCGACCAGCGGCCATCTGATGGAATTGCGTGAGCGGCTTTACGACGAAGTGCGTGAATACACCGACGACAAGCATCTGGCTTTGGTGCCGGAAGGCATGGCGCTGCAGCACAGCGAAACCCTGGAGTTCAAACTGCTGCTTGCAAGTGGTCAGGACCGGGCGAACCTGTTGGCCATGACGCCCCACGGCTGGCGCGCCAGTGCTGAACGCCGGGCGGCGGTCATCGAACAGGTCGAGCCGTTCGAGGTCACTGTTTCAATGCGCTACGATTACTTCGTACTTCAATAATTTTTAATTTTTTGGTCTTCGGCATTTGCCGTAGACCGGCTAAATCCGCGAATGGATTTTTCAGACCCGCAGTGAGGACATCCATGCGCCAACCCGATATCGAGATTTACCTGAAAGACGCCGACGTCGACTACAAGGCCGTCGCGGCCTGGCTCGGCACTGCTTTGGGCCCATGCACCGACTGGGTCCAGAAAGGCCAGACCTACAAGTGCAAGGCCGGCAACGTGTCGGTCACCTGGCTGCCGAAAGCCGTGGGCAAATGGAACAGCCTGTTCCTGGACAGCGACCAGACCCCGTGGGAAGACGACATCGCCTGCGCCCGCGCAGCGTTTGCCGCGCTGAACGTCGAAGTGCGTTGCGCACCGGGTAGCTGGGTCGAGGAAGAAGGTGAAGAGACCGCGGATCGCTGGATGCGCATCAGCGCGGATGGTGAAGAAGAAATCACCTGGAAAACTGCCTGAACACCTCAAACGCCATGCTCGTTGATGAACGAACATGGCATCGGGTACCAATCCCTTTTAAATTCCTTGGTCTGCGCCAAAGTAGCTGAAGACATTGCCCGTCGTGATATTCGGCGTGACCCGAATCACAGGAATTCGCCTGCCTGTCATTTTGAGGAAGTCCCTCTGGATGTTCTTCGCCCCTTCGACGCCCACCGCTCGGCTCGCGGTATTGAAGTAGATGAAAGCCTTGATCGGAAGGTTCGAGGTGTTCTGGGGCCAGGTTTTGATCATCACCTCATTCTGTCGCCAAGCGGCAAGCTCTGCCGCAGGATTTTCTCGCGAGGTCAGGCTGAGTGCGAATGACGCCTGATCCGGACCGAAACTGCATTGATGGTGATAGCGGTTAGTACTGTTTGCCGGATACTGCTGAAAGTGTGCACGCCAGGCCGTCAGTGTATTGATCCCCTGCGCAGCACACGGGCCACTGTTGCTTGGAAAGTTGGACGCCGCACCGCAGCCGGCAGCACTGCGATTCAAAGTGCCTCCATCATAAGGATATGAACACAACACCTGAAGGGGATAGCCTCCGTTGGCCGTAAAGTATTGACCCGGCTCAAGTACAAAGCCTTGGGTACGACTGCCCTGCAGCTGATTCATACCAATGCCGATTTTCATGTAGCTGAACGAGACCCCACCCAGCGTGACCGCCCCGGGGCTTGGATTCCAGGCACGAAACGCCGTCGAATCATCCACTGTGCGGATCAGCACGCCATTGCATTCATATGCAGCTTTATTACCCGGACAGGTATTGCTGGTGTTGGAATACTGCGCATTAAGCTCATTCGCCACACGCTGTCCATCGGTCGGAGCTGTTGAACCAACGATCCTGATTTCCAACGGCGACGACGTAATCAGACTGCCCGCGCCGCTCACCTTGTAGGTGTAGGTGAGGTTGACACTGCGGTTGAGGTTCTCGGTGATCCATGCTTTAGGCAAGCTGAAGCTTAAGACGCCGACCGTGGATACCGTCTGGATTGGCGCATCCCGCAGTGTCACGCCGGCCAGGCGCACGCCGACGGTATCGCGGGTCGCCAGTGTCGGGTAATTCACCTGCACGGTGGCGTTAGCGCCCAGGGTGTCGGCATTCAACTGACCGGCCGGCGCTTCCACGACCTTGAACACCGCTTGGCCCTGAGCTGCACCCACTACGCGGATGCTTAAGGGTGAGGAGGTAATTAAGCTGCCTGCACCCCCTACCTTGTAGGTATAGGTCAAGGTTACCGTGCGATTGAGGTTCTCGGTAATCCACGCCTTGGACAAGTTGAACGTCAGTACGCCGACCGTAGAGACGGTCTGAATCGGTGCATCACGCAACGCCACGCCTGTCAGTCGCACACCGACGGTATCGCGGGCCGCCAGCGTCGGGTAACGCACCTGCACTGTTGCGTTATCGCCCAAGGTGTTGGCGTTCAACTCGCCGGCTGGTGCTTCGACGACCTTGAACACCGTTTGGCCCTGAACGCCTATCACACGGATGCTCAAGGGTGACGAGGTGATCAGATTGCCGGCTCCGCCCACCTTATAGGTGTAAGTCAAGGTCACCGTGCGATTGAGGTTCTCGGTAATCCACGCCTTGGACAAGCTGAACGTGAGTACGCCGACCGTAGATACGGTCTGAATCGGCGCATCACGCAACGCCACGCCTGTCAGTCGCACACCGACGGTATCGCGGGTCGCCAGGGTCGGGTAACGCACCTGCACGGTGGCATTGGCGCCCAGGGTGTCGGCATTCAACTCACCGGCAGGTGCTTCGACCACCTTGAACACTGTGGCTTGCTGGGTAGTGGCTACCTCGCTACCGCCCTGCACCGGTATTGCCATGACCGAAGACTTTGCCTGGCCGGAAGTTGGCAGTTCATGGTCGGATGGGATGGCTTGTGAATTGCACCCGGCCACAGTCAACACCAGCAAAAAGCCAATGATTCTCCACATGTCGATCACTCCCGACTGTTCCTGCGCCCGCCAATGCGAGCTCAGAGATGATGTTCGCCGAGGTTAGGCTGGTGAAAAAAAGCAGTCTACTGTCAGATATGACAGGTGGTTGAACATCCAGCATCAACGTAAGGGTGAGAAAATTACGCTACGTGGGTTGAGGAGGAAGGTAAGGAGACAGCGGATCGCTGGATGCGCATTAGCGCTGATGGTGAAGAAGAAATCACCTGGAAGACTGTCTAAAAGCTGTACACAAAACCTGTGGGGGAGCTTGCTCGCGATAGCGAACTGACATTCAACATTGATGTTGACTGAAAGGGCCTCATCGCGAGCAAGCTCGCTCCCACAGTGGTTTTGGGTGATCCGTAATATATGGATTACAGGCCTACAACATCCTCAGCCTGCAAGCCCTTCTCGCCGGTCACCACGCCGTATTCAACCTGCTGACCTTCAGCCAGCGAGCGGTGCCCTTCGCCGCGAATCGCGCGGTAATGCACGAACACGTCCACCCCGTCCTCGCGCTGAATGAAGCCGTAACCCTTGGCGTCGTTGAACCACTTCACATTGCCGGTTTCGCGCGTTGCCATGTAACAGTACCCCTTCTTTTTATTGTTGAGCCGCCGAGTATATGACAGGCGCGAAAACTCTCAACTCAACTTTACTTAGGCGCTTTTTTGCCGATTTTCGGCGAATACGGCACACTAGGGGGCTTTCTCAACCAGTTTCCGCGCCGCGCCGAAACTGGTTGAGAAAGCCCCCTACGACCGCCCGAGCAAACGCTCGGTTTTATTCACTCATGCAGATGCCGTATGACCCGTTCCCCGTTCCGCCGTCTTGTGTTTGGCACCTTGCGCCGACTGCTCTACCTCTGGGTTCGCTCGGAGACGATCAATCAGTCGTCGTTCACCCTCAACCTCGACCGCAGCCGGCCGGTGTTCTACGTCCTGCAAAACCCTTCGCTGACCGACCTGGCCGTGGTCGATACCGAGTGCAGCAAGGCAGGTTTGCCCCGCCCGGTGTTGCCGGTCTCGGCAGGTACGCTGGAGGAACCCGCGGCGTTCTTTTACCTGACGCCAGAGCCCGATTGGCTCGGCCGTCAGGATAAGCGTGGTGCACCGCCGACCTTGACTCGTCTGGTCAGCGCGTTGAGCCAGAACGCCGCCGAAGACGCGCAGATCATTCCGGTCAGCGTGTTCTGGGGTCAGTCGCCAGACAGCGAGTCGAGCCCATGGAAATTGCTCTTCGCCGACAGCTGGGCGGTCACCGGGCGCCTGCGCCGGTTGCTGAGCATCATTGTGCTGGGGCGCAAAACCCGGGTGCAGTTCTCGGCGCCGATTCATCTGCGTGAACTGATCGATCACAACAAAGGCCACGAACGCACCGTGCGCATGGCCCAACGAATTCTGCGGGTGCACTTCCGCAACCTGAAAGCGGCGGTGATCGGTCCGGACATTTCCCACCGTCGCAATCTGGTCAAAGGCCTGCTGAATCAGCCGCTGGTCAAGCAAGCGATCCTTGACGAAGCCGAGCGAGAGAACATCTCCCCAGAGAAAGCCAAGGCCCAGGCCCTGCGCTATGGCAACGAGATCGCCTCCGACTACACCTACACCGCGATCCGCTTTCTGGAAGTGGTGCTGAGCTGGTTCTGGAACAAGATTTACGACGGGATCAAGGTCAACCACATCGAAGGCGTGCAGAAGGTCGCTCAGGGTCACGAAGTGATCTACGTGCCGTGCCATCGCAGCCACATCGACTATCTGCTGCTGTCCTACTTGCTGTTCCGCAACGGCCTGACCCCGCCGCACATCGCTGCCGGGATCAACCTCAACATGCCAGTGATCGGCAGTCTGCTGCGGCGCGGCGGTGCGTTCTTCATGCGCCGCACCTTCAAAGGCAACCCGCTCTACACCTCGGTGTTCAACGAATACCTGCACACCCTGTTCACCAAAGGCTTCCCGGTGGAGTACTTCGTCGAGGGTGGCCGTTCGCGCACCGGGCGCATGCTGCAACCGAAAACCGGCATGCTGGCGATTACCTTGCGCAGCTTCCTGCGCTCGTCGCGGATGCCGATCGTCTTCATCCCGGTCTACATCGGCTACGAGCGCGTGCTGGAAGGCCGGACCTACCTCGGGGAACTGCGTGGCGCGAGCAAGAAGAAAGAATCGATCTTCGACATCTTCAAAGTCATCGGCGCCCTCAAGCAGCGCTTCGGCCAAGTGGCGGTGAACTTTGGCGAACCGATCAAACTGGCGGAATTCCTCGACAGCGAACAGCCTGACTGGCGTAAACAGGAACTCGGCCCGCAATTCAAACCGGCCTGGCTCAACGAAACCACCAACCGCCTCGGCGAGAAAGTCGCGCAGCATCTGAACGAAGCGGCGGCGATCAACCCGGTCAATCTCGTGGCCCTGGCGCTGCTGTCCACCAGCCGTCTCGCGCTGGATGATCGCGCCATGGCGCGGGTGCTTGATCTGTATCTGGCGCTGTTGCGCAAGGTCCCGTATTCGCCGCACACCACGCTGCCGGAAGGTGACGGCCGCACGCTGATAGAGCATGTGAAGGACATGGATCTCCTGTCCGAGCAGAGCGATGCCCTGGGCAAGATTCTGTATCTGGACGAGCAGAATGCCGTCCTGATGACCTACTACCGCAACAACGTTTTGCACATCTTCGCCTTGCCGGCGCTGCTGGCGAGTTTCTTCCAGAGCGCCTCGCGCATGAGCCGCGAACAGATCCTGCGCTACACCCGCGCGCTCTATCCGTACCTGCAATCGGAATTGTTCATTCGCTGGTCGCTGGACGAACTGGATGCGGTGATCGATCAATGGCTCGAAGCCTTCGTCGAGCAAGGTCTGCTGCGTTTTGAGAATGACGTCTACCTGCGGCCGGCGCCGAGCTCGCGGCATTTCGTGCTGCTGACCCTGCTGTCGAGAAGCATCGCCCAGACCTTACAGCGCTTTTACATGACGGTCTCGCTGCTGCTCAACAGCGGTCAGAACAGCATCAGCGCCGAAGAGCTGGAAGACCTGTGCACGGTCATGGCCCAGCGCCTGTCGATCCTCCATGGCCTCAACGCCCCGGAGTTCTTCGACAAGAGCCTGTTCCGCCACTTCATCCAGACGATGCTGGATCTGGACGTGCTCAAGCGCGACGAGGCCGGCAAGCTGAGCTATCACGAATTGCTCGGCGAACTGGCCGAAGGCGCGGCCAAGCGGGTGTTGCCGGCGGAGATTCGCTTGTCGATCCGCCAGGTGGCGTTGCATCGCAGTGAAGATGCGGCGGATCAGGTCGCGGCTCCGACTCTATCCGACTAAATTCCTACGGGCGCCAGGCCTCTTCTGGCGCCTTCGATACGGAGATCTCCGATGAAAAAACTCTCTTTATTGGCCATGACCACCCTGATGGGTGCCTGTCAGTCGATGCAACCTGCCGCCAAAACCAGCCTAGATGGCGAAGTCTTCTACTTGCAACGCATTGCCCTGCCGCCCAGCGCCATCTTAAGCGTCAGCTTGCAGGACGTGTCCCTGGCCGACGCGCCCGCCGTGATCCTCGACGAACAGAAAGGCCCGGTCAAAGGCCAGGTGCCGCTGCCGTTTCATCTGAGTTACGATCCAACGCAGGTCAAACCGGGTCATCGTTATTCGGTCAGCGCACGGATCGAAGTGAATGGCGAACTGATGTTCATCACCACCGAACATCACGCCGTGCAGCTGGATGGCAGCGACCCGCAGCCTCTGAAAATCCGCGTCGACGCCGCTCGCTAACTCTCAATTTTTGAACAAAGGAAGCTGCCATGTTCCGCCCTACCCTTCGCTTCGCCGGCCTGTGCGCAGGCTTGATGATCTCCGCCAGCGCCCTGGCGCTGTCACTCAGCGACCTGTCGCAAAAAGACGCCACCGGCGGCCTCAAGGATGCCCTGACCCAAGGCGCGCAGCTGGCCGTGAAACAACTCGGCACGCCGGGCGGTTTCAGCAACAACCCGGACGTGAAAATCGAACTGCCGGGCAAACTGGGCAAAGTCGCCAGCAAGATGAAGCAGTTCGGCATGGGCGAACAGGTCGACCAGCTGGAAACCAGCATGAACAAAGCGGCTGAAACCGCCGTGACCCAGGCCCAGCCAATCCTGGTGGACGCAGTGAAGAAGATGAGCGTGGAAGATGCCAAGGGCATTCTCAGCGGCGGCAAGGACTCGGCCACTCAGTACCTGAGCAAAACCAGCCGCGAACAGATCCGCGTCAAGTTCCTGCCAATCGTCAAGCAAGCCACCGACCAGGTGGGCCTGGCCAAGCAGTACAACTCGTTCGCCGGGCAAGCCGCGACGATGGGTGTGGTGGATGCGAAGAGCGCCAACATCGAAAGCTACGTGACCGAGCAGGCGTTGAACGGTCTGTTCGAGATGATTGGTAAACAGGAAGAAGCCATTCGCCAGAATCCTGCAGCAGCAGCGACGAGTTTGGCGAAGAAGGTGTTTGGTACCCTCTAATACTCTCTCCCGCTGATCGTTCCCAGCTCCGCGTGGGAACGATCAGAACGGGGTTGTGTTTTGAGCCCTCAGAAAGAAGACCCACTCGCGCCTAATGCCAATCAGTTAAGCCAAAACGCGATCCGTAGCAGCTGGCGAAGCCTGCGTTCGGCTGCGCAGCAGTCGTGAAATCAGACGATGCGGTGTTTCAGGAAGACCGCAAACTCAGGTTTTACGACTGCTGCGCAGCCGAACGCAGGCTTCGCCAGCTGCTACGGATTGTGTCGTTCCTTAACTGATCGGCATTACCCACTCGCGACCGATCTTTCGCTTCTCAAAAACTCGGCATACACCAGACTTTTCCGATATGCCTCGGTGAAACCGCTGACAGCCCGCAGGATGACCGAACACTGGAAATCGATGAAATAAGTCAGATCGAGGTCATCAGCCTCGGAGTTCAGATACGAGCGCCCGTATTTCACCGGCGCACTGCGCAGCAAAATGCTGATCGCAATGTAACGAAAGGCAGAGAAGTCATTCTTGAACATGAACCAATAAAACAGCGCCCGCGCCACCCGGCCGTTGCCGTCGCGGAAAGGATGCTCATAGCCCAGTGCAAAATGCAGTGCGATGCCTTTGGTCAGTGGATGAAGGTAATCCACTTGATCGGGATCGTTATGGGGCTGGTTGATCCACGTCGACAACACCCGCAATCGTGACATCAGCCCTGCTGCGGGCGGCGGTGTATGCACGGTGTTGCCCTCGCCGTCCTGCACCACTACATCATCGTTGGCCCTGAACTCCCCCGGCGAATATTGCGTGTCATCAATGCCCTCGACACCCACCCGGTGCATGGCTGAAATCAGTTCGACACTCAGGGCGTCATAACGCTTTTCCCAGGCGAAATTCATCATCTTGTAATTGCCGATCACCATTCGCTCATCCGGCGTGCGCGGCAGGCGATTGCGTTTGAGCATGTCCTTGGCCACCCGCGTGGTGGTCGCCGCGCCTTCGAGCTGGCTGCTGCTGATGGCTTCGTCTTCGATCAAATCGTTGAGCAGATAGCTGAAGTGCGCATGCTCGCCAATCTGACTGGTCATGTACTCCAGCTCGGCCGTTGTGGCTTGTCGATCGACGGCGGAAATAGCTTTCTGCGCCAACGGCGTGAGCACAAAATTGCCCCATTGAAGCGGCTCGCCCAGCGGCAACAAACTTGAGTACTGCGCAGTCCGGGCTTTCTTCACCAGCGCCCAGCACAGATTAGAATCCAGCCCCGGCGCCCAGCGGTAGCGCAACTCATCGAAAGGCAGATAACGCCCCTGATCGTCCAGCGGCTTGAGCAGGGCAAGGTAGTCCGAAAGGCGTTCCTTGTGGGGTGACTTCCCCAACAGGTCGAATACCGGGTCGGTCCTCCCCATCAAAATGGGTGGCTTTTTCATTATTGCTGTCTCAAAAACTCATAAAACTGAGTCTTGAGTACAGCACTCAGATCTCTCTGACTCAATATCAGAGGGATCTGAAATACACGTAGGACGTTAGACCGGGTCTTTCTTGATCCTGAACCACGCCGCATACAGCGCTGGCAGAAACAGCAACGTCAGCGCCGTCGCCACAATCAACCCGCCCATGATCGCCACCGCCATTGGCCCGAAGAACACGCTACGCGACAGCGGAATCATCGCCAGCACCGCCGCGAGTGCAGTCAATACAATCGGCCGGAAACGCCGCACCGTGGCTTCAATAATCGCCTGCCAAGGCTTGAGCCCGGAAGCAATGTCCTGCTCGATCTGGTCCACCAGAATCACCGAGTTACGCATGATCATCCCGGACAGCGCGATCGTCCCGAGCATGGCGACGAAACCGAACGGCTGACGGAATACCATCAGGAACAAGGTCACACCGATCAAACCCAAAGGCGCCGTCAGAAACACCATTATCGTGCGTGAGAAACTGCGCAGTTGCAGCATCAGTAACGTCAGCACCACCACGATGAAAAGCGGCACACCGGCCTTCACCGAATTCTGCCCGCGAGCCGAGTCTTCCACCGTGCCACCGACTTCCAGCAAGTAGCCGTCGGGCAGTTCGGCGCGAATCGGATCGAGGGTCGGCATGATCTGCTTCACCAGCGTCGCCGGTTGTTCCTTGCCGTAGATGTCGGCGCGGACCGTCACGTTCGGCAAGCGGTTGCGGTGCCAGATGACGCCTTCTTCGAAGCCGTATTCCAGGGTCGCAATTTGCGACAACGCTACGCTGCGGCCATTGTCGGTCGGCACCGCCAGGCTTGGCAGAAGCGACAGTTCGGTGCGTTCATGCAACGTGCCGCGCAACAGAATCTCGATCAACTCGTTGTCTTCACGGTACTGGCTGACGCTGGAACCAGTCAGAGAGCTTCGCAGGAACGTCGACAGGTTCGCAGTGCTCACGCCAAGCGCCCGTGCGCGGTCCTGATCGACGTTCAGATAAACGACTTTGCTCGGCTCTTCCCAATCCAGATGGACGTTGACCACATGCGGGTTCTCGCGAACCTTGGCGGCCACTTTACGGGCCAGCGCGCGAACTTCCTCAATGTGCTCACCGGTGACCCGAAACTGCATCGGATAGCCAACCGGCGGCCCGTTCTCCAGACGTGTCACCCGCGCTCGCAGGGCCGGGAATTGTTCCTTGAGGGCTTCGATCAGCCAGGTGCGCAGGACTTCGCGCTCCTCGATGGTTTTGGCCAGGACTACAAACTGCGCGAAGCTTGCTGCAGGAAGTTGTTGATCCAGCGGCAGATAAAAACGTGGCGAACCGGTGCCCACATAAGCGACATAGTTGTCGATACCGGCGTGATCCTTGAGCAGTGCTTCGAGGCGTTTGACCTCATCGCGGGTGTTGCTCAACGAGGCGCCTTCGGCCAGTTTCAGATCGACCATCAATTCCAGACGACCCGATGCTGGGAAGAACTGTTGCGGCACAAAGCGAAACAGGATGACAGAACCGATAAACAACACGGCCGTCAGGACAATGACCGTCTTGCGCCGCCGTACGCACCATTCCACCAGGCGTCTGACGCGCTGATAGAACGGCGTGCCGTAAGGGTCGGGCTGGCCGTCGCCGGTGCCATGTTTGGCTACATGAATCTTCGCCAGATCCGGCAAGAGTTTTTCCCCCAGATAAGGCACAAACACAACCGCGGCCACCCACGAGGCCAGCAACGCGATGGTCACCACCTGGAAGATCGAACGGGTGTATTCACCCGTGCCCGACTGCGCAGTGGCAATCGGCAGGAAGCCGGCAGCGGTAATCAGCGTACCGGTGAGCATCGGGAATGCGGTGCTGGTCCAGGCGTAACTGGCCGCCTTAATCCGGTCGAAGCCCTGCTCCATTTTGATCGCCATCATTTCCACGGCGATGATCGCGTCGTCCACCAACAATCCCAGCGCCAGTACCAACGCCCCGAGGGAGATCTTGTGCAGGCCGATTCCCAGGTAATACATGCAGGCGAACGTCATCGCCAATACCAAAGGAATCGCCAGCGCGACCACCATGCCGGTGCGCACACCGAGGGAGAAGAAACTCACCAGCAGGACGATTGCCAGCGCTTCCACCAGCACCTGAACAAATTCACCGACACTGCTTTTCACCGCGGCGGGCTGGTCGGAGACCTTGCGCAACTGCATACCGGCAGGAAGGTTTTTCTGGATCCGGTCGAACTCGACTTCCAACGCCTTGCCCAGCACCAGAATGTCGCCACCGTCCTTCATGGCCACGGCCAGACCGATGGCGTTTTCCGCCATGAAGCGCATGCTCGGCGCCGGCGGATCGTTGAAACCCCGACGCACATCCGCCACATCGGCGATGCGGAACGTACGATCACCGACGCGGATCGGGAAGCTCTTGATCTCCTCGACCGTCTGAAAATTCCCCGAGACGCGTAGTTGCAATCGCTCGCTGGAGGTCTCGAAGAACCCGGCGGTGGACACCGCGTTCTGCTCTTCAAGGGCCTGCTGCACCGCCGACAACGGTAGGCCGAGGGTGGCGAGTTTGACGTTGGAAAGTTCGATCCAGATCTTCTCGTCCTGTAACCCGAGCAGATCGACCTTGCCCACATCCTTGACCCGTTGCAGCTGAATCTGCACGCGGTCGGCGTAGTCCTTGAGCACCGCGTAATCAAAACCTTCGCCCGTCAGCGCATAGATATTGCCAAACGTTGTGCCGAACTCATCATTGAAGAATGGCCCCTGGATGCCCGGTGGCAAGGTCTGACGAATGTCGCCGATCTTCTTGCGAACCTGATACCAGAGGTCCGGGATGTCCACCGAGTGCATGGAATCGCGGGCGACGAACGTCACTTGGGATTCGCCCGGACGGGAGAACGAAACGATGCGTTCGTACTCGCCGGTTTCCATCAGCTTCTTTTCAATGCGCTCGGTGACCTGACGCGACACTTCCTGCGCCGTGGCCCCAGGCCAGTTGGTACGAATCACCATGGCCTTGAAGGTGAACGGCGGGTCTTCACTTTGGCCGAGTTTGGTGTAGGACAGTGCGCCAACAACTGCCAGCAAGAGCATCAGGAACAGTACGATCTGGCGATTACGCAGCGCCCATTCGGAAAGATTGAAACCCATCGGGATTACTCCTTGTCCGCCAGATTGACCACGCGGTTGGAGCGATCCACCGGGCGCACTTGCTGTCCTTCAAGCAGCACATGGACGCCAGCGGCCACCACCCAGTCGCTGGCATTCAGGCCTTCGAGCACCGGTACGGTTTTCTCGCCGAAGGCACCGACCCGGACCGGGGTTTTCTTCAAGGTGTTGTTGGCAGTGACAACCCAGACGTAGGTCGCGCCATTTTCCGCGGTCAGCGCGGAAAGCGGCACCGACAGCGGCACCACATCGGAGGTTTGAACGAACACCCGGGCACTCTGGCCGAGTTCAGCGGGAACCTTGCCGGCGGTGAAGGCTATCCGGGCGGCAAAGGTGCGCGATTTTGGATCGGCAGCGGGCGACAGCTCACGGATGCGCCCGGCGAAACGTTGGTCGGGTTGGGTCCAGAGTTCGACTGACACTGGCTGACCGACCTTGAAGCGGCCAAAGCTCTGCTCCGGCAAGCTGATCAACACTTCGCGTTCGCCATCGGTGGCGAGGGTAAATACGGTTTGCCCGGCCGCCACCACTTGCCCGACTTCAACTGCGCGCTTAGCCACAACCCCATCCTGAGGCGCACGCAGCACAGCGTAACTGGCCTGATTGGTCGAAACGTTGAATTCGGCTTTGATTTGCTTGAGGCGTGCTTCACCGGATCGGTAAAGGTTTTCGGAATTGTCGTACTGCGAACGGCTGACCATCTGACGGTCCATCAGGGTCTTGTAACGATCACGTTCGGCGCGCACCAGGCTCAGATTGGCCTCGGCAGCGGCGACCTGGGCACGGGTGGCTTCCAGTTGCAGGCGTACGTCCTGAGGGTCGAGCTCCGCCAGAGGTTGGTCGGCCTTGACCCGCTGCCCTTCCTCGACCAGTCGTCGACTGACTTTACCACCAATGCGAAACGCCAGGTCCGGCTCAAACCGTGCACGGACTTCACCGGGGAAACTTTCCATCGCCTGGGCCGATGGCTCTGGCTGCACGACCATGGCCGGGCGAACGGTGACTTGAGGCGCCTCTTCGTGGCCACACGCAGACAATAAAAACGCCAGACTGACTGGCAACGCGAGGGGCAAGGCATAGCGGAACATGGTGAAGGACCTTTCGCTAATGGTGCTTGGAATAATTATACTGAGCGGTATGTTATTAATAGCAAACTCACCAGTCCAGTATTAAAAGCGAAGAATGTCGAACAATCTTTCAGCACCCAACGGTCCGGGCCGTCCCAAGGATCTGGCCAAGCGCCAGGCGATCCTCGATGCGGCGAAAATTCTGTTTCTGAGCAAGGGTTATGCGAATACCAGCATGGACGCCGTCGCGGCCGAGGCCGGTGTGTCAAAGCTGACGGTCTACAGCCATTTCAACGACAAGGAGACGCTGTTCTCCGCTGCCGTGATGGCAAAGTGCGAAGAGCAATTGCCGACGCTGTTTTTCGAATTGCCGGACGGCACTGCCGTAGAAACGGTGCTGTTAAACATCGCGCGCGGCTTTCATCAGCTGATCAACAGCGACGAATCGGTCAACCTGCATCGGCTGATGATGACGCTGGGCAGCCAGGACCCGAAACTCTCGCTGATCTTCTTCGAGGCCGGGCCTGAGCGCATGCTGCAGGGCATGGAGCGGTTGCTGGCCAAGGTTGATCACAGCGGCGCGTTGAGCATCGACAAACCGCGCAATGCGGCCGAGCATTTCTTCTGTCTGCTCAAGGGTGCGGGGAATTTCAGGCTGCTTTATGGCTGCGGCGAGCCGCTGACCGGGGATGCGGCCGAGAGCCATGTGCAGGAAGTGGTGGAGTTGTTTATGCGGGCGTATCGGCCAGAGACAGCCTGATAGGTTTCGGTTGTCTGATCGGCCCCTTCGCGAGCAGGCTCGCTCCCACACTGGATCTATGCAACACCGTAGATCCCCTGTGGGAGCGAGCCTGCTCACGAAGGGGGGCGACGCGGTCTTAAGGCTTCAGCGCCTTCTTCGGATAAATGTCATACCGACTGGATTTACCGTCCAGCGCATGGCTCGGCTTCGGCCCTTCAATGCACGGCGCCTTGCGCGGCCGCTTGACCACCACCCGGTGGCTGGCCAACGCCAACGCCGCTTCGAGCAGTGCAGGCGCATCCGGGTCATCGCCTACCAGCGGCCTGAACAGGCGCATTTCCTTCTTTACCAGAGCCGTTTTCTCACGATGGGGAAACATCGGGTCTAGGTAGATCACCTGCGGCGGCTCGCCTTCCCAATTGCGCATCACCTCGATCGAGTTGCCCTTGAGCAAGCGCATCCGCGCCACGATCGGTGCCACGTCAAAGTCTTCCGCGCCGCGTGCCAGGCCATCTTCAAGCAACGCGCCAATCAGCGGCTGACGCTCGATCAGGCTCATCTCGCAGCCCAGGCTCGCCAGCACGAACGCATCTTTGCCCAGCCCCGCCGTGGCATCCAGCACGCGCGGACGCACGCCTTGGGCAACCCCGACAGCCTTGGCGATCATCTGACCGCTACCGCCTCCGTACAAGCGGCGATGGGCCGCACCGCCCTCGACAAAGTCCACCCGCACCGGTCCCGGCGCGTCCGGGCCCAGTTGCTGCAGCTGCAAACCCTGGTCGCCGACCTGCAAAGCGAACTCACCGTCATCCACCTGCATCGGCAAACCCAGGCGCTCGGCCCATTGTTCGGCCTGTGGCTGAAAAGTCGCGGCCAGGGCCTCGACATGGATGCGGCAGGCCGCAGGTTGCTCAATCATGAGAAAACACGCTCAAAAAATTAATGATCGGCAAAAACGGCCGATAACAAAACTATCGAGCATTTTGCCAGAGCTGAGCGTCGACCGAGAGAAATGTCAGACATTCAAACCACATCCATAGGCTACCTATCGCGTCATGGCGATTTTGGTCTACGAAACTCCCAAGCACTGAGCGGCGTCAGTCACCTGTGGCAGGATTTTTTTGCCCAGGCCCTGGCCGAACAGTCGAGCGATGTGGTGCCTGCCTGCGGGACTTTCCCACCGGTTGATCTCGAGAGCCCGGTCGAGCCGACCGTCGGCAGCGAGCTCTACGCACACATCGTTTCCCAACGCGAATGCGATGTGAAAGAAACCCAGGTCAAACCGCCAGAGCCGCTGTTCCTGCCGATTGCCGAGTTCGAAATGGACTTGGCCGACAAACCCTTCCCGCCGTTCCCGCCGGAAGAAATCGTCGCTCAACAGCAGCAGCAGAACTTCGAAAGTGGCTGGGTCCGTCCGATCGTACTCACCGCCGGCCAGCCTGTACCCGAAGCCGGCCCGGCACCGCAGCCGCGTCCGCTGCACCTGCCAATCGCCGAGTTCGAATTGCACCTGCTGGACAAACCGTTCCCGCCGTTCTCGCCCGAAGAGCGGGTGGAGCAACAGAAACAACTCGATTTCGATAACGGCTGGGCTCGCCCGATCGTCCTGCAAAACCTGCGCATCGCCGCCTGACTTTCAATAACAAGCCCTCAGCGACACACCCACCACGGCCCGACATCCACATGAAAGTGATTGCGATGGGCGGCGTTGTAATCCGGACTCAAGACCACACTGAACATGTCGCAGGCGCCATCGCGGACCTGACGTAAAAACCGTGCGTCCTGATTATCCTTCGGCCAATCCTTGAGCACGCTGATGGATCGGCCATCGGCCAAGCGAAAACCGGCGATATCCAGCGCATCGGCACTGGCATGCTGGCTGCGCCTGCCATTTTCGCGGCCGTAGACGTTGCGACAGGCAAAGCTGCCGAGATGGTCGACACGCGTTACTGCTTGACCATAGACCGCTTGCGCCGCGGGTTGCAGGGCGTGGTGTTCGAACAGGGCGAACGACACCGCCAGGCGGCAACTGGCGAGGAAACTGCTGCTCAGCGCCACCTCGCCGCCTTGCACACGCAAGGTGTTGATCAACGGGCACGTGGCGTCGGGGCTGTCGGCCTGATGGGTTACGCGCAATCCAGAGCTGCTCAGGGCTTGATCGCACAACTGCGGATCATCGCGCAGGCGCATCAGTTTGTAGCGGGTCAGAAAATTGGGCGCGGCCTTCACGTCCAGCGGCGCCCAGGGATTCCAATGGGGTGGCAGCGAGATCCAGCCACGCCAGACGCTCACGGCTGCCGCGCCAAGAATTAACAGCATCAACAGCAGCCACCACCGAAACCGCATCGTCAGCCCTTGAACAATTGATTGGCCTGGGCATACGGCATGGACCGCGACGTGAACCCGAACGTGCCCGATGTCTTGATCTCTTCGGCAGCGCGGAAAAACTCCCCATACGCCGCCAGCGCCAGAGCCGAACCGACGCTGATGCGCTTGACGCCCATTTCGCTCAACTGCTCGACCGTCAATTTCAGTCCGCCAGACATCAACACATTCACCGGTTTCGGCGCCACAGCACGGACCACCGCCAACACGTCTTCAGCACTGCGCAGACCCGGCGCATAAAGTACGTCGGCACCTGCCTCGGCAAACGCCTGCAAGCGGCGAATGGTATCGGCGAGATCAGGATTGCCGTGCAGAAAGTTCTCCGCTCGCGCGGTCAACATAAAGGGAAACGGCAAGCTGCGAGCGGCTGCCACGGCAGCCTCGATGCGCGCCACGGCATGTTCGAAGCAGTAGATCGGCGCTTCTTGACGGCCCGTGGCATCTTCGATCGAGCCACCAACCGCGCCGGCCTCTGCCGCACGCAAAATACTCTGTGCGCATTCGGCTGGATCGTCAGCGAAGCCGTTTTCCAGGTCGACGGCGACGGGCAGATCAGTTGCCGCAACAATCGCCCGAACGTTTGCCAGGGTGTCGTCCAGCGTCAGCGCGCCATCGGGGCGGGCGTTGGAAAAGGCGTATCCGGCACTGGTGGTCGCCAGCGCTTCGAAACCAAGGCTGGCGAGCATTTTCGCCGAGCCGGCGTCCCATGGGTTGGGAATGACAAAAGCCCCCACGCGTTCGTGCAGTGCTTTGAACGCTTGGGCTCGAAGGGTTTGCGCATCCATTGGCAGGCTCCTGAAAAGGGCAAGGAATCCGCTTCAGAGCAGGCCAAGTTGCTCGGCAGCGGGCTCTCTGTATAGCTCAGGCAGCGGCGGCAAGCCAGGCAAACGCAGCATCAGTTTTGCGTGAAAACGTTGCGCCAGTTTGGCGGCCAGCAGGTTGTCGGCGGTGTGCAGGAAGATATAGGGCGTGCGGCCCTCTTCGATCCACACGGCAATTTTCTCGATCCATGGCAGCAGGAACGGGTCGTTGGCCTCAAGCTGTGGATGGCCGATGAAGCGTACCTGCGGACATTGCGTGAAGGCGGCCGGACGCGGCGGCACCCTGGGCTTTTTCGATTGGGCGTGAAGTACAGAAGGATCGGTCGATGTGCAGCTGAACAGCGCGCGGGGATCGAGGCAAATACGCTCGACACCGCGATCCAGTAGCAGGCGATTGAGCATTCGCTCGGCATCGCCCTTGGCGAAGAACTCGTCATGCCGCACTTCAACCGCCAGAGGCCGGTCCACGGCGTCGATAAAACCGGCAAGCTCTGACAGTCGTTGAGGTGTAAAGCTTTTGGAGAGTTGCAGCCACAGCGGTGAAACCCGCTCACCGAGGGGACTGAGCAATTGCAGGAAGGTTTCGACAGCGGTCAATTGTTCGCGCAGATCACCGCTGTGACTGATGTCACCGGGGAACTTGGCAGTGAAGCGAAAGTGTTCGGGCATGGTCTCGGCCCAACGCTGCACGGTGGTCGCAGCCGGGCTCGCGTAGAAGGTCGTGTTGCCTTCCACGGCGTTGAACACTTGGGAATAGAGATTCAGAAATTCGGCGGGTTTTGCGTCTTGCGGATACAGGTAGTCACGCCAGGCGTTTTCACTCCAGGACGGACAGCCCAGGTAGTAAGGCAGCTGCATCAGATGTACAAGTCGAGGCCCAGCACATCCGAATCCCAATCAACAAAACCGGCGGTGCTCAGGTAGCTGGCCAGGGCCTTCGCGACACTGTTGCTCATGGCACGGTGATAAATCATGTCTTGTTGACGGGCGGGGAGATTACTCAAGCGTTGCGCAGAGGCTTTGGCGGCGCGGGCGGCCATTTGCTCTTCGGATGGAATTTCCAGCTCGCCGTCGATATCGACGTAGTCGTCATCCGCCACAGGGCCTTTGCGAGGCTTGCGCTTGATGGGGTAGGACTGAGAGGGAACGCCGTCTATACGCATGAGTACATGTCCGGGATCAATGATGGCAGTTTAGTGGCGCAAAACCCACTGCGCAAACCGCCGAGTGATAACTAGAACACAGAAAATGGAAAAGGTTTAAAAGCGGGGGCATAAAACGACGATTGGCTGCGTTGCGCAGTCCGCCTTCGCGAGCAGGCTCGCTCCCACAGGGCTTTCGCTAACCCTGTGGGAGCGAGCCTGCTCGCGAAGGGACCAACTCTAGAGAATCAACGTGCTTTTGGGGTGGCGACTTTATCGCGCAAGTACACTGGCTGAGCCTCATCAGCCACGATCGCCTCGCCACGCGCCCAGGCAAAACGCGCCAGGGTCAGCAGGTCCTCAGCGTGAGGCAACATGCCCGCATCCTGCCCGGTCAGGCTGACGGCGATACGCTCGGCATAACCCCAGCCAGTGCCGGCGCCAAACCACTCACCGCTGGCGTCAGCCGGCAACGCGGCCACTTCCGGCGGCAGCACTGCTTCATTGCCGACCAGCCGCATCTCCCCCGCCGTTTCGCGGTAGCAACCCCAATACACCTCATCCATCCGCGCATCGATAGCGGCAGCCACCTGGCTCACGCCGTTTTCGCGATAGGCCCGCTGCGCCAGCACGGCCAGATTCGATACTGGCAACACCGGACGATCCAGCGCAAACGCCAGCCCCTGCACCACGCCGATGGCGATCCGCACGCCGGTAAACGCACCCGGACCACGTCCGAAAGCGATTGCATCGACCGCTTGCAGGGTGGTCCCGGCATCCGCCAGCAACTGCTGAATCATCGGCAGCAGCTTCTGCGCATGCAGGCGCGGGATCACCTCGTAATGGCTCGTGACTTTGCCGTCATGCAGCAAGGCAACGGAGCAAGCTTCAGTCGCGGTGTCCAGGGCCAGCAAGGTGCTCATCGATGTTTCCGTAAGAGAGGTCAGAAAAAGTGCGCCAGTATAAACAACTACGGCCCGCAAGCGGGCCGTAGAAGATGAAGCGATTCAGACTTTTCAGCTCAGTGCTTCAAGCACCTTGCCGGTGATCACTTCAACCGAGCCGACGCCCGCAATGTGGCTGTACTTCGGCTTGCCATCAGTAGCAGCAGACAGCGTCTGGTAGAACTCGACCAGAGGCTTGGTCTGGGAATGGTAGACCGACAGGCGATGACGAACGGTTTCTTCAGTGTCGTCCTTGCGCTGCACCAGCTCTTCACCGGTGATGTCGTCCTTGCCGGCGATTTTCGGCGGGTTGTAGACGGTGTGGTACACGCGGCCGCTGGCCTCGTGAACGCGACGACCAGCGATACGCTGAACGATTTCTTCGTCGTCGACGGCGATTTCGACCACGTGATCCAGCTCCACGCCGGCTTTCACCAGGGCTTCAGCCTGAGGAATGGTGCGCGGGAAACCGTCGAACAGGAAACCGTTGGCGCAATCGGCCTGGCTGATGCGTTCCTTGACCAGATTGATGATCAGGTCATCGGAAACCAGACCACCGCTGTCCATGACGCTCTTGGCGATCAGGCCCAGCTCGGTGCCAGCCTTGACCGCGGCACGCAGCATGTCGCCGGTGGAGATTTGCGGAATGCCGAATTTTTCGGTGATGAACTTAGCCTGAGTACCTTTACCGGCCCCGGGAGCTCCCAGCAGAATGACGCGCATCGATGTGCTCCTCAATTTTTTATATAGATAACGTCAGATTCGCCTCGTGGGGCCAATCTCAAAATAAGGGTCGTAACCGCCCAAACGGTCAAAGGCTGATCAAGATACACAGCAGGCCCGGAGCACACAAGCCGCCGAAAGTCGGAGAAACCCACGCCTGATGTGGCCTTTCGTCGGGGTAACCCTAGTCGCAACCCCATCACTAACTGTCGCCTGGCAGCACTTTCCAAGCCCTCGCCCACAGGCAACTCGACGCGCGCGCCGAGTGCCTTGCCCCACGACGAAAACCTTAGCCGGTATTACGCAAACCGGCGGCAATCCCCGCCACAGACACCAGCAGCGCCTGTTCTACCGGGCTGCCCTGCGCCACTTCCTGTTGTCGCGACCGCGCCAACAACTCGGCCTGCAATAGATGAAGAGGGTCGAGGTAAGTGTTGCGCAAGCGGATGAATTCAAGCGTGGCTGGGCTATGTGCCAGTAGCTGCGACTGACCAGTCAACCCAAGGACCACCGAGCAGGCCTGCGACAATAGGTCGCGTAAATGCGCACCCAAAGGGAGCAGATCCGGCTCGACCAAGCGCTCATCGTAGGACCGGGCGATATCGGCATCGGCCTTGGCCAACACCATTTCCAGCATATCGATGCGCGTGCGGAAGAACGGCCACTGCTCACGCATCTGCCCCAGCAGCTCACCTTCGCCGCGCTCCAGCGCCTTGCTCAGCGCCGCTTCCCAGCCGAGCCACGCCGGCAACATCAGACGCGTCTGGGTCCAGCCGAAGATCCACGGGATCGCCCGCAGGCTTTCAATCCCGCCGGCGCGGCGCTTGGCCGGGCGACTGCCCAGCGGCAGGCGTCCCAGTTCCTGCTCCGGGGTGGACTGGCGGAAATACTCAACGAACTGCGGGTTTTCCCGCACCACGGCGCGATAAGCGCTGACACCGTCGGCGGCCAATTCGTCCATCAGATTGCGCCAGGCTGACTCTGGTGGAGGCGGCGGCAGCAAGGTCGCTTCCAGTACTGCTGCCAAGTACAGATTGAGGTTCTGCTCGGCGATATCTGGCAGGCCGAATTTGAAACGAATCATTTCCCCCTGCTCGGTGGTACGGAAACGCCCCGCCACCGAACCCGGCGGCTGCGACAGAATCGCCGCGTGTGCCGGGCCGCCGCCACGTCCCACGGTGCCACCGCGACCGTGGAACAACAGCAGTTCCACTTGTTGCTCGCGACAGATGTCGACCAAGCGCTCCTGCGCCCGATACTGCGCCCAGGCCGCTGCCGTCGTGCCGGCGTCCTTGGCCGAGTCGGAGTAGCCAATCATCACTTCCTGCGGCCCTTGCAGGCGCGAGCGATAACCGGGCAGCAGCAACAGTTTTTCAATCACCGGGCCGGCGTTGTCGAGGTCGGCAAGGGTCTCGAACAGCGGCACCACACGCATCGGCCGCAACACGCCAGACTCTTTGAGCAGCAGTTGCACGGCCAGCACGTCGGAAGCAGCGCCGGCCATGGAGATCACATACGAACCGAGCGATGCGCCCGGTGCGGCAGCGATTTCCCGGCAGGTCGCCAACACTTCAGCGGTGTCGGCCGATGGCTTGAAGTACGCCGGCAGCAACGGCCGGCGGTTGTTCAGTTCGCGCATCAGGAAAGCAATGCGCTCTTCCTCGCTCCAGTCCTCGTAGCGCCCCAAGCCCAAGTAATCGGTGATCTCGTTCATGGCCGCGGTATGTCGCGTCGAGTCCTGACGCACATCGAGCCGCACCAGGAACAGCCCGAACGTCACCGCCCGGCGCAGGCAATCAAGCAGCGGACCATCAGCGATCACGCCCATGCCGCACTCATGCAGCGAGTGGTAACACAGCTCCAGCGGATCGAGCAGCTCGCGGTTGTTTTGCAACACATCGGTGGGTGCCGGCGTGGTCTTCGTCAAGGAGGCGTGAGCCCAGTTACGCGTCGCGCGCAGGCGTTCACGCAGCTGTTTAAGCACTGCGCGGTAAGGTTCGGCGCTGTCCCCGGCCTTGGCCTTCAAGTCGTCGCTGGCCTGCTGCATCGACAACTCGGCTGCCAGGTGATCGACATCGCGCAGGTACAAGTCCGCGGCCATCCACCGCGCCAGCAGCAAGACTTCACGGGTTACGGCAGCGGTCACGTTGGGGTTGCCATCCCGGTCACCGCCCATCCACGAGGCAAAGCGAATCGGTGCGGCCTCCAGTGGGAGGTGCAGGCCAGTGGCGTCATGCAGGGCTTTATCAGCCTTGCGCAAATAGTTGGGGATCGCCTGCCACAGCGAGTGTTCGATCACAGCGAAGCCCCATTTGGCTTCATCCACGGGGGTTGGGCGGGTGCGACGGATTTCTTCGGTGTGCCAGGCTTCGGCGATCAGGCGCTGCAACTTCGTGTGGATCTGCTCGCGTTCGGCAGTGGTCAGGTCGCGATGGTCCTGGGCGGCCAATTGAGCGGCAATTGCGTCGTACTTCTGGATCAGCGTGCGGCGCGCCACTTCGGTCGGGTGCGCGGTGAGGACCAACTCAATCTCCAGCCGTCCCAGTTGCCGGGCCAGGGATTCAGCGCCATGGCCTTCGGCAAGCAGGCGAGCAAGCAATTCCGGCAGTACCCGCGCTTCGAACGGCGCAGGCTGTGACTCTTCGCGACGGTGAATCAGCTGATATTGCTCGGCGATATTGGCCAGGTTGAGAAACTGGTTGAACGCCCGCGCCACCGGCAGCAACTCTTCTTCGCTCAATTGGTTGAGGCTGGCGCTCAGTTCAGCGTCCATTGAACCGCGACGGTCGGCCTTGGCGCCCTTGCGGATCTGCTCGATCTTGTCGAGAAAACCGTCCCCGTACTGTTCACGAATGGTGTTGCCCAACAGCTCACCCAACAGGTGAACATCCTCGCGCAAGCGTGCATCAATATCGGTCATCAGCAGTTCTCCAGCGAAAATCCGGGTGTGCTTTGTCGTTAGAGAGTGCCGCTCTAAAGCGGTTCTTACAAGCGGGCGACGATGGGAATGCTGTTCGCACGAGAAAGTTCTGGGATTGGGATTGGGGTTGGTGGGTACATATCCGTTGCTGCGGTGATGGCTGATTACGGTTTCGCTTTTACAGCGAGTCACTTTCGAAAAGCGCGAAAGTAACCAAAGCGCTTCTGCCCCGCCATTCGGTGCCTCGCCTAGGCTCGGCATGCCCTCACTCCGGCATTGCTCCGGGGGCCCGCCGCCATCGGCCATCCATGGCCGGGGGCGGCTACCGCGGCATCCTTGCCGCGGTGCCCCCTGCGCAACACCTGCGTTCGGCCTCTGGGAAAGGGGCAACAGATCAAAATCAAAAGCAACGGCAACCGCAACCGCAACGGCAACGGCAACGGCAACGGCAACGGCAACGGCAACGGCAAGATCAACAGCTTCGCGAGCAAGCCCCACACATAAAGCAGATCGGCGTACAGCTTTTGCTTCTCACCACTCAACAGGCCGAGCGTTAGCTCGCCTGCAGCTTTTGATCTTGATGCACCGCCCCTCGAGAGGCCGAGTGGAGGTTCTGCGTAGTGGGCAACCCGGCATGGATGCCGGGTTAGCCGCCCCCGGCCATGGATGGCCGATGGCGGCGGGCCCACGGAGCAGGACCGGAGCGAGGCACCGAACGAAAGGGGCAAGAGCCCTTGGTTACTTGGGGCTTTTCCAAGTGACTCGCTGTAAAAGCGAAACCAATAGCCGCCGCTACCGCAAAAACGGATATACACCCAATCCCCCACTAAAGCCCCCAGGCAACGCTCACCATTAGACGACGAAGGGACTTTAAACCTTGGGCGTTAAAGCTAGTCTGAAGAGTAAGCCTTACAACGGCTGCCGCCGGCGATTGCCGGACACTGACACTGCCTGCCACGAGCAGGTGCGCATTGAGGTCACTATGAAAATCCGCGAGCTTGCCCATCACTGGGAAGAAAACGCCAAGGGTCGCCTGACCGACACCGGATACTCGATTCATCTGGATGTGGAGGCCGCCGCACGGCTGGCGGCAATTATCGATATGTACCCCAAACGGCAGCCCGAAGAACTGCTCGGCGAGCTGATCGGCGCCGCCCTGGAAGAGCTCGAAAAGAGCTTCCCGTATGTGAAGGGTTCGACCGTCGTGGCCACCGACGAAGAAGGTGATCCGCTGTACGAAGACGTCGGTCCGACTCCACGTTTTCTCGCGCTGTCCCGTCGTCATTTGCACGATTTGTCGGCCGTTGACGATAAACAGAAACACTGATTACCGCGCTTCTTTTCCCTCCAGAAATGCCTATTCCCAGGCCCGTTCAGGGCCGGGAATACTCCTGCATGTGATGGTAATTCCCGATTTAGAGCCTTGTCCGCTCGGTCAAAGTTTTTTCGGGCGATTGGCCATATTCTCTGAACTTTCGAAAAACGCCTTGGGTCACAGCCATTAACCACGCCTGGGACGGCCGTTTCAAAACACCCCCGGAAATTGAAGGTTGCGGCTCCTTGCCCAGGATGGATTTTTAAGTTTTTCAGGAGTTATTCCAATGGAGTTGAAGACCATGAAAACCCGAACTGCCAAATCCTCATTCACCCACCTGCGTGGCCTGAAACTGGCTGCCCTGGCAATCGGCAGCAGCTTCGTTCTGGCCGGTTGTGCCGGCAACCCGCCAAGCGAGCAATTCGCCGTGACGGAATCGGCGGTCAACAGCGCCGTCAGTGCCGGCGGCACCGAGTTTGCGGCGGTGGAAATGAAGTCCGCGCAGGACAAGCTCAAACAAGCCGAAATCGCCATGCACGACAAAAAGTATGCCGAAGCCAAAATCCTCGCCGAACAGGCCGAGTGGGACGCTCGCGTGGCTGAACGCAAAGCCCAAGCGATCAAAGCTGAACAGGCTGTGAAGGACTCTCAGAAAGGGGTTCAGGAACTGCGTCAGGAAAGCCAGCGCACTGTGCAATAAGCGGCGCCGCACGACGTACTTCTTACTCGACTAAAAGGACGAAACCACCATGCGTAAACAATTGATGATTCCTGCCCTGCTCGCCGTAAGCGTTGCACTGGCTGCCTGCTCCACGCCGCCGAACGCGAATCTGGAACAGGCCCGCACTAACTACACCGGCCTGCAAACCAACCCGCAAGCCAGCAAAGTCGCGGCGCTGGAAACCAAAGAAGCCAGCGATTACCTGGACAAGGCCGACAAGGCTTATCAGGACAAAGAAGACCAGGCCAAGGTCGACCAACTGGCTTACCTGACCAATCAACGTGTTGAAGTGGCGAAGCAGACCATCGCCCTGCGCAACGCTGAAGCCAACCTGAAAAATGCTTCTGCGCAGCGTGCCCAGGCTCGTCTGGATGCCCGCGACGCGCAGATCAAGCAATTGCAGGACAGCCTGAACGCCAAGCAGACCGATCGCGGCACCTTGGTGACGTTCGGTGATGTGTTGTTCGCCACTGACAGGGCTGATCTGAAGTCCAGCGGTCTGGTGAATATCAACAAACTGGCGCAGTTCCTCTCGGAAAACCCTGATCGCAAAGTGATCGTCGAGGGCTACACCGACAGCACGGGCACCGCAAACCACAACCAGTCGCTGTCCGAACGTCGTGCCGGTTCCGTGCGCACGGCGCTGGTGAAAATGGGCGTTGATCCAGTGCGTATCGTGGCGCAGGGTTACGGCAAGGAATACCCGGTGGCCGAGAACAGCAGCGTCTCGGGCCGTGCGATGAACCGTCGGGTGGAAGTGACCATTTCCAACGACAACCAGCCGGTGATCCCGCGTTCGGCGGTTAGCTCGAACTAAGCTCCACTCGCTGAAACACAAAAGCCCCGCCTGATCTGATCAGGCGGGGCTTTTGTTTTTAAGATCAAAAGATCGGGCGCGCTACGGTTGCAGCTTCTGCGGGGTTTCCTCGCCCATGCAACGCACGGCTTTTTTCTTGTTGTTGACCAACACGCCGCTCAGGCCTTTCTGTTCGGTGTCGAACATCACCAGCACGCCATCGATGCATTGCGCCACTTGCGCGGCCGGTTCCAGGGAGATCTTGTAGTCTTCGCCCGGCACCGTCTTGAGCAGGGTGAAGTCGCTGAGCAGCAGCGCATCTTCGGGTTTGGCGAAGTGCAGGTAGCCGTAGAACCACAAGGCCCCGACGGTGCCGAGGATGGTGCAGATACCGGTGATGATCAGCGGGATGGCGTTACGTTCTTCACTCATTGCGGACTCTCTGGTGGTTCATCTTCAGAATTTTTCGGCGCCGGGTAATTCGGGACTTCGCCCAGGCGGCGCAGACCGTTGAAATGCTGCGGGTCGTCGAGAAAACGCAGCATGACTTTGCGCCAGACCGGGTCGGCGAACGTCTGCACATGACCACCACGGGTCAGTTGCAGCACCCGCGGCGGCGGCGCAGCTTGATACAGACGTATGCCGTTGGAAAGGGGCACGATCGGATCGTCGATGCTGTGGTAGATCAGTTTCGGCACGCCATTGAGCTGCGTCATGGAATGGATCGCGCTGTCGCCGTCCGGCACCAGCCAGGACAGCGGCACCTGAACCAGCCAGGTCAGCCAGGAATGGCTCAGGGCAAATTGACCGATACTGCGGTAACTGGCGGGCACGCCGTCGAGGACGAAGGCCTTGAGTTGTTTCTGGCGTTCAGGGTGCTGAACCAGATAATGCACGGCCATCGAACCGCCAAGGCTTTGGCCCAGGAGGATCAACGGCTTGCCCTTGACCTCCGGCGCCTGATCGAGCCATTTGAACGCGGCGTCGATGTCCTGGTAGATCGCTGGCAGCGTCGGTTCACCCTCGGACAGACCGTAGCCGCGATAGTCCAGCAGCAACACTTGATACCCTTCTTTTGGCAACCACCAACTCCCCCCGAGATGCATGGGCAGATTGCCGCCGTTACCGTGCAAATGCAGCACCGTGCCCTTGACCTCGACACCTTGTTTGGCCGGCAACCACCAGCCGTGCAGCTTGAGGCCGTCGGCGGTGGTCAGGGTGACGTCGCGGTATTCGAGTTCGGCTTTTTCCGGGGTAAACAGCTGGCCGGGCTCGGGGTAAAACAGCAGCGAGCTGCAACCGTTCAAGGTCAGCAGCAGGCAAAAAATCCCGAGGAATCTCATCCGTTGAAACCTCGCAAAAATAGGGGTTGGAACACAGTACCTGTGGGAGCGAGCTTGCTCGCGATAGCGGTATGTCAGGCGATACAAATGTTGAATGTAATTCCGCCATCGCGAGCAAGCTCGCTCCCACAGGGGATCTCATTGTTCACAGGATATTGGAGTAATCCGCTTCGATCCGGTCCAGGCTCAGGTGATTGAGGAAGTTGGAGAAGCACATCCACGCCGACAGCGCGTTCAGGTCACGGATCTGATCCGGCAAATACTTCGGTGGCACCACCAGCCCTTCATCCACCAACTGGCGCAAGGTCCGCATGTCTTCCAGCGTGGTCTTGCCGCAAAACAGCAGCGGTATCTGCTCAAGCTTGCCTTTACGCACGGCCAACTGAATGTAGTTGTAAACCATGATAAAGCCCTTGAGGTAGGACAAGTCTTTGGTAAATGGCAGACCTGTCGGCACCGAGCCACGGAAAACCCGACTGGCGTTGCCGTAGCTTTCCGCCATTTCAAAACCTTGCTCGCGGAAGAACTCGAAGATCTGCAGGAAGTCCGCGCCCTCTTCCACCATGTGAATGGCGCGGGTGCGGTTGGTCAGTTTGCGCAGGCGACTCGGGTACGAGGCGAAAGTGATGATTTCCATCAGGATCGCCAGGCCTTCCTGAGTCACCGTCGACGACGGCGGACCTTTGGAGAGGAAGGTGCAGATCGGCTGGTTCAGACCATTGAGCGTGGTCCCCACATGCACCAGCCCTTCGTGGACTTCCAGGGCGCGCACGTCACGGTCGTTGAACATCGCGTCGGTGCGGATCTTGATGTAGTCGGCGCCAGCCGCCGCATCGGCAACGATCCCGTCGGACTCGAATACGCGAATGGTTTCCTCGGCCTCGCCGAATACCTTATTCAAGCGGGTTTGCAGCAGGTGGACGGCTTCCTTGGCGGTGAGGATTTTCGGTTCGTCCTTCAGGTCGCCACGGCCATCGATATTGTTCAGGTAATCCGAGAGCATCAGGCCCAGGTCGGAAAGTGTCGGATCGCCAGCGTGGAACGCGTCGGAAGCGGCACCATAAAGCTCCTGTGAAATCAGCCCGAAATCCTCGGTGCCGCGCGCTTCGAGCATGCGCACCACCATGCGGTATTCCTTGCACATGCGGCGCATGATCTGGCCGACCGGGTTGAACTGACCAAGCTGACGGGTGATGTCGCGTTCGATGTTCTGGAATTCCAGCTTCACCTTGCTGGAGTCGAACGCCAGCGGCCGGTTCAGGTAGTAATCGCGATCCACCGCCGGCATTTCCTTGCCCTTGGCCTTGAGGAAACCCTTGCGGATGCTGTCGTCCCACTTCACCGCATCCAGGACGCGAATCGGCGTCTGCGCCAGCACAATGCGATCGGACAAAATGCGTATCGACTGCTGGTAATCGTCCACCCGAAACTCCTGTAGAAAAACCGTTTACGTGCTGGGTTTATTTGGCTTTGGCCAGGCGCTGATAGCGCACGGCCTCGACGAACACATCGGAATTGGCCGGATCGTCGAGGTAGGCGAAAACCTGGTCCAGATCGTTGTTGATCAACACGCCGTCGCCGTCGTCGGTCTGGAAGCCTTCGCCGCTGAGGACTTTTTGCCTCAGGGCCTGGTTGATCTGCTCGAGGTCGAGGTTGTAGACCACCAGTTCATGCTTATCGGTGAGTTCGAAACCGAAGAGCGTGAAGTGCCCGCCGAACTGCGCCGGCACCTTGGCCGACAGGTACCAGCGACTGCCATGGCGGGTCACCGTGAAGGGATAGGCTTCACGCTCCTTGGGTTTAGCCTTGAAGTAGCTGACCGCCTGATAGTGATTGTCGCCCAGGCGTGTCAGTTCCAGATTCAGCGGTTCGCCCCAGGCGTTGGTGCTGGTCCATTTGCCGAGCAACCCTTTAGGCGCGGGCTCGCTCGAGGGCAGCGGCTCCTTGAAGGTCACCAGACAGCCGCTAAGCAGCAGGAACGACAAGGCGATCACAACGACACGCCAGGCTTTCATTCAACACTCCCTATGAACACACTTTGCCCTGGGCTAACACCGGCCCCCTGTGGGAGCGAGCCTGCTCGCGAAGGCGGAGTGTCAGACAACAGAGATGTTGAATGTCAGACCGTATTCGCGAGCAGGCTCGCTCCCTCAGGGGTTGAGCGTACAACCCTGAGGGTTACACCGACGCCAATACCAGGTGCATATACCGCGTGAGGATGCCGAGCATTTCGGCTTCGGCGACAGGCTCGCCGTCGTTGAGCAGGCCCTGATATTCCATCCGTCCGATAATCGCCGTCAACACTTTGGCATCCTGTTGTGGCTCGCGGGAACCCAATACCTCGAAAAAATGGCAGGTGCCTTGCAGAAGAATTTGCTGATGCGAGCGCACCAACTCCGCCAGACGCGGGTTCAACAGCGCCTCCTGACGGAACGCCTGCTCGGCCATCAAGTGTTCGCGACGGTTGTGCAATTGGCGCTGCACGTAATCGGCGGTCAGCCGCGCGATATCGTCAGCCAGCTGGGAACGCGACTCGGGGCTGCCATCGCCATAAGCAACCATCTCGCGCAGCAAGCCTTCGTTGCTGGCCCACAGCTTGGCCATGAACGCCGCGCTGCGTTCCACGTATTGGGCAAAGGTATCGGTGAGCAGGTCATCGATGTCCTTGAAATAGTAAGTGGTGGCCGACAGCGGCACACCGGCCTCGGCAGCCACCGCGCGGTGACGCACGGCCCGCACGCCATCGCGCACGACAATGCGCATCGCCGCATCGAGAATGTCCTGTCGACGCTGCTCACTGCCCTGTCGGCTGGCCTTGCGACCCTGGTACTGAACACTTTCAGCGACCGCAGTGGCGACGTCCGCTGCACCCTCTTGAGCAATTGCACGGTTCACGACAGGTATTCCTCTCTTACTTCAAAAGTAACCAATTGATACGTTTGTACCAGACAGGCAATAAAAAGCCGCCTGTTTTAGGCGGCTTTTTTATTGAAACACTTACGCTTGTGGCCGCATGTGCGGGAACAGGATCACGTCGCGGATCGACGGGGAGTTGGTCAACAGCATCACCAGACGGTCGATGCCGATACCTTCACCGGCCGTTGGCGGCATGCCGTACTCCAGCGCGCGAACGAAGTCGGCGTCGTAATGCATGGCTTCGTCGTCGCCGGCGTCCTTGTCAGCCACCTGCGCCATGAAGCGCTCGGCCTGGTCTTCCGCGTCGTTCAACTCGGAGTAGGCGTTGGCGATTTCGCGGCCACCGATGAACAGTTCGAAACGGTCGGTGACGTTCGGGTTGTCGTCGTTACGACGGGCCAGCGGCGACACTTCGAACGGGTATTGAGTGATGAAGTGCGGCTGCTCCAGCTTGTGCTCGACCAGCTCTTCGAAAATCATCACCTGCAATTTGCCCAGACCTTCGAAGCCCAGCACCTTGGCGCCGGCCTTCTTGGCGATGGCGCGGGCCTTGTCGATGTCGGTCAGGTCGTCAGCGGTCAGCTCAGGGTTGTACTTGAGGATCGAGTCGAACACCGACAGACGCACGAATGGTTCGCCGAAGTGGAACACTTTGTCGCCGTAAGGCACGTCGGTGCTGCCCAGAACCAGCTGCGCCAGCTCGCGGAACAGCTCTTCGGTCAGGTCCATGTTGTCTTCGTAGTCGGCGTAAGCCTGGTAGAACTCCAACATGGTGAATTCAGGGTTGTGACGAGTCGAAACGCCTTCGTTACGGAAGTTGCGGTTGATCTCGAACACTTTTTCAAAACCACCGACCACCAGACGCTTGAGGTACAGCTCCGGCGCGATGCGCAGGTACATGTCCATGTCCAGGGCGTTGTGGTGTGTTTCGAACGGCTTGGCCGCTGCACCGCCTGGAATGGTTTGCAGCATCGGTGTTTCGACTTCCAGGAAGTCTCGCTTCATCAGGAAGCTGCGGATGTGCGCGATGACTTGCGAACGAACGCGGAAAGTCTGGCGCACGTCTTCGTTGACGATCAGGTCAACGTAACGCTGACGATAACGGGATTCGGTGTCGGTCAGGCCGTGGTGCTTGTCCGGCAGCGGGCGCAGGGATTTGGTCAGCAGGCGCACGCTGGTCATTTCGACGTACAGGTCGCCCTTGCCGGAACGCGCCAGGGTACCTTCGGCGGCGATGATGTCGCCCAGGTCCCATGTTTTCACCGCGGCCAGGGTTTCTTCGGACAGGGTTTTACGGTTGACGTAAACCTGGATGCGCCCGGACATGTCCTGGATCACCATGAACGAGCCACGGTTGAGCATGAGACGACCGGCAACCTTGACCGGGATTGCAGCTTCTGCCAGCTCTTCCTTGGTCTTGTCCGCGTACTGTTTCTGCAGGTCTTCGCAGTAGTTGTCGCGGCGGAAGTCGTTCGGGAAGGCATTGCCCTTGGCGCGCTCGGCAGCCAGCTTTTCCTTGCGCAGGGCGATCAGGGAGTTTTCTTCCTGTTGCAGGGCTTGCGGGTCGAGTTCTAGGTCGCTCATGTCTTTAAAAATTCCATCACAGGTTCGTTGCCCCCGCGGGTGGCAGGGGACTTAAGGTCTTGACTGGCGGTTTACAGGCCTTGCTTCAGGCTGGCCACCAGGTATTCGTCGATGTCGCCGTCGAGCACCTTGTCGCAGTCACTGCGTTCGATGTTAGTGCGCAAATCCTTGATCCGCGACGCATCGAGCACGTAAGAGCGAATCTGGTGACCCCAGCCGATGTCCGACTTGGTGTCTTCCAGGGCCTGGGAGGCGGCGTTGCGTTTCTGCACTTCCTGCTCGTACAAGCGCGCCCGCAACATTTTCATCGCAGTGTCTTTGTTCGCGTGCTGGGAGCGTTCGTTCTGGCAGCTGACCACGGTGTTGGTCGGTACGTGCGTAATACGCACGGCCGAGTCGGTGGTGTTTACGTGCTGACCACCGGCACCGGAGGAGCGGTAGGTATCGATGCGCAGGTCCGACGGGTTGATGTCGATTTCGATGTTGTCATCGATTTCCGGCGACACGAACACGGCCGAGAACGAGGTGTGGCGACGGTTACCGGAGTCGTACGGGCTCTTGCGCACCAGACGGTGCACGCCGATTTCGGTACGCAACCAGCCGAAGGCGTATTCACCCTTGATATGGATTGTGGCGCCTTTGATCCCGGCGACTTCACCGGCCGACAGTTCCATGATGGTCGCGTCGAAACCGCGTTTGTCGGCCCAGCGCAGGTACATGCGCAGCAGGATGTTGGCCCAGTCCTGAGCCTCGGTGCCGCCGGAGCCGGCCTGGATGTCCAGGTAGGCGTTGTTGGCGTCCATCTCACCGCTGAACATGCGACGGAATTCGAGTTTTTCCAGGGATTCGCGCAGACGCTCGACTTCGGCAGCGACGTCATCGACGGCGGCCTGGTCTTCTTCTTCGGCGGACATCAGCAGCAGGTCTTTGGCGTCGGCCAGGCCTGTGTGCATTTCGTCGAGGGTTTCGACGATCTGAGCCAGCAGGGACCGCTCGCGGCCCAGCTCCTGAGCGTACGACGGGTTGTTCCAGACAGACGGATCTTCAAGCTCGCGATTGACTTCAGTCAGACGCTCATGCTTTTGATCGTAGTCAAAGATACCCCCGAATAGTTTCGGAGCGCTCGGACAGGTCCTTGATACTGTTAAGGATCGGGTTGATTTCCATGGCGGGCAGCACTCGTTGGCGAACTTTTGAAAGCCGGCGAGTATAACGTAATCAAGCTGTCACGGCAGCCCGCCTGGCGGCTTTAGGGGCGAATGGTTTTTGCTGAAGACCGGGGGGGGGAAACGCGTGTAGCAGCTGCCGAGCTGCGCGAGGCTGCGTTCGAGGACGAAGTCCTCGCAAATCGTCTGTACGCGGTTTACCCGAAAGAACCCGTTGCCTGATTTGGCGACGGCTACGCCGCCGAACGCAGCCTCGCGCAGCTCGGCAGCTGCTACAGGGAGTTGTATTTCGTAGCGAATTACTCAATCCCAACCTGATTACGCCCATTGTTCTTCGCCAGATACAGCCCCTTGTCCGCCGCCGAGATCAATTGGCGGCAATCGCCGCCCTGTTGCGGGGTTAGGGTCGAAAGGCCGATGCTGATGGTCAGGCTCGAACCTTCGGCCGGGAAAATGTGCGGGATCTTCAGCGCCGCAACGGTCTGGCGGAGCTTTTCCGCGACCAGTCGCGCGCCGCCCAGCGAAGTATTGGGCAGCACCAGGGCGAACTCTTCGCCGCCATAACGGGCCGGCAGGTCCGAAGGTCGCGCGCCGGCATCACGAATCGCCGTGGCCACTTTGCGCAGGGCTTCATCGCCTTCAAGGTGGCCGAAGCTGTCGTTGTAGGATTTGAAGTAGTCGACATCGATCATCAGCAGCGACAGTTGACTCTGGTCACGCAGCGAACGGCGCCACTCAAGCTCCAGGTATTCGTCGAAATGCCGGCGGTTCGACAGCCCGGTCAGGCCGTCCGAGTTCATCAAGCGCTGCAGCACCAGGTTGGTGTCGAGCAACTGCTGCTGGCTGACCCGCAGCGCGCGATACGCTGCGTCACGCTGCAGCAACGTCATGTAGGAACGCGAGTGATAGCGGATGCGTGCCACCAGTTCGATGTTGTCCGGCAACTTCACCAGGTAATCATTGGCTCCGGCCGCAAACGCCGCGCTCTTGATCAGCGGGTCTTCCTTGGTCGACAGGACAATGATCGGGATGTCCTTGGTCGCCGGATGGTTGCGGTACTCGCGCACCAGGCTCAAGCCGTCAAGACCGGGCATCACCAGATCCTGAAGGATCACCGTCGGTTTGATTCGGATCGCCTGGGCGATGGCCTGGTGCGGGTCGGCGCAGAAGTGGAAGTCGATATTGGCTTCGTTCGACAACCCGCGGCGCACCGCCTCGCCGATCATTGCCTGATCGTCCACCAACAACACCATGGCGGCGTTTTCGTCGGTTTTGAAGTCGTCGAGCTGTAAATCATTCATAGGCAGTCACCTGAGTACTACTTGGGCCAGATTGCTGTGAAATGTCTTCATTTGGGGAAAATCTCCAGCAATCGTGGCGCTATCTTTTCCAGTGGGCGAATCTCCACAGCGGCACCAATGGCCGCTGCCGCCTTCGGCATTCCGTACACCGCGCTGCTGTTCTGATCCTGAGCGATGGTCAGGTAGCCCTGTTGGCGCATGAGTTTAAGCCCCTGCGCACCATCGCGTCCCATGCCGGTGAGCAAAACACCCACGGCATCGCCGTTCCAGTAATTGGCCACGCTCTCGAAGAACACATCGATCGAGGGCCGGTAGATCTCGTTGACCGGTTCGGCGGTGTAAGCCAGCGTGCCGTTTTTCAACAAGCGAATATGGTGGTTGGTGCCCGCCAGCAACACCGACCCGGCCTGCGGAGGCTCGCCTTCCTGGGCCAGGCGCACGTTCAGGCCGCTGGCGCTGCTGAGCCATTCGGCCATGCCGGCGGCGAACACCTGGTCAACATGCTGCACCAGCACGATGGCGGCCGAAAAATCTCGCGGCAACCCCTTGAGCAATACTTCCAGCGCGGCCGGCCCACCTGCCGATGAGCCAATGGCGATCAGGCGCTGGCGCGAAGCTGAACTGCGCAGCGGGCTCGGGGCGGCTCGCTCCCGATTGCCCCGGTCACCGATCAGCCAACCGATGTTCATGATCTTGCGCAGTAACGGGGCCGCTGCCTCTTTGGCATTGCCGGCACCGATGGCCGGCGTATCGACCACATCCAGCGCTCCGTGGCCCATGGCCTCGAACACCCGATGCACGTTCTGCTCGCGGTCGACCGTAACGATGACAATCGCGCACGGCGTCTCGGCCATTATCCGCCGGGTCGCCTCCACGCCATCCATCACGGGCATGATCAGGTCCATCAGGATCAGATCCGGCGTATTTTCAGCGCATCGCTGCACCGCCTCGGCCCCATTACTGGCGACCCAGACCACCTCGTGCGCCGGATCGAATGCCAGGGCGCGGCGCAGAGCCTCCACCGCCATGGGCATGTCGTTGACAATCGCTATTTTCATGCACGCGCTCCTCCAATGAGCTCAACCACCGCGTCAAGCAGGGCGTCGTCATGAAAACTGGCTTTGGCTAGATAATAATCGGCTCCAGCGTCCAATCCACGACGACGGTCCTCTTCACGATCTTTGTAAGACACCACCATAACCGGAAGCGATTGCAGGCGATTGTCCCGGCGCAATAAAGACACCAGTTCAATGCCATCCATACGCGGCATATCAATGTCGGTGATCAGAAGATCGAAATCCTCCGAACGCAAGGCGTTCCAGCCATCCATACCGTCCACCGCCACCGCCACGTCGTAGCCGCGATTGAGTAACAACTTGCGTTGCAGCTCGCGCACGGTCAGCGAATCGTCGACCACCAGAATCCGTTTTCGAGCCGCTTCAACCGCCTGGCTGCCTTGACGGGCAATGCGCTCAAGACGCCCGGTATTGAGCAGTTTGTCCACCGACCGCAGCATGTCTTCGACGTCGACGATCAGCACCACCGAACCGTCGTCGAGCAAGGCCCCGGCGGAAATGTCCTGCACCTTGCCCAGACGCTCGTCCAGCGGCAAAACGACCAACGTCCGCTCGCCGATAAAACGCTCGACCGCCACGCCGTAAATCGCCTCGCGCTCGCGAATCACCACCACTTTGAGGGTTTGCTGACTGTTCTGGCTCACCGGACGTTGCAACAACTGACTGGCCGCGACCAGCCCGACATGCCGGCCTTCGTGCCAGAAATGCTGACGGCCTTCGACCTGGACGATGTCCGCCGGCTCCAGATCGCACATCCGTTCGATGTGGGCCAGCGGAAAGGCATACGCCTCGTCACCGACTTCCACCACCAGACTGCGCACCACCGACAGGGTCAGCGGCACTTCGAGATGGAAGCGACTGCCCTCGCCCGCCACCTGCTCCAGCACGACCGCGCCGCGCACCTGGCGGACCATGTGCTGGACCGCATCCAGTCCGACGCCGCGCCCGGAGACTTCGGTGACTGTGTCGCGCAGGCTGAAACCCGGCAGAAACAGGAAGGTCAGCAGCTCTTCTTCACTCAATTGCGCGGCGGTTTCGGCCGGGGACAATTGGCGCTCGATGATGCTGCGGCGGACCTTTTCCAGATCGACGCCATTGCCGTCATCGCTCAGCTCCAGCACCAGCAAACCGGCCTGATGGGAAGCGCGCAAACGGATCAGGCCTTCAGCGGGTTTGCCCGCCAATAGCCGTAGCTCCGGCGATTCGATGCCGTGATCCACGGCATTGCGCAGCAGGTGGGTCAGCGGCGCTTCAAGCTTCTTCAGCACGTCGCGATCGACCTGGGTTTTCTCGCCCTCGATCTCCAGTCGCACCTGCTTGCCGAGGCTACGACCGAGGTCGCGAACCATGCGCTCTTGCCCAGTCAACACATCGGCAAACGGCCGCATGCGACAGGCCAGCGCGGTGTCGTACAACACTTGCGCCCGTTGACTGGCCTGCCAGGCGAACTCATCCAGTTCGGCGTTCTTTTCCATCAGCAACTGCTGAGATTCAGCCAGTAGCCGACGAGCGTCTTCGAGGGCTTCCTGTGCTTCCAGACTCAAGGCATGTTCCTTGAGGTGGACGTTGAGGTTTTCCAGTGCCCGCAGCCCGTTGTTCTGCATACGCTTGAGGCGTTGCATGGTGGCCAGGTGCGGTTTGAGCCGCAGGGTTTCCACTAGGGATTTGCTCGACAGATCAAGCAGGCTGTTCAGGCGTTCGGCCGTGACCCGCAGCACCCGCTCGCCGTTTTCGGTGGTGCGTTTGGCCTTGCGCGGCGGCTCTGCGGGGTGCAGTTCGGCGACCGGAACTGGCGTCTCGACCTTGGGCGTCGGTGGTTCGAGCTGAAGTTCCGCCATCACTGGGGCGACAGGCGCAGTGACCGGCGCGGGCGCCGCCATCGGATCAAGCAACCGCGCCATCAACACCACATAGGCCTCGATCTCCGCCAGTTCAGGGTTGTTGTCCGGCGTCGCAATACGCATCAGCAAATCGGTGCCTTGCAACAAGGCATCGATGTGCTCGGGTCGCAGGTACAGGCGGCCTTCCTGGGCGCAGACCAGGCAATCTTCCATCACATGCGCAACGCTGACCCCGGCATCGACGCCGACAATCCGCGCCGCGCCCTTGAGCGAATGCGCCGCGCGCATGCACGATTCAAGGTGATCGGCCTGGGTCGGGTCGCGTTCCAGCGCCAAAAGACCTGCGCTCAGCACCAGCGTCTGGGCCTCGGCTTCCAGACTGAACAGTTCCAGCAAAGAGGCGTCGCGCATTTGCTCGGGGGTCATGTAAGGCTCCGGGTCACGGCGGACAGCAGCTGTTCTTCATCCAGCCAACGCAGGCTGCGACCTTTGAATTGCAACACGCCACGGGTGTATTTGGCGCTGGCCTGAGTGCCAGAGCGGGACGCAGCCTCGAGGATGCGTTCGTCGATGGCGTGAATCCCGTCCACTTCATCCACCGGTACCACCACCGGCCCGCCGTGGGCGGCGATGATCAGCATCCGCGGCATGACTCGCGCGCCGGACGCCACGCTGCTGGCGCCGTCGAGCCCGAGCAATTCCACCAGCGACAGGCACGCCACCAACGCGCCGCGCACATTCGCCACGCCGAGCAAGGCCCGGGAGCGCTGGTGCGGCAACGAGTGAATCGCTTGCAGCGGCGCGACTTCCACCAGACTTCGAGTGGCCAGGGCCAGCCATTCTTCGCCCAGACGGAACATCAGCAGCGAACGGGTTTTCACCTCGCTCTCGACCGCCGTGGAAACTTGCCCCCGATCTTCCTGCTGCAACGCGTAGCGGTCGAGCAAGCGCGTAGCCGCGGCCGAATACACCGCGCAATTGCGGCAGTGAATGTGATCGCTCAGTAGCGGGCAGGACTTGTCGCCGTGGATACCGATGCGGTTCCAGCAGTCGTCGATGGCCTGGGCATCTTCATGGGTGAGGCTAAAGGTGTCGGCGGCGTTCATCGGTTACGCTCACTGTCAGCGGCGCGCTCGCTGCGGGCGGCGCGGTCCTGAAATCGTTTGGCTCCTGCCGTGTCGCCCAAGGATTGCAGCAACGCCGCCAGGTGCATTAACGCGTCGGGATGTTGCGGGTCGAGGTACAACGCCTTGCGATAAAAACCCTGAGCCTCAAGAACTCTGCCGGCGACATCGCTGAGCAAGCCCAGCCAGTAAAAGACCTGGGCCACCGGCTCGTGACTGCGCAAATAGCTATCGCACGCGGCGCGGGCCTCGGCACTTTTGCCTTCGTTGGCCAGCGCGGCGATATTCGCCAGCAGCGCGGCAGTGTCCGGGTTGGCGACTTTCGCCACGACAGGCAGCGGCGCTACCGTTGCGAAGGGCCGACTGAGAACGAGCGGCGGTGTCACGCTGCGCACCGGTTGGCGCACGGGCAGAGGCGTCGGCACGAACGTCGCAATGGGCGCAGGCTCTGGTGCACTTTGACGACTGAACGCAAAGGACTGCGGGATGCCGATCGAACGCATGCCAAAACGGCCGAGCAAACTGCCCTCGGCCGGGCCGATAAACAGCACGCCATCCACATGGGTCAGACGCTTGAGCACTTCGAACACTTGCTGCTGGGTCGGCTGATCGAAATAGATCAGCAGGTTGCGGCAGAACACAAAATCATAAGGCGGCTCGTTGGCCAGCAACGTCGGATCCAGCAGATTGCCGACCTGCAAACGCACTTGTTCGAGCACTCGCCCGCTGAGGCGATAGCCCTCGCCTTCGGCGGTGAAATGCCGGTCGCGAAAGGCAATGTCCTGACCCCGGAACGAATTCTTGCCGTACAACGCGCGCCGGGCTTTTTCCACCGACAACGGGCTGACGTCCATGCCTTCGACCTTGAACTGGTGCAGCTGTAGCCCGGCATCGAGCAACGCCATGGCGATGGAATACGGTTCTTCACCGGTGGAACACGGCAGGCTGAGAATCCGCAGCGCGCGCATATTGTTGATGTCGCTCAGGCGTTTGGTGGCCAGTTTTGCCAACGTGGCGAAGGATTCCGGGTAACGGAAAAACCAGGTCTCGGGGACAATCACCGCTTCGATCAGCGCCTGCTGCTCGTCCTGCGAACCCTGCAAGGTGTGCCAGTACTCATCGGCGGTCAGCGCTTTGGACGCCGTGCTGCGTTGACGCACCGCACGCTCGATGATCGCAGGTCCCACCGAGGTCACGTCAAGACCGATGCGCTCTTTGAGGAAATCGAAAAACCGCTGATCGCTGCTCATGGCCGCTCCTCAAGCAGCGCCAGGTCCAACGGCTGCGACGGAAACAGCAACGCGCGAACCTGATCGTCGAGCAAGTCGGCGACCCGCACCCATTGCAGCAAACCCTGGGCATCTTCACGTACCGGCCCGAGGTACGGCGCCTGACGATTGTCCAGGCCATAGGGCTGAAAATCCGCCGGGTTGCAGCGCAAGGTATCGGAGGCCTGTTCCAGAATCAGCCCGAGCAATTGCGCCTCAGCGGTTTCATCCGGACGGTAATTGACCAGCACCAAGCGCGTGCTGGTGCGGGCCTGAGCCGGTTGGCCGAACGTCAGCGCACTGAGGTCGATCACCGGCACCACCGCGCCGCGATAGGCGAACACCCCGGCGACCCAGTCCGGCGCGCAGGGAATCGGTTTCAACGGCAGGCGCGGCAGCACTTCCGCCACCTCGACGGCCTGCAAGGCAAAGCGCTCGTTGCCGATGCGGAACACCAGAAACAATGATTGCAGCGCCGGCTTCACGGCGGTGCGTTTGGCCGTGAGTTCGCTCATCAGACTTTGAATCGCGAAACGCCGCTGCGCAGCCCTACGGCCACCTGGCTCAGTTCATCGATGGCGAAACTGGCCTGACGCAGGGACTCGACGGTCTGGCTGCTGGCATCGCCCAACTGCACCAACGCATGGTTGATCTGTTCGGCGCCCGTGGCCTGGGCCTGCATGCCTTCGTTGACCATCAACACCCGTGGCGCCAGCGCCTGAACCTGATGAATGATCTGCGACAACTGCTCGCCGACCTGCTGCACTTCGGACATGCCGCGGCGCACCTCTTCGGAGAACTTGTCCATGCCCATGACCCCGGCCGACACCGCCGACTGGATCTCGCGCACCATCTGCTCGATGTCGTACGTGGCGACGGCGGTCTGGTCCGCCAAACGCCGCACTTCGGTGGCGACCACGGCAAAACCGCGGCCGTATTCACCCGCCTTTTCGGCCTCAATCGCCGCGTTGAGCGACAGGAGATTGGTCTGATCGGCGACCTTGACGATGGTCACCACCACCTGGTTGATGTTGCCGGCCTTCTCATTGAGGATCGCCAACTTGGCGTTGACCAGATCAGCCGCGCCCATCACCGAGTGCATGGTCTCTTCCATCCGCGCCAGGCCTTGCTGCCCGGAACCGGCAAGCACCGAGGCCTGATCGGCGGCGGTGGAGACTTCGGTCATCGTGCGCACCAGATCCCGAGAAGTGGCGGCAATCTCACGGGACGTCGCGCCGATTTCGGTGGTGGTGGCGGCGGTTTCAGTGGCGGTCGCTTGCTGTTGCTTGGAGGTGGCAGCGATCTCGGTCACCGAGGTGGTGACCTGCACTGAGGAGCGTTGGGCCTGGGACACCAGCGAGGTGAGTTCGGCCATCATGTCGTTGAAGCCGGTTTCCACGGCGCCGAATTCGTCCTTGCGCGCCAGGTTCAAGCGGCCGCTCAAATCACCCGTGCGCATGATTTCGAGGATCTGCACGATACGGTTCATGGGCGCCATGATCGCGCGCATCAGCAACAGGCCGCAGAGACCAGCGGCCAAAACCGCCACCAGCAGGGAAATGCCCATGATGACTTCAGCGGTGAGCACGGCGTCATGGATGTCCGCCATGGCCTGATCTGCCCTGGCTTTGTTGTGCTCAAGAATGTCATTTAGTTTCAGACGCCCCGCGGCCCACGTCGGGGTCAGCTGTTCGTTGAACAACTTGATGGCGTCGGCTCGCTGATTGCGCTGATGCAAGTCGAACACCGCGGCCAGCATCTTGCCGTAATCCTGATGGATTTTTTGGAAAACCGCGAACTCAGCTCTGTCTTCTTCGGTAGTCACAGTGCCGCGATAGTTGTTGATCGCTTCCTGCACTTGCGCTTCATAGTTCTTGAGGTCGGCGACATCTTCGGCACTGATACCCTGCTCTTCCTTCAAACCCAGCATCTCCTCGATGTGGAGGAAGCTGTCGACCCAAGCGCCACGAATCATCGAACTGTAATAGACCCCGGGAAGCGCGTCGTCACGTACGCTGTCTTCGCTGACCTCGATCTTCAACAGCCGGGAATACGAGACGACGACCATCAGCAACATGATGGCGATAATCACCGCAAAGCTCGCCAAAATGCGTTGGCGCAACGTCCAGTTCTTCACAGTCAGTCCTCGGGGTGCAGTTGAAATGTTGCGGAGTATAGCTGAGGGCGGTGTTTCATTTGTAAGACGGGTGCGCACCACGTCTCATCCCTGTGAAAATCGCTGAAATACCTGTGCGGCGAGGGGCTTGAGTCGTTTCGGAGCGCACTGTTGTGATGCAAAAAATCGCAGGCTCCGCCAGTGCCTACGGTCGATGTAGGCATTGGCGAAACCTGCGATTTTTTAAGACAACGCTTAAATAGAAGCCTGACGCACCTGCTTCTCCAACTCAGCCTTCAACCCCGGCTCAAGCTTCAGTTGCCGCGCCAGTTCATCGAGATAGGACTTCTCCATGAAGCTCTCCTCATCCACCAGCATCACACTGGCGATGTACATCTCAGCGGCCATTTCCGGTGTGCTCGCAGCGCGGGCGACGTCGGCCGGGTCCAGCGGTTTGTTCAGTTCGGCGTGCAACCAGTGCTGCAACTCTTGATCGTTATCGAGCTTGGTGAACTCGCCTTCGATCAGCGCACGCTCACGCTCATCGACATGACCATCAGCTTTGGCGGCGGCCACTAGCGCTTTGAGAATCGCCTGGCTGTGCAGCTCGACTTGCTCTGCTGGCAAACGATCAAGGGTTTGTGGTTCGGTTTTGGGTGCGATGCCTTGCTGAGCCTGCCAGTTGCCATACGCCTTGTAGGCAATCACGCCCAACGCAGCCAGGCCGCCATAAGTCAGGACCTTGCCGCCAACACTGCGCCCTTTCTTGCTGCCCAGCAGCAAACCCATGGCACCGGCCGCCAACGCCCCGCCGCCTGCGCCCGAGAGCAAACTGCCGAGGCCGCCCGAACCGCCGCTGCCGCCGAGCAATCCGCCCAGGCCACCGCCGGAGCTCTTGTTTTGTGAGCCGCCGGCCTTGTTCTGCAACATGTCCTGACCGGACTTGAGTAGCTGATCGAGCAATCCACGCGTGTTCATTTTCCGCCTCCAAAAAAGGGGTTAACCGGATCAATAAGGCCATTAGCCTAGATCGAAAGTGCCCGGCATCCGGGGCGAGAGTGCTTCTAGATGTTGCGCAGTGCCGCTCAGCCGTCCGCAGCACCTCAGAAAAATAGATATACACTCCAGTGAATCTATAAAAACCGCCCACCGGGTACTTTCTCCATGATGACCTTGCGTCAGATTCGTCATTTCATCGCCGTGGCCGAGACCGGTTCAATCTCCGCCGCCGCGCAAACCGCGTTCATTTCTCAATCCACCTTGACCCTGGCCATCCAGCAACTGGAGCAGGAAATCGGCGTCGGCCTGTTCAACCGTCACGCCAAGGGCATGACGCTGACCCACCAGGGCCACCAATTTCTACGTCAGGCGCACCTGATTCTGGCGACGGTGGACAACGCCAAACGCAGCCTGCAACAGAGCACCGATCAAGTCGCCGGGCAGTTGATCATCGGCGTGACCAGCCTGGTGGCCGGTTACTACCTTGCGGATCTACTCACCCGTTTCCAGCGCGCCTACCCCAACGTCGAGATCCGCGTGATGGAGGACGAGCGCCCTTACATCGAGCATTTGCTGGTCAGCGGTGAGATCGATGTCGGCGTGTTGATCCTCTCCAACCTCGAGGACCGCCACGCCTTGCAGACCGAAGTGCTGACCCACTCGCCCCATCGGTTATGGCTACCAGCCCAGCATCCGCTGCTGGAACACGACAGCATCAACCTCGCCGACGTGGCCCGTGAGCCGCTGATTCAGCTGAACGTCGATGAAATGGACCGCAATGCGCAACGCATGTGGACGGCGGCCTCCCTACAACCGCGGATCACCTTAAGAACGGCGTCGACAGAAGCGGTGCGAAGCCTGGTGGCAGCGGGTTTGGGCGTGTCGATCCAGCCCGACATGACCTACCGCCCGTGGTCACTGGAGGGCGACATCATCGAAGCGCGCCCGATAGCGGACTTGAGCCAGACCCTCGACGTCGGTCTGGCCTGGCGTCGTGGCACCGCACGCCCAGCGCTGGTGGACCCGTTCCTGACCGTCGCCCGCGAACAACCCCACGGCGGGCGCAAGCCATCTATTTAATCGAACGCCACCTTCAGTATTTAGTATTTGTCGACCTCGGGTGCGGCGCCTAGTCTTGGTACATCTATAAGACGGCCGCGCCCCAGTCACAGGGAGCAGCATGGCCACACAAGAAAAGAGAACCCGAAAAATGGCTGGCGCGCAGACCCCGTTGTTCACCGCGTTATTGATCGATGGCGAATTGGTCGCGGGCCAGGGCTTTGTCGAACCGATCCTCAACCCGGCCACCGGGGAAGTGCTGACGCACATCGCCGAAGCGAGCACCGAGCAGGTTGAAGCCGCGATCCTCGCCGCTCACCGCGCCTTTGCCGGTTGGTCGCGGACCACGCCGCAACAACGCTCGAACCTGTTGCTGGACATCGCCAACGCCATCGAAAAACAAGCCGACCTCCTCGCCCGCCTCGAATCCTTGAACTGTGGCAAGCCGTTGCACCTGGCTCGTCAGGATGACTTGAGCGCCACGGTCGATGTGTTCCGCTTCTTTGCTGGCGCCGTGCGTTGTCAGACGGGTCAGCTCAGCGGCGAATACCTGCCGGGTTACACCAGCATGGTCCGCCGCGATCCGATTGGTGTGGTGGCATCGATTGCGCCGTGGAACTACCCGATCATGATGGCCGCGTGGAAAATCGCCCCGGCCCTGGCCGCTGGCAACACGCTGGTGTTCAAACCGTCCGAACACACGCCGCTGTCGATTCTGGCCCTGGCGCCCGCGCTGGCCGAGATCCTGCCGCGCGGTGTGATCAACATCATTTGCGGTGGCGGTGAAGGCGTCGGCAGCCACTTGGTCAGTCATCCTAAAGTGCGCATGGTGTCGTTGACCGGCGATATCGTCACCGGGCAAAAAATCCTTCAGGCCGCTGCAAAAACCCTGAAGCGCACTCACCTCGAACTCGGCGGCAAAGCGCCGGTGATCGTTTGCAACGATGCGGACATTCAAGCCGTGGTCGAAGGCGTGCGCACTTACGGCTATTACAACGCCGGCCAGGATTGCACCGCGGCCTGCCGAATTTATGCACAGGCCGGGATTCATGATCGCTTGGTGGCTGAACTCGGCGCAGCGGTCAGCAGCCTGCGCTTCGCCGGCAAACGCGACGCCGACAACGAGATCGGCCCGTTGATCAGCACCCGCCAGCGCGACCGGGTAGCCAGTTTCGTCGAGCGTGCCCTCGGCCAGCCGCATATCGAACGAGTGACCGGCGCGGCGGTGCATTCCGGTGCCGGCTTCTATTACCAGCCCACGCTACTGGCCGGTTGCAAGCAGAGCGATGAAATCGTCCAGCGCGAAGTATTCGGGCCGGTGGTCACCGTGACCCGTTTCGATCAGCTCGAACAAGCCGTGGACTGGGCCAACGACTCGGAATACGGCCTCGCCTCCTCGGTCTGGACCCAGAACCTGGACAAGGCGATGCAAGTCGCGGCGCGCTTGCAGTACGGCTGCACCTGGATCAACAGCCATTTCATGCTGGTCAGCGAAATGCCCCACGGCGGCCTGAAGCGTTCGGGCTATGGCAAGGACTTATCCAGCGATTCGCTTCAGGACTACAGCGTGGTGCGGCACATCATGGCCCGCCACGGCCAGCATTTGTAAAAGCGCACTACGCTAACAATTAGCCGTAAAGGCATCGGCTTCACCACGTTCAAAACTGCCCCGACCATAATTAAAGAAGAGGGAAACCCCATGTTCGTGCACAAGACCGCACTGCTCAGTGCAATCACCACGGCGCTGTTGGCCAGTGCCAGTATCCAGGCCGCCGAACCGCTGAAAGCCGTCGGCGCCGGCGAAGGTCAGCTGGATATCGTGGCCTGGCCCGGCTACATCGAACGTGGCGAAAGCGACAAGGCCTACGACTGGGTCACCGGCTTCGAAAAGGAAACCGGCTGCAAGGTCAATGTGAAAACCGCCGCCACTTCCGATGAAATGGTCAGCCTGATGGCCAAGGGTGGTTACGACCTGGTGACTGCGTCTGGCGATGCCTCCCTGCGGTTGATCGCCGGCAAGCGTGTGCAGCCGATCAACACGGCGTTGATCCCGAACTGGAAGAACATTGACCCTCGCCTCAAGGACGGCCCTTGGTACGTCGTCAATCAGCAAACCTACGGCACCCCGTACCAATGGGGCCCGAACGTATTGATGTACAACACCAATATCTTCAAAACAGCGCCGGACAGCTGGAGTGTGGTGTTCGAAGAGCAAACCCTGCCGGACGGCAAGTCCAACAAGGGTCGGGTCCAGGCCTACGACGGCCCGATCTACATCGCCGATGCGGCGCTTTATCTCAAATCGAAACAGCCGGAACTGGGCATCAAAGACCCATACCAGCTCAACGAAGCACAATACAAAGCGGCGCTGGACCTGCTTCGCAAGCAACAGCCCTTGATCCACCGCTACTGGCATGACGCAACGGTCCAGATGAGTGACGTCAAAAACGAAGGCGTGGCGGCGTCCAGTACTTGGGGTTACATGGTCAACGGCCTGGTGGCGGACAAGCAGCCGGTTGCCTCGGTCATTCCAAAAGAAGGTGCAACGGGTTGGGCCGACACCACCATGCTGCACGCCGAAGCCAAGCACCCGAACTGCGCCTACAAGTGGATGGACTGGTCGCTGCAACCGAAAGTCCAGGGTGACCTGGCGGCATGGTTCGGTTCGCTGCCGGCGGTTCCGGCGGGGTGCAAGGAAAGCGAATTGCTCGGTGCCGAGGGCTGCAAAACCAACGGCTTCGACCAGTTCGAGAAGATCGCCTTCTGGAAAACCCCGCAGGCTGAGGGCGGCAAATTCGTGCCGTACAGCCGCTGGACCCAGGACTACATCGCGATCATGGGCGGCCGTTAAGGCCCCTTCGCGAGCAGGCTCGCTCCCACATGTAATCGCATTCCAATGTGGGAGCGACGGTGCGGCGATCCGACCTGCTCGCGAAGCTTTTAAGATTCTGTTTTTCGGAGCACCGCACCATGACGCTTGCAGTCCAGTTCACCAACGTTTCCCGTCAGTTCGGCGAAGTGAAGGCCGTTGACCGGGTTTCCATCGATATCCAGGACGGCGAGTTCTTTTCCATGCTGGGCCCTTCCGGTTCGGGCAAAACCACCTGTCTGCGCCTGATCGCCGGTTTCGAACAACCGAGTACAGGCTCTATCCGTATTCACGGCGAAGAAGCCGCCGGGCTGCCGCCTTATCAGCGTGACGTGAACACTGTGTTCCAGGATTACGCGCTGTTCCCGCACATGAACGTACTCGACAACGTCGCCTACGGTTTGAAAGTTAAAGGCGTCGGCAAAACCGAACGCCAGAAACGCGCCGAAGAAGCCCTCGACATGGTCGCCCTCGGCGGTTATGGCGAGCGTAAACCGGTGCAGCTTTCCGGCGGTCAGCGCCAGCGTGTGGCCCTGGCCCGCGCCCTGGTCAATCGTCCGCGAGTGCTGCTGCTCGACGAACCGTTGGGCGCGCTCGACTTGAAGCTGCGCGAGCAAATGCAGGGTGAACTGAAGAAGCTGCAACGCCAGCTCGGCATCACTTTCATCTTCGTCACTCATGACCAGACCGAAGCGCTGTCGATGTCGGATCGTGTGGCCGTGTTCAACAAGGGGCGCATCGAGCAGGTCGACACCCCGCGCAACCTCTACATGAAACCGGCTACAACGTTTGTGGCGGAATTCGTTGGCACCTCCAACGTGATTCGCGGCGATCTGGCGAAACAATTGAGCGGCAATCCACAGCCGTTTTCGATTCGCCCGGAACACGTGCGTTTCGCCGAAGGTCCGCTGGCCAGCCATGAAATCGAAGTCAGCGGTTTGCTCCATGACATTCAGTACCAGGGCAGCGCCACGCGTTATGAACTGAAACTGGAAAACGGCCAGACCCTGAACATCAGCCAGGCCAACGTCCAGTGGCTGGACGTCAGCGCGCAACATCAGACCGGCCAACGCATTAGCGCGCGCTGGGCACGGGAAGCGATGATCCCGCTGCACGACACCGTTGTCGGCGGGGTGTGAGATGAACAGCGTGGCTCTCCCTCAAACCCCGGCCGGCGGCTCGGCGTTGCGCAGGTTTTCCAACCTGCTGTATCGCCGGCCAAACCTGTACCTGTCGATGCTGCTGGTCCCACCGCTGCTGTGGTTCGGCGCGATCTACCTCGGTTCGCTGCTGGTTCTGCTGTGGCAAGGTTTCTACACCTTCGATGACTTCACCATGGCGGTCACGCCCGACCTGACCCTGGCGAACTTCGCTGCCCTGTTCCAACCGTCGAACTTCGACATCATCCTGCGCACCTTGAGCATGGCCGTCGTCGTCTCGATCGCCAGCGCCATCGTCGCGTTCCCGATCGCCTACTACATGGCGCGCTACACCACCGGCAAGACCAAGGCGTTTTTCTACATCGCGGTGATGATGCCGATGTGGGCCAGTTACATCGTCAAGGCGTATGCCTGGACGTTGCTGCTGGCCAAGGGCGGCGTCGCGCAGTGGTTCGTTCAGCACCTGGGTCTTGAGCCCGTGTTGCAGTTCGTGCTGGGCATTCCGGGGGTGGGCGGCAGCACGTTGTCGACCTCGCACCTGGGCCGTTTCATGGTGTTCGTCTACATCTGGCTGCCGTTCATGATCTTGCCGATCCAGGCCTCGCTGGAACGTCTGCCGCCGTCCTTGCTGCAAGCGTCTGCTGACCTTGGCGCCAAGCCGCGTCAGACCTTCATGCAAGTGATTCTGCCGCTGTCGATTCCAGGCATCGCGGCCGGTTCGATCTTCACCTTTTCGCTGACCCTGGGCGACTTCATCGTGCCGCAACTGGTGGGGCCACCGGGCTACTTCGTCGGCAGCATGGTGTACGCCCAGCAAGGCGCAATCGGCAACATGCCGATGGCCGCGGCTTTCACGCTGGTGCCGATCGTGCTGATCGCCATTTACCTGTCCATCGTCAAACGACTGGGGGCCTTCGATGCGCTCTGACGCTTCGTCTCAAGATCAGGCTTCTCTGGGCCTGCGCATCGCAGCCTGGGGCGGGTTGGTGTTTCTGCACTTCCCGATCCTGATCATCTTCATGTATGCCTTCAACACTGAAGACGCAGCGTTCAGCTTCCCGCCCAAGGGCTTCACCCTGAAGTGGATCGGCGTGGCGTTCTCCCGTCCCGACGTGCTGGAAGCGATCAAGCTGTCGCTGCAGATTGCCTCCGTCGCGACGTTGATTGCATTGGTCCTCGGCACCCTTGCGTCGGCGGCGTTGTACCGCCGGGATTTCTTCGGCAAGCAAGGCATTTCCCTGATGCTGATCCTGCCGATTGCCCTGCCGGGGATCATCACCGGCATCGCGTTGCTGGCGACCTTCAAGACGCTGGGCATTGAACCGGGGATGTTTACCATCATCGTCGGTCACGCGACCTTCTGTGTGGTGATCGTCTACAACAACGTCATCGCCCGCTTGCGTCGCACTTCTCACAGTTTGATCGAGGCTTCGATGGACCTCGGCGCCGACGGCTGGCAGACCTTCCGCTACATCGTCCTGCCGAACCTCGGCTCGGCATTGCTGGCCGGCGGCATGTTGGCGTTTGCCCTGTCGTTCGACGAAATCATCGTCACCACCTTCACCGCCGGCCATGAACGCACCCTGCCGCTGTGGCTGCTCAACCAGCTCAGCCGCCCACGGGACGTGCCGGTGACCAACGTCGTCGCGATGCTGGTGATGATGGTGACCATGCTGCCGATCCTCGGCGCCTATTACCTGACCCGTGGCGGCGAAAGCGTTGCGGGCAGTGGTGGTAAATAACTGACAACTCATTACCACTGTCGAAACCGAATCAATGTGGGAGCGGCGGTGCGACGATTCGACTTGCTCGCGAAGAGGCCATCACATTCAACATGAGTGTTGGCTGACACACCGCTTTCGCGAGCAAGCCCGCTTGTGTCTTGCGCAGGAATTAGACTGAGGGTGAGAGCGGTGAGTGGCAAGCTGAATGCCCGGAGTGCTTAAAGCACGTGTGGGAGCCCATGCTGCCATTCACCTCTCCGCTCTGGTTATTGAGCCCGAACAGTTGAACGAGCCGACCTCGAACATTACAAGCGTGGTGCCCAGCCAGAGCGCTCTCACCTTTGAGTGTAAGAGGGATCGGCTATGTTTTCCTGCGCAGGCATCGATGTTTCCAAAGATACCCTTGAAGTTCGGATTAACCCGCAAGACGTTGGCGCGAGTCACCTCAATACCGCCAGTGATTTCCTTGCGCTGATTGACTGGTTAAAGCGCTATCAGGTCAGCCGCGTATTGCTGGAAGCCACCGGCGGCTATGAGCGAGAGGTCATGAAAGCGCTTCAGGCTGCCGGCTTCGAAGTCTTGCGGATCAACCCTCGCCGAGCCAGGGATTTTGCCAAGGCCATGGGGCAGCGCGCTAAAACCGACCCGATAGATGCGCGGCTGCTCGCGCAGTTTGCCGAAGTCATAAAGTCGCCAAGCAACCGAATCACCAGCCCTGAACAGGACAATTTGCGTGCGCTGGTACAGCAGCGCGAAAATTTTGTTCAGCAGCAAGGCGACGATATACGGCGCCTTAAAACAGCCTCTGCTGACACGGTAAAACCCTGTCTGCGAAGTCATATCGACTATTTATGCCAAGCCATAAAGTCGATAGAAAAGCTGATCCGTCAAACTGCTAAAGACCTGGACAGTGATAAAACGGCCCGTTTGTGCTCGGTCAAGGGTATAGGGCTCGTGACGGCAGCCAGCTTGATGGCCTACTTACCCGAACTGGGCGAGGTTGGACGGCACGAGATTGCAGCGCTGGCAGGCATAGCCCCCTACAACGACGACAGTGGCAAGCATGAAGGCCCCCGCCACATTAGCGGCGGCAGGTTTGCTGCGCGTCGGGCAATGTACATGGCGTGCTGGGTGGTGATTCAGCGACAGCCTGAGTTCAAAGCGCGGTATGACGCACTGCGTCATAAGGGTAAATGCGCAAAAGTAGCGCTCATCGCCTGTATGCGTGTGTTGTTGATACGGCTGAACGCCATGATCCGAGACCGAACTGAGTGGAAACAACCCTTGGCCTAAAACGGGTCGCGGTGTTCCTGTAGGGCATCGCATGGCGTAAAGCTGTGGGAATTCAGCTGTCTATCAATATGCTTTCAAAATAAAGGTCATCAAGACAGTTGCTCCCACATTTGGGTCGGTTCCGACAGAGAAAAAACAACAGTTCCGAAGAGGACAAAGCCATGCAAACCAAACTCTTGATCAATGGCCAACTGATCAACGGAGAAGGCCCCGCCCAACCGGTGTTCAACCCGGCCCTCGGTCGTGTGTTGGTGGAAATCAACGAAGCCAGCGAAGCCCAGGTCGATGCCGCCGTGCGGGCCGCCGACAGCGCCTTCGAAGGCTGGTCGCAAACCACGCCGAAAGAACGTTCGCTGCTGCTGCTCAAACTCGCCGACGCCATTGAAGCCCACGGCGAAGAGCTGGCCAAACTGGAGTCGGACAACTGCGGCAAGCCTTACAGCGCTGCACTGAACGACGAGATCCCGGCAATTGCCGACGTGTTCCGTTTCTTCGCCGGCGCCAGCCGTTGCATGAGCGGTTCGGCGGGCGGTGAATACCTGCACGGCCACACCTCGATGATCCGTCGCGACCCGGTTGGCGTGATCGCGTCCATCGCACCGTGGAACTACCCGCTGATGATGGTCGCCTGGAAAATCGCCCCGGCCCTCGCAGCGGGTAATACCGTGGTGCTCAAGCCGTCGGAACAAACCCCGCTGACCGCGCTGCGTCTGGTGGAACTGGCGTCGGAGATTTTCCCGGCCGGCGTGCTTAACCTGGTGTTCGGTCGTGGTCCTACGGTTGGTAGCCCATTGGTCACACACCCGAAAGTGCGCATGGTCTCGTTGACCGGTTCGATTGCCACCGGTTCGAACATCATTTCCAGCACCGCCGACAGCGTCAAACGCATGCACATGGAACTGGGCGGCAAGGCTCCGGTGATCATCTTCGACGACGCCGACATCGACGCCGCCGTGGAAGGCATTCGCACCTTCGGCTTCTACAACGCCGGCCAGGACTGTACCGCCGCCTGCCGCATCTATGCGCAGGAAGGCATCTACGACACGTTCGTCGAGAAACTCGGCGAAGCGGTCAGCAGCATCAAGTACGGTTTGCAAGATGATCCGTCGACCGAGCTCGGTCCGTTGATCACCGCGCAACATCGCGACCGCGTGGCCGGGTTTGTCGAGCGTGCCGTGGCGCAAGCGCACATCCGTTTGATCACGGGCGGCAAGGCTGTTGAGGGTAATGGCTTCTTCTTCGAACCAACTGTGTTGGCCGACGCTCAGCAGGACGACGAGATTGTTCGTCGCGAAGTATTCGGACCGGTGGTGTCGGTGACCAAATTCACCGATGAAGCGCAGGTGCTGAGCTGGGCCAACGATTCCAACTACGGCCTGGCGTCATCGGTCTGGACCTCGGACGTCGGTCGTGCGCATCGCTTATCCGCACGCTTGCAGTACGGCTGCACCTGGGTGAATACGCACTTCATGCTGGTCAGCGAAATGCCTCATGGCGGTCAGAAACTGTCCGGTTATGGCAAGGACATGTCCATGTACGGGCTGGAGGACTACACCGTCGTTCGGCATGTGATGTTCAAGCACTAAAAGCATCGCAACACAAAACAAAAATTACCGATCCGGGCAGCGCCGTCATGGCCCTGCCACGGTTTCGGACATCCGAAATCTGCCGATTTTCCGGAGTTAACACACCATGAGTGCATCATCCGAACTCTCCGCAGTCGTTGCCGACAGCGACGCCGAGCAACTGCGCAAGCTGGGCTACACCTCGAACTTCAATCGCAGCATGAGCCTGTGGGAAAACTTCGCCCTGGGCTTCACTTATCTCTCTCCGGTCGTAGGGGTTTATACGCTCTTCGGCCTGTGCCTCGCCGCCGGTGGGCCACCGATGTTCTGGGCTTATTTGCTGGTCGGATGCGGCCAGTTGTTGGTGTGCCTGATCTTCGGTGAAGTGGTCTCGCAGTTCCCGATTTCCGGTGGCGTGTACCCGTGGGCTCGTCGCTTGGTGGGCAAGCGCTGGGCGTGGATGGTCGGCTGGATCTACTCCATCGCCCTGTGCGTCACCATCGCCGCCGTTGCGGTGGGCGCCGGTCCGTACCTTGCCGCCATGATGGGCTTTGAACCGAGCAACAACACCAACATCGTCATCGCACTGTTCCTGACGTTGTTCGCCACCCTGGTCAACCTCAGCGGCACCAAAGTGCTGGCGCGGATCGCCATGTTCGGCTTCCTGTGCGAGCTGGTCGGTGCGGTGATCGTCGGCGTTTACCTGCTGATCTTCGAGCGTCATCAATCGATCAGTGTGTTGTTCAACACCTTCGATATCAGTGTCGATGGCTCGTATCTGCCGGCGTTCCTCACCGCTTCGCTGGCGGGGATGTTCCTGTACTACGGCTTCGAGGCCTGCGGCGACGTGGCCGAAGAAACCCCGAACCCAAGCAAGCAGATCCCGGTGGCCATGCGCATGACCATCTACATCGGCGGCATCGCGGCGATGTTCGCCTGCCTGGCGCTGATCCTCGCCGTGCCAGACATGCAAGCGGTGATCAACGGCACCGACAAGGATCCGGTCACCACTATTCTCAACAACGCCTTCGGCCCGGTCGGTTCGAAAGTGGTGATGGGCGTGGTCATGATTTCCTTCATCTCCTGCGTCATCAGCCTGCAAGCGGCGGCGAGCCGTCTGCTGTATTCGTACGCTCGGGATGAAATGGTCATCGGCAGCTCACTGCTGAAGAAGATTTCCCCTACGACTCAGATTCCAGTTGCGGCGCTGTTCGTGTCCGGCGTCCTGCCGGCGCTGATCATTGTGCTGGGCTTCTTCCTGCAGGATGCAGTGGCAACCATCGTCAGCTTCGCGGCGATTGGTATCTACCTGGCGTTCCAGATGATCGTGCTCGCCGCTTTGTATGCGCGCATGAAAGGCTGGAAACCAAGCGGCAAGTTCACCCTCGGCGCCTGGGGCTGGGCCGTGAACATCGGCGCACTGGTCTATGGCGTTGGCGCGATCATCAACATGGCCTGGCCGCGCACGCCGGATGCGGCGTGGTACATCAACTACGCGATGGTGTTGAGTACTGCCATCGTGATTGGGTTGGGGCTGGTTTACATGTGGCTTGCCAAGCCGTATGACCATGGGACTGCGCCTGCGGGGGATGCTTGGAAGGTTAGTCGATAAGGATTTTGCTCTCTCGGCACCGTTAGTACTGCCGATGCTGAAATATCCCCTTTCTCACACTCCTAGAGAAAGGGGAGTTAATGGCAGCTATTGACTGAAGAGAAAACCATCAAAGCAACAGTTCTGCTTGATCGTGCTTCAGCAAAGATATGCGATCGAAAAGCTTGATTTTTTCATCTGCCTTTTGTTTAGCGTAGTCCGACATAAACGCAACAAGCTCCTCAAGCTGACTCACATTCCCTACCACCTTAAAAGCTTTTTCTTTATTAACGAAAACGAGCGACTTTTTCTTTCGAGACAACAGCTCAATTACGTTACTCAATGTTCCAGTACTTTTTGCATCCCATATCATCAAGCCGTAATCCGCGGCCTCGGCCATGACAACATCCTTCGCCGTAAAAAAAGCTCGCGACCCTTTGGAGTGCTTGGTTTCCACTGTCCTAGCCGGCCATTCTCCAAGATTGTTTCGCGGGACCACGCCACTGCAATAAATAGTAGTTTTAGATCGGGCCAGGCTTAACAGATACTCTTGAATAGAAGTATCGGCTCCGCCTGCGTCGCCAACCACGACATCAAACTCTGAATCAACGATATTACTGATACGCTCTTTAACCTTCGGATCAAGGTGCTTGATATTAATAGAGCCCGCAATAAATACAGTTGTCATCTATCTTATTTCCAAGTTAATGCCGCGACGTAGATTGGTGCTTGTCCAGCACCCATCCCAGGCCCCAAGGACCGTTTATCTGTTTGAGGGATACTTTCAAGATATTCTCCATTTTTAAACCCTGTCCATAAGCACCGAAATTTCCTTGGCGCTTTTTGACCATAGGCAATGAAAAACAGAGTTTCCAGTCAAACGCCGCGTGGCGCTGACTCTCGTGCAAAAACAGGCAATTCCTACAGATCGAACCTTCCAGAAAAGACACCGATTCCTACAGCATGCGGCGCCAAGGTAGACTTGGCGCCGCGAGCGCCTGAACGATAGGCTTTACCTCGTCGCTGCAAAATCAGCGACCCGGGGTCGAAGCCGGGAAATTTCAAAACGGTGCTTATGCGCCCCCATAGAATTGAGGCAGTTTCATGTCTTCAGTTCTGATTTATGGCGGGCCGTGTGGCGCGGGCCTTCCGGCTTCCGTTTTGATTGGAAGTGTCCCGACTTCGAACGCCACTCGGTCCGCCACCCAACCTGTCGAAGGGTTGGTGGCGACTTTCCTACTCAAAACGGAAGTCACTTCATGTCAGCACACGCTCAAAACTCGCTTCTACCTTACTTCTCCCCAACCATCTTCACCCGCCACAACCGCTTCCTCCACGCCTTCATGCAGGACAACCAAGCCTGGTTCTGCGTCCAGGATCTGGGTCGTTTGATGGGCCGTCCGATGGACCAACGCCTTACCCTGAAACTTGATCCCGATCAGCGCCAATATGTCTGGATGCTGAAGAACGGCAAAACGGTCGAATCGCTGATGGTCAGCGAATCAGGGATGTACGCCCTATTGATTCACCATTTTGTCCCAGAAAACCGAAACCTGCGCCAATGGCTGAGCAATGAAGTCATACCCACGCTGCGTGAGTCGAAAGCAACATCTGTGGATAACATTCCAAGCCTGAGTTCATTGCAGTGGGCCGGGATCTCGGTGCCGCTGCTGCGTTGGCAGCATCAGGCCTGGATCAAATGGCGGGACATGCCTGATCTGATGCAGGCACAACGGCCATTCACCACTGGTTGCCGTTGAGTTGATGCACAAAGGGACGGACTTTGCAGTCCATCCCTTTGGTTTTCCAACATGCCTCAATCTCCTTCCTTCAAAACCGCGAAACACTCCTCATCGCATCCACCAGATACCGCATCGCAATCTGGTCGCTTTCCGACAACTCCCGATAGCGCTCCAACAACTTCATCTCGTCCGAACTGACCCGACGCCTTCGGCGCACAGTGGTCAGGCAAGGAAGGATTCCCAGCAACTGGGTGATGCCTTGTACTTTCGTCATGGACGATGTCCTTCTATAAGCCCGAGAAAACTTCAAAAACCGCATCGCCCTCTCCTTTTTGTAGTCGCCGGCCTGAAGGGCAGAGGTCGGTCATGAACACAGAATAGAAACTATCGCGGCGGTGAAAAGCGATTTTTAGAGTAATTAGTCAAAAAAAGCAGAAATGCCCTATAAATCAGAAAGTACTGTCAGAAAACTTAACCGACATTTCTTGTTTCATTGCCACGAAGCCAAAGTGCTACCAATCATTTTTTCTACACAACCGAACGGTTTAAGCTATTTGTTATCTGTTTAATGTCCGTTGCGTTTGGCCGAAGGCATGTCCGAACCTTTATTTTTGATCCAGCACGTGCCAGGAACGGCCCGGGATTGTTCACGACAGGTTGAACTTATGTACCGCAGGAATTTGCTCAAAGCATCCATGGCCATCGCTGCCTACACCGGATTATCAGCCACCGGTTTGCTGGCTGCCCGGGCCTGGGCCGGTACCGGCGCGGCGGATGGCGAGGCTCAGGCGTTCGACTTCGAAGCGCTGAAGATCCAGGCCAAGCAGCTCGCCGGCAATCGCTATCAGGACACCAAGCAGGTGTTGCCGCCGACCCTGGCGACCATGACACCGCAAAACTTCAATGCGATCCGCTACGACGGCAACCACTCGCTGTGGAATGACCTCAACGGTCAGCTGGATGTGCAGTTCTTCCACGTCGGCATGGGTTTCAAGCAACCGGTGCGCATGTACAGCGTCGACCCCAAGACTCGTCAGGCGCGGGAGGTGCATTTCCGCCCTTCCCTGTTCAACTATGAGAAAACCACGGTCGACACCAAGCAGCTCACGGGCGATCTGGGGTTTTCCGGGTTCAAGCTGTTCAAGGCTCCGGAGCTGGACCAGCACGACGTGCTGTCCTTCCTCGGCGCCAGCTATTTCCGTGCGGTCGATGCCTCGGGCCAGTACGGTCTGTCGGCACGCGGTCTGGCGATCGATACCTATGCCAAGAAGCGTGAGGAGTTCCCGGACTTCACCAAGTTCTGGTTCGAGACCCCGGACAAGGACAGCACCCGCTTCGTGGTCTACGCCCTGCTGGATTCACCGAGCGCCACCGGTGCCTACCGTTTCGACATCGACTGTCAGGCCAGCCAGGTTGTCATGGGCATCGATGCCCACATCAATGCGCGCACTGCCATCGAACAACTGGGCATCGCGCCGATGACCAGCATGTTCAGCTGCGGCACCCATGAACGACGCATGTGCGACACGATTCACCCACAGATCCACGACTCGGATCGCCTGGCCATGTGGCGCGGCAACGGTGAGTGGATCTGCCGCCCGCTGAATAACCCGGCCACCCTGCAATTCAACGCCTTCGCCGACACCGATCCGAAAGGTTTCGGCCTGGTGCAGACCGATCATGAGTTCGACAGCTATCAAGACACCGTCGACTGGTACAGCAAGCGTCCGAGCCTGTGGGTAGAACCTACGACCGCGTGGGGTGAAGGCTCTATTGATCTGATGGAAATTCCTACAACCGGCGAAACCCTGGATAACATCGTCGCGTTCTGGACCCCGAAGAAACCGGTCGCCGCCGGCGACTCCCTGAACTACGGCTACAAGCTGTACTGGAGCGCACTGCCACCGGTCAGCACGCCGTTGGCGCGGGTCAACGCCACTCGTTCGGGCATGGGCGGCTTCATCGAAGGTTGGGCCCCCGGCGAGCATTACCCGGAAGTCTGGGCGCGACGGTTTGCCGTGGACTTCACCGGAGGCGGTCTGGACCGTTTGCCTGAAGGCGCAGGGATCGAGCCGGTGGTCACGTGCTCAAATGGGCAAGTGAAGGATTTCAACGTGCTGGTGCTGGATGACATCAAGGGTTACCGCATTACCTTTGACTGGTACCCGACCAATGACAGCGTGGCGCCGGTGGAACTGCGGTTGTTCATTCGCACCAATGACCGGACGTTGAGTGAAACCTGGTTGTACCAGTACTTCCCGCCTGCACCGGATAAGCGTAAGTACACCTGAGGGTAAGTCACCGTTTGAGAGGTCCCCTTCGCGAGCAGGCTCGCTCCCACAGGTGATCTTTGTCGGACAAAAATTTGGTGTCTCATGGAGATCCAATGTGGGAGCGAGCCTGCTCGCGATGACGCCAGGCCAGACAATAAAAATCCCGGCCTAGAAACGCAAAAGCCCCGGTCAACTCGATCGGGGCTTTTTGGTTTTACAGCATCACTCAGTCGCGCAAATCCGACTCGTGAATCGGCTGTTCACGATGGGTGGCCCGCTGATACTGCGCCGGCCAGATGGCCTTGCGTCCACCCAGGTCATCATCGGCATGCAGCGGCCAGTACGGATCACGCAACAGCTCACGGGCAAGGAAGATGATGTCCGCCTGGCAGGTGCGCAGAATGTGCTCGGCCTGCGCCGGCTCGGTAATCATTCCTACCGTGCCGGTGGCAATACCTGACTCTTTGCGCACTCGTTCGGCGAAGCGGGTCTGATAACCGGGACCTGTAGGAATTTCGGCGTTGGCCGCAGTACCGCCCGACGAGACGTCAATCAGGTCTACGCCCAACGCTTGGAGGCGTCGCGCCAGCTCCACGGTTTCATCCGGGTTCCAGCCGTCTTCCACCCAATCGGTGGCCGAGACCCGCACGAACAGCGGTAGCTCTTCAGGCCACACCGCACGCACCGCTTCGGTGACTTGCAGCACCAGCCGGATGCGATTCTCGAATGAACCACCATATTGATCGCGCCGCTGATTGCTCAGGGGCGAAAGAAACTGATGCAACAGGTAGCCGTGAGCGGCGTGTATTTCCACCACTTTGAAACCGGCGGTCAGTGCTCGCTGGGCTGAAGCGACAAAGGCCTGAATGACCTCAGCGATCTCACCATCATCGAGCTGCTTGGGGTGGGTGTGCTGCGGGTCGAAAGCAATCGGCGAAGGGCCCACCGGAACCCAGCCACCGTCTTCGGGTTTGACGCTGCCATGTTTACCGATCCACGGCCGATGGGTGCTGGCCTTACGCCCGGCGTGAGCCAACTGAATGCCGGCCACAGCGCCTTGTGCCGCAATGAAGCGAGTGATGCGTTGCAACGGTTCGATCTGTTCATCGTTCCACAGGCCGAGGTCCTCGGCGGTGATGCGTCCGTCGGCGGTCACCGCCGTGGCTTCGGTAAATACCAGGCCGGCCCCGCCGACAGCGCGGCTGCCAAGGTGGACCAGGTGCCAATCATTGGCCAGTCCATCAATGCTGGAGTACTGGCACATCGGCGATACCGCAATGCGGTTGAGCAGGGTCAATTGGCGAAGGGTATAGGGTTCAAGCAGCAGACTCATGGGGCACCTCTCGAATCAGTGGGCAGGCTCCAGGGTTCTGTTTGAAAAGTCGACGAGTGACAGGAAAAAGGTGCAGCACCCGCCCCCGCGGGCAAAAAATTCGACAAGACGTCACAAGGATAATCAAGCAGTGCTTAGAGACTAGTCGACATCGGGGGATGAGGGAGGGTTCAGATGGATTGGGTGCCAGAAGATCGCTTCAACGCGGTTCGATATGGGCAATCATCAACTGCACCGTCTCGTTGCCACGGAACTCGTTGAGGTCGAGTTTGTAGGCCAATTCCACCCACTTGATGGTCGGATTCGGCCAGATGTCGCGGTCGATTCCGAAGGCAATGCCATCCAGCTTTACCGAGCCGCATTCGCTTTTCAGCACCACTTTGAGGTGCCGCTCGCCGACCACCCGCTGCTCGACCAACTGGAACACGCCGTGGAACAGCGGTTCCGGGAAGTGCTGCCCCCAAGGTCCGGCATGACGCAGGGCGCGGGCCAGTTCAAGGTGAAATTCCTCGACCGCCAGTGTGCCGTCCGACAGCAATCGCCCGGTCAGGTCTTCTTCGCGTAATTGCCTGCGCACTTCCGCGTCAAAGGCTTCGGCGAACAACGGAAAGTTCGCTTCCGGCAGCGTCAGTCCGGCCGCCATCGCATGGCCGCCGTATTTGCTGATCAGGTTCGGATGCTGCGCCGCCACCACGCTCAACGCGTCGCGAATATGAAACCCCTGAACCGAACGCCCCGAGCCCTTGAGCAAGCCATCGCCGGCATCGGCAAAGGCAATGGTCGGACGGAAATAGCGTTCTTTCATACGCGATGCGAGGATTCCGATGACACCTTGGTGCCACTCGGGATCGAACAGGCACAGACCGAACGGCATCGACTCGACCGGCAAATCCTTCAGTTGAGCCAGCGCTTCACGCTGCATGCCCTGCTCAATGGATTTACGGTCCTGGTTCATGCCGTCGAGTTGAGCGGCCATTTCACGCGCCAGACCGGCGTCTTCGGTGAGCAGGCATTCGATGCCCAGGCTCATGTCATCCAGACGCCCCGCCGCGTTCAGACGCGGGCCAACAATGAAACCCAGGTCGGTAGAGGTGATGCGTGTGTGGTCACGCTTGGCGACTTCGAGGATCGCCTTGATCCCCGGCCGCGCGCGCCCGGCGCGAATCCGCTCCAGGCCTTGGTGCACCAGAATCCGGTTGTTGGCATCCAGCGGTACCACGTCGGCGACGCTGCCCAGCGCCACCAAGTCCAGCAACTCGCCGATGTTCGGCTGCGGCTTGCTCTCGTACCAGCCGAGGCTGCGCAAACGCGCACGCAGGGCCATCAGCACATAGAAAATCACCCCCACGCCGGCCAGCGCCTTGCTCGGAAACTCGCAACCTGGCTGGTTGGGATTGACGATGGCATCGGCCAACGGCAACTCGTCACCGGGCAAGTGGTGATCGGTGACCAGCACCTGGAGCCCGGCCTTTTTCGCCGCCGCCACGCCTTCAACGCTGGAGATACCGTTGTCCACAGTGATCAGCAACTGTGGTGTACGGGTCAGCGCCACTTCAACGATTTCCGGCGTCAGGCCGTAGCCGTACTCGAATCGGTTCGGCACCAAATAGTCGACGTGCGCCGCGCCCAGCAAGCGCAAGCCCAGCATGCCCACGGTACTGGCCGTCGCGCCATCGGCGTCGAAGTCACCGACGATCAGAATCCGCTGACACTGCTCGAGCGCCGTCACCAGCAAATCCACCGCTGCATCGATGCCTTTGAGTTGCTGGAATGGAATCAACCGCGCCAGGCTCTTGTCCAGTTCAGCCTCGGACAGCACGCCCCGCGCCGCGTAAAGACGGGTCAGCAGCGGCGGCAGATCACCGAGGAATGGCAGGGTGTCGGGCAACAGGCGAGGTTCGATGCGCATGGGGTGACAGGTGCTTCTCTTGGATACGTAGGACAAAACCGGATAAAGCGGACCAGCAGCGAGTAATCAGCCGCGTTCGCCGCTCAGCCACTGCAACTGGACTTCATGCTGACCACGGTCGTCGGTGACGAAAATCGTCCCTTCGCTGATCATCACGTCCCACTTGATAACCCGCGGCATGTCCTTGGCCAGGGTTTCCAGCACTTCCTGCGGAACAGCAGCGATGTGCACGTTTTTCAGGTTTTTGATCGCCGGGATCACTTTGGTCTCCCAGACGCGCAGGCTGCCGTAGGCCAGCAGGCTGGTGCGTTCGGTGCGACGCGAGCACCAGGTCAGGCGATCGGCGTCTGGCTGGCCGACTTCGATCCAGTGCAGAACGCGGTCGTCCAGGCTCTTTTCCCACAGGGCTGGTTCGTCCACGTCTGACAGACCGCGACCGAACGACAACTGCTCGTTGTACCAGAAGGCGTAGGCCAGCAGCCGCACGGTCATGCGCTCTTCGGTCTCCGAAGGGTGACGGGCGATGGTCTGCTTCACGCTCTCGTACACGCTGCGGTCGAGGTCGGTAAGGTTCAGTTCAAACTTGTAGGTCGTGGACGGCTGGGCCATGAACGGGCTTCTTGATACGGGGAAAGGCGGCAAGTCTAACCGATGCGGTAGGCAATCCACGAATTGAAGGCGATCAACCTTGGTCGTCTGACGTTCGGCTATGTTAAAACCCTGTATTCGCTCAACCTTTGTCCTACAGGATCCAGCATGCCGCTCACCGGAAAACCGCTCTCAGGTCTGAAAGTCATTGAATTGGGTACGCTGATCGCCGGGCCGTTTGCCTCGCGCATTTGCGGCGAGTTCGGTGCCGAGGTGATCAAAATCGAGTCCCCCGATGGTGGCGATCCGTTGCGTAAATGGCGAAAGCTGTATGAAGGCACCTCGCTGTGGTGGTTCGTCCAGGCGCGCAACAAGAAATCCCTGACCCTGAACCTCAAACACCCCGACGGCCTGGCGATCCTGAAAAAACTGCTCAGCGAAGCGGACATTCTGATCGAGAATTTTCGCCCGGGCGTGTTGGAAAAACTCGGCCTGGGCTGGGACGTCTTGCACGCTTTGAACCCGAAACTGGTGATGGTGCGTCTCTCGGGTTTCGGTCAGACCGGGCCGATGAAGGATCAGCCAGGCTTTGGCGCCGTCGGTGAATCCATGGGTGGCCTGCGCTACATCACCGGCTTCGAAGACCGACCACCGGTGCGCACCGGAATTTCCATCGGCGATTCCATCGCCGCACTCTGGGGTGTGATCGGCGCATTGATGGCGTTGCGTCATCGCGAGGTCAACGGTGGCCTCGGCCAAGTGGTGGATGTGGCGCTGTATGAAGCGATCTTCGCCATGATGGAAAGCATGGTCCCGGAGTTCGACGTGTTCGGTTTCATCCGCGAACGCACTGGCAACATCATGCCGGGCATCACGCCCTCCTCGATCCACACCAGTGCCGACGGCAAACATGTGCAGATCGGCGCCAATGGCGATGCGATCTTCAAACGTTTCATGCTGATCATTGGTCGCGAGGACCTGGCCAATGACCCTGCGTTGGCGAGCAACGACGGACGCGATAGCCGTCGCGACGAGATTTATGGGGTGATTGATCGCTGGGTTAACTCGCTGCCGCTGGACACTATCATCGAGCAGTTGAATCAGGCCGATGTACCGGCCAGCCGGATCTTCAGTGCTGAAGACATGTTCAGTGATCCGCAGTACCTGGCCAGGGAAATGTTCCTGAAGGCCAAGTTGCCGGACGGTAAAGATTTCAAGATGCCGGGAATCGTGCCGAAACTCTCTGAGACACCCGGTACTTCGGAATGGGTCGGGCCGCAGTTGGGCGAACACAATGCGCAGGTACTCAACGATCTTGGTTACGACAAGGAACAGATCGCAAAACTGCGTGAAGACGGGGCCATCTAAGCTGAGGCGCCTGCTTGCGCGGCCCATCAACCACTGCCTGACGCGCGGCGGACGAGCATTGTGCGCGTACGCGTTTTTCCTGTTGCTCGCCGGCCAGGCTCAGCCAACGTTGGCGCAACCGAGGGAAACCCTGGTCTGGCTGTTGCGCGATCTTCCACCGCTGATGATTTTCGAAGGATCGAAAAAGGGCCAGGGCGTCATCGATAAACTGTTACCGCTGCTGATCGCCCGCATGCCGCAATATGAACACTCCCTGATGCGAGTCAATCGCGCTCGTGGCTTGCAAATGCTCCACGAGCCATCCCTCACGTGCGATGCAGCGCTGAACTGGAGCAAGGAGCGCGATGGCTGGATCGCATTTTCCATTCCGGTGTTTCGGGCCATGAGTAACGGCCTTGCAGTGCGACGCGTTGATCGGGAGATGTTGACGCCCTTTATCAAGGACGGCGAAGTGGACCTGGCGGCTCTGCTGGCCAGTGGCCGCGAGACACTGGGCATTATTGCCGAGCGCAACTACGGCGAATATCTCGACGCGCTGCTCAAACAAGCGCCAGCCAACTCACTGACCCTCCACTACGGCAACGACGCTTTGGGCAGCCTGTTGCAAATGCAACGCTTGGGGCGCTTGCGGATGCTGTTGGGGTACCGCTCGGAAATCCGCTACCAGGCCCAGCAGCAAGGGATCGCGGAAGATGAATTGCAGTTCTACCCGATTCGCGGCACGGGCAAATACCTGTCCGGTTACATTGGCTGTACTGACACTCCCCAGGGCCGGCAGGCGATCATCGAGATCAACCAACTGCTGCGCACCCTGCCCCACGATCACTTAAGCGAGGCATACGCCGCCTGGCTGGACCCCGAGAGTCGCAGCGACTACCTGGAAGCCAGCCGGGCATTTTTCTTACAGCAGGCCGAGCAATGACAAATCGCAGGCAAAAAGAAACCCCGAGAAGTGGGGAGACGACTCGGGGTTAAACGTGGCCTATATAAAGGCCAGTGGCAGCAAGCTACAAGCACCGGAGCACAATGCTTGATCCTGCTGTTACATGGTCTGACTGACCTAAGCGCAGGAAGGTTCCCACAAAAAACAATTCAATTTCGGTTGGCCAGGATCTTGTCCTGAGCAGCATTACGCAACGCCGCGATGACGCAGGGCTCCAGCCTGCCTTCGGCGATCAGCACGTCGCGATGCAAACCGTCGACGACATCCGTCAGCAGACGTTTGCTGGTCAACTGGTCCTGATTGAACGCCCGCTCGACCACGATCGCGCCGGTCGCATTTTTCAGTGTCACCAGGCATTCGCCATGGGTCCCCGACGGGGTCAACGTTACCTGATACGGGCTCAGAGCTTCACCGAGCAATAGACTGATACTTTCCATCTCGATCACCACTCAATAGTCCGAAAACAAAGTGCCTGGGGCGTGCCTACAGTAAATGACCACTGGCTCGAGAAGAAAGTTCTGGATACCGACTGCTGGTGAAACTGCGCCGCGGGTCAATAGAGCATGCACGGCCAAGATGACAGAGAAAAAACAGCCGCGTCACGCCTGCTTCTTACGCTTGCCAATATCGGTCCAGCCTCCCAGCAGGCCCCGCAATTGTCCGTCGGCACTGTAAAAAGGCACCGTCCACTGATAGACATGCCTGACGCCGTTGTTGAACATCAATTGACGCTCACTGAAGCGGGTCTTGCGCGTTCCGAGCTGGGCCATGAACTCTGCATGCAGCAGTTCGGCAGTCTCTTTGGGCAAGACGTCCAGTTCAATCAGCTGTCGCCCCTGAACCTGGTCGAAACGGGTCGACAAGCCCTCCTCATAACTTTTGTTGCACATGATCAAACGGCCTTCCAGATCACGAACAAACATCGGATCGGGCATGGCGTCCATCAACGCATGCTGGAAGGCGAGCTGATCACTCAGACTTTTCTCGGCATCCATGCGTTGCTGGATCAATACCGTGAGCCGTCGGTTCCAGAGCAGGGACAACAGGCCGAACAGACTGACGATAAACATTCCCCAGCAGCCCCACTCGGCGAGTCGGTGCCAGGCGCCAGGCACCTTAATGGGGGCAATCCCATTGAGCCATTTCAGGCGAATGGCGCGCAATTCAGCAGGATCAAGCGCTTCAAGCGCCTTGTTGAGGATGCTCGACAGCTGAGGCTGACCTTTGCGTACGGCCAGGTGGTCCGCCTCCCATTTGCCCTCGACCGTATACCCGACCTTGAGCTGCCCGGACGGATAGAGTTGTGCTCCGGTTTCGTTTTCGATGGTGGCATAGGCCTCACCGCTCTCGACCAGCGCCCGGGCCTCCGCATAGGTTTTAACCGAGCGCAGGTCGATGTCCGGATAGTCGCGGCGAATCGTGGCCTCCAGCGCATGCCGGGTCGGCAACACCAGAACCTGTCCCGACAGCTGCTCCAGGGATTGCACCTCTGGCGCCCCGGCCCGCCCGACGAACACCCAGCCAGCGCCACCGAACGCATGACTGAAATCCAGAAACGTCTTGCGTTCGTCATTCATCGCCAGCGTCGTGCTCATGTCCGCTGCGCCACTTTCCAGTCGCCCGAGCAACTGATCGGTGGAAAACGATTCCTCGTGAACAAACTGCAATCCCGTCATCGCACTGATGCGGTTGAGCAGATCATTGTTCAAACCGCTCCATTGACCGTGCTCATCCTTGAACAGGTACAGCGGATATTGCACCGATGCGACGATGACTTTTGAATGCTCGGCAATCCATTTCGACTCCTGAGCATCCAGCTCGATCATTAGGCCAGCAACCGATCCTTTGGAATCGGTCGCCGCCAATTGCGACGCGCTCCCCCATTGAGCAAAACCCAGGGTGCCGACTAAAAAAAACATCCAGCATGCAGCTGGTTTTAACCCTTTGAAAAACAGCATTGCCACTTCCTTCGTGATCAACTCGCCCGTCCTTCATGGGGCGAAAACCCAACAAGTGTGACATGCAGAAATGAGAAAGCCCGTCAGGAGACGGGCTTCAAAATGTGACAGTTTTAATTGGTTACAGAGGCTTGCCGCGGTTGCCATGCTGACTGACAAAGGCCTGCACGGCTTTCAGGTCATTTGGCAGCACGGTGCAGCGCTCATCTCGCTCAAACAAATCAGAAAGATGTGCAGGTAGTTCGAGTGCTTTTCCTACGCCTGCTTTTTCCACTGCGTCCGGAAATTTGACCGGATGCGCCGTACCGAGGATCACCATCGGGATATCCAGGCTGCGACGGCACTCGCGCGCCGCCTTCACGCCGATGGCGGTGTGCGGATCCAGCAGTTCGCCGGTTTGCTCAAAAACTTCGGCAATGGTTTCGCAGGTTTGAGCGTCATCCACGGCCAGCGAATCGAACAGCTTGCGGGCTTCGGTCCAGCGTTCCTGTTCGACGCTGAAACCACCACCTTGTTTGAAGGTGTCCATCAGCCCGGCGATCGCTGCGCCGTTGCGACCGTGCAGGTCGAACAGCAGGCGTTCGAAGTTCGACGACACCATGATGTCCATCGACGGCGACAGCGTGGCGTGCAGCGTGTCCTTGACGTACTGATTGCCGCTCATGAAGCGGTGCAGGATGTCGTTGCGGTTGGTGGCGACGATCAACTGGTTGATCGGCAGGCCCATGTTGCGCGCCAGGTAACCGGCGAAAATGTCGCCAAAGTTGCCGGTCGGCACCGAGAACGATACCGAACGTGCCGGGCCGCCCAACTGCAGGGCTGCATGGAAGTAGTAAACGATCTGGGCCATGATTCGCGCCCAGTTGATCGAGTTCACGGCCACCAGACGCGTGCCTTTGAGGAAGCTCTGGTCGGCGAAGCTGGCCTTGACCATTTCCTGGCAGTCATCGAAGTTGCCTTCGATGGCGATGTTATGGATGTTCTCGCCGAAGATGGTGGTCATCTGGCGACGCTGCACTTCGGACACACGGTTGTGCGGGTGCAGGATGAAGATGTCGACGTTTTCGCAGTGCTTGCAGCCTTCGATGGCGGCCGAACCGGTGTCGCCGGAGGTGGCGCCGACAATCACTACGCGCTCACCGCGTTTTTCCAGCACGTAGTCGAGCAGACGACCCAGCAGCTGCAAGGCAAAGTCTTTGAATGCGAGGGTCGGGCCGTGGAACAGCTCCAGCACCCATTCGTTGCCGTTTAGCTGACGCAATGGCGCTACGGCGTTGTGGGAAAACACGCCATACGTTTCTTCAAGAATCTTCTTGAAGTCGGCATCGGGGATGCTGCCGGTCACGAACGGGCGCATCACCCGGAAGGCCAACTCGTGATACGGCAGGCCGGCCCAGGAAGCGATTTCTTCCTGGGTGAAACGTGGCAGGTTTTCCGGGACGTACAGACCACCGTCCGTGGCCAGACCGGCCAGCAGGACGTCTTCGAAATTCAGGGCCGGTGCCTGGCCGCGGGTACTGATATAACGCATAACTGGCTCCAATAGACAGTGTTCGCAAACCCGGGCTCGCAGGCGAGCCCGGTGAACGATAACGGCTTAGTTCAGGTGCTCGACGCGGATCCGTACGACCGGACCGACTACGCCCGCCAAGGCTTCCAGGGCGGTGATCGCGTCGTTCATGTGCTGTTCCAGCACGCGGTGAGTCAGCAGGATCATCGGCACCAGGCCGTCGTGTTCTTCGACTTCCTTCTGCATGATCGATTCGATGTTGATGCCGCGCTCCGACAGGATGCTCGCCACCTGCGCCAACACGCCCGGATGATCCTTGGCCTGGATGCGCAGGTAATAGGAGCTTTCGCAGGCCTCGATCGGCAGGATCGGGTGGGCCGACAGCGAATCCGGCTGAAAGGCCAGGTGCGGTACGCGGTTTTCCGGGTCGGAGGTCATGGCGCGAACCACGTCCACCAGGTCGGCGATCACCGACGAAGCGGTCGGCTCCATGCCAGCGCCAGCGCCGTAGAACAGGGTCGAACCGGCGGCATCACCGTTGACCATCACCGCGTTCATCACGCCATTGACGTTGGCGATCAGGCGGTCGGCCGGGATCAGCGTCGGGTGCACGCGCAGTTCGATGCCGGCCGCGGTGCTGCGCGCCACGCCCAGGTGCTTGATGCGATAGCCCAGCGCTTCGGCGTAGTTCACGTCAGCGGTGGTCAGCTTGGTGATGCCTTCGGTGTAGGCCTTGTCGAACTGCAGCGGAATACCGAACGCGATGGACGCCAGGATCGTCAGCTTGTGGGCCGCGTCGATGCCTTCAACGTCGAAGGTCGGATCGGCCTCGGCATAACCCAGGGCTTGCGCCTCGGCGAGTACGTCTTCGAAAGTCCGGCCCTTCTCACGCATTTCGGTGAGGATGAAGTTACCGGTGCCGTTGATGATTCCGGCGACCCAGTTGATGCGGTTGGCCGACAGACCTTCACGGATCGCCTTGATCACCGGAATGCCACCGGCCACGGCGGCTTCGAACGCCACAATCACGCCCTTCTCCCGGGCCTTGGCGAAAATTTCATTACCGTGAACGGCGATCAACGCCTTGTTCGCGGTCACAACATGTTTTCCGTTCTCGATCGCTTTGAGTACCAGCTCGCGGGCAACGGTGTAGCCGCCCACCAGCTCTATGACGATGTCGATCTCAGGGTTCGTGGCCACTTCGAAGACATCGTTGGTAATCGCAATACCGGTCGTCTGGAACTGAGGCTTTGGCGTGCGCATGGCAATTTGTGCCACTTCGATTCCACGCCCGGCACGACGAGCAATTTCCTCGGCGTTACGCTGAAGTACGTTGAAGGTGCCGCCACCGACGGTCCCTAACCCACAGATGCCTACTTTGACCGGTTTCACTGTGAACTCCCCATAAAACGGCCGACTCAAGGCCGGCCGTGAAAACAACCGCATACTCGCGGTTCTCTATTAATGGCTCGGCGAACGCTGCCGCCGAACCATGATCGTCAATGGCTGACCGTGACGATGCGAATTTATTTCGCGTCCAGCGCCAGTTTGGCGACTTGTGGCGCAGGCTGGTAGCCCGGAATGACCTGGCCGTCGGCCAAAACGATGGCCGGTGTACCGTTCACGCCGATCGACTGACCGAGGGCGAACTGCTTGGAAACCGGGTTATCGCACTTGGCGGCCTTGATTTCCTTGCCGTCGACCATCTTGTCCATGGCGGCTTTCTTGTCTTTCGAGCACCAGACCGCTTGCAGCTGCTCATCACCCGGTGAGCCCAGGCCCTGACGCGGGAACGCGACGTAACGCACTTCGATGCCGCGCTTGTTCAGCTCAGGCACTTCAGCGTGCAGCTTGTGGCAGTACGGGCAGGTGGTATCGGTAAACACAGTGATGTGCGATTTGGTTTCGCCGATCGCCGGGTAGACCACGGTTTCCGCGACTGGAATTGCGTTGACCAGTTTGGACACGCCCAGGCGTTCGGTCTTTTCGGTCAGGTTGACCGGTTTGCCGTCCTTGAGCTGGAACATGTAGCCCTGAACGACGTACTGGCCATCGGCGCTGGCGTAGAGCACGCGGCTGCCCTTGAGTTTGACTTCGTACAGACCTGGCAGCGGGCTGGCGGTGATGGTTTCTACCGGCACCTCGAGCTGGAGGTTTTCCAGGCTTTTACGAATGGCTTTGTCGGCCGCGTCATCGGCGACGGCAAAGGTGCTGACCAACGCAATAGCTGCGGCGGCGAAAATCTGGGTCAGACGCATGAGAACTCCTGAAGGCGGACAAATGGGACGATCAGAACGCCCGTGCCGAAACACCGGGTCATAAACGCCCATCGTGCAAACCGGCAAAGCCTACCACATAAGGCCCGCGTGGCCGAATGCGGGTGACAAGACACCTAACTCCCGGTGTACGACGCTTTATGTAGCAGCTGGCGAAGCCTGCGTCCGGCTGCGTAGCAGTCGTAAACCCTGAATCGTCGGTTTAACTGAAGTACCGCAGTGTCTGATTCACGACTGCTGCGCAGCCGGGCGCAGGCTTCGCCAGCTGCTACAAAGCCCTGCGCTTATCCGCGCGGGTGATGTTTGGCATGCAAGTCCTGCAAGCGGGCGCGGGCGACGTGGGTGTAGATCTGCGTGGTCGACAGATCGCTGTGGCCGAGCAGCATTTGCACCACCCGCAAGTCCGCACCATGGTTGAGCAGGTGCGTGGCGAAGGCATGGCGCAAGGTGTGCGGCGACAGCGATTTGCCGATCCCGGCAACCTTGGCCTGGTGCTTGATGCGATGCCAGAAGGTCTGCCGAGTCATCTGCTCGCCGCGCTGGCTGGGGAACATGACATCGCTGGGACGCCCGCCGAGCAGCTCCTGGCGGCCATCGCGCATGTAACGCTCGACCCAGACAATCGCCTCCTCGCCCATCGGCACCAGCCGCTCCTTGCTGCCCTTGCCCATCACTCGCAACACGCCTTGGCGCAGATTGACCTGCTCCAGTGTCAGGCTGATCAACTCAGTCACACGCAAGCCGCAGGCATAAAGCACTTCGAGCATGGCGCGGTCGCGCTGGCCGATGGCTTCGCTCAGGTCTGGTGCTTTTAGCAGTGCTTCCACGTCGGCTTCCGACAACGATTTAGGCAATGGCCTACCGAGTTGAGGCATATCGACGCGTAACGTTGGATCGACCGCGATCAACTTTTCACGCAGCAAATAGCGATAGAAGCCACGCACGCCGGAGAGAAATCGCGCCGTCGAGCGGGGTTTGTAGTTTTGCTCCAGACGCCAGGCCAAGTGATCGAGGATCAATTCGCGGCCGGCATTGACCAACTCCAACCCTTTTTCCTGCAGCCAGCCGTGGAACAGGGCCAGGTCGCTGCGATAGGCATCGCGGGTGTTATCGGAAAGACCTTTCTCCAGCCACAGAGCGTCGAGGAATTGGTCTATCAGTGGATGATCGATGGCGGGCATAAAGGCTCAGGCAAGACGGGCAATACGGCCAAGGAAGATAAATCGCGGGCAACAAAAAAGCAGCCCGTAGGCTGCTTTTTTCTGCATCGGAAGCTGGACTTAAGCCAGTTTTTCCTTGATGCGAGCTGCTTTACCGGACAGGTCACGCAGGTAGTACAGCTTGGCTTTACGTACGTCACCGCGACGTTTAACGGCCATGCTGTCGATTTGCGGGCTGTAGGTCTGGAAAGTACGCTCTACGCCAACACCGTTGGAGATTTTACGAACGGTGAAAGCACTGTTTACGCCGCGGTTACGCTTGGCGATAACAACACCTTCGAACGCTTGCAGACGCGAACGGTCGCCTTCCTTCACTTTCACCTGAACGACAATAGTGTCGCCCGGGGCAAAGGTAGGGATCTCTTTGGTCATCTGCTCTGCTTCGAGTGCAAGGATGATTTTGTTAGTCATGCTGTGCTCCTAAGGTAAATCGTCGGATCTACCATCGATACGTTGTTAACTATCGTCCCGCTCGCGGATGTATTCCTCGAGCAGCTTCTTCTCTTCTCCAGAAAGCGAGCGGCTTTCCAGAAGATCGGCGCGTCGTTCAAAGGTCCTACCAAGGGACTGCTGTAAACGCCAACGCCGGATATGCGCGTGATTGCCACTTAGCAACACGTCGGGAACACGCTGATCCGCATACACCTCCGGTCGGGTGTAGTGCGGGCAATCCAGCAAACCATCCGTAAAGGAATCTTCCTCGGCGGAGTCCGCATGCCCTAAAGCTCCAGGCAGCAGTCGTGTAACCGCATCGATCAGGACCATCGCCGGCAGCTCGCCGCCAGACAGTACATAGTCGCCAATCGACCACTCTTCATCGACATGAGCCTCTATAAAACGCTCGTCAATGCCTTCATAGCGGCCGGCAATCAGGATCAATGCATCCAGATTCGCCAACTCGCGTACCGCCGACTGAGTCAGTTGACGGCCTTGGGGGGACAGGTAAATTACCTTCGCCGCCTCCCCGGCTGCTGCCTTGGCCTGAACCAACGCATCTTCCAGGGGCTTGATCTTCATCACCATGCCCGGGCCACCGCCAAATGGGCGATCGTCCACAGTGTGATGTCGATCCGTCGTGTAGTCTCGCGGATTCCAACAGGTGAGCTGCAAGAGCCCCTGTTTCACCGCACGACTGGTGATGCCGTACTCGCTGATGGCGGAGAACATCTCGGGAAACAAACTGATCACTTCTACGCGCAAGTTAGCCACGCTTAGAAGTCCGCATCCCATTCCACCTTCATCTCGCCTGCGGCAAGGTCGACGGCCAACACGCATTGCTCCGTATAGGGCAACAGGCGTTCGCGATCATCCAGGCTGCCAGCGCAAGGCTTGACCACCATTACATCATTGGCGCCGGTTTCCAGAAGATGATCGATTTTCCCGAGCAATTGCCCGAGTTGATCAATGACCTTCAGACCTTCCAGCTGGTACCAGTAGTACTCGCCGTCGGTCAATTCAGGGAACAGGTTGCGCGGCACGCAGATCTCATAACCGGCCAGAAGACGCGCTTCTTCACGATCATCAAGACCCTTGAGCTTTGCGACCAGGAACTTGTCGCTCCCACGTCCGCTGACCAGCTCGACCTGTTTCACATTACCTTCGCGCTTGAGCGTCCAGGTTTTGTACTGCAACAGGTTTTCAGTCGGATCAGTAAAGGAATACACCTTCACTTCGCCGCGAACGCCATGAACCGAATAAATTTTGCCGATAACGATCAAATCATCAGCAACAGCTGGCGTCGCGTTCATATTGCTCAGGCCGCAGCCTTAGCCGCGTCCTTCAACAACTGAGCAACACGCTCAGAAGGTTGTGCACCAACGCTCAGCCAGTAGGCTACGCGCTCTTGGTTCACGGACAGACGGACTTCTTGACCACGAGCAACAGGGTTGAAGAAACCAACCTGTTCCTTGTGCGAACCGTCGCGCGGGTTGCGGCTGTCGGTTACGGTCAAGTGGTAAAACGGGCGCTTTTTGGAGCCGCCAAGGGCAAGACGGATTGTTAGCATGTGAACATCGTTCCTGTAGTCGGTGCTGCAAATCTAAAGGCACAGCGGGCATAGGTGCCCGAAAGGCCGCATATTCTAAGGAATATCCGGACTTTTGCAAATGTCTTTTTCCGGCTGCCTATCGGCCGCCATCAAGATTTGCTATAGAGCCGTCGTTGAAAACGGCCAGTCAGCTCCCGCCAAGTGCGGGTTTGCTGGAGATCCCACTTCCGTGTGGGAGGTGCAAGGGCAAGCCCCTGCGTAAATTATTTACATTCTCGGCATGCCGCCGCCGGGCAACATACCGCCCATGCCGCGCATCATTTTGGCCATTCCGCCTTTCGCGGAGAACTTCTTCATCATCTTCTGCATCTGCTTGTGCTGCTTGATCAAGCGACCGATGTCCTGCACCTGAGTGCCGGAACCCATGGCGATCCGGCGTTTGCGCGAACCACTGATCATCTCAGGGTCGCGGCGCTCGGCCGGGGTCATGGAATTGATGATGGCTTCCATCTGCTTGAATTGTTTCTCTGCCGCGCCCTGGGCGTTGCCCATCTGCGCCAGGTTCATACCGCCCATGTTTGGCAGTTTGTCCATGAGGCCGCCGAGGCCGCCCATGTTTTTCATCTGTTGCAGCTGATCGCGGAAGTCTTCGAGGTCGAAGCCCTTGCCCTTTTTCAGCTTCTTGGCCAGTTTGTCGGCCTTGTCCTTGTCGAGGGTCTGTTCGGCCTGCTCGATCAGACTAAGCACGTCGCCCATACCGAGGATGCGCGAAGCAATACGCTCCGGGTGGAACGGCTCGAGCGCGTCGCTCTTCTCGCCCATACCGATGAACTTGATCGGCTTGCCGGTGATGGCGCGCACCGACAGTGCGGCACCGCCACGGGCATCGCCGTCGACCTTGGTCAGGATCACACCGGTCAGCGGCAGCGCGTCGCCAAAGGCCTTGGCCGTGTTGGCGGCGTCCTGACCGGTCATGGCGTCAACCACGAACAGCGTTTCGACCGGATTGATCGCGGCATGCAGCGCCTTGATCTCGCCCATCATCTCTTCATCGATGTGCAGGCGACCGGCGGTATCGACGATGACCACGTCGATAAACTTCAGTTTTGCTTCTTTAATAGCTGCTTGCGCGATGTCGACCGGCTTCTGGCTCAGGTCGGACGGGAAGAAGGTTACGCCGACTTCACCCGCGAGCATTTCCAGCTGCTTGATCGCCGCCGGACGGTAAACGTCCGCAGACACGACCATGACCGACTTCTTCTTGCGCTCTTTGAGGAAGCGCGCGAGCTTGCCGGCGGTGGTGGTTTTACCCGCACCCTGCAAACCGGCCATCAGCACGACGGCCGGAGGAACGGCGCTCAGGTTCAAGTCTTCGTTGGCCGCGCCCATCAGGCTTTCGAGTTCGGCCTGGACGATCTTCACGAAGGCCTGGCCCGGCGTCAGGCTGCGCGACACCTCAGTGCCGACGGCGCGTTCCTTGACCGAATTGACGAAGTCCTTGACGACCGGCAAGGCGACGTCAGCTTCGAGCAACGCCATGCGCACTTCGCGCAGGGTGTCTTTGATGTTGTCTTCGGTCAGCTTGGCCTTGCCGGTGACATGGCGCAGCGTCTGCGAGAGACGGTCGGTTAAGTTTTCAAACATTGCGCGATCCTTTCAGGCCCTGTGTAGACCGGGATAATGGCGGCCCAGACCGGAATAAACATGTGCTCGGCGAGCCTGCGGCGTGGGCAGGTCGCGGATTATAGCGAAGACTGCGTCTGGCGGACACCTCGTCGTCAGGTTGCATGGTCTTTCGTGCTGCGGGGGTTCTATGCCAAACTCAGCGCCTTTCGGGCTTGCCTAACAGGATTTATGCTCCCCTTGTCACCCAGTTTGCTAACTACCCTCGCCGCCGCCTGCTTATATGCCGCTGCGACCCTCTATCAGGGCACTCGTCTGGCCACCGGTGCCAAGGCGAACAAACGCCTGCTGGTCACGCTCGGCGTGCTCGCCGTGCTGGCTCATAGCGCCAGTCTGTTCACCCACCTGCTGACACCGATTGGCCTGGGCCTGGATTTTTTCAGCGCCGCCAGCCTGATTGCCGCCGCGGTGATTGCCCTGACCCTGTTGGCCTGCTCGCGGATCCCGGTGGAAAACCTGCTTGTATTGTTGTTCCCGCTCGGCGCCGCCACCGTGCTGCTCGCACAGTTGGCCCCCGCCGGCACAGTGCAGATCATCGACGAAGAACCGGGCATCCTCGCCCACATCCTGCTGTCGATCCTCGCCTACGGCATGTTCACCATCGCGGTATTCCAGGCGTTGCTGCTGCTGGTTCAAGACCATCAGCTCAAGCACAAGCACCCGTCCGGCCTGATCAAGAACTTCCCGCCGCTGCAAACCATGGAAAGCCTGCTGTTCGGCTTCCTCTGGGCCGGCTGGACCCTGCTGTCGCTGTCGCTGATCTCCGGCTGGCTATTCGTCGACAACCTGTTCGCCCAGCACCTGGTGCACAAAACCTTGCTGGCCTGCATCGCCTGGATCGTATTCAGCGTGCTGCTCTGGGGCCGTAACCGCCTCGGCTGGCGCGGACACAAGGCCATTCGCTGGACCCTCGCCGGTTTCTGCCTGCTGATGCTGGCCTATTTCGGCAGTAAGCTGGTTCGTGAATACATCCTGCATATCTGACGGGCGGCATTAATGGACGACTTGCCCATAGGGCCGATGCTCGCGGTAGTGGCCCTGCTGATTTTATGGTCGGGGCTGTTTACCGCCATCGAAGCTGCGCAACAGCACTTGCTCGCCCAGCGGACAGCTTCGCGCTCGAGCGACAAGCCGGTGGCAAAGCTGAGCTTTTCACTCAATAGCCTGATCCTCTGCAACACCCTGTGCCGCGCACTGGTCGTGGTCATCAGCACCTTGCTGGCGATTTTCACCTGGGCGGAAAGCGGTCCATGGGTGGCCTTCCTGGGGGCTGGCGCCGTGCTTCTGGTGTTCGCCGACTACCTGCCGCGTACCCTCGCCGTCCGTTATCCGGACGCAGTCCTGGCCCTGGGCAACACCTTGCTTGGCGCGCCACTGAAAATCATCTATCCCGTCGCCTGGTTGCTCAGTGGCATAAGCCAGCTGCTGATGCGACCGTTCGCCCGCAAAGTCAGAGTGGTGCAGCAGAGCGAAGACGAGTCGCCGAACGATCGGCTCGACGATCACGAACACGCCGCCTGCCGCCCTCACCCGCTGTCAGGCATCCATGCGCTGGACAACATCACGGTCAACGACATTCTGGTGCCACGCAGTGACGTCGACGGGGTCAATCTGGACGACTCCCTCGAGGAAATCATTGAGCAGCTTCGCGCCAATAAACGCACACGCTTGCCGGTTTTCCACAGCGACATCAACCAGGTCGAGGCAGTGCTCAATACCCGGCAGATCCGCCATCTGCTGTCCGACGCCAGTCTGACCCGAGAAGCACTGCTGGCAGCCTGTCACGACCCCTACTTCGTGCCGGAAAGCACCCCGTTGCAACTGCAGCTGTTGAATTTCCACAAACAACAGCGACGCCTGGGCATGGTGGTCGACGAGTACGGCGAAGTGCTCGGCGTCGTGACTCTGGAAGACATTCTCGAAGAAATCGTCGGCGAGTTCGAAAGCCAGCACAGCCTGAATAACCCGCACATCCACCCACAGGCCGATGGCCGACTGGTGATCGAAGGGGCGGCGTCGATTCGCGAATTGAACAAGAGCCTGGGCTGGCACTTGCCGAGCGACGGTCCGAAAACCCTCAACGGGTTGGTGACCGAGGCGCTGGAGACGATTCCGGAAAGTGCGGTATGCCTGAAGATTGGGCGTTATCGGCTGGAGATTCTGGAGACTGAAGACAATCGGGTCAGTCGCGTACTGATCTGGCATACCAGTTTAGTTCCCGTTCTCCAATAACCACCACCGATCACGCTCTGAAGCAGCTGGCGAAGCCTGCGTTCTGCGGCGCAGCCGTCGTAAATCCCGAGCCCACGATTAACCTGAAAGATCGTATCGCCAGATTTCACGACGGCTGCGCCGCCGAACGCAGGCTTCGCCAGCTGCAATTACAAAGGGTTTGCCCCTTGTTCGATCGTTAGCCGCCTTTCTATAATCGAGCCGCTTACCCAAGCCCCGCCATACCCAAGTGCTACCCGCACTCTGCGCTAAGCCCACATCCCTGGGTGTTCGACCATAATAATTCGCTCCACTGGGGCACATGACTGTCAGGGATAACCGCATGACGACCAGTACGACTTATAACGACACCGCGCCTGCGCAACCGACGAACTCAGCCACCCGCGTGGCGACCGCAAGTTTCATCGGCACCGCCATTGAGTTCTACGACTTCTACGTCTATGCCACTGCCGCTGCGCTGGTAATCGGTCCGGTGTTCTTTCCGCAAACTTCCGGCACGGCCCAGATGCTGTCGGCGTTCCTCACCTTCGGCATCGCCTTCCTGGCTCGACCGCTGGGATCAGCACTTTTCGGTCACTTCGGTGACCGCATCGGGCGCAAATCGACGCTGGTTGCCTCGCTGCTGCTGATGGGCGTGTGCACCACACTGATCGGCGTGCTCCCGGGATACGACAGCATCGGGGCCTGGGCGCCGATCCTGCTCTGCGTGCTGCGCTTCGGCCAAGGCCTGGGACTCGGCGGCGAATGGGGCGGCGCGGCGTTGCTGGCGACGGAGAATGCGCCGAAGGGCAAACGCGCCTGGTTCGGCATGTTCCCGCAACTCGGCCCCTCGATCGGTTTCCTCGCAGCCAATGGCCTGTTTCTTACGCTGGCAATGACCCTGAACGACGAGCAGTTCCGCTCGTGGGGCTGGCGGATTCCGTTCCTGCTCAGTGCCGCGCTGGTGATGGTCGGCCTGTATGTGCGCCTCAAGCTTCACGAAACGCCGGTGTTTGCCAACGCAATGGCTCGCCAGGAGCGGGTGAAAATCCCGCTGGTCGAGCTGTTCAGCCACTACTGGGCGCCGATGTTGCTGGGTGCCGGGGCGATGGTGGTGTGCTACGCGCTGTTCTATATCTCGACGGTGTTTTCGCTGAGCTATGGCGTGTCGACGCTCGGCTACACCCGCGAAACCTTCCTCGCACTGCTGTGCTTCGCCGTGCTGTTCATGGCCGCCGCTACGCCGCTGTCGGCCTGGGCCAGTGATCGATACGGGCGCAAACCGGTGCTGATCATCGGCGGTGTGCTGGCGATTCTGTCCGGCTTCCTGATGGAGCCGCTGCTGACCCAAGGTTCGACCTGGGGCGTGGCCCTGTTTCTGTGCATCGAGCTGTTTCTGATGGGCGTGACATTTGCGCCGATGGGCGCGCTGCTGCCGGAGCTGTTTCCGACTCACGTGCGTTATACCGGTGCGTCGGCAGCCTACAACCTGGGCGGCATTGTCGGAGCCTCGGCGGCGCCGTTCTTCGCACAGAAGCTGGTGGCGATGGGCGGTTTGAGTTATGTCGGCGGGTATGTGTCGGGGGCGGCGGTGCTGAGCTTGATTGCTGTGCTGTGCCTGAAGGAAACGCGCAATAACGATCTGAATCGGGTTGCCTGATAGAAAAAGCTTCGCGAGCAGGCTCGCTCCCACAGGGATCACACTGAACCTGTGGGAGCGAGCCTGCTCGCGAAAGCCGCGCCTCGGTTACAGCTCTACAACAACAGCCTGAGCAGCGCGGGTGGCTTTAGCACGAGCCGCGTCAATCGACTCATCACGCGCCAACGCCACACCCATCCGACGCTGACCATTGACCTCAGGCTTGCCGAACAGACGCAACGCCGTATCCGGTTCGCTCAACGCAGCACCGAGATTGGCGAAAGCCGTCTGAGTCGACTGCCCTTCCACCAGAATCACCGCCGAAGCCGATGGACCGAACTGACGGACCAGTGGAATCGGCAGGCCCAGAATCGCCCGTGCGTGCAGCGCGAACTGCGACAGGTCCTGGGAAATCAACGTCACCAGACCGGTGTCATGTGGACGCGGCGAGACTTCGCTGAACCAGACTTGATCGCCTTTGATGAACAGCTCAACACCAAACAGACCACGACCACCCAAGGCTTCAGTGACGGCTTTGGCAACGCGCTCGGATTCGGCCAGGGCAATCGGGCTCATGGCTTGTGGCTGCCAGGATTCCTGATAGTCGCCCTTCTCCTGACGGTGACCGACTGGCGCGCAGAACGTAGTGCCGCCAACGTGACGCACGGTCAACAGGGTGATTTCGTAGTCGAAGTCGATAAAGCCTTCGATGATCACGCGGCCTTTACCGGCACGGCCGCCTTCTTGAGCGTAATCCCAGGCTTTCTGCACGTCATCGACGCTACGCAGCAGGCTCTGACCTTTACCCGAGGAACTCATGACTGGCTTGACCACGCACGGGAAACCCAGGTTCTGAACGGCCTGGCTGTAATCCTCGAAGGTGTCGGCGAAGTGGTACGGCGAGGTGGGCAGGTCCAGCTCTTCAGCGGCCAGGCGACGGATGCCTTCGCGGTTCATGGTCAACTGCGCGGCGCGAGCAGTCGGGATCACGGTGAAGCCTTCGGCTTCCAGCTCCACAAGGGTCGCGGTGGCAATGGCTTCGATTTCCGGCACGATGAAATGCGGCTTTTCGACTTCGATCACCGCACGCAGGGCGGCGCCGTCGAGCATGTTGATCACATGGCTGCGATGGGCTACTTGCATGGCCGGCGCATTGGCGTAGCGATCCACTGCAATCACTTCGACGCCCAGACGTTGCAGCTCGATCACCACTTCCTTGCCCAACTCGCCACAGCCACACAGCAATACGCGGGTCGCGGTTGGCGACAATGGAGTTCCGATACGGGTCATCTCAGGTCCTCAAGAAGCGGATCATCGAGGGTCGCAGCGCCTGGCGCGCTTCCCATGGGGAGAAAGCGCGGCATTTTACATGAACCTGCGGGTTTGGCTTCAGCTGACGACGGCCTGTTTGCGCAAGCGCCAGGCCATGATCAACCACACGACCGTCACGCCGGCGAACTTCGAGCCCATGGCGGTGAGGATCACGCCTGGAGTGAACGCATCGATCATGCCGAAGAAGATGAAGGTATCGAGGGGAATGCTCAGGGCCGAACTTATCCACAGGCGGTCGTGCAAGGGACGCTTGGTGATGCTGAACACCAGCCAATCGATGCATTCGGACACCGCGAACGCCGTGGCGCTGGCCAGCGCGATGGAGGGATCGGACGTCACGTAAGACAACACCAGCGCTGCGAGCATCGCCGCGATCGCGCCATGGCCGAAACGGGTTTGCACCATGTCGCGCAAAACGAACACCAAACCACCCCAGGCCGACCAGATGATGTCCAGGTGCGGGGCGGTGGAAAAGGCGTAGTTGATCAGCACGACGCTGCTGATGTAAGCGATCAGGAAGAACATGGGTCGGCGGGATACCTGTCAATTTGGCGCACAGGGTACTTCAGCCATACACAAGCACCAAACCCAAACGCGAGTCCATCCAATTACAGATTGGGAGTTTTGCCGATCATCCAGAGTAGGCCACTGGATTTGGCCCGCTCATGACACAACCCCAACACCTTGCGCCGCTCCTCGTTGTCCATCCGGCTCCAGCGTGTGATCTCTTCCACCGTGCGCTGACACCCGGTGCAAATATCGTCATCGTCCAATGCGCAAATGTTCACGCAGGGCGATAGCACCGGCCGTTCAGTGGCGCTCATTCTTCCTGCTCAACCAGATCGCGGGCATAACGTTGCGAGTTATGAACATAGTGAGCAGCGCTGGCCTCCAGCATTTTTTTCTGCGGCTCGGTCAGCTCGCGCACCACTTTGCCCGGGGAGCCCATGACCAGCGAACCATCCGGGATTTCCTTGCCTTCGCCGATCAGCGAATTGGCGCCGATGATGCAGTTCTTGCCGATTTTCGCGCCATTGAGGATCACCGCATTAATCCCGATCAAGCTGTAATCGCCCACCGTGCAACCATGAAGCATGGCGTTATGGCCGATGGTCACGCCGGTGCCGATCGTCAGTGGGTAGCCCATGTCGGTGTGCATCACCGTGCCGTCCTGGACGTTGCTGTTCTTGCCGATCAGGATCAGTTCGTTGTCGCCACGCAGCACAGCGTTGAACCAGACGTTGGCGCCCTCTTCCAGTTTGACCTTACCCACCAGCACGGCATTGGGTGCGACCCAGCTCTGCGGATGGGTTTCGACGCGGGCGTCGCCCAGGCGATATTTCATCTTATTGTCCTCAAGGCCAGGCTGGCTCACTTACAAAAAGCGGGGGTTCACGCCTTACGGGCGATGGCTTCAGGTATTGATAAACGTCTTGGGTGGCTGGTGCAGGCTGATTTTGGCGTCATAGAGCAGGTTGATCAACTCGACGATCATAATCGCCGTGAGGCCCCAGATTTTGTACTCGCCATAACGATAGCTCGGCACGTACCAACTGCGGCCCTCGTAATCGATGCGATGGGTGTGTTCGCGCGGATCCTTGCGGAAGAACTCCAGCGGTACGCTGAAGACTGCGGCGATCTCGGCGTCGTTGGGCTGGTACTCGACAAAGTCCGGAATCACACCGACATAGGGGGTGACCTTGATGCCGTGCAGGGAGATCAACGGGCTCAGCGGGCCGATCACTTCAACCAGTCCCGGCGGCAGGCCAATTTCTTCTTGGGCCTCACGTAGCGCAGTGAAAATCAGGTCAGGGTCTTCAGGGTCACGTCGACCTCCGGGAAAGGCCACTTCACCACCATGGGTCGAGAGCCCGCTGGCGCGCAGGGTCAGAACCAGTTCAGGTTCGTCACTGCGGGTGATGGGCACTAATACCGCGGCTTCGGGGAAACGTCGGTCGGTTTCCAGGGTTAGCGGCGTGTGGTTGCTTACCCGGTGAAGTAGCTCGTCCAGCATGAGTCTTCTCGATTTGTTCTCTACTTTGCATCATGCACCAATCGAACCGACCGCCCAACCCCATAACCACTGCATGTCGCTAAACGACAACTTGCCGACAGACACCGTCGCACGCCAAGATAGGCGCAGCATTCAGGAACCCAAGCATGAAATTTTGCAGTCAGTGCGGCAACCCGGTGACCCAGCGCATTCCAGAGGGCGATTCGCGCCTGCGTTTTGTCTGTGACAGCTGTCAGGCGATTCACTACCAGAACCCCAATATCGTCGCCGGTTGCGTGGCGACCTGGGGCTCCAAGGTCTTGCTGTGCCGACGCGCCATCGAGCCTCGGCTCGGTTACTGGACCCTGCCCGCCGGTTTCATGGAGAACGGTGAAACCATCGAGCAGGCAGCCATTCGCGAGACGGCCGAAGAAGCCTGCGCGCGGGTGCGCAACCTGACCCTCTATACGTTGATCGACGTGCCGCACATCAGCCAGGTGCATGTGTTCTTCCGCGCCGAACTGGTGGACCTGGACTTTTGCGCCGGTCAAGAGAGCCTGGAAGTGCAGCTTTTCGAAGAAGCCGACATCCCTTGGTCCGAGCTGGCTTTCCGCACAGTGGGCCGTACCTTAGAATGCTTCTTCGCTGACCGGCGGACCGAGGTCTACCCCGTGCGGTCCGAGTCGATCCCGCCGCTTGCTCAGCCTGCCATCACATAACGCTCCTGGTTCTAAAATCACCTATAACTTAATAGTCGCGACACCTCTTAGGGATATCGTTTCAATGCGCTGGCTGCTTGCCCTGTTTTGCTTGTCATTTGTCGTTATCTCCCAGGCTTCCGTTGCGGAAACCCTGGACGGCAAAGTCATCGAAAAAATCCTGGTTCTCAAATCCGCCCACCAATTGCAATTGATCAATGACGGCAAGCCGCTCAAGACCTATCGCATCTCATTGGGAAAAAGACCCGTCGGCCCGAAACTCATGGAAGGCGACAAACGCACGCCTGAAGGTTTTTATTGGATGGACTGGCGCAAGACCAGTGACCGTTTCAACCTGTCGATGCACATCTCCTACCCGAACATCAGTGACTCCGTCCGCGCCCGGCGCGAAGGCGTCGAGCCCGGTGGCATGATCATGATCCACGGCACCCCGGACACCGAAGAAAACCCCGAAGACCTGTTCCACACGCTGGACTGGACCGACGGCTGCATCGCCATGCGCAACATAGACATGCGCGAAGTCTGGAATCTGGTGCCGGACGGCACGATGATCGAAATCCGTCCGTAATTCCCCCCCACAATGATCGTTCCCATGCTCTGGAACGATCAAAACGATCAATTGGCTACCTTCGGTCGCCATCGAAAAAATAAATTCAAAAGATCGTCCGAACGCGGCCCGAACCTTCGGCAGCTCCGGGTAGATACCACTCCCATCGGTAGGAGCTGCCGCAGGCTGCGATCTTTGCTTTCAAAACCCCCACCTCTAATACCACTTAAAACCAACATGCTTTCAGCCATCCAGCAGGGCAAGCTTTTCTGCGCCTTGAGCAAAGTGGCCTCATTGACATGGTATTCAAGTGGTATTAGGTTTCACCCCACCACCGGGCGACAACAATCCTATATCCGCATCGGACCAAACCTACATGAATGACCTCCAGGCCCTACGCCCTGACGACACCCAGCCCACGCCGTTGTACCTGCAACTGGCGCGCAATCTGGAAGCGGCGATCCATGCCGGCCAGTGGAAAGCCGAACAGGCCATGCCGTCGGAGCGCAACCTCAGCGAAATGCTGGGCATCTCCCGGGTCACTGCACGCAAAGCGCTGGAAGTTCTGTTCGAGCAAGGCCTGATCCGCCGCAACCAGGGTTCCGGCACCTTCATCACCCCACGCCTGGAACAACCGCTGTCGCGCCTCTCGGGATTCAGCGAAATGCTGCGGTTAAAGGGCTTCGTCCCCGGCTCGCAATGGCTGGAGCGTGAAATCACTCCGCCGACCCACGAAGAACTGATCCGCCTGGGCCTCTCGCCGAACGACAAGGTCGCGCGGCTCAAACGCCTGCGTAAAGCCGACGATACGGTAATGGCGATCGAGATGAGCACCCTGCCCGCCTCGATCATTCCCAAGCCGCAAGCCGTGGGCGACTCCCTGTACGAATACCTCGACGGCATCGGTAAGCCGATCGTCCGTGCACTGCAGCACATTCAAGCGATCAACGCCTCGGACGAATTCGCCGCCCTGGTGGGCATCGCCCCCGGCACCGCCATGCTGCTGATGACCCGGGTCGGTTATCTGGAAGACAACACACCGATCGAAGTCACCGACACCTATTGCCGCAACGACTACTACGACTTTGTCGCAGAGCTTCGTCGATAACCCGCTTCGCCGCTAAAGAACCGAGAACCGATCATGTCCGTAGACAACATCCTCACCGCCCACGGCTGGGTTCGCGGCCGGCTGATTCACGAACACGGCAAGGTCGTGTCGATCGAAGGCGAATCGTGCGATCCGGCCGACAACGACCTGCCTTACCTGCTGCCGGGTTTCATCGACCTGCACGTTCACGGTGGCGGCGGAAAAGACATCATGGAAGGTGCGTCAGCCTTCGAGACCATCACCAAAACCCACGTGCGTTTCGGCACCACGTCGCTGCTGGCGACCACCATGACTGCGCCGCCTGCAGAAATTTCCAGCGTGCTCAAAGCCGTCGGCGAATATTGCGAACAGCGCCCGAAAGGCAGCGCCCGAGTCCTCGGCGTGCACCTCGAAGGCCCGTACATCAACCCCGGCAAACTCGGCGCCCAACCGAATTTCGCCCACACCGCGTTGATGGCCGAAGTCGAAGAATACCTGGCACTGGCGCCGATCCGGGTGATCACCATCGCCCCGGAAATCGCCGGCCACGACGCCTTGATCCGTGATCTCAGCGCTCGCGGCGTGCGCATGCAAATCGGCCACACCCTCGGCAGCTACGAGGAAGGCGTTGCCGCGCTGAATGCCGGCGCCAGCAGTTTCACCCACCTCTACAACGCCATGAGCCCGCTGCATCACCGCGAACCAGGCATCGTCGGCGCGGCACTGGCTCACGCCAAATACGCCGAACTGATTCCGGACTTGCTGCACGTGCACCCCGGCGCCATCCGTGTGGCCCTGCGCTCGATCCCGTGCCTGTATTGCGTCACCGATTCCACCGCCGCCGCTGGCATGCCCGACGGTGAATACAAGCTCGGCAGCCACACCGTGACCAAATGCCTGGGCGGTGTGCGCTTGCCCGACGGCACGCTGGCCGGCAGCACGCTGACCATGGATCAGGCCCTGCGCAATCTGGTGAAGATCGGTTTGCCGATCGCCGAGGCCTCTCAACGTCTTTCGCAATTCCCCGCCGACTACCTCGGCCTCACCGAACGCGGGCGCCTGCAACCCGGCAGCTGGGCCGACTGCGTGCGGCTCGATCGCTCACTCACACTGACCGCCGTCATGGTCGAAGGAGAAGACATTGACTTCAAAAATGCTTGAAGAGGCGCTGTCCTCATTCGAGGCCGTGCAAGCCCAATTGCAGCAACTCGACCCGCAGATGATCGAGATCGCCGGGCGCCTGCGTCGTCAACCACCGCAAGTGGCGATGACGGTCGCTCGCGGTAGCTCCGATCATGCCGCCAGTTACTTCGCCTACCTGACCATGCAGCAATTGGGCTTCCCGGTGGCGTCGTTGCCGATGTCGGTGGTGACCATGCTGCAAGCGCCGTTGAAGGTCAGCGGCCAAGTGGCGTTCGCCTTCTCGCAGTCCGGGCAAAGTCCCGATCTGGTGAACAGCATGCGTCTGCTGCGCAAGCGCGGCGCCCTGAGCATCTCGATGGTCAACGCCGAGAGTTCGCCGCTGGAAGCCGCGTGTGAGTTCAGCCTGCCGCTGTGTGCAGGCACCGAAAAAAGCGTCGCCGCGACCAAGAGTTTTATCGCCACCCTCAGCGCCAGCGCCCGTCTGATCGCCCACTGGAAAGAGGATGCGCAATTGCTGGAGGCTGGCCTCGCACTGCCGGAAGGTTTGCGCGAGGCGGCAAAACAGGACTGGAGCCTGGCCATCGATGCCCTGCGTGATTGCCAGCGCCTGATGGTGATTGGCCGTGGCGCCGGTTTCGCCATCGCCCAGGAAGCTGCGTTGAAATTCAAGGAAACCTCGGCGATCCAGGCTGAAGCCTTCAGCAGCGCCGAGGTCCGTCACGGCCCGATGGCGTTGATCGACGAAAATTACCCACTGCTGATCTTCGCCCCTCGCGGCGCCGAGCAAGCCGGTTTGCTGAGCCTCGCCGCCGACATGCGCCAGCGCGGTGCCCGCGTATTGCTGGCCGCACCGGATGACATTGCCGAACGCGACCTCACCCTGACCCGCGCCGAGCACCCGGCCCTCGACCCGATTCTGGCAATCCAGAGTTTCTACGTCATGGCCGCCGGTTTGGCCGTCGCCCGAGGCATGGACCCGGACCAGCCGCGTCACTTGAGCAAAGTGACACGCACGCACTGAGTGGAGAACCCTGTAGCAGCTGTCGAGTGAAACGAGGCTGCGATCTTTTCAACGCAGGATCAAAAGATCGCAGCCTCGTTTCACTCGACAGCTGCTACAGGGCGAGTTGATCCGAACCGTTTTTACTGATGAGACCGAGCCATGCACAACAATAATAAAGAGCTGACCCTCAGCGCCCCGCTCAGCGGCCCGGTGCTCACGCTCGCCAAAGTCCCGGACCCGGTGTTCGCCAGCGGCGCCATGGGCGACGGGATCGCCATCGACCCGCTGAACGACACCCTCCATGCCCCGTGCGCCGGCATCGTGGTACACGTCGCGCGCACCGGCCACGCCATCACCCTGCGTGCCGACAACGGTGCCGAATTGCTGCTGCACCTGGGCCTCGACACGGTCGAGTTGCAGGGCGAAGGCTTCTCGATGCTGGTCAAGGACGGCGCGCGAGTCAGCAACGGCCAACCGTTGTTGCGCTATGACCTGGACAAGGTCGCGCAACAGTGCAAAAGCCTGGTCAGCCTGATGATCCTGACCAACAGCCAGGACTTTCAGGCGCGACCGATCACGCTGAAGTCGGTAAAAGTTGGCGAGCCATTGCTGCACATCATTCGTCGGCACGCACCTGGAGCGCAGGCTGACGCGGAGCTATCCGGGGAAGAGATTTACGGCCACATACGTATCGCCCATCGCGGCGGACTGCATGCTCGTCCGGCAGCGCTGATTCGTCAGACGGCGCAAGGTTTCAAAAGCAAATCGCAGCTGCACTTCGCTGGCAAATCGGCGACCTGCGACAGCTTGATCGGGTTGATGGGTTTGGCTGTCGGCGAGCAGGACGAGGTTCAGGTCAGTTGCCAGGGCCCGGACGCCGAAGCAGCGTTGCAGGCGTTGCTGATCGCGTTATCCACAGCACTGGCCGAAGACAGCCACGCCGCCGCGCCGACACCGCTTGCCCGACGCACCCGAGCTGCAGAAGCGGGCGTGCTGCACGGTGTTTGTGCAGCCCCCGGTTTGGTTGGCGGGCCGTTGTTCCGCTTGAACGCAATCAGCCTGCCGGTGGACGTCGGCAACCATGATCCCGAGCAACAGCTGCGAGCCCTCGACACCGCACTGATCGTCGTGCGCAGCGAAATCGATCACACGCTGGTCCAAGCCAGGAAACATAAAAACACTGACGAAGAAGCGATCTTCGCCGCGCACCTCGCCTTGCTAGAAGACCCGGCGCTGCTGAACGCAGCGAACACCTCCATCGACCAGGGCATGGCCGCAACCCACGCCTGGAGCCAATCGATCGACGTACAGTGCGAGGTTCTCCAGCAACTTGGCAGCCCGCTGTTGGCAGAACGCGCCAACGATCTGCGCGACCTCAAACAACGCGTGCTGCGCGCCCTGCTCGGCGAAACCTGGCACTACGACGTGCCGGCCGGCGCCATCGTCGCCGCGCATGAATTGACGCCGTCCGATCTGCTGCAACTCAGTCAGCAAGGTGTCGCCGGGTTGTGCATGGCCGAGGGCGGCGCGACTTCCCACGTGGCGATTCTCGCTCGCGGCAAAGGCTTGCCGTGCATGGTTGCACTGGGTTCTACGCTGCTGGATCAGCAGCAAGGCCAAGCGGTTGTGCTGGATGCCGATGGCGGTCGCCTTGAACTGATGCCAAATGCCGAACGTTTGGCCGAAGTGCATCAGGCGCAACTCGATCATCAACAGCGCCGCGCCGAGCAACAGGCTCAGGCTCACATCCCGGCGCTGACGCTCGACGGTTTGCAGATTGAAGTCGCCGCCAATGTGGCCTCCAGCGCTGAAGCGGCCGAGGCGTTGGCCAATGGCGCCGACGGCGTCGGCTTGCTGCGTACCGAGTTTCTGTTTGTAGATCGCAGCACCGCGCCGGACGAAGAGGAACAGCGCGCCGCCTATCAAGCCGTGCTCGACGCCATGGGCGACAAGTCGGTGATCATCCGCACCATTGACGTCGGCGGCGACAAACAACTCGACTACTTGCCGCTGCCGGCTGAGGCCAATCCAGTGCTCGGCCTGCGCGGTATTCGCCTGGCTCAGGTCCGTCCGGAAATCCTCGATCAGCAACTGCGCGCCTTGCTGCATGTCAGCCCACTGTCGCGCTGCCGGATCCTGTTGCCGATGGTCACCGAAGTCGATGAGCTGCTGCACATCCGCCAGCGCCTCGACGCGTTGTGCACTGAACTCGGTGTGAATGAGCGCCCGGAGCTGGGCGTGATGATCGAAGTCCCCGCCGCCGCGCTGCTGGCCGAGCAGCTTGCAGAGCATGCGGACTTCCTGTCCATCGGCACCAACGATTTGTCGCAATACACCCTGGCCATGGACCGCGACCACGCTGGCCTCGCTTCGCGGGTCGACGCCATGCACCCGGCGCTGCTGCGGCTGATCGCCCAGACCTGCGCCGGTGCTGCGGTGCATAACCGTTGGGTCGGTGTCTGCGGCGCGCTCGCCTCCGATCCGCTGGCCACGCCGGTCCTGATTGGCCTGGGGGTGAGCGAATTGTCGGTCAGCCCGGTACAGATCGGTGAAATCAAGGACCGTATCCGCCACTTGGACGCGAGCGAATGCCGACGCATCAGCCAGGACCTGCTCAAGTTGAGCAGCGCCGCTGCTGTGCGTCACGCCTGTCACCAGCAATGGCCTCTGAGCTGAACAACTACAAAAAGAATCCAGGGAGATCCGCCATGTACCAATACTTTATCGAAGGCCTGCAACGCCTCGGTCGCGCGCTGATGCTGCCGATCGCGATCCTGCCGATCGCCGGCCTGTTGCTGCGCCTGGGCGACACCGATCTGCTGAACATCGCGATCATCCACGACGCCGGCCAGGTGATCTTCGCCAACCTGGCGATGATCTTCGCCATCGGCATCGCGGTCGGTTTCGCCAAGGACAACAACGGCACCGCAGGCCTCGCCGGAGTCATTGGCTACCTGGTGATGATCTCCACCCTCAAGGTGCTCGACGCGAGCATCAACATGGGCATGCTCGCCGGGATCGTCAGCGGCTTGATGGCCGGCGCGCTGTACAACCGTTTCAAGGACATCAAACTGCCGGAGTACCTGGCATTCTTTGGCGGCCGGCGCTTCGTGCCAATTGTCACCGGGTTCGCCGCCGTCGGTCTGGGCGTCATCTTCGGCTTGATCTGGCCGCCCATCCAACACGGCATCAACAGCTTCGGCACGTTGATGATGGAAAGCGGCAGCTTCGGCGCGTTCGTCTTTGGCGTTTTCAACCGCCTGCTGATCGTCACCGGGCTGCATCACATCCTCAACAACATGGCGTGGTTCGTCTTCGGTAACTTCACTGATCCGACCACCGGCGCCATCGTCACCGGCGACTTGTCGCGCTACTTCGCCGGTGACCCTAAGGGCGGCCAGTTCATGACCGGCATGTTCCCGGTGATGATCTTCGGCCTGCCCGCCGCGTGCCTGGCGATGTACCGCAATGCCTTGCCGGAACGCCGCAAGGTCATGGGCGGGATCTTCCTGTCGATGGCGCTGACGTCGTTTTTAACGGGGGTGACTGAGCCGATCGAATTCGCCTTCATGTTCCTCGCGCCACTGCTTTATCTCGTGCATGCGTTGCTGACTGGCCTGTCGATGGCGATCACCAACCTGTTGAATATCCATCTCGGCTTTACGTTTTCCGGTGGCCTCATCGACATGATTCTCGGCTGGGGAAAATCCACCAACGGCTGGTTGATGGTACCGGTCGGTCTGGCGTATGCGTTGATCTACTACGTGGTGTTTGATTTCTGCATTCGTCGGTTCAACTTGAAGACGCCGGGGCGTGAAGATGTTTTGAATGGCGACAAAGTAGTCATCGCCGAGAATGAACGGGCCGGGGCTTACATCAAGGCGCTGGGTGGTGCACAGAATTTGATCACCGTGGGTGCGTGCACCACTCGGTTGCGGCTGGACATGGTGGACCGCAACAAGGCAAACGATGCGGAGTTGAAAGCGCTGGGGGCGATGGCGGTTGTGCGTCCGGGCAAGGGTGGGAGTTTGCAGGTCGTGGTCGGGCCGATGGCAGACAGCATTGCCGATGAGATTCGCTTGGCGATGCCTGCGTTGGGGCGCGCACTTGTTTCCTCCCCTCCTGCTGTTATCGATGCGCCGAAACCTGCTGCGGTGGCGAATTCAGAAGCACAGCAATGGCTGAACGCTTTGGGCGGCGGCGAGAATGTGTTGCAAATGGATTGCATCGCCATGACCCGGATCCGGTTGCAGCTGGCGGATGGCAAGGCGTTGTCGGAATGTGATTTGAAGGCGCTCGGTTGCCAGGGTGTGAGTCAGTTGGAAGGTGGGATTTGGCATCTGCTGATTGGCGACAAGGCATCGAGTTTGAATGATGCACTGGATGCGCTGGTGAATCGCAGTGAGGTGACTGCCAAGGTTTAGATTGTTTGTGCCTGGCAGTCAGTCATCGTCGGAACGCCGCCCGGAGCAAGCTCCCACAAAAAGCGAAGCAGCGCATACCCTAATGCCGATCAGTCAAGGTACGACACAATCCGTAGCAGCTGGCGAAGCCTGCGTTCGGCTGCGCAGCAGTCGTGAAATCAGACGATGCGGTGTTTCAGGAAGACCGCAAACTCAGGTTTTACGACTGCTGCGCAGCCGAACGCAGGCTTCGCCAGCTGCTACGGATCGCGTTTTGGCTTAACTGATTGGCATTAGCGCATACCCGCCTTGCTTCTCACCACTCATCAGGCCGAGCGTTAGCTCGCCAGCAGCTTTTATCCCCGTTCAGTTGCGCAGCAGCCGTAAAACCTGTGGATGCGGTATGAAAGGACACAGGGGAGCGCTTGACGATGAGAATTCAAGATTTGTGTATTCACAATTTTTTCACCAAGGCCAACCACCGTCTAAGCTTCAGACAAGTCCTCTCAATCTGCGTGAATGGATCAGTCGACTATGGGCGTTTTATGGCAAACCGATCCGAGAAAAAATGTGGTTCCGACTGAACGTGTGGATGAAGCGCCTTTACCTGAAAAACCCCCTCGCAGTCGTACGAAGCACGGTTGGGGGGCGTTCTGGTTGTTGTTGCTGATAATTCTGATTGTCCTGGGGCTGGCCGCGGCCAAGGAAATGCGCACGTCGAAGTTTCAATCCCGGGAACTCAGCCAATTCGCCGCCACCCTGAGCTACGAGCTGAAACCCGGTCCCAGCGATGCCATTCACTATCCCGGCGCCGGTCCTTTCGACCTGCGCCTGGGCTACAGCTCTCTGGATGAATTCCTGCCGCGTCTGATCAAGCGTGACTACGTTGTGTCGTCACAGACCCGGTTTTCCCAAAAGTTGATGGACTACACCGATAAGGGCTTTTTCGTGCCCTACGCGGAGAAAATCCAGGCTGGATTGTCGATCACTGATTGCCGTGCGGCACCGCTTTACCAGTACAAATACCCACAACAACTGTATTCAAGCTTTGCGGCGATCCCCCCCGTGGTGGTCAACAGTTTGCTGTTCATCGAAAACCGCTTTCTGCTCGATCCCCGTCAGCCCCGGGCCAACCCTGCCGTGGATTGGCCTCGGTTCGGCATGGCGGCGTGGTCCCAGGTCGCCAAGTTGTTGCACCTGCCGGGCCAGTCGGCGGGCGGCAGTACCCTGGCAACGCAACTTGAGAAGTACCGGCATTCGCCCAATGGCCTGACCGTGTCAGGTGCGGAAAAAATCCGTCAGATGATTTCTGCCAGTGTGCGCGCCTATCAGGCCGGACCGCAGACCCTCGAAGCCCGGCAGAACGTGATTCGCGATTACCTCAACAGCGTGCCCCTGTCGGCAGTGCCGGGCCACGGTGAAGTGCATGGCATGGCCGAAGGTTTGCGCGTCTGGTACGGCGCCGATTTCAACCAGGCCAACGAGCGGCTGGCCAGCAAGGAGACGGATCCGAAAAGCATGTCGGAAAAAGGTCTGGCCCTGCGTGAGATGCTGTCTTTAATGATTGCCCAGCGCCGCCCTTCCCACTACCTGACCAAGGGCCACGATGAACTGGCCGACCTCACCGAGAGCCACATTCGTCTGCTGGCACTGAATGGCGTGATCGATGCGCCACTCGCGGCAGCGGCATTGACCAGCAAAGTGACCTATCGCGACTGGCAGACACAGCCAACCATTCAGCCGATCGAAACCAACAAGGGCATCAGCGTGGCACGCAGTCGTCTGGGCGGGTTGCTCAACCGTCCGCTGTACGACCTCGATCGCCTTGATCTTTCCGCCACCAGCACCCTGCAAGGCGAGTTGCAAACCCAGGCCACCGAGTACCTGAAGCATCTGGCCGACCCTGTGTTTGCGGCGCAGATCGGCTTGATGGGCGAACGCCTGCTGACCCCCACCAGCACCACCCAAGTGCGCTACAGCTTCACGCTGTTCGAACTGACCCCGGACGGCTCGCGGGTGCGGGTGCAGACCGACAGCACCGACCAGCCGTTCGATATCAATGAAGGCAGCAAGCTGGAACTGGGCTCCACCGCCAAGATGCGTGTGCTGACCACCTATTTGCAGATCATCGCCGAGCTGCACGATAAGTACGCAACGATGACCGTCCCGGAACTGAAGAAGGTCGACGTCCCTGATCAGGACCGCCTGAGTCGCTGGGCCGTCGATTACCTGATCGAGAACAAAGACCGCAACTTGCCAGGCATGCTCGGCGCTGCGCTGGATCGCAAATACTCGGCCAGCCCCGGCGAAGCTTTTTTCACCGGTGGCGGGCTGCACACATTCGTTAACTTTCGCAAAGAAGACAACGGCCGCCTCCCTACCCTGCGCGATGCCCTGCGCGAGTCGATCAACCTGCCGTTCATTCGGCTGATGCGTGACCTGGTGCGTTACACCACGTATTCCGGGGCCAATAGCAGCGCCGAATTGCTCAAGGACGACCGCGACCCTCGGCGTCAGGAATACCTGGCCTCGTTTGCCGACCGCGAAGGCACATCGTTCCTGCTGAAGTTCTGGAAAAAGTACAAGAACAAGGACACCCAGGCGCGGCTCGAGACCTTCCTCGACAGCATGCGCCCGACACCGATTCGCATGGCCGCAGTGCATCGTTACCTGTTGCCACAGGCCAGTCAGGAAAGCTTCAACATGTTCGTGCGCTCGCACCTCAAAGGCGCCAAGCTCACCGAAAAACTGACCGACGAACGCCTCCAACGGCTCTATGAAAGCTACGGCCCTGGCGCCTACGACTTGCCGGACCAGGGCTTCATCGCCAAGGTTCACCCGCTCGACTTGTGGTTGATGGGTTACCTGTTGAACAACCCCGACGCCAAGTTCAGCCAGATCGTCAAAGCCAGCCAGTTCGAACGCCAGGAAGTCTATAGCTGGCTGTTCAAAAGCCGTCACAAGGGTGCCCGCGACAGCCGCATCCGCACCATGCTGGAGATCGAGGCGTTCCTCGACATTCACCAGCGCTGGCAGAAAGTCGGCTATCCGTTCGATCACCTGGTGCCGTCGCTGGCCACCGCCATCGGCAGTTCCGGCGACCGTCCGGCAGCATTGGCGGAGCTGATCGGTACCATCCTCAACGACGGCGTGCGCATGCCGACACTGCGCATCGACAACCTGCACTTCGCAGCGAACACGCCGTACGAAACCAAACTGATCAATGACCCGGATGTCGGTAAACGGGTGATGCCTTCCGAGGTGGCCACGGCCATGCGCGAAGCCTTGTCGCAGGTGGTGGATGCCGGTACGGCCAAGCGCGTGTCCGGCAGTTTCGTGACGCCCGATGGCAAAGCATTAGGCATGGGCGGCAAGACCGGCACCGGGGACAACCGCATCGAAGCCTTCGGTTCGGGCGGGCGAATTCTGAGTTCGAAATCCATTAACCGCACCGCGACCTTCGTGTTCTACATCGGCGATCGTCACTTCGGCACGATGACTGCGTTCGTGCCCGGGCAATCGGCCGAAACGTTCAAGTTCACCTCGGCGTTACCGGTGCAAGTGCTCAAGGGGATGGCGCCGATTCTGACGCCGTACCTGCAGCCGGGTAGCCACACGATGTGCCTGCCGGTCGAGACGGCGCAGCGTTGAGCGCCTCCATTCAGAGGGCGAGCTGAGTCGCCCGTTGCGCGAGCCACACCGCTGGTGCCGGGTTCGCCTATGGGAGCGAGCTCGCTCCCACAGTTTTCTATCAAACTTCCGAATCCCAGATAACCGTGACATCGCCGGAATACGTACTGGCAACACCCGATACCAGCATTTTCTCGACTTCGTCGCGTCCGACTTCGAAGTGCAGCGTTCCCTCCCCACGACTCACATAAAAAGCGGGCTGGAAGAAATCAGTACCGACGCCATCCAGACGCAAGGGACGGCTTTTGACGGCTTCTCCGCCACGGCTGGTCAAGCCATAGGGCAAGCTCACGGCAATATCCAGCGCCACCGTTTGATTAGACACCGGATCCTTCAAGGCACAGGTGTTATTAGCCTGATGCTGGCATTCCAACGTCATTTTAAAAGCCGAGGAGGACGAAACGCTGAAGGTCTGGTCCCTGAACAACCGCGTCGGTTTGCGTCCTTGATTCAGCCAGGCTTGCCAGCCGCCCTGGGGCACCAGTTCGACTTTATTGCCGCCCGGTGGAACCTCGATCTTCAGCTGATGCTTCACAGTGAGGGTGAAGTTGAATATGAAAGTATTACCGCTCACGACATTCATAAGGTCACCGAAATCGAAGTCATTACTTCGACCCACCGAATAACTCGTGGTGCCTGTGTACTGCCCGTCGGACATCCCCAATGGATTAGGCGTTTTGAGTTCGTAGGCAAATTCAAGTGAGCGCAAAGTGAACCAATTGACATCCATCGACGGTTGCCGGCTGCAGGCACCCGCCCCCTCCGGCACAAGCCAGAAAAAACTGGCGTCCCTGACGCCTGCCGCCAGATGGCCAGTTCTCATGCACGGGCTGGGGGCTTCCCGCCATTGAGCGATCCAGCCCCCTCCCGCCTCCGGTGCCCAGGCGCTGACCCCGGGTGGTCGAGGCATTTTCCACGCCGAGCCGACGCCGGCAATCCGCATTTGAACAACCTCCGTTCTGTTCGTACCGACATGATTTACCACCACGTCTTTGAACGTCGAAGGAACCTTGAACATTGCTCCTTCTCTGGGGTTTGTATGGTTCGCCAGAAAGGGCCCTGTGCTGTCTGCGGCGAACCCTTCAAATCGAAGACTGAAAATGTTCAGGCTTTTGCATTGTGCGGGAATATGAACCCGGCAAATGCTGCTTATTGGCGTGGTATTTTTAAAGATGTTTTCAGTCGGCTTGTTCACATTCGGCTCAAATAACGCCTCGATTTCATAGACGAGGTCATCGGCACTGGCGGCCTGCAAGTGCAGAAACAACAACGCCCCGAGAGCAAGTACCGAAGCACGGTTCTTTGTAATTCTCTTGTTTAAATACATCATTTGGGTCCTGAAAAGCAGCAAAGTGGCCGTTCTTGAGGCGGTCTTGCGATTCACCTTCAGAGCGTTTTCCATCACGTCCAGCTAAGGCGCCAAGGCCTCGAAAATCATGTACACGCTGCCGTAGTAACTGCCCGGCTGATAACCATTCGGCACTTCCACTGCGGCCACTTCCAGACCTACGCGCCGGCCGGCCCGCCCATCCAGTTCGGAAATCACCTCTTCGGCGTCCACAGTCAGTCGCTTACTGTTGAACGTCACGATCAAGGGAATGTCTTCACCGGCCTGGCCATTGCTCAGATACGGCTCGACACTGAGCCTGGCGGAAATACCGCCGTTGGTATTTTTCACATCGAAGTTTTTGCGCAACGGAGCCAACCGGTTTGTTATCGGGCTATAGGGCAGCAGTTGTTGCTGATGAATCCAGCCCGGTTCCGACGGGATCACGTAAAACTCCGCGATGGGAATGGTCACCGCCACCTCGAAGGTTTCCCGGAAGGCGGTCGCCTGAACGACGCCACTGACCGCTATGAGCAGCGCCAGCGATGTAGTTACGAGTGTTGCCTTGAACATGATTAATCACCTGACACGGTCAAAAATGGCGCTTGCGCAGCGAGCTTCAGCCCTTGAGCTCCAGCACCTTCGTAGCCTTGCCTTCGATCATCGTGAAGCGATATTCGCGACCGCTCTGTTTGTCGAACTGGAATGTGCGGCCCGGCAGGATGTGATGCTTGGTGGTCGGCTGGCAGTCGGATTCGTTCTTGGCCGAGCAGTCCCTGAACTCATCGATCACCACCACCGAATTGCCTTGATTGCGGATGCGGTACTGACCCGGGCCGTCATCGATCGTGCTGTCGAAGCGTGTTTGCTCGGGTCGGACAAAAAATATCGTGCCGTAACCGGCCAGCACATTGACCCCGGCTGACAGACCTTTTTTGTACGCTTCGCGCTCGTCGCTGGACACGGCGAACTCGTCTTCCTTTTCCGGTACGACAGGCACAAATCGCACTCGAAAATAACGCTCACGGTCCCGCTTGCCCATGTACACCAGACGGGTGCCCTGCATGCCGTTGGCCGGAACGATCAAGCGTGCGGGGCTGGCCATCAGACCGTTGCGGGCAGCCATATCGGCCTGAGCCGTCAGAGGAATTTCCCGCGAGGTGCCATCCGCGTCATAGACGATTTCCAGGATATTGACCTTGACGAAGGCCGTGGCATCGCCGCCGTTGAACACCCGTTTCAAGTACGTACTTTTGTCAGCGTCCAGGTAGTCGTAGACCACCCCGACATTGATCGCCGGCCCCGCATTGGCCATCAGCGGCAACCAGCCAGCAAACAGCAGTGCCCATCGATAATTCATTTTCTTGTCCTCTTGGTGGTGACCTGTGAGCAGCCTTGATTGAGTCCTTGAACCGCTCATCAACCCGGTGCATGAAGGGTGTCGGGCCCCTGCGCCAACGTATCGCTGGTGCACCGAAGATCGCCGATCAGCAACAGGTTGTTTTCAGTGCGGGCCTTGCTCGGATCAAGCCGGAATTGACACAGCAACTGCTCGCCGCGTCGTACTTCCAGCGTCGGCGAACCGGCATTCATTTCCATGGAGAAGAAACCGTCCACTTCCGTCACCCCACGACTGGCATGATTGATGATGTGGTGACCCTTGAGCGGCTTGCCCTGGGGGTCGAGCAACCGACCGAGCACGGTCAGGGTTTTGCTCACGGTGATCTTTCTGTAATCCACCCCGCCCTTGTTCAGGTGATAGCGGGTGCGCGGCGGCTGAATGCTCGCCGACGGCACGTGATTGCCTTCGAAGTCGAAGCTGACCGAACTGTTTTTGTAGGCGGTCAGCGGCACGTAGTTGCGGCCGGGCCGCAACGTCGCACTGCCGCCGCTGAAGTCGTCGGCTCGCAGGGCGATCTCATCGAGATCGGTTTCCACATCAATGATCATCCCGGCGCCACCGCGGTGTTGCTCGCTGCTCATGACGATGTGCTGCCCGCCCACGGCCACGGTGCTGTCGAAGTTCAAGCCGCCGGTGTAATTGCCGTTGTAGGACGACCGCTGGACGAAGGCATCGCCATTGAACGTGTCGGTCCGGAAACTGCTGAGTCCGGAAAGGCCCACGCCATAAGTGTCGGCGAGGGCCATGACCGAGACGTTTTGCAGAACGTGGTCTTCAAGGGTTTTGCTATAGGTCAGCGAGCCGTTGTTGTCGCGTCCGCCCTCCCGGGCCGTACGAGTGCCGATGCTGCCCGACCATTGTTCACCCGGTCCGCCGAGCGCCACGTTGACGCTCAGGTCGACCCCGCGATTACGTTCGTCGCCACTGCTGAAACTGCCCGGCCGGTCGAACACCGAGAAGCGCCAACTGGCGTCACTGCCGAACAACCGGGTTCTTTGCGACCAGCCCAGATCAAGCGCGACACCTTCCGTGTTGCCCTCACTGTAGGAAACCCGACCATTGAATGAATTCTTGCTGCTGAGCCGATGGTTGATCGCCAGTGAGCTGTTGCTGGTCTGGCCGGTGAACACGTTGCGCTGGCGTATGCGTGTGCCGTCCGGCAAGTTTTCATACGTATTGGTGGTGTCCAGCCAACTGCGGGTGTGCGTGGCGAAAAGATTGCCTGAGCCGTAGTTGTAGAGGGCTTGCAGGTCCATGCCGGTGCCGTGGTCTTTGGTTTGATAGAGGTTGGCATACAGGCTGGTGTTGTTGGCCAGGGACCAGTCGATCGACGAACCATACTGCTGTTTGTCCTGCAGCTGACGCGCCGACAACCCCAGAATCACCCGCGGATGCAGCAGGTAATTGACTGCCGCACCGGCCGTCAAATCGCCATGGGACTGTTGATCCCAATTGCTCAGCAATTTGCTTTCCTGGCCGGCGAACAGGCTGTAGCGCCAGCGCTCATCGTGGTTACGCCAGTTGGTGGGTTTGTACACCAGCTCCTCGGTGGTCGAGGTGATCTGGCCGTCTTCGATCAACCGCACCTCGACTTCGTAGATGCCGCCGGGCAATGACCGCGTATCGAGGGTTTGCAGGCCAGCACCGATAGCCTGGGTGTTGATCAAGACGCCGTTGCGAAAAATCTCCACCGACGCCTGGCGGTTGGCCGTGACGTAGATCGGATAAACGCTGGGTGCCGAGCTGTTGATCGCCAGACTGTCGGAGCTGCCGTACATCAGGCCTGCTGCCGTATCGGGGCTGGCACCAAACGAGCGCAGTTGTCGGGTAAGGCCTTCGGAGCTGGGGGTGAAATAGCCGAGTCGCAGAAAACTGCCCTGCAATTCCCGCTGGCTGAATAACTCGTGAACCGCGTGATAGAGCTTGTCATCCGGGCCACCGAGCCGGGCCAGTTGCAGGTTCACCCGCTGGGTCCAGTTACCCAGGCTGCTGCTGGCCTCAAGACCATAGCGCCCACCCAGGTCCTGATCCTGGCCGCCATTGAGGTTGAGCTGGTTGCGCACGATCAGGCCAGTACTGCCGCTGTCGGGTAATTCGTAATAACGCGGGGTCTCGACATCGCGCTCGGCATTTTCGGTGGCCATCGAAAGCAGTGAGTTCTGCAGGTTGTAATGCACCGCCTGCATCTGTTCCGGGCAGCTGCCCTGGCAGGCACCCAAGGCAACGCCTTGCTTCAGGTAAGTGGCCCAGACCTCTCGCTCACTGGCGGGGATGCGACTGTCACCGACGTCGGTAAAATCTATCAGGGTGACACGATCATCTTTGGTCAAAACGATCATCGCCTCACCGAGAAACTGCTGATCACGCTCCACCCGAACCGCTAATGGCACATCGAAGAAGTGCTCTTCGAATTCCGCCGGCAACCCTTTGGCCTGCGCAAGCAGACTGCGCGGTGTGTTGTCGTTGTTAGTGGGGGCAGCGACGGCACTGGCACAAAAAAAAAGTGCGAGCGCGGTCGCGATGGTGGTCATCGGGAACATGATCTGAAATCTCAATTACATAAGAACTCGGCGCCCACTTGTCATCCAGTGATGACAAGTGGGCAAGACCGCTGAATAAAAAACTTTATTCAAAAAGATATTTCAATTACGGCTTGATAACAGGTTCAAATACCACAGCAAAACTGGTTGAGTAATCACCCGTCTGGGTCGCTGTCGGAGTTTGGGCCCTGATGACCATTTCCCGTTGCACGCCCGGTACGGAGTCCAGTTCGTTGACGACTTCAGTGGTGGTGCTGCCCAATTCAACGCCACCAATCGTAACTGTCAGTGGAATGCTGTCACGGCCGTTGTACAGCGCCGCATCACCATCGATCAGTGCGTTGATGGCACCTTTCGGGTCGGTGTGTTTCAGGTTGAAGAGACCGCGTACGGTGGTCAGATCACCGCTGCCCTGCCGGGTCATGGTTTCGTCACGCCCGAAATCCGGGTTTTGCGGCGCAACATTGAACAGCGAAGTAGGAACGAACGCCTTGATGTTGATGACCTGGTTAATCGGTTCTGCGGCGAATGCCATGGACGAACCCAGTGCCAGGACGGCCAGAGGAGCAGCAAATGCGATTTTTTTGAACATCGATCAGTACCTGTTTTTTAAGTGATTAGATCATTGAAAGTTCAAACAACACCTACCAGGTTCGGTCATGTTTACCTGCACTTCCAACGCCAGACCATGATCGACTGTTCGCTCTGGAAAATAAGCAAGCAACTTCCGACAATCACGTAGTTAATCGCCCCCATGACCAGCCAGAAAAAAGAACAAAAACAAGAATCACAACACAACAACTGTAGGCTGTGCCCTACATACAGTTTTACGGAAAAAAACATACAGCGCTTTCAACTAACAAACTTGGGACTTTCGAGGACTTTTATAATATAAACTCAGTAATTATTAGAGCAATGACTTTAATTAATTCTCAACTCGCAGTAACTAAAGAGTAAGCGTGCCACGCCAATTGAAAGTCAACGTTCAGGTTGCCTGCCACTCGTCGCTTGAAAGGTGCTGCCCAAAAAACACCTTGCTTTCGCATTAAGATATATCTTAAGTTGTATCTAAATACGACGAGAGAGAAGGAAAATGAGAGACCATCATTCCCCCCACCGCGAACACAGCGACGGCCGCGACGGCTTCGAGAAACGCCCTGGCCCCGGCCGCGAACGCGGTGGCCGAGGCCCACGGGTGTTCGCCCCCGGTGATCTGAAACTGCTGCTGCTGGCGCTGATCGCCGAACAGGCTTGCCACGGCTATGACCTGATCCGCCAGATCGAAAGCATGTTCGACGGCGCCTATAGCCCCAGCCCCGGTGTGATCTACCCGACCCTGACCTTCCTTGAAGAAAGCGAGATGATCCTGGGCGACGCCGAGGGCGGAAAAAAACGCTACACCATCACCGATGCCGGACGTCTGTCGTTAAGCGAACAGGCGATCGCACTGGACGGCGTGCGGATGCGTATCGAAGTCAGCAAGCGCTCATTGCGCGGCCATGACCGCCCCGCCGAGATCCACGAAGCGGTGCACAACTTGCGTCATGCCTTGCAGATGCACCACGGCCGCTGGAGCCCGGAAGAAATCCTGCGTGTGCGCGACCTGCTCAACAACACCGCCAAAGCCATCGTCGATGGCCCTGTCGTTCAACCCGTTCAGGAGCAAGCCGAATGACTGAAGTGATCGTGCAAACCATTCACCGTGTCAGCCACGAGATCAAACGCCGTCGTCTGGAAGTGTTGCGGGTGGTCGACCTGACGCCGCGCATGCGCCGTATCACGCTGGGTGGACCGGAACTGGCGGGCTTCGTCAGTCTCGGCACGGATGACCACGTCAAACTGCTGTTTCCACAAACCGCGGCGGAACAAGCGGCGCTGGAAACCCTGGTGCTCGGTGCCGGTAAAGACAACGGCCCGATGCCGGCGATGCGCGACTACACACCGCGTCGTTACGACCTGAACACGCTGGAACTGGACATCGACTTCGTGCTGCACGGCGACGGCCCTGCCTCGACCTGGGCCGAACAGGCCGAGCCCGGCCAATTCCTGCACATCGGCGGCCCACGGGGCTCGATGATCGTGCCGGACATCTTCGACAGCTACTTGCTGATCGGTGACGAAACTGCCCTGCCCGCGATCGCTCGGCGGCTGGAAGGCCTGGCGGCCAATCGCCGGGCATTGGTGATTGTGGAAGTAGAGAACGGCGCCGAACAGCAACGACTGGAAAGCGCCGCGCAGGTCAACGTGATCTGGGTCTTGCGCGAGGGCGGCAAGGACAACCTGCTGAAGACGGTGAAGCAGCTGCAAGTGCCCAGCGGCAATCTGTACGCCTGGGTGGCGACCGAGAGCAAAGTGTCGCGGCAGATACGCCGGGTGTTGCTGGATGAGCACGGGCTTAACGAGCAGTCCGTCAAAGCCGTCGGCTACTGGCGGCTGGGTGACAGCGACGAGGAGTGATTCGTGCTGGCGACGCTATCGGCGCCGCCCAAGCTGGCGGTCGATACCCATCAATAGCAGGGCAATCACCACAAACCCCACCAACAACCCGCCAGCATTCACGAACACCTGTGGATAACCAAGCTTCTCGACATCAATGAACGGATAGGGATAAACCGCCAGCAGACGCCCGCGCCACAACGCATACGCGAAGTACACCACTGGATAGATCACCCACGCCGCGATATGCCGCAGTCGTAACGTGCCTTTCGGCACACAAAACCACCAATAAGCCAGAAACAGCAGTGGCATGACGTCATGCATCAGCTCATCGGCCAGCCATTGCCAGCCTTGCGGATGCCATAAATGGCGCAACAACACGTTGTACCCCAGGCCGACCACGGCGATGCTCACGGCAATGCCGCTACTCACCCACGGCTGCAAAAACCAGCGGCGCGCCGCCGACTCGCGGGACGTCAGCTCACACGTCAGCACGGTCGCCACCAGCGTATTGCTCAGCACGGTGAAATAGCTGAAGAAGCTTACCAGCCCACCGAGCAGGCTGGCCGCCAGCGTCCAGCGTGAGTAGAAAATCAAGTACAGCTGAATGCTCAGTCCCGCCCAGCCGAGCACCGCCGCCACAGCGACAAAACGACGCCTCGCGGCAGAACCTGGCGTCGGTGGGTTGACCATGCTCAGACCGGGCGCTTGGTGCGCATCAACTTCACGTACAAGCGTTCTACCTTCTCCCGTGCCCACGGGGTTTTGCGCAGGAAAGTCAGGCTCGACTTGATGCTCGGGTCACTCTTGAAGCAGCGGATATCGATGCGCTCGGCCAGCCCCGACCATTCGTAGTGTTCAACCAGCGCGTTGAGGATTTGCTCCAGCGTCACGCCGTGCAGCGGGTTGTTGTTCTGTTCGGTCATGCCGGGCCTTCGAGCGGTGAAAGAATGGGAAGCCGCGCACCTTAGCCGAGGGTGTGGTCGGGTGGAAGCGCTCTGTGCGCTATCTGTTAAATGTAGGTGAACCCGCAAAGATCGCCTCCCGGCACTGTTACCGAATACGAAAGAATTCATGTCGTTAAAAGCGCTTTCTCTATTTGTAACAGGACATTATCCTTGCGCCCGTCAAGCTGAAACGCTTCCGCTGCCCGCGACATACTGCCGCTTCAGTTCACTTCTCAGAAAAAGACCCAGAATTACGTCCCCTATGCCTTATCTTAAAACTCCGCGAGACAGCGCTGTCTGCACCACTATTGCTCGTCGAAAAGCCCTGAACCTGATCGGCGGATTCACCGCGTTGGGCCTCGCCACTTGCACCCAGGCGGCTCCGGCCTTCGATAGCGAGTCGCCGTGGGTGCTCGGCGACTGGAACGGCACGCGCACCGAACTTTCGGAAAAAGGCTACGACTTCAAAGTCGATTACACCGGCGAAATGGGCAGCAATCTGCACGGCGGTTACGACCATGACCGCACCGCTCGCTACAGCGACCAGTTTGGCCTCGGCACTCACATGGACTTGCAGAAGATTCTGGGCTGGGACGACGCCGAGCTTCAGCTGACCATCACCGAGCGCAACGGCAATAACATCAGCAACGACCGGATCAACGACCCACGGGTCGGAGGTTTCACCTCGGCCCAGGAAGTGTGGGGCCGTGGCCAGACCTGGCGCCTGACGCAGATGTGGTATCAGCAGAAATTCTTCGATCAGAAACTCGACATCAAGGTCGGCCGCTTCGGTGAAGGCGAAGACTTCAACAGCTTCCCCTGCGACTTCCAGAACCTGGCGTTCTGCGGCTCGCAGGTCGGCAACTGGGTCGGCGGCATCTGGTACAACTGGCCGGTCAGCCAGTGGGCGATGCGGGTCAAATATCACCTGACACCGGAACTGTACGCGCAGGTTGGCGCCTATGAGCAGAACCCGTCGAACCTTGATCGCGACAATGGTTTCAAGCTCAGCGGCAGCGGCACCCAGGGTGCGATCCTGCCGGTGGAACTGGTCTGGTCGCCGAAGCTCAACGGCCTGCCGGGTGAATACCGCGCCGGTTATTACTACAGCAACGCCAAAGCCACTGATGCCTACAAAGACAGCAACGGCCAGCCGGCCGCCCTGAGTGGCGAGGCGTACCGCAGCGCGTCGAGCAAACACGGCGTGTGGCTCGGTGTGCAGCAGCAGATCACCAGACGCGCCAGCGACAACTCCCGCGGCCTGAGCGTGTTCGCCAACGGCACGATGCACGACAAGAAGACCAACGCCATCGACAACTATGTCCAGGCAGGCGTCGTCTACAAAGGCTTGTTCGATGCACGCGCCAAGGACGACATCGGTTTCGCTTTGGCTCGCGTCCACGTCAACCCGGCCTATCGCAAGAACGCTGAGGCGACCAATCAGGCCCGCGCGGTCTTCGACTATGACGACCCGTCCTATCTGCCACCGCAGGACACCGAATACAGCGCCGAACTCTATTACGGCGTGCACGTCACGAACTGGCTGACCGTGCGCCCGAACCTGCAATACATCCGCCACCCCGGCGGCGTGGACAAGGTCGATGACGCGCTGATTGGCGGTATCAAAGTGCAATCGTCCTTCTAACCCAGTTTCTTAATGAACCCTGCCCGCACAGTATCGTCATCTACAGTGAACTTGCGCGGGACTACTTGAAACGTCACGGAGAACCACACTATGAGCACTGATGGTGCTTTGAGTCGAAGCCGTCTGCTGCCGAGCCTGCTCGGCATCCTGCTTCTGCTAATGGGCCTGGCCATGCTGGCCGGGGGGATCAAGCTGAGCTTGCTCGGCGGCTCGCTGTATTACCTGCTGGCCGGTATCGGCCTGGCGCTGACCGGCGTGTTGATGATCTTGGCACGCCGCGCTGCGCTGGGCCTTTACGCGCTGGTGCTGTTCGCCAGCACCGTTTGGGCCTTGTGGGAAGTCGGCCTCGATTGGTGGCAACTGGTGCCGCGCCTGGCGATGTTGTTTGCGCTGGGCCTCGTCATGCTGCTGCCGTGGTTTCGCCGTCCGCTGCTGATTACCGGCCCTGCGCCGATGGGCACCGGTGCACTGAGCGTGGCCGTGGTGCTGGCCGCCGTTGCTGCGCTGGCCAGCCAATTCACCAACCCCGGTGAAATCAAAGGCCAACTGGACCGCGACAGCGTGCCGGGCATGACCAACACCGCCCCGGCCATGCCTGACGGTGACTGGAATTCCTACGGCCGCAGTGCTCACGGCGATCGTTACTCGCCACTGGCACAGATCACCCCGCAGAACGTGAACAAGCTCGTTCCGGCCTGGACCTACCGCACCGGTGACATCCCGGGCCCTAACGACCCGGGCGAAACCACCGCTGAAAACACTCCGCTGAAAGTCAACGGCATGCTCTACGTCTGCACGCCGCACAGCCAGGTGATCGCGCTGGACCCGGACACCGGCAAGGAACTCTGGCGTTTCGATCCGAAGCTCTCCACGCAAAACGCGGCGAACTTCAAGGGTTGGGCGCACATGACCTGCCGTGGCGTGACGTATCACGATGACGCCGCTTACGCGTCCGAGCAAAGCCCGACCGGCACCGCCAACCCTGCGCCGGTCAGCAACGTCTGCCCACGCCGCATTTTCCTGCCGACTGCCGACACCCGCCTGATTGCCCTCGACGCCGACACCGGCAAGATGTGCGAAGACTTTGGCGACAAGGGCCAGGTTGATCTGCGCGCCAACATCGGCGGCTTCACAGCGGGCGGTTACTACTCCACCTCACCTCCAGCGGTCACTAAAGACCTGGTGGTGATTGGCGGCCACGTCACCGACAACGTCTCCATCGACGAGCCTAGCGGTGTGATCCGCGCGTTCGACGTGCACACCGGCAAACTGGTGTGGAACTGGGACAGCGGCAATCCGGACGACACCACGCCGATTGCCGAAGGCAAGGTCTACACCCGCAACTCGCCGAACATGTGGTCCATGTTCGCCGTCGATGAAAAACTCGGCATGCTTTACCTGCCGATGGGCAACCAGACGCCGGACCAGTTCGGTGGCGCGCGTACGCCTGAATCGGAACTGCACGCCGCCGGCCTGACCGCCCTCGACATCGCCACCGGCAAGGTGCGCTGGCACTTCCAGTTCACCCACCACGACCTGTGGGACATGGACGTCGGCGGCCAACCAACCCTGATGGACCTGAAAACCGCTGACGGCGTGAAGCCAGCGGTACTCGCGTCCACCAAGCAAGGCAGCATCTACGTGCTGGACCGCAGCACCGGCCAGGCGATCGTGCCGATCAACGAAGTGCCGGTGCCACAAGGCGCTGTCGAAGGTGATCACACCTCGCCGACCCAACCGAAATCCGACCTGAACCTCATGCCGCCGCCGCTGCAAGAACGCGACATGTGGGGCGTGACGCCGTTCGACCAACTGATCTGCCGGATCGACTTCAAATCCATGCGCTACGACGGCCCGTTCACGCCGCCATCGCTGCAAGGTTCGATCGTGTATCCAGGCAACTTCGGCGTGTTCGACTGGGGCGGCATCTCGGTTGACCCGGTGCGTCAGATTGCTTTCATGAACCCGGACTACATGGCGTTCAAATCGAAAATGATCCCGGCCGCCGAAATCGCTGCCCAAGGCCCGCGTAAAAGCGAAACCGAAGGCGTGCAGCCGAACAAAGGCGCGCCATACGGCGTCGTCCTCGAACCCCTGCTCTCGCCATTGGGCCTGCCGTGCCAGGCACCGGCCTGGGGTTACGTGACAGCGGTCGACCTGACCACCAGCAAAATCATCTGGAAACACAAAAACGGCACCGTGCGCGACAGCTCACCGGTTCCGATCCCGCTGAGCATGGGCGTACCTAGCCTGGGCGGGACTTTCACCACTGCCGGTGGCGTGGGCTTCCTGAGCGGCACACTTGACCAATACCTGCGTGCCTATGACGTGAAAAACGGCAAGCAGTTGTGGGAAGGCCGCCTGCCAGCCGGCGCGCAAACCACGCCGATGACCTACACCGGCAAGGACGGCAAGCAATACGTGCTTGTTGTTGCAGGCGGTCATGGGTCGCTGGGCACCAAGCAAGGTGACTATGTGATTGCGTACAAACTGTCCGAGTAAGTTTTAGCGGCGGTTAAAGGAAAGGCGACTCCTGTGAGGGGGTCGCCTTTTTTGTGCTGACCGGGCATGGACGCAATCCCTTGTAAGAGCGAAGCTTGCTCGCGAAAGCTTGACCGTGAACAGAGTATCTACAGGGATCGCATGCGAATCGGTGTTATTTCTCAATCACGTCAGGGCGCATGGGTGCCAGTCTGGCGATCAAGCAGTTTTGTACGGGGACGCTGATGCCCTGTTCATCCATCGCGGCGATAAGGTCTTCGACCAGTGCATTGAAGTCGCTGCGGCTGACGTTCTGACCCTTGTGACTCTCGGCCATGCTGTCGCCGGTGTACACACAAGGACCGCCCGCTTCGACGCAGAACTGTTCGATCAGTTTGTCCCGCAGGCGCTGGATATCAATCTTGCGAAAACGCTCGACGATGCGTTCATCTCTGGCGATGTTCAGCAACATGCCTTCAACAATCCGAGTGATCCCCGGACGCTCGCCGAGGTCGCGGTAGAGGCTGTCGTCCTTGGGCGGTTGCTGTACGCAGGCACTCAACAGCAGCGCCAGAATCAGAGGGGAAATCCGCATCAGAAACTCCCCTGGATCGACAGATACGTGCCGTTCTGGTTATCCAGCGTGGCGATTTCGCCGAGCCGGGCGTAGGCCAACACCACCGAGACATGCTTGTTGGGGAAATAGCCGACAAACAGATCCGCCCAATCGCTTTCCCCGGAGAACGACAGGTTGTCTGGTTTCTCTCGATATTCAACGCCCACCGCCCAACGCGGATTGAACAGCACCGCGACCGAACCTTCTTTCAACAGGCTGCGCGAGTCGCGACGATCACCGCCAAACCCCAGCAACCCCAACTCGTTCGCACGGCTGTAACGCAAGCTACCATTGACCAACAGGTTGTAGCCAAACGCTGCGCCCATGAACAAACGACTGGCGGCCAGATAACCTTCGGTATCGCTGTCACGCTTGGCGCCAACCAGGCTGGGGATCAAAAAATCACGATGATGTTTGTATTCCAGTCCCAACGAAACCTGCGGCAAGTCGTCGTAGATCACGTCGCCAAACAGCCGAACCTTCACCCCAAGCACGTCCTGTCCGAGGCTGTCTTCCGGCAGGTTCAGCTTGTGCACCAACGAACCGAGATCAAAGCGTTGCCGGGCAAAGGACAATTCAACGCGGTTGTCATAGGCCAACGCGAGACCCGCCACATCCAGCCGATAGTCCGGCAGGTTGACGGTGGTGGCGAACGCCGTGGCGCCCCACTCACTCTTTTCGCCATAACCGGCGAGCACCGCCCACGGCGTAATGCCACCGCCCGCCGTACCTTCGAGGCTGCTGGCGCCGCCGGTGGCGATCAGACGACCGTTATCGGCCACGGCGGTTTGCAGGGTCAGGCCGACGAGACAGCCGAGCAACAGGGAAAAACGTGAAGTCATGAATCAATGAACCATGGAAGTTTGAGCGCTCAGGGGCAACGCCACCCAAGCTTCGAACGCCGCCGCGCTCAGCGGGCGACTGATGAGATAACCCTGCGCCGTGTCGCACTGCCAGCGTTCGAGCAAACGCAGGCTGTGGGCATGTTCAACGCCCTCGGCCACCACTTTGAGTCCCAGGTTATGGCTCATTTCGATGGTCGAACGAACGATCACCGCGTCCTCGCTGGTTTCATCCAGATCGCGAACGAAGGACTGATCGATCTTCAACTCTTGCACCGGCAAACGCTTGAGGTGAGCCAGCGATGAGTAACCGGTGCCGAAGTCATCCACCGACAAACTGATGCCGCAATCACGCAACTGATGCAGCACTTTCAGGGCTCGCTCCGGTTCACGCATGACCGCGCTTTCGGTGATTTCGAAAATCAATTGTTCAGCCGGCAAGCGATAAACCCGCAACAGCGCCGAGACCCGCTCGGCCAGGTCATCACTGAGCAAGTCATCGGCAGAAATGTTCAGCGACAGCTGCAAACGCAGGCCCCGGCGATTCCATTCCGAGAGCTGGCGCATGCCTTCGCCGATCACCCAATTAGTCAACGTTTGAATGCTGCCGGTGCGCTCGGCCAAGGGAATGAATTCTGCCGGCGAGACCATGCCAAATTGCGGATGCTGCCAGCGCAGCAAGGCTTCTGCCTGGCGTACATGGCCTTTGCTGATGTCGAGTTTGGGCTGGTAATGCAGCAGGAATTCGCCATTGCTTGCGGCGTGGCGCAAGTCACGGATCAGGGTGATCTGGCGGCGATGTACGAGGTCACGGCCCTGTTCGTAGATTTGCAGGCGACCGGGCAATTGCGCCGCGTCTTTCATCGCAATCGCGGCGCGCTCCAGCAAGGTGTTCGCGCTCAAGCCATCCACGAGATAGGCCGCGATGCCCAGACGACACTCAAGCATCAGGTCATGGCCGTTGATGCGTTGGGGCTTGAGCAACAATTGTTGAAGCTGATCGGCCACCGCCACAGCTGCGTCACTGTCCATACCGTCGAGTAACAACAGGAATTCATCGGCAATCAAATGCGCCACGGTATCGCCGGGGCGCAGCGCGACTTGCAGGCGTTCGCCGGTCTGGCGCAGTAGTTGATCGACCGACTCAGGGCCAGCGGTTTCGTTGATCGCCCGCAGGTTATCGATGCCCATGTACACCAGCGCCATCGGTCGTTGTGCGGAGATCGCACTGCCCAAGCGTTCCATCGCCAGCGTGCGATTGGGCAGGCCGGTGAGTGGGTCGTGCAAAGCGTTGTGGGCCAGTTGCAGTTCACGCTCGGCGATGCCGCTTTGCATGGAATTGAACGCCGTGGCGAGCAGGCCCAGTTCATCGCTGCGCTTGAGGCTGACCGGCGTCTGGTAATCGCCCTGACCAATCCGCTCGGCGGCCTCGGCCAGCGCGCGCACCGGTTGCGACACACCACGGGCCAGTAACAAGGCGCCGGCCAGCGAGCCGAGCAACGCCACCAAGGCAATGCCGAGGATCTTTTCATCCAGCGGCGCGAAAGCTTGCATCGCTGCATCCAGCGGACTTTGCAACAGCGCGATCACCTGGTTATCGCTACCTTGCGGAGCACTCGCCAGCATCAACGACTGGCCGAGGAAATTCTGATCGTGAAGCTCACTCAACTGCACCTGGCTGCCCTGCCGACTGCCGAGCATTAATCGCATGAGGCTGTCGTTCATGGCACTGGGCTGGGTGCTAACCAACTCGCCGACGTGCTGGCGATCGACGGTGAGGAACGACACTTCAAGGTTGGTCAGCGACTGCAATTCAGCCGCCCAACTTGCGTCCATGCTGAACCCCATGACCACCCGAGCGATCGGCAGCGGCGCCAGCACCGTGGCTTCCACCAACAAATGCGGCTTGCCTTGCAACGGCACGATCACCATGGTCTGTTGCGTGCGTCGGGCTTCTCGCAAGGCTTGGTCGTAGCGGAACGGCGTACCTTCGACGACGTCATCGAGGGTGCTGGCCAGGACCTTGCCGTCCATGCCCAGCAAAATCATGTCGCTGGCATTGATGCGTTTGCCATGGTTGAGCAGCACCGAGGCCATGGTCGCTGCGTCGCCGCTGGCCACCGCTTCGCGAAAACCGAAATCCGCCGCGAGCAACTGCGCGCCGTCGGCCAGCCGTCGGCCCCGCACTTCCAGTAACCGTTCGAATACCCGTGTGCCGACTTCCAATTGCGCACTGGCCTGGCCGCGCACCGCCGAGTTGGTCGCCGCCTTCACGCTGAAGTACAGCGCGCCGACCACCACCAGCAACAGCAGAACCAGGACACAGGCGACCCGCGCCTGAAAGCTACTGCGTAGTTTCATGGGTGGCTCGCTTAAAGGCATCGCCAAAGGCACTCGGTGCCGGCGCGGTCGGGGTTTGCTCGGCCTGGGCCTCGATGGTCAGGGTGAAGGCCTGCGTGAGGCCGGCCGCAGCGATTTTTACTTCTCCGCCGTCGACCGGTTGCATCCCCGAGGCTTGCGGGTGCCAGAGGGTGGCGTGATAAACCCCGGCCGGCGCGTCGAGGGTCAATTGGCCTTGGGCGTCGGTCACTCCGAAACGCGGGTCATCGGTGACATAGACGTAGCCGAGCATCCAGTCGTGAATGTTGCAGCCGAGCACCACCACGCCAGGTTTGTCGAACAGCACCGGGTCGGACGGCGTGCCTTCGTACAGCCGCAGTTCAAAGCGCTTGGCCGGCGAAAACGAATAGACCTGATGGCGGATGTTGTCGCTGTTGGGAAATTTGATCGGCGTGCCGGTGTGCACCGCCAGCACGTGGGGCGCGAATTGCTGACTGCGCTGGTCCATGTCGGCCTTGAACGCGCCCACCGGCAGACCGACCGGACCTTGCAGGGTGACGACCGCATCGGCCAGGGATTTGCCATTTTGATCGTGCATCTGGATTTGCAGCGTCGCGGCATTGGCCAAACCAATGAGGCAGAGCGCTGCGGCTATGAATAAAGCAGAAATCAAACGGGCCATGGGCTTCCAAAAAAGTCAGGGAGTCGAAATGGCCTGCCTTGGCGATAGGATCGTACTGAAGCCCGACACGAAGCGGATGATGCCTGAATTAAGGCCAAGTGCCATCACTGAATAGTACATGACAGATGACCGCTCGCCCGGCCAAAACTTATGCAACAAGTTAGCTTCTGTATAAGTTATCGACCACGAATGAAAAAACTGAAGACGGGACGCACGTCCTATCGGGCAATGACCTGTCAAAATCCTGAACACACCCTGAAATATCCATCGCCATTGAAACCACCCCCCACCTGCCCCATCTAACACCCATACCCAATTGCGCAGGTGCCCCATGAGCGACCAGCAAGAATTCCCTGAAGACCCGAGCGAATACGCCGACCCAGAGAACGCCGAACACCACTCCACCGGCAAAGGCCTCGCCCTGCCAGGCCAGAACCTGCCGGACAAGGTCTACATCATCCCGATCCACAACCGCCCGTTCTTCCCGGCCCAAGTACTGCCGGTCATCGTCAATGAAGAACCGTGGGCTGAAACGCTGGACCTGGTGAGCAAATCCGATCACCACTCCCTGGCCCTGTTCTACATGGACACGCCCCAGGAAGATCCGCGTCATTTCGACACCTCGGCCCTGCCGCTCTACGGCACGCTGGTCAAGGTGCATCACGCCAGTCGCGAAAACGGCAAACTGCAATTCGTCGCCCAAGGCCTGACTCGCGTGCGCATCCGCACCTGGCTCAAGCACCATCGCCCGCCGTACCTGGTAGAAGTCGAATACCCGCACCAGCCCACCGAGCCGACCGACGAGGTCAAGGCCTACGGCATGGCGCTGATCAACGCGATCAAGGAACTGCTGCCGCTCAATCCGCTGTACAGCGAAGAGCTGAAGAATTACCTCAACCGCTTCAGTCCCAACGATCCGTCGCCGCTGACCGACTTCGCCGCCGCCCTCACGTCGGCCACCGGCAGCGAGCTGCAAGAAGTGCTCGACTGCGTGCCCATGCTCAAACGCATGGAAAAAGTCCTGCCGATGTTGCGCAAGGAAGTCGAAGTCGCGCGCCTGCAAAAAGAGATTTCCGCCGAAGTTAACCGCAAGATCGGCGAGCATCAGCGCGAGTTCTTCCTCAAGGAACAACTCAAGGTCATCCAGCAAGAGCTGGGCCTGACCAAGGACGACCGCAGCGCCGACATCGAGCAGTTCGAACAGCGCCTGGAAGGCAAGGTTCTGCCCGCTCAAGCGCAAAAACGCGTCGAAGAGGAAATGAACAAGCTGTCGATCCTCGAAACCGGTTCGCCGGAGTATGCGGTCACCCGCAACTACCTCGACTGGGCAACCTCGGTGCCGTGGGGCGTGTACGGCGAGGACAAACTTGACCTCAAGCACGCACGCAAGGTGTTGGACAAACACCATGCCGGCCTCGACGACATCAAGGACCGCATCCTCGAGTTCCTCGCGGTCGGGGCCTACAAAGGCGAGATCAGCGGCTCCATCGTGCTGCTGGTCGGCCCGCCGGGCGTAGGTAAAACCAGTGTCGGCAAATCCATCGCCGAATCCCTCGGTCGGCCGTTCTACCGCTTCAGCCTCGGAGGCATGCGCGACGAAGCCGAGATCAAGGGCCATCGCCGCACCTACATCGGCGCGCAGCCGGGCAAACTCGTCCATGCGTTGAAAGATGTCGAAGTGATGAACCCGGTGATCATGCTCGACGAGATCGACAAGATGGGCCAGAGCTACCAGGGCGACCCGGCCTCGGCTCTGCTGGAAACCCTCGACCCGGAGCAGAACGTCGAATTCCTCGACCACTACCTGGACTTGCGTCTGGACCTGTCGAAAGTGCTGTTCATCTGCACCGCCAACACCCTGGACTCGATCCCCGGCCCGTTGCTGGACCGGATGGAAGTGATTCGCCTGTCGGGTTACATCACCGAAGAAAAAATCGCCATCGCCAAGCGTCACCTGTGGCCCAAGCAACTGGAAAAGGCCGGCGTGTCCAAAGGCAGCCTGAGTATCAGCGACAGCGCCCTCAAAGCGTTGATCGACGGATACGCCCGTGAAGCCGGCGTGCGGCAGTTGGAAAAACAACTGGGCAAACTGGTGCGCAAAGCCGTTGTGAAACTGATCGACGAGCCGAAAGCGGTGATCAAGCTCGGCCCGAAAGACCTCGAATCCTCACTCGGCCATCCAGTCTTCCGCAATGAGCAAGTGCTGTCCGGTACCGGCGTCATCACCGGGCTGGCCTGGACCAGCATGGGCGGCGCGACCTTGCCGATCGAAGCCACGCGCATTCACACCCTGAATCGTGGCTTCAAACTCACCGGGCAATTGGGCGATGTAATGAAGGAGTCGGCGGAAATCGCCTACAGCTACGTCAGTTCCAACCTGAAGTCTTTCGGCGGTGATCCGAAGTTCTTCGACGAAGCCTTCGTCCACTTGCACGTCCCGGAAGGCGCCACCCCGAAAGACGGCCCAAGTGCTGGCGTAACCATGGCCAGCGCCCTGCTCTCGCTCGCCCGAAACCAGGCGCCGAAAAAAGGCATCGCCATGACCGGCGAACTGACGCTGACCGGGCATGTACTGCCGATTGGCGGAGTGCGCGAGAAGGTGATTGCAGCGCGGCGGCAAAAGATCTTCGAGTTGATCCTGCCGGAGCCTAATCGCGGTAGCTTTGAAGAATTGCCGGATTATCTGAAGGAAGGCATTACCGTGCACTTTGCCAAGCGGTTTGCGGATGTGGCGAAGATATTGTTCTGATAATCATCTAGCGCCTGCACCACTGCTTTCGCGAGCAGGCTCGCTCCCACAGGGTTATCGCAATCCATTGTGGGAGCGAGCCGGCTCCGGGCGGCGTTCCGACGAAGGCGTCGGCACTGATGACGATGACTCCCTGTCGCCGTCACACTTTGTCTCATCTTCAGTTATGCTCGCCGTTCGTCGTGAACGCCGGAGCCACTGACCTTATGTCCCCCACCCGCGTGTTTGTCCCCCTCGCCCTCTCCTTGCTGGCCGCGTGCGCCACGCAACCGAAACAGAACGTGACCGTGGAAAAACAAAGCGAATGCCCGGTAAAACTGCACAGCGGGCAAAACCTGATCCTGACCCTGCCAAGCAACCCGACCACGGGTTATCGCTGGGCGATCCAGGATTCGGCCGGTGGCGTATTGCGCGCGCTCAGCCCCGAGGTCTACAGCAATCCGCAAGACGCGGGGATCGTCGGCAGCGCCGGCCTCTCGACCTGGCGCTTCCAGTCCTTCGCCGCTGGCACGGGCCGTTTGCGCCTGACCTACTCACAGCCATGGGCACCGGAAGTACCGGCAGTGGAAACCTTCGACTGCGCGATCTCGGTTAACTGATCGTGGGCTGGCTGATTCTGGCGCTGATGGGCGCGGTGACCTTTCTCTACGGCGTGAGCGTGCACGCTGCGTTGCTCTGCCTGCTGGTCAAGCCGCTGCCAGTATTGGCGCTGCTCGGTTGGTTGCACGACGCACCGCCCAGCGAGTACCGCCGCTGGATCAGCCTTGGATTGATTTTCTCCCTGCTCGGCGATGTGTTGCTGGCGTGGCCGGGGGATTTGTTTGTGTTTGGTCTTGGGGCGTTTTTGGTCGCCCACTTGGCGTATCTGAAAGCCTATTTGAGCGATTGCCGGCGGGTGGCGCCGTTACCGCTGATCATCGCTTTGAGCGTCGGCGCGGTGTTGTTGGGGATCTTGATTTCCAATGGGCTGGGTCCGCTGCTCATCCCGGTGATCGTCTACGGTCTGGCCATCAGCGCCATGCTTTGGCGGGCGCTGGCTCGACTCGGCACTGACGTGCCCAAACGCTCGGCGCTGCTGGCGGCCGCAGGTGCGGTGGCGTTTGTGTTTTCGGACAGCGTGATTGGCATCAACCGGTTTGTTGCGCCGTTCCATGCCGCACCTTACGTCATCATCCTCAGCTACTGGCTGGGACAATGGGGTATCGCAGCCTCGGCATTTAATAAGGACAAATAGCAACTTAGCCAGGTTTCATAACCATAAAATCGATAAACCATCTCGAAAAGTTATAAAAACCTGTCAGCTCTGACAGTAGCTCAGATTTTCTAACCCACTTACTCTCCCAGTGGCGTTATCCAACCACGAGCGTAAACCAAGGAAGAAAATCATGAGTCTTTTTAAAAGCAAAAATTCGACACTTTCTTTAGACCCCTTTGTCAGCGTCAACTGCGATATTGAAGCCAAGGTTTCAAACCGCGTAAAGTTTCATACTCAAAACATCCAGTTCGACAAAGACACTAACAGCAATTTGATTGCTTATATCGGTCGAAGCTATGAAAACGGCTTTAACGATTCCAAAAAAGGGATGATGTTTGTTTTCCCAAGTGACATTCAGTCCGACACCTATTCACCCAAAGACTCAAACTTTCCATTTGAGACATTTTTTTATTATGAAAATGGAGCTAACGCCGACTTTACGACGGCTTACCAATACAAACCCGAAAGCGGCACTATTACCGTCGAAGTAGTCCAGAACAACTCCGAGGCATTGCGCTACCTCATCAACTTTGACTTTAAAGGCAAAGACAACAGGACCGAAGAGCTGCACATCGCTGGCAAAGCCGAACTCAATGTTTTCATGCGTCCTAGATGATCTCGCTCTAAACAATAAATGACCAAGTCTTGCTTCTCGACTTGGTCATTCATTTGTCTTTTCCACATGCTCTCTGCAGCCAAATCCCCATCTGCCCCCTTCGCAAATCCCCCACGGTTTATCAGACAACCCGCGCATCCCCCCGTCAATTTGGCTAAAATGCCGGCCTTTTCCACTTATGCCGCTGGAACCGCCGTGAGCAAAGAACCCGATCGCCTTTTCGCCCAGCCTTTGGCCCAGGTGCCTGACTTCGCCTTTAACGAGGACGTGGTGCGGGTGTTCCCGGACATGATCAAGCGCTCGGTGCCGGGTTATCCGACCATCGTTGAAAACCTCGGCGTACTCGCCGCGCAGTTCGCCCAGCCCAACAGCGTGCTCTACGACCTCGGCTCGTCCTTGGGCGCCGTGACGCAGGCGCTACGTCGCCATGTGCGCACTGACGGCTGCCGTGTCATCGCTGTGGATAACTCGGCGGCGATGGTTGAACGCTGCCGCGAGTACCTCAATGGTCAGGACTCGATGTTCCAGGAGCTGCTGCCGGTGGAAGTGATCGAAGGCGACATCCTGGCCCTCGAATTCCAGCCAGCCTCGGTGGTGGCGCTGAACTTCACCTTGCAATTCATCGCCCCGGAGCAACGCACAGCGTTGCTCTCGCGTATCCACCAATCGCTGTTGCCCGGTGGCGCGCTGATTCTGTCGGAGAAGCTGCGCTTCAACGACCTTGAAGAACATGCGCTGCTCACTGACCTGCACGTCGCGTTCAAACGCGCCAACGGCTACAGCGAACTCGAGATCGCCCAAAAGCGCAGCGCCATCGAAAACGTCATGAAGCCCGACAGCCTCGAAGAACACCGTGAGCGCCTGTTGGCCGCCGGGTTCTCGAAAGTCGTGCCGTGGTTCCAGTGTCTTAACTTTGCCTCGTTGATTGCCTTGCCATGATTGATCTGTCCCCCCTCGCCCGCCGTCTGGCCGGCACACCGCTGGCCGACTGGGCCAACACCCTGCAGCGTCAGCTCGACAAGAAAATGGAAAAGGGTCACGGCGATCTGGAGCGCTGGCAGAGTGCGCTGGACGCTTTACCGAAGATTCAGCCGAGCGAAGTCGATCTGCTTAACGGCCTGACGCTGGACACCGATTGCGACGACGAAACCCGTGCGCAAATGCGCATCGCGCTGATGGGACTGTCACCGTGGCGCAAAGGGCCGTTCGATTTGTTTGGTGTGCACGTCGATACTGAATGGCGTTCGGACTGGAAGTGGTCGCGGGTTGCACCGCATCTGGATCTGAAGGGTAAACGCATCCTCGATGTCGGCTGCGGCAATGGCTACTACATGTGGCGCATGCTCGGCGCCGGGGCCGATAGCGTGATTGGTGTCGACCCGAACTGGCTGTTCTTCTGTCAGTTCCAGGCGGTGCAGCGTTACCTGTCCGAACCCAATGCCTGGCACCTGCCGTTCCCGTTCGAAGACCTGCCGCCGAACATGGAAGGCTTCGACACGGTGTTTTCCATGGGGGTGTTCTATCACCGCCGCTCGCCGATCGAGCATTTGCTGGCGCTGAAGGATTGCCTGGTCAAAGGCGGCGAGTTGGTGCTGGAGACCCTGGTGATTGAAGGTGATCAGCAACAGGTATTGGTGCCGGAAGACCGTTATGCGCAGATGCGTAACGTGTGGTTCCTGCCGTCAGTACCGGCGCTGGAGCTGTGGCTGCGCCGGGCCGGGTTCACGGATGTTCGCTGTGTGGACGTGAGCGTGACGACGGTCGAGGAACAGCGCGGGACAGAGTGGATGAAGTATCAGTCGCTGAGCGATTTCCTTGACCCGGAAGATCACAGCAAGACGGTTGAAGGGCTGCCGGCGCCGATGCGCGCCGTGATCGTCGCCCGTAAGTAGCGTCACAGTCCCCCAAACACCGAAGAAACCTGTGGGAGCGAGCCTGCTCGCGATGAAGGCCTGACAGTCAACGATGAGGTTGAATGACAGATCGCTATCGCGAGCAGGCTCGCTCCCACATTGGTTTTGTATCTAGTCTGAAGGCTTTGCGCGTCGGGCCTTGAAGAACTCACTCAACACCGCCCCGCATTCCTCAGCCAACACCCCGCCTTCATACAGCACCCGGTGATTCAAAAATCCCTGGGTAAAAAACTGCCCCTGGCTCTGCACAATCCCGGCCTTCGGCTCCAGCGCCCCGTACACCACCCGCGCAATCCGCGAATGCACGATCAGCCCGGCGCACATGCTGCACGGCTCAAGCGTCACGTAGAGCGTGCTGCCGGGCAGACGATAGTTGCTGGCCGCCAACGCGGCAGCGCGGATCGCGACCATCTCGGCATGGGCGCTCGGATCATTACCGCTGATCGGGCAATTGAAACCCCGACCGATGATTTCACCATCCTGAACCAGCACCGCGCCCACCGGCACTTCACCGAGCGCCGCGCCTTGGGCGGCCAGGGTCAGGGCTTCGCGCATGAAGTCACGATCACGGCTGCGGTCGATGATTGCTGTCGGGCGTATCTGACGCATCACACCACCTCGATGGCGGCCATCAGGCCGGTTTCCATGTGGTCGATCACATGGCAGTGGAACATCCAGATCCCAGGGTTATCCGCCACCAGCGCGACTTGCGCGCGCTCGTTTTTGCCGAGCAAGTAGGTGTCAGTGAAGTACGGTATGACCTTGTGCCGGTTCGAGGCAATGACCTTGAAGCTCATGCCGTGCAGATGAATCGGGTGTTGATACTGAGTCATGTTCTTCAATTCAAAAATGTAGCTCTTGCCCTTCTCGAGCTTGGCAATCGGGCGGTCGGCGCAGGTTTTGTCGGTGATGTCCCAGGCCTTGCCGTTGATCTGCCACAGGCTCGGCGGCTTGCCATTGTCGACGTTCACCGACACTGAGCCTACCCATTCGAAATTGAAGTTTAGTTTCTCGGCATTGGCCAGGTCCGGCTCGGCCACCGGGTTGGCGGGCAACGCGGGTGGCCATTCGGTCGGTGTATCGGTGTTCGCTACCGAACGGAACGTGCCCAGTCGTACCGGGCCATTGCGCAGGGACAGTTCTTCACCGGCCGGCGGTGCCTTGATCGCCAGACAGATACGCATGCCCGGGCCGAGCCAGTATTCCTTGCCCAACGGGCGCGGTTCGATCGGGTTGCCGTCCAGCGCGTAGATCTGCGCTTCGACGCCTGGAATGTTGAGGCGGTAAGTCAGAGTGTTATCGAGGTTGAGCAGGCGCACCCGGGTGATCTGCCCAGCGGGCAACTCGATCACCGCTTGCGAGACACCGTTGATGGTCGACAGGCGCCCCGCCGTGCCACCACGGGCCGCTTCGCGAGGAATGCTGAACGCAACAAAAGCGCCCTCTTCATCGACGTGCCAGCTCTTGAGGCTCAAAGTCTTTTCGTACTTGAAGCCGGTAGGCTCGCGCTCTTCGATGATCAACGGGCCGACCAGCCCGCGTCCGAGTTCTTCGCTGCTGTTCACATGCGGGTGATACCAGTAGCTGCCGGCGTCGGGCACGCGGAATTTGTAGTCGAAATATTCGCCTGGCAGCACTGGAAGCTGCGAGACGTAGGGCACCCCGTCCATTTCCAGCGGCAGGCGGATGCCGTGCCAGTGAATGGTGGTCGCCACCGGCAGGTGGTTGATGAAACGTACCCGCAGCCATTCGCCCTGACGCACGCGCAACTCGGTGCCCGGCGCCGACGGGCCGAAGGCCCAAGCTTCGGTCTTGTGCCCGGCCACCAGTTCAACGTCCAGCGGTGCGGCGATCAGCTCATAGTCGTGGCCCGCGTCGGCGTCGGCCATCTTGCCCAACCAGTACCGCGACGCGCCCCCCGCTCCGACACCAACGACAACAAGACCGGCCAGGCCACCGAGGATTTGGCGACGGGTAAAGGACATGAACTCAACTACCTCACGTATCAGCGACAGGCCTGGGGCCTGTAAAAGGCGAATACGATACACCTGCGGTTGAGAAACAGTAAGGGCGGCGCGGCGTTCTGGGACAAGTTCAAAGGCCACCCCTCACCCTAACCCTCTCCCTAGGGGGTAGAGGGGACTGACCGAGTTGTTCTTGAGCTACATCGACCTGAGAAATCGAGTCGAACTCAGGCTTGAAAACCATGAAGATCAGCTCCCTTTCCCCCTCTCCCCGTTGGGGAGAGGGCTGGGGTGAGGGGTGGTTCTTGAAGCTGATCAACTAACGTCCGGCGACCACCAACCCCATCAACAAATGCACAACGCCTTCGTCCAGCACCATGACTCCAGGTACACCTGCCATATTTAAAGCCTGCCGATCCATCCGCCCAACATCCCGCAACTTCACCCGAACCCGGGTCAGTGCCACCGGCTGCTGCGACTTGAGGTTATCCATTCCGCCCAGTGCGGCGACGATTTCCGGGGCCAGACCAGAAACAGGCTGAGCAACCACTTTCGGCTCATCCACGATCAGGTCCGGAGTCAACGCTTTCCAGAACGCCCGCTGCATTTTCTCGAACATGCTCAGTTCTCCAGTACCCGTGAAGTATCGACCGTCGCCTCGTGATACAGCCGCAACGCCTCGCGCACTTGCTCGGCGCTTTCCAGCCCCAGCACCTGCTGGGCGATGGCCTGGCAGTCCACCAGATCCACTTCGCGAACCGCCGCTTTGATCGCCGGAATCAACGGCACGCTCACCGACAGTTCATCCACCCCCAATCCCAGCAGCAGCGGCACCGCCAGCGTCTCGGACGCCATGGCGCCACACACGCCGACCCATTTGCCATGGGCGTGGGCAGCCTTCACGGTGCTGGCAATCAAACGCAGCACCGACGGATGAAAGCTGTCGGCCTGACTGGCCAGGCGCGGATGATCGCGATCCATGGCCAGGGTGTATTGGGTCAGGTCGTTGGTGCCGATCGAGAAGAAATCCACCTCGGGCGCAAACAGATCCGCCATCAGGGCTGCTGCCGGCACTTCGATCATGATCCCCAGTTTCGGCAGGTCAGTGAGCCCCAATGACAGCGCCTCTTCCTCAAGCAACTGCCGGGCCCGTCGCAACTCCGATAGCTGCGTGACCATGGGCAACATGATGTGCAGACGGGCCAGCCCGGCGCTGCTCAGGATCGCCTTGAACTGGTCGCGCAACAGCTGCGGGCGCTCCAGACACAATCGAATTCCGCGCATGCCGAGGAACGGGTTGGTTTCGCTGTCCATCAGCACGTAGGCCAACGGTTTGTCGCCGCCGACATCCAAAGTCCGCACCACCAGATTGCGCGCCGGCCCCAAGGCGCGGGCGATGGCGCTGTAGGTGGATGCCTGTTCGTCATGGCTCGGCGCATGATTGCGATCCAGATAAAGAAACTCCGAACGCAGCAATCCGACGCCCTCGCCTCCCAGTGCCATGGCCTGCTCCGCTTCAGCCAGCGAGGCGATGTTGGCCGTCACTTCAAAGTGGTGACCATCGCGGGTACAAGCCGCCAGCGCAGCGTGCGCCAACTCATGTTGATGGCGCTTCTGCTGGCGCTGACGATTGGCTTGCAGCTGCTCGATGGCTGCCAGGTCCGGGGCCAGATGCAGCTCGCCCTTGTCGGCGTCGAGCAATACTTGAGTGCCATTGACCAGCGCCAGCACCTGAACGGGCAACCCGCAGATCGCCGGTAATCCGGACGCCCGAGCGAGAATCGCGACGTGGCTGGTAGCGCCGCCACCGACCGTGGCGAACCCCAGTACCTTGCGGGTATCGAGCCCGGCGGTCTGTGACGGCGTCAGTTGTTCGGCGATCAGGATCGCCCCCTCAGGCAGCTCCATCGCCTGATCCTGTATGCCGAGGATCAGCTTGAGCACTCGCTGGCCGACATCGGCCAGATCCGCCGCCCGCTCCGCCAGCAAGGCATTGCCCAGGCTTTTGAACAAGGTTGCCGCCGACTCGGTGGCCGCGCGCCAGGCGAACCCGGCACTTTTGCCTTCGTCGATCAGCACGTGAGCCACTTCCAACAAACCCGGGTCTTCGAGCAGTTCCTGGTGAGCCTTGAAGATGTCTGCCTGCGCGCTGCCAATGGCGTTGTCACGCAACTGTTGCAGGGCCACCAGCGCCTCGGCCAAGCCGCGGGACAGATGATCGCGTTCAACCTGCGGTGTGGCGCCGAGTTCATTCACTTCCAGGTGTTGTTCGGCTATCTGCACCACTTGGCCAAACGCCGATCCGGCCGATGCGCAAACCCCACGCAACACCGTCAGCGATAAAGCCGCAATCGCATCCGCCTGCACCTGCACCTGCGCCGAGGCCGCCACCGCTTCACCGCATCCAGTCAGCAGCAGCTCGGCCAGCGTCTTGATCGCCGCTTCAGCATCCGGGCCGGCCGCGCTGACTTGCACAACGTCACCGTGAGCGGTCTGCAACGTCATGATCGCCACCAGGGATTTCGCGTTCACGCTGACCTGCTGTTTATGCAGGAAAATACTCGCTGAAAACCTCTTGGCGGCCTGAGCGAACACCGCCGCCGGGCGGGCGTGCAAGCCGTTCGGGTTGGCCAGCGTCACCGGTTTGGAGAACAGCGCCTCGCCCTCCTCCGGCACCACTTCATCCGTCATCTGATCGGCCGTATTCAAACCCAACAACGGTTGGCCGCTGTCCACCAGACCCGTTTCAGGTACCAGCCAAGTGAAGGGCTCGGCACTGACCACCAGCATCAAAGTCAACAAACTGCGCGCATGCAAGGCGATGTAATCGGCATCGAACTCGATCAGCGACTGCCCAACGTCAACCTGCTCGCCCTCCTCCACCAACCGCGTGAACCCCTTCCCGGCCAGGTTCACCGTGTCGAGGCCAATGTGCATCAACACCTGCACGCCATTTTCGCCGGTGATGCTGATCGCATGCCCGCTGGCCTGCACATTGCTGACAACCCCTGCCAGCGGCGCGCACAACGTCGTTGAAGTCGGATCGATGCACAGGCCATCGCCGATCACGCGGCTGGAAAACACCGGATCGGGCACGAAGTCCAGTGGCATCAATACGCCGGACAGGGGCGCGTGCAGTTGCAATTGTTGGGGTGTGGCCATGACGTCACCTGCTGTTTTGTTCTTTGAAGTGCCGATGGAGCGCGAGGCTCCGACAGCATCGCTTATTTCCACCAGTACTCGACCTGCAATCCGACATTCGAACCGTGTCGCGCCGTGCCAAAGGCGCCGGTGTCGGACAATGCCGAACCCTGCGCCAGTTCATTGGCCGCCCGTTTGGCCGCCTCGTTCCAGCTGGCATAGGTGTAATACAGACGCACCTCGGGGCGCGCCCAGAATTCCGGACCTTTGGGCGACCAGGTCGGGGCGAAGGTGAACTTGCTCAGCTTGCGCGTGCCGCCCGTGGCTTCGACCTGATCGTGACCCAGTTCGGTCACCAGTTTGAACTGCTCGGTGAGCGCATAAGTCGGGCGAACGCCCAGGGAAATCCAGTTCTGGTCCGATCCGTCCGGGCGAATGTCTTTCTGGTAAACCGCCTCGACTTGCCCGCCAAATCGCGGCGTCACCTGCCAGTCGAAGAACTCCACCACCCGGTAACTTTTGTTGCTGTCGTCCAGCTTTACGTTACCGGTATAACCCAACCCGGTGCCGGGACCTTCGCCGTACTGGAAAGCCAGTTTGTTCTTGCCGCCCAGAAAACCTTTCTGCACATGCTGGGTGGTGATCGCCCAGCCACGGTGAGCATCGCGGCTGTCGGGTTTGTCGATGTAACTCAGGCCAAACTCCAGTTCACCGCCGGGGTTGGTGTTGAAACCAGCGACGTTGAAGTCGTGACGGTTGATGTAGTCCTTCTGGTACAGGTTGTCCTTGCGCGAGAAGGCATAGCTGTATTTCAGATCGCCGATCAGCACGTCCTCGATACCGCCGCCGGTGGCGCTCTGGTTCCAATAGTAGAAGTCGGAAATGTGAATATCGTTCCGTTTGTAGTAACGCCGACCGGCCCACAGCGAACCGCCGTTGAGGCTGGGCATGTTCGACCATTGCACGTACGCCTGCGGCAAGCGCACCGAGCCATTGTCACCGTTGAACGTCAGGTCCTTGTCGTACTGGTTATACAGCGACGCCATGCCATCGACGCTCAGCACCGAACCGTCATCCAGCGTGTACAAATCCTGTCGTAGTTCCAGCTCCGCGTACTGCTCACACTCGTTGCCCAAGCGGTATTTGGTCTGCGCACCCGGCAGTTGGAAACACTGCTGTTTACCGCTGTTGACCGAGGTCCCGACGCCGCTGCGCAAGTAACCGGCGAACTCCAGCGCCTGGGCCGAAAGAGGCAAAACCAGGCATACGCTCGCGGCCGCAAGACTGCGATTTATTGTTGTTTTCAAGAACCACCCCATTATTTTTATTGTGTTCAGCGGCAAAATCGGCGCGCAAAACTCCCCCGCGCAGCGTTCTGCGTGTTGTTTTAAAACAGTGTTTTTTAGTGGTTGGTCAGGTGCAGAACGAACGACTCAAAGGGCCGTAAAAACACCTGCCGATTACGCGGCGGACAGTCCGGGTAGTTGCTGATCACCAACCGCTGCGTCATCGCCTCGCTGATCACTTCATTCGGCAATACGACTTCACAGGTTGTGCCGTAGAAGTTGTTCAACACCAGTAACCGTTCGCCATTGCCCTCACGCACGTACGCCCAGATTTGCGTGTGCTCGGGCAACAGTTGCCGGTAAACGCCGTCGGACATCAACGCTTCACTGCGGCGCAGAGCGATCAGTTGGCGGTAGTGATGAAGCACCGAATCCGGGTCATCGAGTTGGGCGGCAACGTTGATCTGCGTGGCGTTGGCCGGCACACCGATCCACGGTTCACCAGCGCTGAAACCCGCGTTGGGCTCGGCATTCCAGTGCATCGGCGTACGGCCGTTGTCCCGGGACTTCTGCATGATCGCCGCCATGTTGTCGGCGTCGCTCGCACCCGCCTCGCGCTTGAGCCGGAAGATGTTCAGCGTCTCGACATCGCGGTACTGATCGATGTGATCGAAACCCGGATTGGTCATGCCCAGTTCCTCGCCCTGGTACACGAACGGCGTGCCCTGGAGGAAATGCAGCGCCGTGCCGAGCATCTTCGCCGAGAGCACGCGATATTCGCCGTCATGACCAAAACGCGAGACCACCCTTGGCTGGTCGTGGTTACACCAGAACAACGCATTCCAGCCACCGCCGGCCTGCATGCCGGTTTGCCAGTCGGAGAGAATGCGCTTGAGTTCGAGGAAATCGAAATCGGCACGAATCCACTTCTGCAGGTTCGGGTAATCAACCTTCAGGTGATGGAAATTGAAGGTCATCGACAGCTCTTTCGACTCTGGCCGCGAGTAACGAATGCAGTGTTCCAGGCTGGTGGAAGACATCTCGCCGACGTTGATCAGGTCATGGCCTTCGAAGACTTCACGGTGCATTTGCTGCAAGTACTCATGCACGTTCGGGCCATCGGTGTAGAAGCGTCGACCGTCGGTGTTGTCCTCGGGGAAGTCCGCCGGCTTGGAGATCAGGTTGATCACGTCCAGACGGAACCCGCCTACGCCCTTGTCGCGCCAGAAACGCATCATCTTGAAGACTTCGGCGCGCACCTTGGGGTTGTCCCAGTTCAGGTCGGCCTGAGTGTGGTCGAACAGGTGCAGGAAATACTGACCGGTCTGGGCTTCGTACTCCCATGCCGAGCCACCGAACTTGGATTCCCAGTTGTTCGGCTGGTCGCGCCAGATGTAGAAATCGCGGTATGGGTTGTCGAGGCTGCTGCGGGCCTGCTGGAACCAGGTGTGCTCGATGGAAGTGTGGTTGACCACGATATCGAGCATCAGCTTGATCCCGCGCTTGCCGGCCTCGGCGATCAATAACTCGCAATCGGCCATGGTCCCGTAGCTCGGGTCGATGGCGTAGTAATCGCTGATGTCGTAGCCATTGTCGCGTTGGGGTGAGCGCAGGAACGGCGTGATCCACAGGCAATCGACACCCAGCCAGTGCAGGTAATCGAGTTTAGCCACAACGCCAAGCAAATCACCCGTGGGGTTGCCGGCGTGGCTGTGAAAACTCTTCGGGTAGATCTGGTAGATCACCGAACGTTGCCAGTCTTGCATGGCGGGATTCCTTCAACAAATTGATGTGGCGACCGTCAGGCGACCCGATACCCAGGCCGAACAATCTTCATGCTCAATCCGCAGGTCAGAACAAACGGCACGACCATGGCAATGACCATCCCGATCACGAATAACGGAATGAACTGCGGAATGATCGAGATAAAACCGGGCAAGCCGCCGACGCCGATCGCCGAGGCCTGGACCTTGTTCAGCGACAGGAAGATACAACCCATGGCCGAACCGATCAGGGCTGCGTAAAACGGAAATTTGTAGCGCAGGTTGACCCCGAACATGGCCGGTTCGGTGATGCCGAAGTACGCGGAAATCGCCGAGGTCGATGCCATGCTTTTATCCCGCACGTTACGGGTCATGTAGAACACCGCCAGTGCCGCGCTGCCCTGGGCCAGGTTGGACATGACGATCATCGGCCAGATAAAGGTGCCGCCCTGGGTGGAGATCAGCTGCAAGTCGACCGCGAGGAACATGTGGTGCATGCCGGTGATCACCAGCGGCGCGTAGAGCAGACCGAAAATCGCACCGCCGACCATCGGCGCCAGGTCGAACAGCATGACCACACCTTCGGTGATGAGAATCCCCAGATGCCGGGTCACCGGGCCGATCACTGCCAGCGCCAGCACGCCGGTGACGACAATGGTGGTGATCGGTACGACCAGCAATTGAATCGCGTTCGGCACCCGCGCCCGCAGCCATTTTTCGATGACGCTCATCACATAGGCCGCCAGCAGGATCGGCAAGATCTGTCCTTGATAGCCAACCTTCTCGATCTGGAACAACCCGAGGATGTCGAAGTAGGGCAGGCTCTGCCCATCCAGCCCGGCCACCGCTTTGCCATAGTTCCAGGCATTGAGCAAATCAGGGTGAACGAGCATCAGGCCGAGCACGATGCCGAGGATTTCGCTGCCGCCAAACCGTTTGGCCGCCGACCAGCCCACCAGCGCCGGGAGGAACACAAACGAGGTATTGGCCATGAGGTTGATCAGACTCCAGAGCCCGTCAAGCTTCGGATAGGCGTCGAGCAGGGTCTGGCCCTCGATGAACATGCCCTTGGCGCCAATCAGGTTGTTGATGCCCATCAGCAGGCCGGCAATGATCAACGCCGGGAGGATTGGCATGAAGACGTCGGAAAACACCCGCACCAGGCGCTGCATCGCGTTGATCTTGTCGGCGCTTTTTTGTTTAACGTCGGCGATGGTTGAAGCCGCGAGACCGGTTTGACGGCGCAGTTCGGCGTAGACCTTTTCAACCTCGCCAGGGCCGATAACCACCTGAAACAGGCCACCGGTGAAGAACGAACCTTTGACCAGATCAATCTGGTTCAGCGTGGCGCTGTCGACCAGGCTCGGGTCCTTTAGGGCCAGGCGCAGGCGGGTGACGCAGTGCGCGGCCTGCTCGAGGTTGTCGCTGCCACCGAGGCTTTGCAGCAGCTCGCTGGCGATGTTCGGGTAGTCGTGGCTCATGCTTGTTCTTCCGCTGTAGTTTTTTGTTATTGGCAGCACGCCGAAACGAAAAGTACTCGTCTGTACGAGTTAAAGCAACAACTCGTACAGACGAGTTTGTTTTTGTTTCTCCTGAACCCGACCGGCGGCGACATTTCCTACCTCAAAAGTCAAAGAAACCTAACGCCGCATGGACAAACCCCTACCCTGCCCTTAAGGTTCGAAACCTTGAGCACAGCGCCGTACAGAGCCATCCCCATGAGTAAATACAACCAGATCTACAGCGATCTGCTTGCCAGCATCACGACCGAACGTCTGGAACGCGGCGCCCGGTTGCCTTCCGAAACCGAACTGATGGACAGCTACCAGGCCAGTCGCGGCACCGTGCGCAAGGCCATCGAGCAACTTCAGGAGCGCGGTTTCGCTCAGAAGGTCCACGGCAAAGGCACGTTCGTCCTGTCGACCAACCCGATCGAATTCCAGTTGGGCGGCATCGTCAGCTTCCAGGAGACCTACCCGCGCCTGGGCAATGACGTCAGCACCGAAGTGGTCGAGTTCACTCAAATCTCCCTCGAAGGCCCCTTGCTTGAACACATCAAGGCCGAAGAAGGCAGCCTGATCACACGGATCAAGCGAGTGCGGCGGATCGACGGCAAACGCGTGATCCTCGACATCAACCATTTCGTCAGCGACGTGATTCCCGGCCTGTCCCGAGACATCGCCGAGCACTCGATCTACGCCTTCATCGAGCAGACCTTGCAACTGCAAATCGCCTACGCCCAGCGCACCATCGAAGCAGTGCCCCGGAGCAAGGACGACCAGCAACACCTGGACCTCGACGGCCAGAGCCATGTGATCGTGGTCAGCAACCAGACGTTTTTGCAGGACGGACGGCAGTTCGAATACACCGAGTCGCGGCACACCCTGGACAAGTTTTACTTTTCTGACATTGCACGGCGCTGAGCCTGACTCAGACCTTCGTCATGCCCTACTTCTTCTATCAGCAACAGACCATCACCAGATACCCAGTAGCTTACAGATGGCACCGATGCCCCTTGAGATAGTGAGCGCCCCAACCACCTCTCAAGGAAAACATCATGGACGATGCTCAAAAAATCACCCTGCCCGACGCTGCAGATGTGTTGGCCCTCCAGGCCCTGATCACTGATCTCGTTGCCGATTGCCCCGACCTGCACGCCATGGCGTATCAGGTCGCCAAGGACATTCTCGTCCAGCACAACATCACGGATATCGAACCCGACAAGGTCTACTGGCATCGGTTTAATGCCGCTCAAAGCAGCTCGAAGACCTTTACCGGCTGGCAGCATGTGTTTGAAACACCCAGGGAGTCGATGACCTTCCCGCAACTGGTCATGCAGCGTTTCAGTGTCCACGACCAGGACAACGGGGACCTGCTGGACGTTGACAGCGGTTTCTACCGTGCCGACGGCAATGCCGGAAACTACGATGAAACCAACGAGATTCGCCTGCATGCCAGGGATGTGTTGAAAACCTTCTGGGATATCAATTTCGCTGACCGTTACAAAACGGCCATCGCGACGTTCTGGGAAAAGCACAGCGACATCTTCCGTGCGCTGGCCAAGTGCACGTTTATTGCCAAAGCCATTGAAGACTACGAGAAGGGTCACTTGACCCGAGAACACTTCACCACGGTGCTCAGGGCTGTCGTCGGTAATGTAAGCAGGCCGCTCACCGGGCAAATGCTGCTGGACGAGGCGTCAGCGGGCAGCGGTTTATCGATTCGCAAGTTTTGCATTGACCACTTCGTGTCGACGGACATCCTCAGCATCACTGACGACAGTGACCTGAACATTCTCTACATTCCGGGCGAACCCAGAGGATTTCACTGCTTTAACAAGGTCGAGGAGCTGCACGAATGGCTGGTCAATGAGGTCAAGGACGCTGAAGGCCGCGAACGCATGCTCATGCACTTCAAACAGGAAGAGCGGGATATCCTTCAGGAAAAGCCCACTTCCCTGGGGCACAAGCTCGCCAATTTCACCGGCATTGGTCTGATCGTTCATGCGTTTGAGGAGACGGAAACCGAAAATATCGGCCTCACCCATGCCTATGACGTATTGCCCGGCGAATATGCAGGCGCGGACCATCATTTGCTCCACTACCGTGGCGAGAAAATTGCCGGTGATGTGTTCACCCATCTGAACCGGTCCACTCATGAGCGCATGCTCAGCGACGCCAATTACCTGCTGCACTCCAACGGCGAGATCAGGAAAAAACTGTGGATAGGCTATCTCAATGCCTTCAACCACACCTTTGGACCGATGGCCGCCCTTGCTTGGCCGGCAGCGCTGGTTGTCATTGGCGCGGGCATTGCCAATGTCGGGCTTCACATCGACCAGGCCATCAACGCTACTACCCCTGCGGAACGCAAGGCAGCCGTCACAGGTGCCATTCTCGGTAGCGTGGACGTGCTGTTCAACTTGCCATTTTTACGAGGGGCGGCCGAATTCGCAGAAGCAGCGGAAACAGAAGAAGCCGAGGAGGTACTCACGGCCGAGGAAGATCCAGGAGAGTCGGGCATAACAGTGCATCCCCCCGTCGAAGCCATTGCACCCCGCCCAAGCGATTCCGACATATTGGCTCCTTTTGAAACCAATGAAATTCTCGATGGCTATTCCCCAATCAACGCCGAAGGCAAGTTTCAAGGTATCTATCAGCCTGAGACAGGCGGTAATTACATTGCCATCGGTGACAGTTTCTACCTGGTGCGTTACAGCAAACTGAAAACCTGGGCAATCATTGACCCGGTCAATCCTTACTCCTTTTACCGCAACATACCGGTACGCCTGAATGACATGGGTGAATGGGTGCCCCTCACGCGTCCCGGCCTGGTGGGCGGGGGCAAGTTTGCCGATCTGTTTGCCAGGGCCGAGCCGCCACTCCCGGACTTCGATGCCCCGGCGACTGAATACGATGTTCCGCAGGACATCAAGCCAGCCCTCAAACAGGCGGCCAAGGGTATGGCCTCGAAGGGGGATTTGAAGGACGGCTTTGTCAATCCCAATAATCCGAACGATGAGCTGGAAGCCTTCAAAAGACTGCGCCGAACGCTGCACGACGACGCCGTGACCTTCTATTCGCAACCGCCGCTGCCACCCAGACCGACCATTCCATCGTTCATCGCGAATGCAAAGCTCCAGGACATCATCAAGACCCTTTTCAAGCGGTCACAGAGCCTGGTCATCGGTGAAAGCCACGACAGCGTGGGCAGCAAACAGTTTCTGGTCGAGAACATGAGCGTGCTGCGCAAACAAAAGGTCAAAACCCTGTACATGGAGCATCTGCTGACCGATTTCCATCAGGCTGACCTGGATGTGTTCAATCGCACTGGAGTGATGTCCGAGGATCTGGAAAGCTACCTCAAGGACCTTGATGCAGGTTTTTCGACTGACCCCAGCGAACAATTCACCTTTGAGCAGGTGGTCAGGACGGCGCAAAAAAACCATGTTCGCGTTCAGGCCATCGACTGCCTCGCCAGTTACCGCAGCACTGGCATTCAGGGAGCAAACATCAATTTTCGGCAAAAAATGATGAATTTCTTCGCCCGCCAAGTCATCGGCGCCGACCAGACGGCCAGAGGCGCGCATCGCTGGGTGGCGTTGGTCGGGAACAGCCACGCCAATACCTATGCCGGCGTAGCGGGTGTCAGCGAACTTGAAGGCAGCATCGGGCTGCGTATTGAAAGCGTGGGCCCGGATGAGCTCGGCGGTATCAAGGTCGACCCGGGGGTGGCCGACGAGCCGCGCCCGGGGCAAGCGGCCGGTTTTGCCAAAAATGACTTGTTGCTGCAAATCCCGACGCCGAAAAGCGTGATCCTGGCGCAAAGGCTGGAGGATGGCCTGCCCAGGCCGGGCATGTACGCCCTCAGCACCAGTACCGGTGAACCCTTTCTGGTTCACCGCAGCAGAACCCTCACCAACAGAGTCATCACCAGTAACGGCATCATCACCCGTGGCAAACTCGTTCGAACACCCATCAAGCATGATGCAGAGGGGTACTACGTCGAACGGGATGCCTGGCAGATCAACGGCCGACGCTTTCAAACCCCCGACACCTTGAGTTCAGCGCTGCACAGAATGGGCATGACCCCCGTCCGACTACCCGGCGTCTAAAACGAAAAAGGCCGAGTGAACAGTGTTCACACGGCCTTTTCGGTTACCTGCGATCAAGCCATCAAGGCTAGCGCGGGATTATTCCCACTCAATCGTCGCTGGCGGCTTGCTCGACACGTCGTAAGTGACGCGGGAGATGCCTTCGATTTCGTTGATGATCCGGCCGGAAACAGTTTCCAGCAGTTCGTAAGGCAGGTGCGCCCAACGCGCGGTCATGAAGTCGATGGTTTCCACGGCTCGCAGGGCAACCACCCAGGCGTAACGACGGCCATCACCTACAACGCCAACCGACTTCACCGGCTGGAACACCACGAATGCCTGGCTGACTTTGTGGTACCAGTCGGCCTTGCGCAGCTCTTCGATGAAGATGTGGTCGGCGCGACGCAGCAGGTCGGCGTATTCCTTCTTCACTTCACCGAGGATCCGCACGCCCAGGCCCGGGCCCGGGAACGGGTGACGGTAGACCATGTCGTACGGCAGGCCGAGTTCCAGGCCCAGACGACGGACTTCGTCCTTGAACAGCTCGCGCAGGGGTTCAACCAGCTTGAGGTTCATTTCTTCCGGCAGGCCACCCACGTTGTGGTGCGACTTGATGACGTGAGCCTTGCCGCTTTTGGCGCCAGCCGACTCGATCACGTCCGGGTAGATAGTGCCTTGTGCGAGGTACTTGATGTTGTCCAGTTTGTTGGACTGGGCATCGAAGACGTCGATGAAGGTACGGCCGATGATCTTGCGCTTCTTCTCTGGGTCGCTTTCGCCAGCCAGGTTGTTCAGGAACTGATCTTCAGCGTTGGCGCGGATCACCTTGACGCCCATGTTCTCGGCGAACATGGCCATCACTTGCTCACCTTCGTGCAGACGCAGCAGGCCGTTGTCGACGAAGACGCAGGTCAGCTGGTCGCCAATGGCTTTGTGCAGCAGCGCGGCAACCACCGAGGAGTCCACACCGCCGGACAGGCCGAGCAGTACGTTGTCGGTGCCGACCTGGGCGCGAATGTTGGCGATGGCGTCTTCAGCAATCTTCGAAGGCGTCCACAAGGCTTCGCAGCCGCAGATGTCGAGGATAAAGCGCGAGAGGATGCGACCGCCCTGCTTGGTGTGGGTCACTTCCGGGTGGAACTGCACGCCGTAGTAGCCACGCGCGTCGTCGAACATGCCGGCGATCGGGCAGCTCGGGGTGCTGGCCAGGATGTGGAATTCCTGAGGCATCTTGGTGACCTTGTCACCGTGACTCATCCACACGTCGAGGCCGAACAGGCCGTCGGCGTCGATGTGGTCTTCGATGCCGTCGAGCAGGCGGCTCTTGCCGACCACGTCGACACGGGCGTAACCGAACTCACGCAGCTCGGAACCTTCGACCTTGCCACCCAGCTGTTCAGCCATGGTCTGCATGCCGTAGCAGATACCGAAGACCGGTACGCCCAGGTCAAACACCGCTTGCGGGCAGCGCGGGCTGTCGGCTACGTGCACGGACTCGGGGCCACCAGCGAGAATGACGCCTTTTGGAGCGAATTCGCGAATCGCTTCGTCGTCCATGTCGAACGGATGCAGTTCGCAGTACACGCCGATTTCACGCACGCGGCGGGCAATCAGCTGGGTGTACTGGGAACCGAAGTCGAGGATCAGGATGCGGTGAGCGTGAATGTCGAGGGCCATGATTCAGTCTCGTCTAAGTAATTCAGAAACAGTCGTGATTCAGAAACAACTCGGGGCTGAATAAAACAGCCCCGGTTACTTAACTTTTTGCTGGAAGGCTCAACCTACGCGGTAGTTTGGCGCTTCTTTGGTGATCTGTACGTCGTGAACGTGGGACTCGGCCATGCCAGCACCGGTGATCCGCACGAACTCAGGCTTGGTGCGCATTTCTTCGATGTCGGCGCTGCCGGTGTAACCCATCGAGGAACGCAGGCCGCCCATCAGTTGATGGATGATGGCGCTCAGGGTGCCCTTGTAAGGAACACGCCCTTCGATACCTTCCGGAACCAGTTTCTCGGCGCCTGCCGAGGAGTCCTGGAAGTAACGGTCGGAGGAGCCTTGAGCCTGGGACATGGCGCCCAGCGAACCCATGCCGCGGTAAGCCTTGTACGAACGACCCTGGAACAGTTCGATCTCGCCCGGCGCTTCTTCAGTACCGGCGAACATCGAGCCCATCATCACGCAGGAAGCACCGGCAACGATGGCCTTGGACAGGTCACCGGAGAAACGGATGCCGCCGTCGGCGATCAACGGAACGCCAGTGCCTTCAAGGGCCGCGGCGACGTTGGCGATGGCGCTGATTTGCGGGACGCCAACACCGGCGACGATACGGGTGGTGCAAATCGAGCCTGGGCCGATACCGACCTTGACGGCGTCGGCGCCTGCTTCGGCCAAAGCCTTGGCGGCAGCGCCGGTGGCGATGTTGCCGCCGATGACCTGCACTTCAGGGAAATTCTGTTTGACCCAGCGAACGCGGTCGATCACGCCTTTGGAGTGACCGTGAGCGGTGTCGACCACCACCACGTCAACGCCGGCATTGACCAGGGCAGCTACGCGATCACCGGTGTCTTTACCGGTACCGACAGCAGCGCCAACACGCAGACGACCTTGATCGTCCTTGCTGGCCAGCGGATAAGCCTTGGCTTTTTCGATGTCGTTGACGGTCATCATGCCTTTGAGGGCGAATTTGTCGTCGACGATCAGCACGCGTTCGATGCGGTTTTTGTGCAACAACTCGCGGACGTCGTTCTTGTCGGCGCCTTCCTTGACCGTGACCAGACGCTCTTTAGGCGTCATCACTTCACGGACGGTGGCGTCCAGACGGTTTTCGAAACGTACGTCGCGGGAGGTGACGATGCCGACCAGGTCGCCATCGTGCAGTACCGGAACGCCGGAGATGTTGTGCATGCGGGTCAGTTCGAACAGTTCACGAACCGTGGCGTCAGCCTCGATGGTGATCGGGTCCTTGACCACGCCGGCCTCATAACGCTTGACCTTGCGCACTTCGGCAGCTTGCTGCTCGATGGTCATGTTCTTGTGGATAATGCCGATGCCACCTTCCTGAGCCATGGCAATTGCCAGACGGGCTTCAGTAACGGTGTCCATGGCGGCAGAAACCAGAGGAATATTCAGCTCGATGCCACGGGTTAGGCGGGTCTTGAGACTGACTTCGTTAGGAAGCACCTCGGAATAACCAGGCACTAGGAGAATGTCGTCGAATGTCAGAGCTTCTTGGCTGATACGCAGCATCGCGGGGGCTCCCGAGCGGGAAAATGGAAGCGCGCCATTATAGTCAGACACCCCCTCGGGTTCAATGTAAAACTTTGTCTATTATTAGCATTACTGATATACGGAAAAACGACGTCCCTGTAGGAGCTGCCGAAGGCTGCGATCTTTTGACTTTGATTTTCAAAAACAAGATCAAAAGATCGCAGCCTGCGGCAGCTCCTACAAAGGCGCCCGCGTTCAGAGTTCGACCTTGACCCAACTCACGGGTTGATCGAGCCAATCGGCAAATTCGTCGATAAAGCTCTGCTTGAACCCGGCCTCGGCCCAGTTGTTGAAGATAAAACCCAGGTTGGAAAAGCCGCATTCCTGCAGGAAAAGAAAGCCGTTGATGTCATCTTCATGCCCGCACTCCGGACACGTGAAGTTATCGGTGCGCCCCGGCATCCAGTCTTCCAGGCTTTCGAACAGCGCTTCGCCGACTTCCTTGCGGCACTCGGCGCAGCCCGCCTCTTCAAGGAAACCCTTTGCGGGCGTATAGATGCAGCGCTTGGTGATGATTTCCAGGCCATTGATCGGTTCGCCGAACGGCAGCGCTTCAGGATGCAGCACGACAGCGCGGGCGCCGTCGCCGATGGCATGAGCCATGCGGTTGCCGGTACGGCCACAGGTGGTCAGTTCTTCCTTGACGATGTTCTTGCGCACCAGCCAACGCACGACCGCCCGGGCCCGGGGTTCGTGCACCGGCAGTGTGGAGATTTTCGGGACAATAATGCTTTGCGAATTCATGGTGCGGCCTGCTGCAACGCTTTAACGAAGCCCGGCAGCATAAGCACCCGGCTTCAGAGGTCAAGCACTCAAATATCGTCCGATCAAGGCGATTCCGCTGACCAGCACCAACCAGGTCACCAGCCGCACAAACGCCTCACGGGACAATCTCATGGTCAACCGCCGGCCGATCCACAGCCCCAATGCCATGGCCGGCAACAAACACAGCGCCAAGACCAACAAGGGTAGCTCGGCATACACACCCGCGACAGCAAACAGGCTCAAGCGCACCACCGTGCTGCAACTGATCAGTGCACTCTGGGTCGCCCGGGCCGCCTCTTTGGGCAGGCGACTGTTCAAGTAGATCGCATATAAAAAGCCGCCACTGCCAAACAATGCCCCGAACATGCCGCCCACCGTGCCCATCGGCACGGCCCAACCGGCGGACAATTGCGTCGGCCGGGTTTTGACCCACAAGCTGTAAATCGCATAAGCGCTGATAAACAGCCCCATCAACAGCAAAAGCACATCGGATTTCAGGTTCAACAGAAAAATCACCCCCAGCGTGCAGCCGACCGCCATGCACGGCAGCAGCCGCAACAACTCAGGCTTCGCCACATCCCGCTGCGAAGGCAGCAAATTACCGAACGCCGCGACGAAATCCAGCAGCACCAACAGCGGCACGATCTTCGACAGCGGCATGAACAGGATCAATATCGGCCCGGCCACCAACGCAGTGCCGAAACCGGCAATGCCGAACACGATGTAGGCCAGGGCGATGCCCAACCCGATCACCAGCCAGTCCGTAGCGCCGAATGGCCATTGGTTCAACAACTCAAGTACATTCATTCCATGTCTTCCCTGAATCCCGGAGCTGACTTTAAACCTGTGGGAGCGGGCTTACTCGCGAATGCGGAGTATCAGTCGATAGCAATGTGAATGACAGAATGCATTCGCGAGCAAGCCCGCTCCCACAGGCAATGCTGTTCACTTAAGGATTGTTGACTAATCCTCAGGCAGCCGGAAAATCCGGAATCTGATAAGGATTCCGGATTTTTTATGTCTGTTGCTCAGGATTTAAGCGCGGTTTTGGATTTTGCTAAGCAACCGCTCTCTCGCCTTGAGGTGTTCACCGATCATATTCCTCATGATTGGATCACCGCAGCGGCCGCTCTGGCGGATAAAGCCACGATCCGACGTCGGCGCTTGCCTTCGGACATAGTCCTTTGGCTGGTAGTCGGGATGGCACTTTTCAGAGGTGAGCCAATAGTCGAGGTCGCTCGCCGACTGAATATTTGTGCCGACGGTCTTGCTAATGAGGTGCTGTTAGCCAAAAGCGGGTTGTCGCAGGCGCGCCAGCGTCTGGGGAATCAGCCTGTCGCTTGGTTATTTCAACAGTGCGCCAATGTCTGGGGATACGAGCGCTACCCGCAAGATGACTGGCACGGTCTTCAAGTCTTTGCCGTCGACGGTGCCTTGTTTCGAACCCCGGAAACGTCGTCATTGCGGGACCATTTTGGCTCCGGCAATACCTCCTCCGATCGTCAAACCCCTTATCCGGTGCTGCGCCTTGTTGCGTTGATGAACGCCCGTTCTCATATCATCGCCAACGCGGCCATCAGCCCTTACCGCAAAGGGGAGATCCCGCTGGCCAAGGACTTCATCGAGAGCATACCCAACCACTCAGTGACCCTGCTGGACAAAGGGTTTTTCAGTGCGGACCTATTGTTGAGTATCCAAAGTACTGAAAAAAACCGGCATTGGATGATCCCGGAGCGTAAGGGTACTGTTCGCACGGAAATTGAACACTACGGCGATGGTGATTACCTAGTCCAGATGAAGGTCTCGCAGCAAGCGCGTAAAAAGAACCCACTGTTGCCTGAGTACTGGCAAGTACGGGCGGTCACCTACGAGGTCGCCGGGAAAGAAAAAACCGTCTTCACCTCCCTGCCAGCCTCGCACTTTAGCGCTGAGCAGGTCGCCACCCTTTATCACGAGCGATGGGAAATCGAACTGGGTTTCAGGGATATCAAAAGCTCAATGCAAGACAATGCCTTGACCCTTCGCAGCAAGACTGTAGATCTGGTGTATCAAGAATTATGGGGGCTGTTACTGGCTTATAACGTAGTGCGTCGAGAAGCCAGTCAGGCGGCTGTAGCTCATAAGCGGGCTCCCAGCGAGGTGAGTTTCAAGTTTGCCTGTCAGCACATCGCCAGCCATCTGGTGGTCATGGCCGGAGCGGTCTCGCCCTCACACACGCCAAGACGCCTGGACGAGCTTCGCGGCAGCATTGGTGTGCTCTTCATAGTAAAACGCCCCAGGCCTGCGAGGCCTAGGGCGGTGAAGATGTCAAAAACCCGGTATCCGGTTAACCGCAAGGCTGCTCCGCTTAAGTGAACAGCATTGCGCTCCCACAGGGGATTTGCGTGGACTCATGGAGATTGTTTGCCGAATGCCTTTATCATGCGCCCCATGATTAAAGATCCCTTTGCAAGACTCGGCCTGGACCGTGAAGTCCTGACTGTCAGCCAGCTCAACGGCCGCGCGCGGGTGTTGCTCGAAGACGTGTTCAGCAACATCTGGGTCGAAGGCGAAATCTCCAACCTCGCCCGCCCTGCGTCCGGCCACGTGTATTTCACCCTCAAGGACAGCGGCGCCCAGGTGCGTTGCGCGCTGTTCCGGCAGAACGCGGCGCGAGTGCGTCAGGCATTGAAGGATGGCCTAGCGGTCAAGGTCCGCGGCAAGGTTTCGCTGTTCGAGGGCCGTGGCGACTATCAGCTGATCCTCGATACCGTGGAGCCGGCCGGTGACGGTGCGCTGCGTCTGGCCTTCGATGCGTTGAAGGAGAAACTCAGCGCCGAAGGCCTGTTCAGCGCCGAGCGCAAAGTGCCGCTGCCAGCGCATCCGCAACGCATCGGCATTATCAGCTCGCCCACCGGCGCGGTGATTCGCGACATCATCAGCGTATTCCGGCGCCGTGCGCCGCAGATCCAACTCACGTTGATCCCCACTGCCGTGCAGGGCCGCGAAGCCACTGCGCAGATTGTCCGCGCACTGAAACTGGCGGACGCCCGCGGTTTCGACGCGCTGATTCTGGCCCGCGGCGGTGGTTCACTGGAAGACCTCTGGTGCTTCAACGAAGAAGCCGTGGCCCGCGCCGTGGATGCTTGCGTGACGCCGATTGTCAGCGCCGTCGGCCATGAAACCGACGTGTCGATCAGCGACTTCGTGGCCGACGTTCGCGCCCCGACGCCTTCCGCCGCCGCCGAACTGCTCGCGCCGGATTCCAGTGACCTGGTCCGCCGGGTCGAAAGCCTGCATCGACGGCTGGTGATGCGTATCCGCGACCGCTTGATGCGTGATCGACTGCGCCTGGAAGGCATGTCTCGCCGCTTGCGCCATCCCGGCGAACGCCTGCGCCAGCAAGCGCAGCGCCTGGATGATCTGGACATGCGCATGCGCCGCGCGTTCGAACGCAGCCTCAATACCCGTCGCGAAAGGTTGATCCGTCTGGAAACCCGCCTCGCCGGGCAACATCCCGGGCGGCAACTGGCGATGCTCCGTCAGCGCCTCGACAGCCTTGCCGAACGCCTGCCCCGTGCCATGCGCGAAGGGCTCAAATCCCGTCGCCTGCAACTGCAAAGCCAGATGCAGACGCTGCATGTGGTCAGCCCTTTGGCGACCCTTGGCCGTGGCTACAGCATTTTGCTGGACGAACGCGGCAACGCGATCCGCAACGCCGCGCAAACCCACAATGGTCAGCGCCTGAAAGCCAGACTTGGCGAAGGCGAACTGCAAGTGCGGGTCGAAGACAATCACCTGACGCCTGTCACCCTTTCTTTACTGGATTGATCCATGCCGCGTTTTTTAGCTCCGCTGCTGTTGCTGTGCCTGACCTTCAATGCCCACGCCGACAGTTACATCACCCGCCTGTTGAACAAACCGGTGCCGGGCGGCGTGGCCGTGGTGGATCTGGGTGCCTCTGCGCAGGCGCCGAAGGCCAGTTATCAAGGCAAGCCTGTGCTGGTGGTCAAGGAACAGAACAACTGGCTGGCGATTGTCGGTGTGCCGCTGACGGTTAAACCGGGCACGCAGCAGGTCAGCAGTGGCGGGCGGAATCTGAGTTTCACGGTCGGCAACAAGAAATACCCGGAACAGCACATCACTCTGAAGAATAAGCAGCAGGTCAACCCGGATCCGGAAAACCTCAAGCGCATTGAGCGCGAATTGGCCGAGCAGATTACTGCCTACCGCACGTTCAGCCCGAATACGCCGAGCAATTTGTTGTTGGACAAACCGGTGAACGGCCCGCTGTCGAGCAAGTTCGGCGTGCGCCGCTTCTTCAATGGTGAAGAGCGTAATCCCCACTCTGGCCTGGATTTCGCCGTCGGCGCTGGCACACCGATCAAGACCCCGGCTGCCGGCAAGGTGATCCTGATCGGCAACTATTTCTTCAACGGCAACACAGTGTTTGTCGACCATGGGCAGGGGTTTATCAGCATGTTTTGCCACATGTCGAAAATCGACGTGAAGGTTGGCCAGCAATTGGCCCGTGGTGGGGTGGTCGGGAAAGTGGGGGCCACCGGGCGGGCGACCGGGCCGCATATGCATTGGAACGTCAGCCTGAATGATGCGCGGGTTGATCCGGCTATCTTTATAGGTGCATTTCAGCCCTGAATATTGAGTGAGGCGACTGGCCCCATCGCGAGCAGGCTCGCTCCCACAGTTGATCGGCGTGAATGCAGATTTTGTATTCACCAAAAATCCAATGTGGGAGCGAGCCTGCTCGCGATGGGGGCATCACTGACGCCGTTTATTCCGCCTCAAGGTCTTCAATCCCATGGATTTCCCTGTGCGCCAGGCACTCTTTGATCCAGGCCTGAGTTTCCTCCGAAAAGCCCGCCAACTCCTCAGCGCTGATCAACTCATGAGTACACAACCCCAGCAAGTGACCAGGCGCCTCATTGCGTGAGTGCCTGAACACGCCAAAAGCCCAATACAGTTCTTGTTGACCGGCCTTCAGCCTTTCTTCGCTGGCTTCTATCCGCTCATAAGGTCCAATGCTTTTATCCAGCACCGTGCGCTCGACCTCCTCCATGATCCGGATGCATAGCCGCTCATGGGCCAACGGACGCAGTGCGCTATAAAGCTTCCAATCCGACTCGTTCATTGTCGACTCCTGCCTGCCAGTAGTCCTTGGTGAGGCTTTAAGAATAGCCGCGCTGACACGCCCCATCACCGAAAGCCTTCAATTGCGCATCGCTCAAACCTCGCGCAAACATAAAAACAATCACCACCCTTCACCGCAATAAAATCTCGATATAGAAGACTTTTAGAGGATTCCTCTCAATTTTTTTCGACCGCTTGCCATCCTTCACCCTCGCGGTTAGGGTTGAAGGCATGAAAACCTCTCACACCCTCATCCAGCTTCGCCAGCACCGCAGCCTGTGCCTTGTCAGTGCACGACTGCCGGGCTGAATTTGCGGTGCCTCGCCCTTCGCTTTCCCCAAGAACATTTGATCCACCGGCAGGCCGCCTTTTTTCGGCCCACACAATAAGGATTTCCCGATGAGCATGCTCAAAGACCCGTCTTCGAAATACCGCGCGTTCCCGACCATCGACATCCCGGACCGCACCTGGCCGTCGAAGACCATTACCGCCGCGCCGATCTGGTGCAGCTCCGACCTTCGGGACGGTAACCAGTCGCTGATCGAGCCAATGGACGCGGTCAAGAAGCTGCGTTTCTGGAAAACCCTGGTGTCGGTCGGCGTGAAAGAAATCGAAGCGTCGTTCCCGGCGGCTTCGCAAACCGACTTCGACTTCGTGCGTACCCTGATCGAAGGCAACCACATCCCGGACGACACCACCATTCAGGTGCTGACCCAGGGCCGTGAAGACTTGATCGAGCGCACCTTCGAATCCCTGCGCGGGGCGAAGAAAGCCATCGTTCACCTGTACAACGCGACCTCCCCTTCCTTCCGCCGCATTGTCTTCAACCAGGACAAGGAAGGGGTCAAGGCCATCGCCGTGAACGCGGCCAAGCTGTTCGTCAAATATGCCGCCCAGCAGCCAAACACCGAGTGGACCTTCGAGTACTCGCCAGAAACCTTCAGCGCCACTGAGCTCGAGTTCGCCAAAGAAGTCTGCGACGCAGTCATCGAAGTCTGGAACCCGACGCCTGAGCACAAGGTGATTCTCAACCTGCCAGCCACCGTCGAATGCGCGACCCCGAACATCTATGCCGACCAGATCGAATGGTTCGGCCGGCACATCAACCGTCGTGACAGCGTGATCATCAGCCTGCACACCCACAACGACCGTGGCACTGGCGTTGCAGCTACCGAACTGGGCCTGATGGCCGGCGCCGACCGTGTCGAAGGCTGCCTGTTCGGCAACGGCGAACGTACCGGTAACGTCGACCTCGTGACCGTGGCGCTGAACCTCTACACCCAGGGCATTCACCCTGAGCTGGACTTCTCCGACATCGACGGTGTGCGCAAAGTCGTCGAAGAATGCAACCAGATCCAGGTGCACCCACGCCACCCGTACGTCGGCGACCTGGTTCACACCGCGTTCTCCGGCTCCCACCAGGACGCCATCCGCAAAGGCTTCGCCCAGCAGAAACCGGACGCCCTGTGGGAAGTACCGTACTTGCCGATCGACCCGGCCGATATCGGCCGCAGCTACGAGGCGGTGATCCGTGTCAACAGCCAGTCGGGCAAGGGCGGTATCGCTTACCTGCTGGAACAGGAATACGGCATCAGCTTGCCGCGTCGCATGCAGATCGAGTTCAGCCAGGTTGTGCAACGTGAAACCGATCGTCTGGGCCTCGAAATGACGGCTCAGCAGATCCATGCGCTGTTGCACAGCGAGTACTTGCAGGCCAACACCCCGTACGCGTTGGTCAGCCATCGCCTGCAGGAAGAAAACGGTCACAGCGCCGTGGAAGTGGAAGTCTCTGGTAAAGGTCAGGGTGAAACCAACCTGCACTGGCGTGGCAAGGGCAACGGCGCCCTGGAAGCGCTGGTGGCCGGTCTGCCGATTCCGGTTGAAATCATGGACTACAACGAACACGCCATCGGTTCGGGCACCAATGCCAAGGCGGCGGCCTACATCGAGCTGCGTGTGAACGGTGAACGTGCGGTGCACGGCGTCGGTATCGATGAAAACATCACCACCGCCAGCTTCAAGGCCCTGTTCAGCGCACTGAACCGCTCGTTGAGCCAGCCGGAAGCGAAAGCGGCGTAAGCCTTCGCTGAAATGCAAAAGGCCCCAGGGTGAGAACCTCGGGGCCTTTTTGTTTGCCTGTATTTTTTGTGTCGCCTGTCATGGCCTCATCGCGAGCAGGCTCGCTCCCACATTGGGTTTTGGATGAACACAAAATTGGGGGTTCACACGATCTACTGTGGGAGCGAGCCTGCTCGCGATGACGGCAGGTCAGGCAACGACAATTTCAGGTGAACTCGAAGGTATCGGCGTCCAGATTCGCTGGAAAGCGAGTTCTATAAGCCTGAAGATCTGCAGCGTTCAGAACGACCTGAAACACGCCATCGGCTTCGCCCGCACTGAGTAACGTCTCCCCCTGGAAGTCCAGCACCTGGCTGTCGCCGGTATACGCAAAACCTTTGCCGTCAGTACCAATGCGATTCACAGCCGCCACGTAGCAGAGATTTTCGATCGCCCGTGCTGGCAGCAAACGGTTCCAGTGCTGACGCCGTGCCCCCGGCCAGTTGGCGGTGTACAGCAGCAAATCGGTGTCCTGAGCATCGCGGCTCCAGACCGGGAAGCGCAGGTCGTAGCAAATCAGCGGACGCACTCGCCAGCCCTTGAGTTCGAACTGCACCTGACGCTCGCCGGGGGTGAAGTGGTTGTGTTCGCCGGCCATGCGGAACAGATGGCGCTTGTCGTAGTGCCACACCTCCCCGTCCGGCCGCGCCCACAACAGGCGATTGCGATGGCTGCCGTCAGCCGCCTGGACGATCACGCTGCCGGTGATCACCGCATCGAGTTTCGCTGCCTGAACCCGCAGCCATTTGCTGGTCGGACCGTTTTCCGATTCGGCGAGGGTCTTGGACTCCATCGAGAAACCGGTGGTGAACATCTCCGGCAAAATGATCAGGTCAGCGCCGCGAGCCTGTTCCAGCAACGGCTCGAAATGCTCCAGATTGGCCTGACGATCGTGCCACGCCAGGGTGGTCTGGATCAGCGCGATGTTCAGATTGGGTAGCGCACTCAGATCACGCATAGTTTTGCCGCTGCTTCACGCAGGGTCTCCTCGCGTTTGGCGAAGCACAGGCGCACCAGGCGCTGGCCTTCGGGTGGGGTCTGGTAGAACACCGAGATCGGGATGCTCGCCACGCCATGTTCGCGGGTCATCCACAACGCCATCTCGACGTCATTGAGGTCCGGGCGGATCTGCGAGTAATCGACCAATTGGAAATACGTGCCGGCCACTCGGGTGAAACTGAAGCGAGACGGCGCCAGCAAATCGCAGAACAGATCGCGCTTGGCCTGATAGAAAGCCGGCAGTTCTTCGACGTGTTCCGGGTGCTCGGCCATGAAGTCGGCCAAGGCATATTGCAGCGGTGTGACGCCGCAGAAACTGACGTATTGGTGAACCTTGCGCAGCTCGGCGGTGAGGGCCGGCGGTGCGACCACGTAGCCGGTTTTCCAGCCAGTGACGTGATAGGTCTTGCCGAAGGAGCTGACCACGAATGCTCGCTGATACAGCTCTTGGTGATTCAGCACGCTGACGTGGGGCACGCCATCGAACACCAGGTGTTCGTAGACCTCATCGCTGATGACATAGATGTCGCGGTCGCGAATCAAAGCCGCCAGTTGATCCAGCTCGGCACGACTGATCAGCGCGCCGCTTGGGTTATGTGGAGTGTTGAGGATGATCATCCGCGTGCGTGGGGTAATGGCTTCACCCAGCTTCTGGAAGTCGATGTCGAAGTCATTCAGGCCCAACTGCACATGAACGCAGCGCCCCCCGGCCAGCTCAACTGAGGGCTCATAACTGTCGTAGGCCGGATCGAAAACAATCACTTCGTCGCCGCTGTGGATAACCGCCTGAATGGCGCAAAAGATCGCCTGAGTTGCACCGGGCGTGACTGTCACTTCATGGTCGGCATCCACATTGACGCCGTAGCTGCGGGCGATCTTCGCCGCAATCTGCTGACGCAATGCAGGAAGGCCGGTCATCGGCGAATACTGGTTGTGGCCACTGGCGATATGCCGACCGACCGCATCGCACAGGGCCTGCGGCGCATCGAAATCGGGAAAACCCTGGGACAGGTTCAGCGCCCCGGTTTGCGCCGCGAGCTGAGACATCTGAGTGAAGATAGTGATGCCGACATTCGGCAGCTTACTGGTGATCATCGGTGATTCCCTGCTCTACACCCGGCGCTAACGGCGGCGCGGGAGAGCCGAGGATAGCCCAAACGGCGCCCATAAAAAAAGGGCGCCTTAAGCGCCCTTTTTGGAACCCGATCCTGTGGGACAGGAGCCAGGCAAGTCTACAATCAGCGCTTGTCTCTACGCTTCTTGTCGGCTTTCTTGTGGTGCGACATCATGCGACGCTTCTTGTTGACCTGACGGTCGGTGAGCGAGTTCTTGTTGCCTTCGTACGGGTTCTCGCCGCCCTTGAACTCGATGCGGATCGGCGTACCGACCAGCTTCAAGACACGACGGTAAGTGTTTTCCAGGTAACGAACGTAAGACTTCGGCACCTTCTCGATCTGGTTACCGTGAATCACGATGATCGGCGGGTTGGCACCACCCAAGTGGGCGTAACGCAGCTTGATCCGGCGGTTGTTGACCATCGGTGGCGCGTGCTCACCGACCGCATCTTCCAGAATCGTGGTCAGGCGGTTGGTTGGCCAGCGGGTGACCGCAGACTTGAACGAGTTCTGTACGGAGGCGTAGAGGTTGCCCACGCCCGTGCCGTGCAGGGCCGAGATGAAGTGAATGTCGGCGTAGTCAACGAAGAACAGTCGACGTTGCAGCTCGACCTTCACGAAGTCGCGCTCGCTCGGCGTCATGCCGTCCCACTTGTTGATCGCGATCACCAGCGCACGACCCGACTCAATGGCGAAGCCCAGCAGGTTGAGATCGTGATCGACCACGCCTTCGCGGGCGTCCATCACAAAGATCACCACGTTGGCGTCTTTGATCGCTTGCAGGGTCTTGACCACGGAGAACTTTTCAACTTCTTCGTGGATCTTGCCGCGCTTGCGCACACCGGCGGTGTCGATCAGCGTGTACTTCTCGTCGTTACGCTCGAACGGGATGTAGATACTGTCGCGGGTGGTGCCGGGCTCGTCATAAACGATTACCCGGTCTTCACCGAGCATACGGTTGACCAGGGTCGACTTGCCGACGTTCGGGCGGCCGATGATCGCGATCTTGATCCCGTCTTTTTCGCTCGGGCCAGGAATGCGCTTGGCTTCCTCGCCTTCGGCAACGATCTCTTCCTCGCCTTCTTCCAGCTCGTCATCGTCTTTCGGGAAGGTGCTCAGCGCGATTTCCAGCATCTGGGTGATGCCACGACCGTGGGCACCGGCGATCGGAATCGCGTGGCCCATGCCCAACGGGGCGAATTCGGCGCGGGCCATTTCAGGGTCGATGTTGTCGACCTTGTTGGCAACCACGTAAGAACGCTTGTTACGTTTGCGCAAATGCTCGGCGATCATCTGGTCGGCGGCGGTAAAACCAGCCTTGGCATCTACCAGGAACAGAACGACATCCGCTTCTTCAATGGCCAGCAGCGACTGCTCGGCCATTTTTTCGTCCATACCGTGCTCGTCACCGGAGATACCGCCGGTGTCGACCAGAATGTAGGAACGCCCTTGCCACTTGGCCTCACCGTATTGGCGATCACGGGTCAGACCGGACAAGTCGCCGACGATGGCGTCGCGAGTCCTGGTCAGGCGGTTGAACAAGGTGGACTTGCCGACGTTCGGTCGGCCCACCAGGGCGATTACGGGAACCATGCGGCTCTCCACTTCGTTATTTCAGAAAATACAAAAGCCGCTGCGAGGCAGCGGCTGGTGCTCGGGGCAGCGCTTGAGGGCGCTGCGAACCCCGTCAAACGGGGCTGCCTGGGGGTTAACCCCAAGCATAGTCAAACCTTTACTTAATGGTCAGGGCTTCCAGCTTGCCACTGTTGCCATACAGATAAATCGTGTCACCCACCACCAGCGGACGGGCACGCAGGCCGTCGCTGTCGATGCGCTCGCGGCCGACGAAACGACCGTCCACCTGGCTCAGCAGATGCAGGTAACCTTCCATATCACCGACAGCAACATAGCTGGAGAACACTTCCGGAGCCGACAGTTGACGACGGGCCAGCGAATCGTTGCTCCACAAAGCTGTGGTGGAACGTTCGTCGACGCCTTCAACGGTGCCCGAAGACAGGCTCACGTAGACGCTGCCAAAACCCTGGGCGACACCGGCATAGCTGGAAGCATCACGCTGCCAGAGCTGACGACCGCTTTCCAGATCCAGTGCCGCAACGCGACCCTGATAGCTGGCGACATACAGCGTACCGCCGGACAGCAGCAGGCCACCATCGATATCGACAACGCGCTCCAGTTCCGAACGACCTTGTGGAATTGCTACACGTTGTTCCCACACCGGCACGCCGTTGGAAATATCGAGAGCGACCACTTTACCGGTCGACAGGCCAGCCACCGCGAGGCGGTTGGTGACGATCGGCGCGCTGGTGCCGCGCAGGGTCAATACCGCTGGAGTGCTGTCATACAACCAGCGCTGGGTGCCAGTAGCGGCATCCAGACCGATCAGACGGTCATCCTGAGTCTGAACGACAACGACATCACCGTTGTTGACCGGCGGTGCGAGGACTTCACTGGACACGCGAGCGCGCCATTTCTCTTCACCATTGATGGCGTCCAGGGCAACGATTTCACCCTTGACCGTACCGATCAGGAGCAAACCGTAACTCACGCCGACGGCACCGGAAACAGGCAGTTCGAGATCTTTCTTCCATTTGACGTCGCCATTGCTGCGATCCATCGCCATCACCACACCGGTGACGTCGGCGGCATAGATGGTATCGCCATCGATCGCCGGAACCAGCATGTTGTACGATTCGCCCTGACCGTCACCGATCGAACGACTCCACTGCTTTTGCAGAACCACTTCTTCTTTGAAGTCGGTCAACTCGGCCGGTGGCAGTTCTTTTTTGCTGTTGCTGCTGCAACCCGCGGCCAATATGGCCAGAGCCAGCAATGCTGCATGTTTCCAACGAATCACGTCACGCATCCCCTTTGGCCAGGTCGTCCAGCTTGATTTGTAGGCCACCCACTGCCGCTTCATCCGACAGTGCTGCCTTGGCTTTTTGATACGCCGTGTTCGCTTCGTCGGTACGACCCAACTGCACCAGCAGGTCGCCTTTGAGTTCTTCGCGAGTGGCCAGGAATGCTTTATCGGCATCGCCTTCGAGCAGTTTCAAGGCTTCATCGGCCTTGTTCTGCGCGGCCAGCACCTGTGCCAGACGCTGACGAGCAATTTCGCCCAACGCCGGGTTGGCCGGTTTGGCAACAATGGCTTTCAGCTCGCTGGCTGCGTCATCCAGCTTGCCGCTGTCGACCGCGACTTTTGCCACGAACAGGCTGCCGTACTGCGCGTAAGCGCTACCGCCGAACTCGCTGTTGAGCTTGCCGGCCAGGTCCGCAACACGGGCGGCATCAGGCTTGCCGTCTGGCGTCAGCGTGGTTTCCAGCAGTTGCTGATAGAGCATCGAGGCGCCTTGCGACTGATTGCTCTGATACTTTTGAAAGGCCTGCCAGCCGAACACGATGACCAGCGCCAACAGGCCGCCAGTGACCAGGGGCTTGCCGTTGCGTGTCCACCAGTCCTTCAAATCCGACAGCTGTTCGTCTTCGGTACTCGACACCCCAATACTCCTTAATCGCTAAATCGGCTGTTTGACAGCTTCAACCCTGCACGACGCAGGTGGCCAGGTGTGCAGCAAGCGCATCCCAGGCAATGCTTTGTTGTTCGCCCTGGCCACGCAGGGGTTTGAAACCTACCACTTGCTGGGCCATTTCGTCGTCACCGAGGATTAGCGCGTACAACGCACCGCTCTTGTCGGCTTTCTTGAATTGGCTTTTGAAGCTGCCGGCGCCGGCATTCACTTGCAGGCGCAGGTTGGGCAATTGATCACGAACACGTTCACTCAGGGTCAGACCGGCCAGCTCGGCGGCTTCACCGAAGGCGCAGAGGTAAACGTCGACCTGACGGGAAATCTCTTCCGGGATCTGCTCCAGGGTTTCAAGCAGCAGCACCAGGCGCTCGATGCCCATGGCAAAACCAACGCCCGAGGTCGGCTTGCCGCCCATCTGCTCCACCAGACCGTCGTAACGACCGCCGGCACACACGGTGCCTTGGGCGCCCAACTGGTCGGTGACCCATTCGAAAACGGTCTTGCTGTAGTAATCCAGCCCGCGAACCAGCTTCGGGTTGATCACGTAAGGAATGCCGGCGGCGTCCAGGCGAGCCTTCAGGCCCTCGAAGTGCACGCGGGATTCTTCGTCGAGGTAGTCGGCCATTTTCGGCGCGTCGACCAGGACCGCTTGAGTGTCGGCGTTCTTGGTATCCAGAACCCGCAAAGGGTTGGTTTTCAGACGGCGCTGGCTGTCTTCGTCCAGCTTGTCCAGGCGGGCCGAAAGGAATTCGACCAGCGCTTCGCGATAACGACCGCGGGACTCGGCAGTGCCGAGGCTGTTGAGTTCGAGCTTGACCGCATCACGGATGCCCAGCTCGCCCCACAGGCGCCAGGTCAGCACGATCAGCTCGGCATCGATGTCCGGACCATCTAGGTTGAAGACTTCGCAACCGATCTGGTGGAACTGGCGATAACGGCCTTTCTGCGGACGTTCGTGGCGGAACATCGGGCCGATGTACCAGAGTTTCTGCACCTGGCCACCGCCGGTGATGCCGTGCTCAAGCACCGCACGCACACAGGCCGCCGTGCCTTCAGGGCGCAGGGTCAGGGAGTCGCCGTTGCGGTCGTCGAAGGTGTACATCTCTTTCTCGACGATGTCGGTTACTTCACCGATGGAGCGCTTGAACAGCTCGGTGAACTCGACGATCGGCATGCGGATCTGTTTGTAACCGTAGTTATCCAGCAAACGCGAAACGGTGCCTTCGAAATGACGCCACAGGGGAGTCTGCTCGGGCAGGATGTCGTTCATGCCACGTATGGCTTGCAGAGACTTGCTCACTATAAATCCTTAAATTCGTTCGACTTAGCCGCGCGCAATGACTGCTGCGTCAGCTTCGACCTTTTCGGCCGCTTTCTGACGGATCAAGCGTTCAAGCTCATCCACCAGATTGTCATTCGACAGTTTCTGCGACGGCTTGCCGTCGATGTAAATCAGGTTTGGCGTGCCGCCGGTCAAGCCGATGTGGGCTTCCTTGGCTTCGCCCGGTCCGTTGACCACGCAACCAATGACCGCAACATCCAATGGCACCAGCAGGTCTTCAAGGCGCCCTTCCAGCTCGTTCATGGTTTTGACCACATCGAAGTTCTGCCGCGAGCAGCTCGGGCAGGCGATGAAGTTGATGCCACGGGAACGCAGATGCAGGGATTTGAGAATGTCGTAGCCGACTTTCACTTCCTCGACCGGGTCGGCCGCCAACGAGATGCGAATAGTATCGCCAATCCCTTCGGCGAGCAGCATACCGAGGCCCACGGCGGATTTCACCGTGCCTGAACGCAAACCACCGGCTTCGGTGATGCCCAGGTGCAGCGGCTGAACGATTTCCTTGGCCAGCAAGCGGTAAGCGGCGACGGCCATGAACACGTCGGAGGCTTTCACGCTGACCTTGAAGTCCTGGAAGTTCAGACGCTCGAGGTGCTCGACGTGACGCAGGGCAGATTCAACCAGCGCAGCCGGAGTCGGCTCGCCGTATTTCTTTTGCAGGTCTTTTTCCAGGGAACCGGCGTTCACGCCGATGCGGATCGGAATCCCGCGATCACGGGCGGCATTGACTACCGCACGCACGCGGTCTTCGCGACCAATGTTGCCCGGATTGATGCGCAGGCAGTCAACGCCCAGTTCGGCTACGCGCAGAGCGATCTTGTAGTCGAAGTGAATGTCGGCAACCAAAGGTACTTTGACCAGCTTCTTGATCTTGCCGAAGGCTTCAGCGGCATCCATGTCGGGCACGGAAATTCGCACGATATCGACGCCAGCCGCTTCCAGACGATTGATCTGGGCCACGGTGGCCGCGACGTCATTGGTGTCGCTGTTGGTCATGCTCTGCACAGCGATAGGCGCATCGCCGCCAACGGGCACGTTACCGACCCAGATCTTGCGGGATTCGCGACGTTTGATTGGAGATTCGCCGTGCATGACTTATTGACCCAACTTCAGGCGAGCAGTCTCGCCACTGGTGAACGGAGCGACATCAACCACCTGCCCGTTGTAGCTGACCTGCGCGCCACGGGCGAAGCCCAGACGCACGGAAAACGGTGGCTTGCCGCTCACGGAAACGTTTTCGCCTTTACGCTTGAGACCGCTCAACAGCACTTTACCGCTGCCATCGGTCACTTGCGTCCAGCAATCGGCAGTGAATTGCAGTTGAACCTGACCCTGGCCAGCGACCGGAGCAGCCGCTGCTGGAGCGGGGATGGTCGGAGTAACCGAAGCGCTCGCAGGCGGGGTCGATACAACAGGAGCAGTGGGGGATGTCGCGGCCGGAGTCGCGACAACCGGAGCAGTGCTATGCGCAGGTGCAGCGGGTGTTGGCGCTGTAGCAACCGGTGCAGCAGGCGCAGTCGCTTCAGCTTCGGCCGGTGCTTCACTCGAAGTCTCGGATTGCGGCAACGCAAGAGCGGTTGTGCCTTCAGCCTGACCTTCCGCGACGGCCTGGTCTTCCGGCTCGTCCAGCGGATGGATCTGGGTGGTGCCGTCAGCGCCTTCGACTTCAACGTGTTCCGGGCTCAGGCTAGTCAGGTCTTTGGTGCGCAATGAGGTTTGATCCTGCCACCAGACAAAACCACCACCAATCACTGCGAACAGCAACAGCAGGCTGACAATTCGCAAAATAGTGTGGGAAACCCGAACCGGCTCTTCGATACGTCCCAGGCTATGAACGTTGCTGCCCTGGGAGTCGGTGCCGGTGGATTGGTCGAACTGTTGGACCAGTACGGTTTGATCCATGCCGAGCAGTTTCGCGTAGGCGCGAATATAACCTCGAGCAAAGGTATGCCCAGGCAGCTTGTCGAAAGCGCCGGCTTCCAGATTGCTCAGGGAATTTACGGTGAGGTTGAGCTTGAGGGCCACTTCGGCCAGCGACCAGCCATTGCTTTCGCGAGCCTGGCGCAAAGTCTCACCGGGATTAACGCGATTCGCTGCTACAACTTCGGGATGCGCCGCTTTCATCATTGCTCCGACAGGTATTGCTGATATTCCGGCGTACCGGGATAGAGTCGTTTTAGTTGCAGGCCAAAACTGGCGGCCTTGTCGCGATCATCAAACACTTTTGCCAGTCGAACGCCGAGCAATAGACTACGTGCATTTTGCTCGGTGAGCAGGCTAAAACGATCGTAATAGTCACGCGCGGGCACATAATGCCTGTCTTCGAAGGACAACTCAGCCATTTCCAGCAATGCACGTGGCTGTTGGCGATTCAAACGCAGAGCTTTTTCCAGCTGCTGCTGCGCCAGATCGCGCTGCCCCAGCTTCGAAGCGGTCATTCCAAGGTTCTCGAACACCCGCGAACGCTCAGGATACAAGGTATCGGCGGCGGCCTGTTCAAAGCGCTCATACGCCTCTTTGTAGCGTTTCTCTTCGAAAAGAAAACTGCCGTAGTTGTTCAGGATTCGCGCATCGTTGGGGCGGGAAGACAGCGCCTTGCGAAAATGCTGATCCGCCAGCTCCGGCTCCATCTCGGCCTGGAATACCAGACCCAGCGCAGCGTTGGCGTCTGGATCCGAGTCATCCAGATCCAGCGCTTTCTTCAACGGTACTTTCGCCCGTTCGGTCATGCCCTGCTGCAAGTACCCCAAGCCCAGCTGCACATAGGCAACGCGCGCCTCATCGCGGCCCTTGCTGGTCTTCATCGGGTTGAAATCGCCCGACAGGACACAACCAGCACACAGGCTGGCCAACAGCAAAAGCAGCGCGAAGCGCAGGGACATAGAGATCCTCTCTTAATTATTGTTCGCAGCGTTCTGTGCGATATCGTTTTCGGCGCTCAACTCGCGCACGGCGATATAACGTTCGCTGCGACGGGTGCGATCCAGCACCTGTCCTACCAATTGGCCACACGCGGCATCGATGTCTTCACCGCGGGTGGTGCGTACGGTGACATTGAAGCCGGCATGGTGAAGCTGATCCTGGAAACGACGAATCGCGTTGTTGCTCGGGCGCTCGTAACCGGAATGCGGGAACGGGTTGAACGGAATCAGGTTGATCTTGCACGGGATGTTCTTGAGCAACTCGATCATTTCGACCGCATGTTCGACCTTGTCGTTGATGTCCTTGAGCAAGGTGTACTCAATGGTCAGCACGCGCTTCTCACCCAGGGACGACATGTAGCGCTGGCACGACTCGAGCAGCATCTTAAGCGGATACTTCTTGTTGATCGGTACCAATTGGTTACGCAATGCGTCGTTCGGTGCGTGCAGGGACAACGCCAGGGAGACGTCGATGTGCTTGGACAGCTCATCGATCATCGGCACCACACCCGATGTAGACAGGGTTACACGGCGCTTGGAGATCCCGTAGCCCAGGTCATCCATCATCAGATGCATGGCAGCCACGACGTTGTCGAAGTTCAGCAGCGGCTCACCCATGCCCATCATCACCACGTTGGTGATGGCACGGTCGGCGGTCGCCGGGATGCTGCCGAACGATTTATTGGCAATCCACACCTGGCCGATGACTTCGGCGGCAGTGAGGTTGCTGTTGAATCCTTGCTTGCCGGTGGAGCAGAAACTGCAATCCAGGGCACAGCCTGCCTGGGACGAAACGCACAAAGTGCCGCGTTTGCCCTGGGGAATGTACACGGTCTCGACGCAGCTACCGGACGCCACGCGCACCACCCACTTACGGGTGCCGTCGGTGGAGATGTCCTCGCTGACAACTTCAGGACCGCGAACCTCGGCAATAGCCTTGAGCTTGTCGCGCAAGGCCTTGCTGACGTTCGTCATGGCGTCGAAATCATCGACGCCAAGGTGGTGAATCCATTTCATTACCTGACCGGCACGGAAACGCTTCTCCCCGATTGAGTCGAAGAATTTTTCCATTTCCAGCTGAGTCAGACCCAGCAGGTTGGTTTTTACAGTCGATGTAGTCATGGATTCACCTTCACTCTTAAGCCAATGCTTAGCGAGTGGTTACTTCAGTAGCTGCGAAGAAGTACGAGATTTCGCGAGCAGCAGCGGCTTCGGAGTCCGAACCGTGCACAGCGTTGGCATCGATGGAATCAGCGAAGTCAGCACGGATGGTGCCGGCAGCAGCTTCTTTAGGGTTGGTAGCGCCCATCAGCTCACGGTTCAGAGCGATAGCGTTTTCGCCTTCCAGAACCTGAACGACAACCGGACCGGAGATCATGAAAGCAACCAGGTCGCCGAAGAAACCACGAGCGCTGTGCTCAGCGTAGAAGCCTTCAGCTTCAGCTTTGGACAGTTGCTTCAGTTTCGAAGCTACAACGCGCAGGCCAGCTTTTTCGAAACGAGTGGTGATCTCGCCGATAACGTTTTTTGCAACAGCGTCAGGCTTGATGATGGAGAAAGTACGTTGAACAGCCATGATGTAACTCCAGAAACGGTAATTTGCGAAAAATTAAACCCGCGAATTATACGCGGGTTCTTGGGTATTGCCTAACTGCATACGGCGCAGACTCAGTCTGCTTCTTCGATCCAGGCGGCCTGAATGGCTTCAAGCACCTTCTCGCCACCGCGGGTCGGATCATCACTGAACTCCGGCAATGCCAGCACCCATTTGTGCAGATCGACGAAGTTCACGTAACGCGGGTCCACATCCGGTTTGGATTCAGCCAGTTGGATCGCGATTTCCAGCACATCAACCCATTTCAGACTCATTTCAGTTCCTTGAATCAGTGCGCCGCTTCGGCCGCATGGTTGAGCGAGTATTTCGGAATTTCGACGGTCAGGTCTTCAGTCCCGACGACCGCCTGACAGCCTAGACGCGATTGCGCCTCCAGACCCCAGGCACGATCAAGAAAGTCTTCTTCCAGCTCGTCCGCCTCTTCCAGCGAGTCGAAACCTTCGCGGATGATACAGTGGCAGGTGGTGCAGGCGCAGACGCCGCCGCAGGCACTCTCCATCTCGATATGGTGCTCATGAGCCAGCTCGAGGATGGATGTACCGGGCTCAGCTTCCACAACCATACCTTCCGGGCAGAACTTCTCGTGTGGCAGAAAAATGACCTGCGGCATCGTTATTCCTCAATCTCATTCAGGTTGCGCCCCGCCAGCGCGGCTTTCACCGTCGAGTCCAGGCGGCGGGCAGCAAAGGCGTCGGTCACTTGCGACAGACGTTTGGTCTGCTGCTCGATGGCGTAACCATCAGTACCTTTCATCAGTTCGGTCAGTTCCTGCATCTGCAATTCGATGACCATGCGCTCTTCGGCGTCGAGCAAACGCTCGCCATCGACATCGAGGGCGCCCTGCACCGCTTCGATCAGGCGCTGAGCATCGACCTGCTGTTCACGCAACACCCGAGCGACCTTGTCGTCGCTGGCGTGCTGGAACGAGTCCTTGAGCATTTTGGCGATTTCGCCATCCGTCAGACCGTAGGACGGCTTGACCTGGATGCTGGCCTCAATGCCCGAGCCCAACTCGCGGGCAGAAACGCTGAGCAGACCGTCGGCATCGACCTGGAAGGTCACGCGAATCTTCGCCGCACCGGCCACCATCGCCGGAATGCCGCGCAATTCGAAACGTGCCAGGGAACGGCAGTCGCTGATCAGCTCGCGCTCACCCTGCAATACGTGGATCGCCATGGCCGACTGGCCATCTTTGTAAGTCGTGAAGTCCTGAGCGCGGGCGACAGGGATGGTGGTGTTGCGAGGAATCACCTTCTCCATCAGTCCGCCCATGGTTTCCAGCCCCAGGGACAACGGAATCACGTCAAGCAACAGCAGTTCATCGCCATCGCGCTTGTTGCCGGCCAGCGTATCGGCCTGGATCGCGGCACCGATGGCCACCACTTGATCTGGATCGATTTCGGTCAACGGTTCGCGACCGAAGGCTTCTGCGACGGCTTCGCGGACGCGAGGCACACGAGTCGAACCGCCGACCATGACCACGGCATGCACTTCGTCCAGCTCGATGCCGGAATCACGCACAGCGCGGCGACAGGCTTTCAGGCTGCGGGCAACCATTGGCTCGATCAGCGCATTGAAGGCTTCACGGGTCAGCTCGGCTTTCCAGTCGCCATAAGCCACTTCAACGGACGAGGCATTGGTCAGGGCTTCTTTGGCCGCACAAGCGGTTTGCAGCAGATGGCGTTGCGCACCCGGATCGAGGTCGGCGGACAGACCGGCGCTCTCGATGATCCAGCCAGCGATTGCGTGGTCGAAGTCATCGCCGCCCAGCGCGCTGTCGCCGCCGGTAGCCAAAACTTCAAACACACCGCCAGTCAGGCGCAGAATCGAAATATCGAAGGTACCGCCACCCAGGTCATAAATAGCGACCAGTCCTTCAGCGTGCTGATCCAGACCGTAAGCTACAGCGGCGGCGGTCGGCTCATTGAGCAGACGCAGCACATTCAGACCGGCCAGTTTGGCCGCATCCTTGGTGGCTTGACGCTGAGCATCGTCGAAATAGGCCGGAACGGTGATCACCGCGCCCACAAGTTCGCCACCCAACGTCGCTTCGGCGCGCTGACGCAACACTTTCAGGATATCGGCGGAGACTTCGACCGGGCTTTTCGGCCCCTGAATGGTGTCGATGAACGGCATGTGCGACTCGCCGCCGACAAACCGGTACGGCAGTTGATCGCCCAATTGCTTGACGTCGGACAGACCACGACCCATCAAGCGCTTGACCGACAGCACGGTGTTCAAAGGGTCGGTAGCGGCGGCCAGTTTGGCGGACTCGCCGACTTCGACACGATCGGCGTGGTAGCGCACGGCAGACGGCAGAATGACCTGCCCGTGAGCGTCAGCCAGAGGCTCGGAAAGACCACTGCGCAACGCAGCGACCAGCGAATTGGTAGTGCCCAAGTCGATCCCCACAGCCAGACGACGCTGGTGCGGTTGAGGACTTTGGCCGGGTTCGGCGATCTGCAGTAGGGCCATCGTAATCAGGACTTATCTGTATATCAGGCGTGCGACCGGAGCGGCACTGGGTTAATCGTCGAGGCGCTCTTCTAACTGGCGCACTTCGTAGGTGAGCTTGTCGAGGAACTGCATGCGTCGCATCAGGCGTTCGGCCTGTTCACGTTGCGCTGCATCATCCCAACAGGCTGCGAAGCTTTCGTTCAGTTCATCCTGCGCAGTCTTCAGGCGACGCTTGAACACTGCAACACCCGCCAGGTCGGCGCTGTCTTGCAGGTCTTCGAGCTCTTCACGCAGTTCCATTTGCTGCAGAAGAAACTCCGGATCATGCACCGTGACCTCCAGCGGCAGCTCGCGACCGCCCATGGCGAGCAAGTAACGCGCGCGCTTTGGGGGACTTTTGAGCGTCTGGTAGGCCTCGTTGAGGCTCGCGGATTGCTCTAGCGCCAGCCGTTGCTCTCGCTCGGAAGCGTCTGCAAAGCGGTCCGGATGAACGCTGCGCGCCAACTCACGGTAGCGCGTAGCCAGCTGGTCGAGATCCAGTTCGAAGCTCGGTTGCAGCTCAAATAAAGCGAAATGACAAGGAGTACCCACGAGTAGCCTCAGATATTGAAGCTTTCGCCGCAGCCACATTCACCGCGTACGTTGGGGTTGTTGAACTTGAAGCCTTCGTTCAACCCTTCCTTGACGAAATCGAGCTCGGTGCCGTCCAGGTAGGCCAGGCTTTTCGGGTCGATGATCACTTTCTCGCCGTGACTTTCGAACACCTGATCCTCTGCAACCACCTCGTCGACAAACTCCAGCACGTAGGCAAGGCCGGAACAGCCTGTGGTGCGAACACCCAGACGAATCCCTTCACCTTTGCCGCGCCCGTTGAGGGAGCGTCGCACGTGTTGAGCAGCCGCTTCTGTCATGCTGATAGCCATCGGTGACTCCTTACTCGTCGCCAAAACTTGAAAGTCAGATCAAGCCTTTCTTCTGCTTGTAGTCGCGAACGGCCGCTTTGATGGCGTCTTCAGCAAGTACGGAGCAGTGAATTTTTACTGGCGGCAGAGCCAGTTCTTCAGCCAGCTGAGTGTTTTTGATGGTCTCTGCTTCATCCAGAGTCTTGCCTTTCATCCACTCGGTCGCCAGGGAGCTGGAGGCGATGGCCGAACCGCAACCGTAGGTCTTGAACTTGGCGTCTTCGATGATGCCTTGCTCGTTAACCTTGATCTGCAGACGCATCACGTCGCCGCACGCCGGAGCGCCGACCATGCCGGTGCCGACATCAGGGTCTTCCGCGTCCATCTTGCCGACGTTGCGCGGGTTCTCGTAGTGGTCGATGACCTTTTCGCTGTAAGCCATGATTCTTAATCCTCACTCATCAGAGAGTCGCTCTTAAGCCCTGAAAACCTGCGTCTTACAGGGCCGGTTTGCGGCGACTTGAAATCAGTGTGCCGCCCACTCGATTTTCGAAATGTCGACACCGTCTTTGTACATGTCCCACAGCGGCGACAGAGTGCGCAGCTTGGTAACGGCCTCGCAGACTTTCTGCGCGGCGTAGTCGATTTCTTCTTCGGTGGTGAAACGGCCGAAGGTGAAGCGAATCGAGCTGTGGGCCAGTTCGTCGTTGCGGCCCAGGGCGCGCAGTACGTACGAAGGCTCAAGGGAAGCCGAGGTGCAGGCCGAACCGGACGAAACCGCCAGATCCTTGAGCGCCATGATCAGCGACTCGCCTTCAACGTAGTTGAAGCTCAGGTTCAGGTTGTGCGGTACGCGAGCGGTCATGCTGCCGTTGATGTACAGCTCTTCCAGGCCTTCGACCTGCTTGAAGAAACGGTCGCTCAAGGCCTTGATGCGGATGTTCTCGGCAACCATGTCTTCCTTGGCTACGCGGAAGGCTTCGCCCATGCCGACGATCTGGTGGGTCGCCAGAGTGCCGGAACGCATACCACGTTCATGACCGCCGCCGTGCATGGTCGCTTCGATGCGAACACGCGGCTTGCGGCTCACGTACAGTGCGCCGATGCCTTTAGGGCCGTAGGTTTTGTGGGCAGAGAACGACATCATGTCGACTTTCAGCTTCGACAGGTCGATATCGACCTTGCCGGTGGACTGAGCAGCGTCAACGTGGAACAGGATGCCCTTGGAACGGGTCAGTTCGCCGATGGCAGCGATGTCGTTGATGGTGCCGATTTCGTTGTTCACGTGCATGACCGAAACCAGGATGGTGTCGTCGCGCAGGGCAGCTTCGATCATCTCTGGGGTGACCAGACCATCAGTGCGAGGCTCGATGTAAGTGACTTCGAAGCCTTCACGCTCCAGTTGGCGCATGGTGTCGAGGACAGCCTTGTGCTCAATCTTGGTGGTGATCAGGTGCTTGCCTTTGGTGGCATAGAAATGCGCCGCACCCTTGATTGCCAGGTTGTCTGACTCGGTGGCACCGGAGGTCCAGACGATTTCACGCGGATCGGCGTTGACCAGGTCAGCGACCTGACGACGAGCGTTTTCGACGGACTCTTCAGCTTTCCAGCCGAACACGTGAGAACGGGACGCCGGGTTACCGAAGTTTCCGTCAACCAGCAGGCATTCACTCATTTTTTGCGCTACACGCGGATCAACCGGGGTGGTCGCAGAGTAATCAAGGTAAATCGGCAATTTCATGGACTATCTCCTAAATCAGGCTGGCTGGCGTGCCGCTAGCTCTTTGGCTGTCATTCGACGGCGGACGCTTCAATCTTGTCCAGGTGTGGCGCTTTGCTGTTGCAACGGCGCTGATCCTGACGCTGGGCTACTTCTTGTACCTCACGGCGAGTGACAAGGTCAGCCAAGCTGATACCGCTGAGAAATTCGTGAATCTGCAGGCTCAGATCGCACCACAAGTGGTGGGTCAAGCAGGTGTCGCCTTGATGGCAATCACCTTGGCCCTGGCATTTGGTGGCATCGACCGATTCGTTCACCGCATCGATCACCTGGGCGACCTGAATACCCTGCATGTCGCGCGACAGCTGATAGCCGCCGCCTGGACCACGGACGCTGGACACCAGATTGCTGCGGCGCAATTTGGCGAAGAGCTGTTCGAGGTAGGACAGGGATATGCCTTGGCGCTCGGAGATATCGGCCAGGGACACCGGCCCGTGCTGCGCGTGCAACGCCAGGTCAAGCATGGCAGTCACGGCGTATCGGCCTTTTGTAGTCAGTCGCATGGACAATTACCACGGAGTTCAGAATGGGGCGAGTATGCAATTCCCGAGTATTTAAGTCAACTATAAGACCTAGTACTTTAGTCAGGATTACCCGCAAAAGAGCGGCCGCATCATAGCAAAGGCTGACCGCGAACAGCCAGCAATTGCTTGCGAAGGGGTCAGCCCGGAGTTAGCTCGCCTTGCTTTCATCCTTATCCTTGACACAGGCGAAGTCTTCTTCGCGCAACTCAGGCAGATCCTTGGCGCAATAGTTGCTGCCTAGGTCCTTCAACGCTCCGCACATCCCTTCCAGACGGCCGTCGACGGCCTGCAGGTGATCAAGCAGCTGACCAATGGCGCGCGCCACCGGATCAGGCATGTCTTCGCCGACCCCATAGGCATCGAAACCGATCTTCTCGGCCATGGCCTTACGCTTGGCATCTTGCTCATCGTCAGACTTGACGATGATCCGACCTGGAATGCCAACCACCGTCGCACCCGCCGGCACCGCCTTGGTGACCACAGCATTGGAACCGACCTTGGCGCCGGCGCCGACCGTGAACGGGCCAAGCACCTTGGCCCCCGCCCCGACCACCACGCCATCTTCAAGAGTCGGGTGACGCTTGCCCTTGTTCCAGCTGGTGCCACCCAGGGTCACGCCCTGATAAAGGGTGACGTCATTGCCGATCTCAGCGGTTTCACCGATGACGATGCCCATGCCATGGTCAATAAAGAAGCGACGACCGACCTTGGCACCCGGATGAATTTCGATCCCAGTCAACCAGCGACCGAAGTTCGACACCAGTCGCGCCAGCCACTTCCAGCCCATGCTCCACAGGGCCGACGACAGGCGGTGAATCCAGATGGCGTGCATGCCCGGGTAGCACGTCAGAACTTCAAAGGCGTTGCGCGCTGCCGGATCACGATGGAAAACACTCTGGATATCTTCACGCAAACGCTCGAACATTTTTAATCCTTCCGCTTAAGAAGCTCGCCACGGGCCGCTTTCTGGGTTTCCGTGAGGATGCCACGCAATATATTCATTTCCGCCCGGCTGACCGAGCTGCGTCCGTACAACCGGCGCAGGCGCGCCATCAAGTGCCGTGGTTTTTCCGGATCGAGGAACTCGATGGCCACCAGGGTTTGCTCCAGGTGCTCATAGAATCGCTCCAGTTCATCCATGGTCGCCAGCTCACCACTTTTGGTGGACGCCACTTCATCCTTCTCGACCTTGCTCGGCTGACCTTGGGCCGCGAGCCAGGACATCCGCACTTCATAGCTCAACACCTGCACCGCTGCCCCAAGGTTCAGCGAACTGAACTCAGGGTCTGATGGGATGTGCACGTGATAATGACATCGCTGCAACTCTTCATTGGTCAAACCGGAATCTTCACGACCAAAGACCAAGGCGATCTCAGCACCTTGCGAGGCTTCCTCTACAACCTTCACTCCGCATTCGCGGGGATCGAGCAACGGCCAGGGAATGCGACGGTCACGGGCGCTGGTGCCGAGCACCAGATTGCAGCCGACCAAGGCATCTTCCAAAGTGGCGACAACTTGCGCGTTTTCAAGGATGTCACCGGCACCGGAAGCACGAGCATCGGCTTCGTGATGCGGGAACAACCGCGGCTCGACCAGCACCAGCCGCGACAGGCCCATGTTCTTCATGGCACGCGCAGCCCCGCCGATATTCCCGGGATGGCTGGTATTGACCAGGACGACACGAATGTTTTGCAGCAAGGGAGGCGCTCTCGAACACTTTAATGGGGAGCAGAATCTTACAGCTCAACCTACCGTTAAGCTATGAAAGCGAACACCGACCTTCACCTGTAGAAACTTTCTGATAGAATGCCCGGCTTTCTTTAACAACCTTAGGTGACACATCCATGCAGCCCATGCTGAATATCGCGCTGCGCGCCGCCCGCAGCGCCAGTGAATTGATCTTCCGCTCCATCGAGCGCCTGGATACCATCAAGGTCGACGAAAAAGACGCCAAGGATTACGTATCCGAGGTGGATCGCGCCGCCGAACAGAAAATCATCGACGCGCTGCGCAAGGCCTATCCTACCCACGGCATTCTCGGCGAAGAAACCGGCATGCACCCGGGTAGCGGCGAAGGCGAAGACTACCTGTGGATCATCGACCCACTGGACGGCACCACCAACTTCCTGCGCGGCATTCCTCACTTCGCCGTCAGCATTGCCTGCAAATACCGCGGTCGCCTGGAACACGCCGTTGTTCTGGACCCGGTTCGCCAGGAAGAATTCACCGCCAGCCGCGGTCGCGGCGCCCAACTGAACGGTCGTCGCTTGCGTGTCAGCGGTCGTACCAGCCTGGACGGCGCCCTGCTGGGTACCGGCTTCCCGTTCCGCGATGACCAGATGGACAACCTCGACAACTACCTGGGCATGTTCCGCGCCTTGGTTGGCCAGACCGCCGGCATCCGCCGTGCTGGCTCGGCGAGCCTGGACCTGGCTTACGTAGCGGCCGGCCGTTTCGACGCATTCTGGGAGTCGGGCCTGTCCGAGTGGGACATGGCTGCAGGCGCCCTGCTGATCCAGGAAGCAGGCGGTCTGGTGAGCGACTTCACCGGCGGTCACGACTTCCTTGAGAAAGGCCACGTCGTTGCCGGTAACACCAAATGCTTCAAAGCAGTACTGACGGCCATTCAACCGCACCTGCCGGCCTCGCTGAAACGCTAAGCGAGCAGCCACAAAAAAGCACCCTTCGGGGTAATGCCGATCAGTTAAGCCCTCTTGCTTGACCTTTGGCCGCAAGAAATCAAAATCCGATGCCTGTACTGGCATCGGATTTTTTTATGCGTCTCGCTCGGGCCCTGGAACTGACCCACAACATCGCCTCCACTCCGAATTCAATCGAGGGATTGGATTCCTTGCTCGATCCTTCTTTGGTCGAACAGGCACTGGAGCAGGCAGGCGTAGCGACCCTGCGCAAGCGGCGTTTGCCGCTGGAAATGATGCTTTGGTGCGTGATCTCCATGGCCTTCTTTCGCCGCATGTCGGCGTGGGATGTGGTCAGCCGCATGAACATCATGCTGCCGGGCCAACGTCCATTGGTGGCACCCAGCGCTGTGGTTCAAGCCCGTCAGAGATTGGGCTGCGAGGCTGTACGACAAGTCTTCCATCTGACTCAGAAAAGTTGGCATGAGGCCGTGGATCACCCAACTTGGGCAGGCTTGCGTTTGCTGGGGGTCGACGGTGTCGTATGGCGAACGCCCGATACACCCGAAAATCGGGCGCGCTACGATTCCGCCAGCAACCAGCATGGCGACACCGGTTTCCCCCAGGTGCGCATGGTCTGCCAAATGGAGTTGACCAGCCACATGCTGATCGGCAGCGCGTTGGATGGCTATCGCAGCAACGAAATGAAACTGGCGGAGCAACTGATCGAAACCACGCCCGATCACTCGCTGACGCTGTTCGATCGCGGTTTTTACTCCTTGGGTTTGCTGCATCAGTGGCAGCAAGCAGGCATCGAGCGGCATTGGCTGATGCCTCTGCGCAAAGGTGCGCAGTACGAAGTGATTCAGCGCTTGGGGCGCCAGGACGCTGTGGTCTCGTTGAGCACTTCGCCGCAGGCCCGCACGCAATGGCCGGGGCTGCCGGAGCGCCTGACCGCGCGATTGCTGAGCAAAACCGTCAAGGGCAAGGTTTGTCAGATCCTGACGTCGATGGCCGATCCGCTACGCTTCCCGTCCGACGAAATCGTCGACCTGTACAGCCAGCGATGGGAGATCGAATTAGGGTTTCGCGAGATGAAACAGACGCTGCTCAACAGCAGCTATACATTGCGTAGCAAGACGCCCGAGATGATCGAGCAGGAACTGTGGGGTGTGTTGCTGGGCTACAACCTGCTGCGCTACCAGATGGTGGAAATGAGCCGCCACTGTCCAGGTATTTACCCGTGCGAAATGAGCTTTGCCGCGTGTACTTGGGCAATTTTAGGGTTTATCAACAGCGTTTCGGCCGACCGTTCCGGGAACATCCCCAAATATCTGGCCGAGCTGCACGCCTCTGCCCCGCATTATGTTCTGCCGCATCGACGGGAAGAGCGCATTTATCCCCGCGCCATAAGGCTCAAATCACCGAAATATCCGATCAGAAAGAAAAATGCCAGTCAGCTTAACTGACTGGCATTACCCTTCGGGGTGCTTTTTTTATGCCTGAAATCCAATCTCCCACACCACAACAGATCCCTGTGGTGGCATATAAATCCCAGGCACAAAAGAAGCACCCCGCAGGGTAATGCCGATCAGTTAAGCCCTCTTGCTTGACCTTTGGCCGCAAGAAATCAAAATCCGATGCCTGTACTGGCATCGGATTTTTTTATGCGTCTCGCTCGGGCCCTAGAACTGACCCACAATATCGCCTCCACCCCTAACTCAATCGAGGGACTGGATTCTTTACTCGATCCATCTTTGGTCGAGCAGGCACTTGAACAGGCCGGCGTGGCGACCCTGCGCAAGCGGCGTTTGCCGCTGGAAATGATGCTTTGGTGCGTGATCTCCATGGCGTTCTTTCGACGCATGTCGGCCTGGGATGTGGTCAGCCGCATGAACATCATGCTGCCGGGACAACGTCCGCTGGTGGCGCCCAGCGCCGTAGTCCAGGCCCGTCAGCGATTAGGCAGCGAAGCTGTACGACAAGTCTTCCATCTGACTCAGAAAAGTTGGCATGAGGCCGTGGATCACCCAACTTGGGCAGGCTTGCGTTTGCTGGGGGTCGACGGTGTCGTATGGCGAACGCCCGATACACCCGAAAATCGGGCGCGCTACGATTCCGCCAGCAACCAGCATGGCGACACCGGTTTCCCCCAGGTGCGCATGGTCTGCCAAATGGAGTTGACCAGCCACATGCTGATCGGCAGCGCGTTGGATGGCTATCGCAGCAACGAAATGAAACTGGCGGAGCAACTGATCGAAACCACGCCCGATCACTCGCTGACGCTGTTCGATCGCGGTTTTTACTCCTTGGGTTTGCTGCATCAGTGGCAGCAAGCAGGCATCGAGCGGCATTGGCTGATGCCTCTGCGCAAAGGTGCGCAGTACGAAGTGATTCAGCGCTTGGGGCGCCAGGACGCTGTGGTCTCGTTGAGCACTTCGCCGCAGGCCCGCACGCAATGGCCGGGGCTGCCGGAGCGCCTGACCGCGCGATTGCTGAGCAAAACCGTCAAGGGCAAGGTTTGTCAGATCCTGACGTCGATGGCCGATCCGCTACGCTTCCCGTCCGACGAAATCGTCGACCTGTACAGCCAGCGATGGGAGATCGAATTAGGGTTTCGCGAGATGAAACAGACGCTGCTCAACAGCAGCTATACATTGCGTAGCAAGACGCCCGAGATGATCGAGCAGGAACTGTGGGGTGTGTTGCTGGGCTACAACCTGCTGCGCTACCAGATGGTGGAAATGAGCCGCCACTGTCCAGGTATTTACCCGTGCGAAATGAGCTTTGCCGCGTGTACTTGGGCAATTTTAGGGTTTATCAACAGCGTTTCGGCCGACCGTTCCGGGAACATCCCCAAATATCTGACCGAGCTGCACGCCTCTGCCCCGCATTATGTTCTGCCGCATCGACGGGAAGAGCGCATTTATCCCCGCGCCATAAGGCTCAAATCACCGAAATATCCGATCAGAAAGAAAAATGCCAGTCAGCTTAACTGACTGGCATTAACCCCGCAGGGTGCTTCTTTTGAATCTGAATTTCAGCTATTTACTGGGCCGGCTCGTTCTGCGACAGGATCAATTTACCTTCCTTATCGACCGGAATCTGGTTGCCCGGATCGCGATCCATCCGCACTTTGCCTTCCTTGCCATCCAGTGAATAACGGACGTCGTAACCTACAACCTTGTCGCTGATGTCATTCACAGTGTTACACCGCGTCTGAGTCGTGGTGTAGGTATCACGATTCTGCATACCTTCCTGGACCTTGTTGCCCGCGTAACCACCGCCAACTGCACCTGCCACGGTGGCAATCTTCTTGCCAGTGCCACCACCTATCTGATTACCGAGCAAACCACCCGCCACGGCACCCAATACGGTACCGGCGATCTGGTGTTGATCTTTCACCGGCGCTTGCCGGGTTACTGCAACGTCCTTGCACACTTCACGTGGCGTCTTGATTTGTGTCTTGACCGGTTCAACGGCTAGAACTTGCGCATATTCAGGGCCGCTTTTAACCAGCTTGTAGGTGGCAACAGCACCCCCGGCAGTTACGCCGACAGCACCCAATACCGCACCAACCAGCAACGACTTGTTCACATGAACCTCCTGACCATCACATGCGGGACAAGCCCGCGCTTCTCCCAGCCTTGGAGCATAAAAAAAGGCGCGAGTTCAATACTCGCGCCTTTTCGGCCGACAGCTGGAAAACGATAGCCGTTATGGGCGGTCGTCGACTTCCTTATCGGTAGCCACTGTAGGAATCAGATCCTCAGTACTCAAGTTCAGCCAGATCAGCACGACGTTGGCGATGTAGATCGACGAGTAAGTACCCGCCAACACACCGATAAACAGCGCGATGGAGAAGCCGAACAGGTTGTCGCCACCAAAGAACAACAGGGCCGCGATCGCCAGCAAAGTGGAGATCGACGTTGCCATGGTCCGCAGCAAGGTTTGCGTGGTCGAGATGTTGATGTTCTCGATCAAGGACGCCTTGCGCAGCACACGGAAGTTCTCACGAACCCGGTCGAATACCACGATGGTGTCGTTGAGCGAGTAACCAATGATCGCCAGTACCGCCGCCAGCACCGTCAGGTCGAAGGTGATCTGGAAAAACGACAGGATACCGATGGTCACGATCACGTCGTGGATCAGCGAAACGATCGCACCGACCGCAAACTTCCACTGAAAGCGGAAAGCCAGGTAGATCAGGATGCCGCCCAACGCCATCAGCATGCCGAGGCCGCCTTGGTCGCGCAGCTCTTCACCCACCTGCGGGCCGACGAACTCGACGCGCTTGACCGTCGCCGGGTTGTCGCCGCCGACTTTCAGCAGCGCTTCTGCCACTTGATGACCCAGCTGCGGGTCTTCACCCGGCATGCGCACCAGCAAATCGGTAGTCGCACCGAAGCTCTGCACGATTGCCTCGTGATAACCCGAAGTGGCCAGTTGCTCACGCACCTTGGTGACATCGGCCGGACGCTCGTAGGTCAGCTCGATGAGCGTACCGCCGGTGAAGTCCAAGCCCCAGTTCATGCCCTTGGTAGCGACGCTGAACAAAGCCAGCACGGTAAGGAACAATGTGACGCCGAACGCAACGTTGCGAACGCCCATGAAGTTGATTGTACGTAACATGGCAGCCCCTTAAATCCACAACTTCTTGAAGTCACGACCGCCGAAGATCAGGTTGACCATCGCGCGGGTCACCATGATGGCCGTGAACATCGAGGTAAAGATCCCGAGGGACATGGTCACTGCGAAGCCTTTGACCGGGCCGGTGCCCATCGCAAAGAGAATCCCGCCGACCAACAAGGTTGTCAGGTTGGCGTCGAGAATCGCGGTGAATGCCCGGCCGAAGCCTTCGTTGATTGCCCGTTGTACGGTCATGCCTGCCGCAATCTCTTCACGTATCCGCGAGAAGATCAGAACGTTGGCGTCGACGGCCATACCCATGGTCAACACGATACCGGCGATACCCGGCAGGGTCAGCGTTGCACCCAGCAGCGACATCAGGGCCAGCAGCATCACCATGTTCACGGTCAGCGCGACGGTGGCAATGATGCCGAAGAAGCGGTAGATGGCGATGATGAACAGCGAGACAAACAGCATGCCCCACAGCGATGCATCGACACCCTTGACGATGTTGTCGGCACCCAGGCTTGGGCCAATGGTACGTTCTTCAGCGAAGTACATCGGCGCAGCCAGACCACCGGCACGCAGCAGCAGCGCCAGTTCGGACGACTCGCCCTGGCCATTCAGGCCTGTAATGCGGAACTGAGCACCCAGCGGCGACTGGATGGTCGCGAGGCTGATGATCTTCTTCTCTTCCTTGAACGTCTGGACCGGCACGTCTTTCTCGACGCCATTGACCACTTGCTTGACGTAAGTGGTAACCGGACGCTGCTCGATAAAGATCACAGCCATGCTGCGACCGACGTTGCTGCGAGTCGCACGACTCATCAGCTCGCCACCGTGGCCATCCAGACGGATGTTCACTTCTGGCGTGCCTTGCTCGCCGAAGCCAGCCTTGGCGTCAGTCACCTGGTCGCCAGTGATAATCAAGCCACGCTCGATCTGTGCTGGCGGACGATTGCCTTCACGGAATTCGAAGCTTTCAGAAGTGGCTTTCGATGCACCAGGCTCAGCGGCCAGACGGAACTCAAGGTTGGCCGTCTTGCCGAGGATACGCTTGGCTTCGGCGGTGTCTTGCACGCCCGGCAGCTCAACCACGATGCGGTTGGCGCCCTGACGCTGAACGATTGGTTCGGCAACACCCAGCTCGTTGACGCGGTTACGTACCGTGGTCAAGTTCTGCTTGATGGAGTATTCGCGGATTTCCGCCAGCTTGGCCGGGGTCATCGCCAGACGCAGCACCGCCTGACCATTGAGGTCGGCCGGAACAATGTCGAAATCGCTGAAGTTCTTGCGGATCAGTGCACGGGCCTGTTCGCGGGACGCTTCATCACTGAAACCCAGCTGAATGGCACCATCGAGTTGTGGCAGGCTGCGATAGCGCAGTTTCTCTTTACGCAACAGGCTCTTGACGTCGCCTTCGTAGACTTTCAAGCGCGCGTCGAGGGCTTTGTCCATGTCCACTTCGAGCAGGAAGTGCACACCACCGGACAAATCCAGACCCAGCTTCATCGGGTGCGCGCCAAAGCTGCGCAGCCATTGCGGGGTGGTTTGCGCCAGGTTCAGTGCAACGACGTAGTCATCACCCAATGCCTTGCGCACGACGTCTTTGGCAGGCAGCTGATCTTCAGCCTTGGTCAGACGAATCAGACCGCCCTTGCCGTTCGCTGCCAGGGTGGCAGCCTTGACGTTGATCCCGGATTCCTTGAGCGCTGTGCCCACACGATCCAGATCAGCCTGAGTCACTTGCAGCGCAGTGCTTGCACCACTGACCTGAATAGCCGGGTCATCAGGATATAGATTGGGAGCGGAATAAATCAGACCGACCGCTAGCACCGCCAGGATCAGAATGTATTTCCACAGAGGGTATTTGTTCAGCATCACGCCGCCCGCTTATGACGCGGGGCGCCTTGCGCGCCCCGTCGATTGAGTAGAAGTTGAAACTTAGATCGCTTTCAGCGTGCCTTTTGGCAGCGTGGCGGCAATGGCGCCTTTCTGGAACTTCATTTCGATGGTGTCGGAAACTTCCAGAACAACGAAGTCGTCTGCCACTTTAGTGATCTTGCCGGCGATACCACCGGTGGTCACAACTTCGTCGCCTTTCTGCAGGCTGCTCAGCAGGTTTTTCTGCTCTTTGGCGCGCTTGGCCTGTGGACGCCAGATCATCAGGTAGAAGATGACCAGGAAACCGACCAGGAAAATCCACTCAAAACCGCCACCCATTGGGCCTGCAGCAGGTGCAGCAGCATCAGCCATGGCATTAGAGATAAAAAAGCTCATTTAGCACTCCAGTTGCAAATGTTGAATCTTGGGGTCAGGAAACTCAGTCCAAAGGCGGAACAGGAAGCCCGCGTTTGGCGTAGAAGGCATCGACAAAGGCGGCCAATGTACCCTGTTGAATAGCCTCGCGCAAACCAGCCATAAGCACCTGGTAATGGCGCAAATTGTGGATGGTATTCAACATGCTACCCAGCATTTCGCCGCACTTGTCCAGATGGTGCAGATAAGCACGGGAGAAGTTCTGGCAGGTGTAGCAATCGCAGGTCGGATCCAGCGGCGAATCATCATGGCGATGGAACGCGTTACGGATCTTCAGCACGCCTGTATCAATGAACAGATGCCCATTGCGGGCATTACGGGTTGGCATCACGCAATCGAACATGTCCACACCGCGGCGCACACCCTCAACCAGATCTTCCGGTTTGCCAACGCCCATAAGGTAACGAGGTTTGTCAGCCGGCATCTGACCTGGCAGGTAATCCAGAACCTTGATCATCTCGTGTTTCGGCTCGCCCACCGACAGACCGCCGATGGCCAGGCCATCGAAGCCGATATTGTCGAGACCTTCCAGGGAGCGCATGCGCAGATCCTGGTGCATGCCGCCCTGAACGATACCGAACAGCGCCGCCGTGTTGTCGCCATGCGCCTCTTTTGAACGCTTGGCCCAACGCAACGACAGCTCCATGGAAATACGCGCGACGTCTTCGTCAGCCGGGTATGGCGTGCATTCGTCGAAAATCATCACGATGTCCGAGCCCAAATCACGCTGGACCTGCATTGACTCTTCCGGGCCCATGAACACCTTGGCACCATCGACCGGAGAGGCGAAGGTCACGCCCTCCTCCTTGATCTTGCGCATCGCGCCGAGGCTGAACACCTGAAAACCGCCGGAGTCAGTCAGAATCGGGCCTTTCCACTGCATGAAATCGTGCAGGTCGCCGTGCTTCTTGATCACTTCGGTGCCAGGACGCAGCCACAAGTGAAAGGTGTTACCCAGAATGATTTCCGCGCCCGTGGCGGTGATATCCCGCGGCAACATGCCCTTGACGGTGCCGTAGGTGCCCACCGGCATGAAGGCCGGGGTCTCGACGGTACCGCGCGGGAAGGTCAAACGACCGCGACGAGCCTTGCCGTCGGTGGCAAGAAGCTCAAAAGACATGCGACTGGTGCGACTCATTCTGTTTCCTCAGGGCCACGTGGTGCGGGATTACGGGTGATAAACATCGCATCACCGTAGCTGAAAAAGCGGTAACCATGCTCAACGGCGGCTTTATAAGCGGCCATGGCTTCGGGATAACCGGCGAACGCCGAAACCAGCATCAACAGCGTGGATTCGGGCAAATGGAAGTTGGTGACCAGGGCGTCGACCACATGAAACGGGCGGCCCGGGTAGATAAAGATGTCGGTGTCACCACTGAACGGCTTGAGCACGCCATCGCGCGCGGCACTTTCCAGGGAGCGCACACTGGTGGTCCCCACGGCCACCACGCGACCACCGCGAGCGCGGCAGGCGGCAACCGCATCCACTACGTCCTGGCCGACTTCCAGCCATTCACTGTGCATGTGGTGGTCTTCGATCTTCTCGACGCGCACCGGCTGGAACGTGCCTGCGCCGACGTGCAAGGTCACGAATGCAGTCTCGACGCCCTTGGTGGCAATCGCCTCCATCAGCGGCTGATCGAAATGCAGCCCCGCCGTCGGCGCCGCTACCGCGCCCAAACGCTCGGCGTAGACCGTCTGATAACGCTCGCGGTCCGAGCCTTCATCCGGGCGGTCTATATAAGGAGGCAACGGCATATGCCCGACGCGATCGAGCAGCGGCAACACCTCTTCGGCAAAGCCCAGTTCAAACAGCGCATCGTGACGCGCCAGCATCTCGGCTTCGCCACCGCCGTCGATCAGAATCTTCGACCCCGGCTTCGGCGACTTGCTGGACCGCACATGGGCCAGCACCCGATGACTGTCGAGCACCCGTTCCACCAGGATTTCCAGCTTGCCGCCGGAAGCCTTCTGGCCAAACAGCCGCGCCGGAATCACCCGGGTATTGTTGAACACCATCAAATCGCCCGGGCGCAAATGCTCGAGCAAATCAGTGAATTGACGATGTGCCAGGGCGCCGCTGACCCCATCAAGGGTCAACAGGCGACTGTTGCGACGCTCCGCCAAAGGATGGCGAGCGATCAGCGAATCAGGGAGTTCGAAAGTAAAGTCAGCAACGCGCATGATGGGGTTCGTCTAGCAGGGGCCGGAAGTCTAGCCGAAATAGTGAAAATTCTCTATGTACCTGATTGACCGACGGTAATCTCATCTCTATACTTCGCCGCCATTGAGCCCTGATGGCGGAATTGGTAGACGCGGCGGATTCAAAATCCGTTTTCGCAAGAAGTGGGAGTTCGAGTCTCCCTCGGGGCACCAAAATTAAGAAAGGTCTTGCTTTGCAAGGCCTTTTTTTCGTCTGTAGAAAAGCCACTGCACCCCACCGCGTTCGCGTAGGGGCTGCCGAAGGCTGCGATCTTTTGATCTTGCTGCTCTTCCGCGCCTCCCGTACCGGTGAAACATTTCACAAGGATTCCCCCCATGGAATTGCTGCTGGAAACCGTCGCTCTGTTCTGCCTCAAGCTTGCTTATGAGACGGAGGATTCGAGTCCAATTCTTCGGGATGATCTGATGATGAGCGATTATGAGAAGGAGGTGTTTGGGTTGCTGGTGCGCAGGGGAGATGTTGAGGTGATTCAGATGAAAGTGGATGAGTGTCTGGGTTTGGCGCTGAATGCTATCGGTGGTGTTGATACAGTCCTGGGCCGCGAGCTGAATAGATTGGCGGCAGATTTCAGCGCTGCGCAGACGATGGGACAACTTGATGCCCCACTCTTCGCGCTGAAGGAATACTTAAAAGACATCCTGTAAATAATGGACCGCATATAGATGTAGGCTCGGCAAAAAAATCGAGCAGTCTTACCTTCTGCAAAATGCTGTACATACTTTAAAAGAGCCGTGGAGCAATCAGTGACTGCTGAAAATCGAGACCAGTTTGCTAACGTTTATTCGCCCAAAACCAGAGTTAAAAAATTTAACTCTTATTGTTAGGACGCCCCAAATTACTCAATTAAAGTCTTTCGAAATATTCTTCATATTTATACGCTCTACAGCTTTCCCAGCGCGATGCAATTTGTAGTTTACATAACTAGAAATCCGGGAATCATGAGTCGACAGTATTAATTGATGCCCACCAAACTCATACTTCAACAATTGGATTAAAGAAGCCATATTCACTTCATCCATTGACTGGACAGGATCATCAATTAAAAGCGCCTGTAATTTTGATGGATAAATCTTATTCATCGAGAGAGCAAAAGATATAATCAAGCCAGACAGTTGACCAGAACTCATGGTATACCAAGCATCATGCTCATCGTACTTACTCGAACAAAACCTTATATAAGGCACAGTTTCTTTTTTATTAGCATCTGGAGTTCTCAAAAATATACCGGTTCCCTCGGGACGAGTTTGCAACACTTTTGAACTATAAATATAGAATGGAATTGCTATTTGCGCCGCAATATTAGATTCGTGCTTCTGAATTTCTTGTTTGTACACCGCCGAAATTGTCGACAATTTATTTTTCTCGACAGTGAGATTTTCTATTTTTCTAGAAAGCAGCCTTCTTTTCTGCATACTAGCGCCAACAATAGAATTAGTATGATTTCTCTCTACCGAAGTAATAAACCTTAAATCCTTCAATAGATCTTCTTCAGTGATCGAACGTATTGCATCTTCACCCAACTCGAAATATCTAAGAGAGTTACGTATTACAGAAAACGGAGGTACATCACCTTCTATAGGATTTTTCAGTTGACCAATCATACTTTTTAATTTAATAAATCTTTCTGTATAGCTTAATGAAAAATCCGTAACCTTTCCATCAACTAGAAACGCATAATCAATCGACTGTCCATCAAGCCAATTTTGCACCTTCTTAAAATCACTGTATCTATCTAGATCAATAGCCTTTTGATCAAAAAAAGAAATAATATTATCATTAGAAAACTTCTTGTACTTATCAAGCATGACCTTGCACCTGGCAACAGTCGGCGCTATATAATTTTCAAAAATATAATCTTTCAGGTTTGCTATTGAAAAAACCCCACCCGAAGCCTGTTCCATAACAATCTTTTGATGCGACTCAATTTCCTCAATCAATTGAGGCAATCCACTTTCCTTTACAGCCCCGCACAGCGGACAACTAACTATCGAATGCGACTCCTCTTCCAATATTTTTTGATATGCATCGATGAGGCTTTTCCTACTTGACGCCATGCTCACTAACAGCGCCTTAATTCCTTTATTATGAGCCCGCTCATTCTGAAGATCAATTAACCGACTATTAATTAAATCAGCTGGAGGAAACTCCCTACTAATTAAATCAAGAAAAGCAACCCCTAGATTTTGATTATCATTTTCAGACGCATCAACGATATCCTGCAACCGTTTCAATCTAGCTTGAAGCCGTTGATGCTTTGCCCTAGTTCGATGCAAACGATTTATCTTAGAGTAATCATTTATCATTCCTAGCCGCAGAATATCATTAAGCTGTTGATCTCTACCTTGAAGCAACAGATCAACCCTATTACTAGATTTCAATTCTTCATAAGCTTCAGGCTTTTTAACACAAAACAATAAAATGTTAAGATTTTCCACAAGAGCAGAATAGCCAGCTGCAGTAAGACCTTTAGTGCTAAAGGTATCCGGCAGCCTCAACACTCCTGACGGATGTAACACACCTTCGTTCGGGTCTGTTTCTAGAGGTTTTATCGTCTTTAGCTGCGCATCAATTACACCTATAGAATCTTTGTATATTTTTATTTTAGAATCAATTATCTTTCTCAGCCTGTCTATTTTAAACAATTCATTCGACTGTGAAACCGTCCCAAACAGATGACTTAATTGCTTGTGCCGAGAACCCTCACTGTTATCTTTTAAAAAACCTGCAGTTTCTTCCTGCTGTATATAATGCTGAATATAAAACAAATCACTTATCGAATCCAACCCTATAAGCCTTTCAACAAAGCTATTATTTAAAGGAAGCCACTCATCATTTAGAAAGCTCGAGCACCTATAAGATCTTTCGATATTGATCTTGTAATCTTTAATTGATGCCTTAGCCCCTTTGATATTTTCAACAATCACAGATCGTATAAAATAAACTTCATCTGTCGCCGTGTTATTCAGCTCTAGTATTATTTCTGTTCTTCGGTCTCCTGCATTCTTGAGTAGATGGTTACTTTTAGCTTTAGAATCTGCCGAACCACCTGCCGCATCAATACGACTTATCCCTCCGGTAAAACTTATTTCAATAGCATCAAACAACGTTGTTTTCCCAAAACCATTGGGACCATCAAGTATCACTACATCCAGATCACAGAAATCTAAAACAATCTCCTTGCTTATCGACTTGAAATTATCAACCGTTAACCTTCCTAGTTTAAACATCTTCGCCACCTTCTATAGAAGCTATCCATGCATCAACTAAAACCTGATCATCTTCTACAACATTTAATAACACCATACACTCTTCATGCAGTTGGATTTTTTTGAGTTGTGCTTCAATCTCAAAAGATAAATTTATCTGCTTTTCAGGACTCAAGCTATAAGTTAAAAATGGAATCTTCGTATATAGTTTTGATATCACTCGAAACAAAACATCATCATCTCGCTCACGAAAATTTATGAAGCGAGCATAATTTTGCATTACAAGAGCCAACGCATCTCCAATACTATCTGGCTTATCTACTATCAACGCTTGATTTAAAGACACTAGTTCTTCTTCGTTATATACGATAAGACTTTTCTTAAAAAAATATGGATTCTCCTCAATTTCGGAGATTTTACGATTTACAACTCCTTGTGATTTTGCATCACCTTTGTATTCGTATTTTTTAAGCAAAACCAAATTTGTGTTTTTTTCAGCACCATCTGTAAGATTAAAAAACTCATTTAAGGTTGCATGTAATTCAGCCTGCAGCGGGTCTATATCTGAAGCTTTTCGATGCGTTATATCTGCAACAATAAAAAACTCATCTTGGACGTCCCCTTCTTTTATGTACAACACTGAATTCTCATTAACAATCGTATTTGACTTCATATAACCAAAAGCGTTAAATATTAAATTTATTATATCAATCATAACTCACTCATTAATTTTTTTTAATGCTTTATTAATTGTTATCAACTTAGTCATTAATTTTTCTGTAAAAACTGGATACGCAGGACGATCATCCACAAAATCGTCCCCTATAGCTGGTGGTTGGATTGTTTTATTCTCAGGCCCACCGTCTTCAGCTTTGATTGTTATATAATGATAATTGTAAATCAATGCATCAGTGAATGCGTCCACTGCGCATGCCTTAGTAATAGCCAGAGATAAACGGTTGTAAATATTGTCAGGCCTACCAGGCACCGACTCAATATCTATAAAACTTGGCGAATAGCGAAAATTTTTAGCACACACAGGATGGAAGTTTTCTAACGGGGAGTTAACACCAAGTATAAAATTTAAAAAAACCTTCACAAAATCAGTTGCAGAAAATATTCTCTGATAGTACGTTTCAAACGGCGCCATTCTCTTTATCTGAGGCGAGCATTGTTGCAGCTTAGTGTGTATCTCACTAATTGACAACTTGGACACCACCGTAGAACGGTAGTGTCTGAGCGCGAGCAACTTTCGTTCAAGATCTTTGTAAATCGGCGACTCCTGCTCTTCCTCATAATCAGTTACAGCATCTAAAACCTGCAGTTCGTATCGATCGAGTGCATCCTCTAAAAACAGTTTAGACAACAACTCAAAATATTCATCGTTCTGGACACGCACATCTTTATTCAGCACTTCAAGAATAGTACTGAACATAAGCGGATTTACTTTTTTTGAGTACTTCCCCTCGGCAATTTCTGCCTCACCAAGTTGCTTATGCCTATTCTGAATATGTAACTCTATCTCAAACAACAGAGCACTTTTATAGCAATCAAAACCGGCATCTGCAATCAACGTATATTCGTCAGGAGAGATTATTTTTTTTATATTTATTATGAGTTTTTTTATCTCAACATTTAACTCATCATCCTTAAGTACAATTTGGAAATCCATAGCTGATGTCTTGACTACATGAATCTTATGATATTCAAGACTTTTCCCAGTTAGCGCCAACACGATCTCGGGTGATGACCACTTATATTTTTGTAGCAGACGAGTGGGAGCTGAGATTTCTTGATATGTATGAATATAGTTAGGAACCATATTCTTATAAGCACTTTCGTGCAGTATCGCATGTTCATGCAAGCATTTAGAAATTGCTCTTTGATATTTTTCAGAAAGCTTAGAAATTTTTCCTCGCCAATCAGAAGCTAAGAAACCACCGCTCAAAAGCACACCTTGCAAATTCAACTCAACTATAGCTTCATCTGTTTCTTTTTCGAGCGCTTTAAAACCCGCCACATCTAAATAATTTTGAATATCAGACCTTGCGACTGCTCCTAATTTTCGTGTAAGAATCGTGTCTATCGCATCTTTGTAAGAGCCAAATCTAGAGTCCTTGTAGTGTTTCACTTGATGCAGCGATATATATTCATCGCCCTTTTTAATTGAAAAATCCTCGATCCATTCATACTCTAAAGAATAATCACTCATGAAAGAAGTCATATCATCTAAATCTAGCTTTTGCCCCAACTCCTTATGGATCAGACTGAGCGCGACATATAGCCCTACTTTACCTTGGTAGTTAAAACCATTCCAAGAAGGTGTAGCATCATGCAGTGTAGACTTGCTTTCGCGCTCTTCCATTTGCGTTAATTACCCCATCGGAATTTGAATCATTATATGCCTGACATTACGACACATCAGGACGTGATGTCAAACTGACTCCACACTAATTCGCAACGCCAGTCGCGCCATCTGCATTTATTAGAAAAATAATTTTCGCTAAAAACATTAGCAACAATTTTTCATTAACGCGATTAGTTATATATTAAAAGCAACACAGCTGCAGATCATTAGCGAGAGTCTAGTGACTCTGAGAATATGTGACGATGCATAGGTTCCTGCATAAGACTTTGGGCAAGGAGTTTTGGTGCTTGCAGGGTAGGAAACTGCACGCTACTCTTCCGTCCGTCGCTGCCAATTCAGCGACCGGGTGTGGAAACCCGTGTAATTCAAGGCGCAACAGCGCCCCCATCACGTCTGCCGGCGCTTTTTTTATGCCTGCGGCGTGAGTTATGGCGGCTGTGCGTGGGACGTCTTCGGGCGTGCCGGTTTCCTTGATTCCCGGTTTTCCACCCTGCGCACAGCTGTCACCCATTCGTGTGGAAACGAATGTGGCAGCTCCCCATATCAAGGAGTCTGATAATGCGCAGCATCAATCCGTACAAAACTTGGCTTTTCCCTCAACGCGACTCCCAGTTGCGTAATGCCCCACCATCCACCCTCTCCCACCACATCTCCCTCATCGGAGGTGGCCAATGACCGATCAACCCGAACTCAAAACCATCGGCCTAACACCCGCCATCTACTGCGCGGATCAAGCCCTATTCCACGTCACTCGCGGCGTCCCCCTCGGCGATGCGTTATCAATGGCTTCTGACTTTCTGTTCCTCGCCAAGAAGCTGACCGAAGATGCTGCCTACGCCACAGATACCGACCGCCACGCCTGGGCCGCGCATTATTTGACGGCGATGAGCAAGGCGGTGGTGGATGATGCGGTGAAGGTGCTGAATCGGAATCGGGACAATGAGATGGCGTCTAAGCGGGCGGGGGCGAAGGCTGAGGGGTAGTGGGCGCGCCAGGATAGCTTTTGGTTTCAAGAGTTAGGCGTGATGTTGTGGGAGCGGGTTTGGTTGCGGTGGGTGTGGTGTTCAGCGGGATAGGTGGATGCCTTGCGTTTTTCGCGAGCGAGCTCGTTCCTACAAGGGATTGTGGTCACTTCAGGGTTTTGCGTTGGTTGGGCTGGCGCTATCGCGAGCAGGCTCGCTCCCACAGGGGTTGTGTGTGGTGGCTGGCATTCAGGATTGGCCCCGAGGTTTTTCGGGGCTTTTTATTTTTCGGCTCAGGGTGAATGAGCTTCGGTTTACAGCGGGATAGATCAACGCATCTGCTCCCTGAATGGCCCACTGATCTGACACTCCCGTTTGTTAGTAAACACCACGCCGTCGCGCATGGATTTGCAGGAGTCGATGACTTGCTCCCCTTCCAGTAGCAACCAAGCATGACTTCACGCCGTCGGCTTACCCGGCTCTTTCTGCCCCGACGCCCGCACTGCAACCTCAATCGCCCGAACACTGATTGCCGCAAATATCGCAGTCATCAGCACCCCGTTGAACCCCAGAAAAATCGCCAGAACCCGCGAGGCGCCAAGTTTCGGCACGAGCTCTCCATAACCAATGGTCAAACCGGTCACGAAGCCGAAATAGATGCCGTCAAAAGGATCCCATCCCTCCAGGTGGCTGATGATAAGGCCGAACAGCACGATCAGAAAAAACAGTATGGAAAAGATCGGCCAGACAACGCGCAAGTAGAACCCGATTGCTTTGAAGAATTCTCGACGGACGTGCGATGCATGAGTGGGCTTCATGTCATGGGCTTCCTGAGGTTTGCCTGAGCGGTAGGCGTATTAACACTCCATCAGCTTGGCACAAGCGCCGGAAACTGGTGACCAACTGTGTAGTGGTCAACTAATTCCGGACACCTCGATAGGTGACTTCGACGCCATCGACCATTCAGGGACGACGCCTCGGGCCGCACTCTTCTAGACTCAATAGAAGGTCGTAGAAAGAACCGAACACGTCGCTTTGGTGCAGATGAATCAAAAGCAGCGTGGCAAGCTGCCTTAATGCCCTTATAGAGGTGCGGCGAAGACCGCGCCGGGCACAACAAGATGCCCGCTCAGGGTGCCCTGGCCAACGGCCTGAAATTGCCACGATACCGTGACGTGGTGTGAGTGCCGCAGCCGACACTTTCGGACGAACGACAACCATCTGGTTTGTCCGTGACCGTGAGGAATGCTGTATGCCTGATGAGATGTTGCACCTGCCTATGGTCAACAGCCTGCTGGAGCGCCACAAACGCTCCCCGGGCGCGCTGTTGCCCATTCTTCATGAGATTCAGGAGGGCATCGGTTACATCCCCGATGCCGCCATCCCCGAGATTGCCCACGCGCTAAACCTGAGTCAGGCCGAGGTTCGCGGGGTGATCAGCTTCTACCATGACTTCCGCACCGCGCCTCCGGCCCGGCATATCCTGCGTCTGTGCCGGGCCGAGTCCTGCAAGAGCCGCGGCGCCGAGCAGCTCGCCGCGCAATTGCGCGAACGCCTGCAACTCGACGACCACGGCAGCAGCGCCGACGGCAACATCAGCCTGCGCCCGGTGTATTGCCTCGGCGCCTGCGCCTGCTCGCCAGCCCTGGAGTTGGATGGTCAGGTGTATGCGCGGCTCAGTGCCGAGCGTCTGGATGCCTTGCTCGACGCTTGCCGGGAGGACGCATGATGCCGACTCTTTATCTGTCCGCTGACTCTCTGGCCCGTGCCGTGGGCGCCGATGAGGTGGCCTTGGCCCTTGCCAATCAGTCCCCAGAAAGCAATCTGGACCTGCAACGCACCAGCTCTCGCGGCCTGTATTGGCTGGAACCACTGCTGGAAGTGGACAGCCCGCAAGGACGGATCGGCTTCGGCCCGCTGACCGCCGCCGATGTGCCATCCGTGCTCGAAGCCCTGCAAGGCGAGCCGTCCACCCATCCACTGGCCTTGGGCCTGGTGGAAGAGCTGCCATATCTGAAGACTCAACAACGCCTGCTGTTCGCCCGCGCCGGTATTACCCGGCCGCTGTCGCTGGACGATTACCGGGCCCACGGCGGCTTCGAGGGCTTGACCCAAGCCATCGCCCTGGGCGGCGAGCAGACCGCGACCGCGGTGTTCGATTCGGGCCTGCGTGGCCGTGGCGGCGCAGCCTTCCCGGCCGGGATCAAATGGCGCACGGTGCGCGCCACTCAGGCGGCGCAAAAGTACATTGTGTGCAACGCCGACGAAGGCGACTCCGGCACCTTTGCTGACCGCATGTTGATGGAAGGCGACCCCTTCCTGCTGATCGAAGGCATGGCCATTGCCGGCATCACCGTCGGCGCCAGCTACGGCTACATCTACGTGCGCTCGGAATATCCACAAGCCGTGGCGACACTGCGCGAGGCACTGAACATTGCCCGATCCGCCGGTTACCTCGGCGCCAATGTCGGCGGCAGCGGTCAGGCATTCGATATGGAAGTGCGAGTCGGTGCCGGCGCTTACATCTGCGGTGAGGAAACCGCGCTGCTGGACTCTCTCGAAGGCAAGCGCGGGATCGTTCGCGCCAAGCCGCCTATCCCCGCGTTGCAGGGCCTGTTTGGCTTGCCGACCCTGGTGCACAACGTGCTGACCCTGGCCTCGGTGCCGCTGATTCTGGCCAAGGGCGCGCAGTTTTATCGCGATTACGGCATGGGCCGTTCCCTCGGCACGATGCCTTTCCAGCTGGCGGGCAATATTCGTCATGGCGGTTTGGTGGAACGGGCCTTTGGCCTGACCCTTCGGGAACTGGTGGAAGACTACGGCGGTGGCACCGCGAGTGGCCGACCGCTGAAGGCCGCCCAGGTCGGTGGCCCCCTCGGCGCCTGGGTGCCGCCAAGTCAATTCGACACGCCGCTGGATTACGAAGCCTTCGCCGCCATCGGCGCCATGCTCGGTCACGGCGGTGTGGTGGTGGCTGACGACAGCCTGGACATGGCCCACATGGCGCGCTTCGCCATGCAGTTCTGCGCCGAGGAATCCTGTGGAAAATGCACCCCATGCCGCATCGGCTCGACCCGGGGCGTGGAGGTGATCGACCGTCTGCTGGCCGCACCTGACCAGAACGGTCGCGATGAGCAGGTGATCATCCTCAAGGACCTGTGCGACACCCTGCAATACGGTTCGCTGTGCGCGTTGGGCGGCATGGTCTCTTTTCCGGTAGCCAGCGCCCTCAAGCACTTCCCCGCCGACTTCGGTCTGCAACCTTCGGAGGCCGACCAATGATCACTCTCTTCGACCCTGCCACAGATATCGATCTAGGCGCTCTTGACCTTGGAACCCCGGCCCGCCACAGCCAGGTGCAGGTCACCCTGAACATCGACGGCCGCAGCATCAGCGTGCCCGAAGGCACTTCGGTGATGCGCGCCGCTGCGCTGCTGGGCACCACCATTCCCAAACTGTGTGCCACCGACAGCCTGGAAGCCTTCGGCTCCTGCCGCATGTGCCTGGTGGAGATCGACGGCATGCGCGGCTACCCGGCGTCTTGCACTACGCCGGTCAGCGAAGGCATGAGCGTGTACACCCAGACGCCGAAGCTCGCGACCCTGCGCCGCAACGTTATGGAGCTGTACATCTCCGATCACCCGCTGGACTGCCTGACCTGCTCGGCCAACGGCAACTGCGAACTGCAAACCGTCGCCGGCCAGGTCGGCCTGCGGGAAGTGCGTTACGGCTATGAAGGCGACAACCATCTGGCCGACACGAAAGACACTTCCAACCCCTACTTCGACTACGACCCGAGCAAGTGCATCGTCTGCAACCGCTGCGTGCGCGCCTGCGAAGAAACCCAGGGCACCTTTGCCCTGACCATTACCGGGCGCGGTTTCGAATCCCGGGTCGCGGCCGCCGGTGGCGAAAACTTCCTCGACTCGGAGTGCGTGTCCTGCGGCGCCTGTGTGCAAGCCTGCCCCACCGCGACCTTGATGGAAAAAAGCGTGGTCGAACTGGGTCAGCCGGAACGCAGCGTGATCACCACCTGTGCCTATTGCGGCGTGGGCTGCTCGTTCCGGGCCGAGATGAAAGGCGACCAACTGGTGCGCATGGTTCCGGACAAGAACGGCCAGGCCAACCACGGCCACTCTTGCGTCAAAGGGCGCTTTGCCTGGGGCTACGCCACCCACCCGGATCGCATCACCAAGCCGATGATCCGCCAGCACATCAACGATCCTTGGCAGGAAGTCAGCTGGGATGAAGCGGTGACCTACGCCGCCAGCGAATTCCGCCGACTGCAGCAGAAATACGGCCGCGACTCCATTGGTGGCATCACCTCCAGCCGCTGCACCAACGAAGAAACCTATCTGGTGCAAAAACTGGTGCGCGCCGCGTTCGGCAACAACAACGTCGACACCTGTGCGCGGGTCTGCCACTCGCCGACCGGCTATGGCCTGAAACAAACCCTTGGCGAGTCCGCCGGCACCCAGAGTTTCGACTCGGTGATGCAGGCCGACGTGATCCTGGTGATGGGCGCCAACCCCAGCGACGCCCACCCGGTGTTCGCCTCCCAGCTCAAACGCCGCCTGCGTGAAGGCGCGCGACTGATCGTCATCGACCCACGACGCATTGATCTGGTGGACTCGGTGCATGCCCGCGCCGAACTGCACTTGGCCCTGCGCCCGGGCACCAACGTCGCCATGCTCAACGCACTGGCCCATGTCATCGTCACCGAAGGCCTGCTCAATCAGCCCTTCATCGACGCTCGTTGCGAGGGAACGGATTTCGCCCACTGGAGCGAGTTCGTCAGCCGCGCGGAAAACTCGCCGGAAGTCCTTGGCCCCATCTGCGGCGTAGACGCTGCCGACATCCGTGCCGCCGCCCGTCTGTATGCCACTGGCGGCAACGCGGCGATCTACTACGGCCTGGGCGTCACCGAGCACAGCCAGGGCAGCACCGCGGTCATGGGCATCGCCAACCTGGCCATGGCCACCGGCAACATCGGCCGCGAAGGCGTGGGCGTGAACCCACTGCGTGGACAGAACAACGTTCAGGGTTCCTGCGACATGGGCTCCTTCCCCCATGAGCTGCCCGGTTACCGACACATTTCCAACGAGGTGGTACGGGCACAGTTCGAACAAGCCTGGAACGTCACCCTGCAACCCGACCCGGGCCTGCGCATCCCCAACATGTTCGAGGCTGCTTTGGGCGGCAGCTTCAAGGGCTTGTATTGCCAGGGCGAAGACATCGCCCAAAGCGACCCCAATACCCAGCACGTCACCGCGGCGCTGTCGGCCATGGAATGCGTGGTGGTGCAGGATATTTTCCTCAACGAAACCGCCAAGTTCGCCCACGTGTTCCTGCCGGGCAGCTCGTTCCTGGAAAAAGACGGCACCTTCACCAACGCCGAGCGGCGCATCTCTCGGGTGCGCAAAGTCATGGAACCGCTGGGTGGCAAGGCCGACTGGGAAGGCACGGTGGCCCTGGCCAACGCTCTGGGCTACCCGATGAACTACCAGCACCCGTCAGAAATCATGGATGAAATCGCCAGCCTGACGCCGACCTTCACCAACGTCAGCTACACCGAACTGGATCGCCACGGCAGCCTGCAATGGCCGTGCAACGCAGCGGCACCGGACGGCACGCCGACCATGCACATCGATGAATTTGTACGCGGCAAGGGGCGTTTCATGCTCACCGGCTATGTGCCCACCGAGGAAAAGGTCAACAATCGCTATCCGCTTCTGCTGACCACCGGGCGCATCCTCAGCCAGTACAACGTCGGCGCCCAGACCCGGCGTACCGAAAACGTCGCCTGGCACGACGAAGACCGTCTGGAAATCCACCCGACCGACGCCGAGAGCCGTGGCATCAACGAAGGTGACTGGGTCGGCATCGGCAGCCGCGCCGGACAGACCGTACTGCGTGCGCGGGTCACCGAACGGGTCGCCCCGGGCGTGGTGTACACCACTTTCCACTTCCCTGAGTCGGGGGCCAACGTCATCACCACCGACAACTCCGACTGGGCCACCAACTGTCCGGAGTACAAGGTCACCGCCGTGGAAGTCAGCCGCGTCTACCACCCTTCCGAGTGGCAAAAACGCTATCAGGAATTTAGTGACAACCAACAACGCTTGCTCGACGAACGCCGCCAGGCGCGTGGCTCTAAAGCCGAGGTACGCCGATGAGCACTGAAAATCTGATCAAAATGGCCAATCAGATCGCCCAGTACTTCGCCAGCCAACCGGACCAGCAACAGGCCGTACTCGGCGTGCGTAATCATCTGCAGATGTACTGGACGCCTGGTATGCGCAAGGAGTTGCTGGCCTGGCAGACGGAGCATCAGGGGGCAGATTTGCATCCACTGGCTCAGGCAGCGGTCAGTGGGGCGGGCTGGGAGGCTTAGGTTCAGATGATCCCTTGGTCTGTGAAGACAGGCCAAGGGGCTAATGTCGATCAGTTAAGCAAAACGCGATTCGTAGCAGCTGGCGAAGCCTGCGTTCGGCTGCGCAGCAGTCGTGAAATCAGCCGATGCGGTGTTTCAGGACGACCGCAAACTCAGGTTTTACGACTGCTGCGCAGCCGAACGCAGGCTTCGCCAGCTGCTACAAAGTTTGCGTTGCGGCTGAAATGGCTTAACTGATCGGCATTAGCCAAGGGGCGTTTCATGACTTCACGCTGCCGGATGCACCGGCAACACCACCAACGCCTCCAACCCACCCGTCGACCGATTACGCAGTGTCAGCTCGCCTCCGTGTTCCAGCACAATCGCCCGCGCCGCCGATAACCCCAAACCAACACCCCCCGTGCTTTTGTTCCGCGACCCCTCCATTCTGAAGAACGGTGCAAAAACCTGTTCAAGACTGGACTCAGGAATACCCGGCCCACGATCCAGTACGTTGATCCTCACCTCCCCGGCTCCGGGGATCAGTTCAATCCCCGGTTCATTACCGTACTTGATCGCGTTATCCAGCAGATTGGTCATCACCCGCTTAAGCCCCAACGGTCGCCCGAAATACACCCACCGCAGCGGCCCGCTGAACGTAATGTCGACTCCCTGATCGCGATAATCATCCAGCAACGTTTGCAGCAGTTCCGCCAGATCAAACTGGGTCGCCGGCTCAAGCCGGGCGTCATCGCGGAAGAACTCCAACGCCGAGTTGATCATCGCCTGCATTTCATCCACATCACGAAACAACCGCTGCTGTTGCTCGCTGTCCTCGATGAATTCGCCCCGCAAGCGCATCCGCGTCAGGGGCGCGCGCAGGTCGTGGGAGATGGCGGCGAGCATTTGCGTGCGGTCGCGGATGAAGTGCTGCAACTGGGCCTGCATGGCGTTGAATGCGAGGATGGCCTGGCGAATTTCCTGTGGGCCCAGCGGTTCGATGGGCGGTGCGCGGAAGTCCACGCCGAAGCGTCGGGCACCGTCGGCAAAGTGCTGCAAAGGTGTGGCGAGGCGCCGGGTGGCGATCAGTGCGACCAGTGCGGTGGAGATCAGCACCAGCAGGATCACGATCAGGTAGCGTGGCGTTTCGTCGAGGCCCCAACTGCGTGAGGGCGCGGAGAACATCAGCCAGGACGAATCCGATAGCTCGATCAGCAGCGCGTAACGTGCGTCCGCCGTGTGCTCCGTCCAGTCGGCCGGTTCATAGGCTTCGATGCGCCGGTCAGGGGCTCTGAGCATCGGCTGCAAGATGGTCGAGCCGATGCCGGACTTCGGATCGTCCACGGTCGGCAGATTGAGATCGTGCCGATCAGGGTGCCAACTGACGGTGAAGCCATTCTCGCTGGCGGCTTGCGCCAACGGATTGCGCAGGGGCGCCGGAGCGGCCTCGATGACGCGGCTGATGGCCGCGGCTTTTTCCAGCAGACCGGTTTCGGTCAACGGCGGACGGGCCCACACGCCGGCCAGTTGGATAAACAGCCCGTTGAGTGCCAATGAAATGAGCATGGCCAAAATGATCGTCAATGCGATCCAGCGCGCCACCGTATCCCGACGAATCCGCTTCAGCCAGCTCATCGCCGCGTCACGCTGGGCGTGAACAGGTAACCGCCATTGCGCACGGTGCGAATCATCGCCGGTCGTTTGGTGTCGGACTCGAGTTTGCGCCGCAGGCGGCTGACTTGAACGTCGATGCTGCGATCAAAAGCGTCATGGCAATGCCCGCGCGCCAGGTCCAGCAATTGCTCGCGGGTGAGAATGCGCTGCGGGTGTTCGACGAAGACCAGCAGCAAGTCAAACTCACCGGCCGACAGCGGAATCATCACGTTGTCCGGCGAACGCAGCTCCCGACGCGTAACGTCCAGGTGCCAGTCGGCGAAGTCGATCAGCGGCCGTGGCCGTTCCTGCGATACCGGACTGCGCTCGTCCACGCGGCGCAGCACGGCGCGCACTCTGGCCAGCAGCTCACGGGCGTCGAAGGGTTTGGTCAGGTAATCGTCGGCGCCCAGTTCCAGGCCAACGACCCGGTCGCTGAGTTCGCCCATGGCGGTCAGCATGATCACCGGTATTGCGTGTCGGATCCGCAGTTGCTGGCACAGGATCAGCCCGCTGTCCCCCGGCAACATCACATCAAGAATGATCAGGTCTGGCGGCTGGCGCTCGATGGCCGCCCACAGCGACGGGCCGTCGGTGGCGACCTCGACGCTGTAGCCGTGCTGCACGAAGAATTTTTTCAGTAGATCGAGGACTTCAAGGTCGTCGTCCACAATTAAAAGGCTGTTCACCGAAGGTCACTTAAGGGGGCGAATGGAGCCGCCATCTAAAACCATTCACGGCAGCGCGTCATATATTTCAATCCTGCAATAAAACGTCAGCGCCGCAACAAACCAGACATCTTTGCGCAAGGCTTGGGGCTCAGCCTCTCGGCGAATTCCTCCCCCGAGACTTGCGTCCATGTTGCCTTTCAAATGTGCTCCCTGGCTGGCCCGCACCACTTCGATTACCTTGCTGGCCGCAGGGCTGGCGGGTTGCAGCAGTCAGCCGCCGTCCACCACCGAAGTGAGTTGCGCCGACATCGCCTATTCGGTGTACGACCCGGCGGAGCCGCTCAATCGCGGCGTCTTCGCGTTCAACCAGGTGGTCGATGACTATGCCTTGGCGCCGGTCGCTCTCGGCTATCGCTACTTGCCGAACGTTTTCCAGACTGGCGTGCATAACTTTGTGGCGAACTTTGGCGAGCCCAAGGTTTTCATCAATGACCTGCTGCAAGGCAACCCGATGCGCTCGGCCAATACTCTGGGGCGTTTCGTGCTGAACACCACCGTCGGCGTGGTGGGCTTGATCGATGTCTCCGGCATGGCCGGTATCCCGCGTCACGACGCAGATTTCGGCCAGACGTTCGGCGTGTGGGGCATCGGCAACGGGCCAATCGTCGAGTTGCCATTGCTCGGCACCTCGAACAGCCGCGACGCCGCCGGCCGCGTGCTCGGTTTTGTGGTCAATCCGTTTGGCAGCAACAGCGACACCGTGGACACGTTGTCCACCATCAGCACCGTCGGCGGCATCGTCGATGGTCGCGCAGAAGCCCTACCGCTGACCGACAGCCTGCAAAAACTGCCGGACTACTACAGCGCGTTACGCAACGTAGTCGCCGAGCATCGTGCCGCTTATGTCGCCGATGGCAAACAAGGTTCGGCGCAGACAACCAAACATCAATGCACAGGAGCACCGGCCGATGGTTTCTGAAGGCAATGGCCTGATTCTGCAGCAACGGGTCATCCAGCACGACCCGGCCACTTTGCACTGTCGGGAAATTACCCTGCGCCTGTCAGCGGACTGTCGCCATCTGGTGCTCAGCCGCTACACCGAACACTATGGCCCGGCGCTGGTGCGATGGATTGAACGCAGCCACACGGTGTCCGTGACAGAGCTGTTTCGCTGGCTTGTGGCCAATGGCGAGACGGATGTAATGAAGGCGGACAGCGAGCTGCTGCCTTGACTGTCAGATTCGAGCCAGTTGCGTTTCATTGACCTCAGCTGCGTTATCATCGCGCGCTTCTCTGTTCCAAAAACCCGGATGTCCATGTCTTTGCCGCTGCCTGACGATCATCAATCCCTGCCCCCTGTCCTGGTCGGGCCGCTGTTGCGGCGTCTGGAGCCCACGCGGCTGGTGATGTGGCTTGTGGGGTCGCGGGCGTTGTCGCTGACGTTACGTCTGCAAGATCGCGACGCCATCCACCTCGACGCGAGTCAGTGCACGGTCATTGCGGTGGGCACCCAGGCCTTTGTTCATTTGATCGACGTGTCGCTGGACGCCGCCCTGCCCTGCGATACGTTAATCGAATACGACCTGTTGATTGACGACGCTGGCACAGGCATCGCCGATTGGGCCCCGCACTTGCTGTACGGCGACGCCCGTTGCCCAAACTTCGTCCTGCGCAAACGGGCCGATCATCTGTTGCACGGCTCCTGCCGCAAACCTCACCATCCGGCCCTGGACGGTTTGCTTTGCGTCGATCGATTGCTGGAGGCGGAGGCGGACGCACACAAACGCCCGGCGCTGTTGATGATGAGCGGCGATCAGGTTTATGCCGACGATGTCGCAGGGCCGATGCTGCGAGCCATCCATGACTTGATCAAGCGGCTTGGGCTGTTCGAAGAGCACCTCGAAGGTGCGGTGGTCAGCGACAGCGCCAAACTCTACGAGCACCCCGCCAGCTACTACCATCGTGCGGATTTATTACCGGCGCTGGAGAGCAACAAAACCCTGCGCGAGCGATTTTTCGGTGGGGCGCGTAAGCCGATTTTCACCAGCAGCAGTGCCGACAACCATCTGGTGACGTTCGCCGAAGTCATGGCCATGTACCTGCTGGTCTGGTCGCCAACACCCTGGACATTGATCGCCCCACAACCACCGGCACTGACACCGGCAAGACGCGAGCGTTATGCGCTTGAGCAGACGCGCATCGATGGCTTCAAGGCCGGTCTTGGAGGCGTCGCCCGAGCACTCGCGCACCTGCCGTGCCTGATGATTTTCGACGACCACGATATTACCGACGACTGGAATCTTTCCGCGCAATGGGAGGAAACGGCCTACGGCCATCCGTTCTCCAGGCGCATCATCGGCAACGCACTGATTGCTTACATGCTGTGCCAGGGCTGGGGCAACAACCCGGATGCGTTCGGCGCGGTGCTGAAGAAGACCGGCGGCTTGAGCGCGACCGGGCATGACCGCTACCTCGACAGTGACATTCAGGACGGGTTGATTGACGAACTGCTGAGATTTCAGAACTGGCATTACGTGCTGCCCACCAGCCCGGCCATCGTCGTGCTCGACACCCGCACTCGACGCTGGCGCAGCGAAATGAACCTCAAGCAGCCATCAGGTTTGCTGGACTGGGAAGCCCTCAGCGAACTGCAACAGGAACTGCTCGATCACCCTTCGGCCATCATCGTTTCGCCAGCACCGATCTTCGGCGTCAAACTGATCGAAACCGTGCAGCGCGTTTTCAGTTGGTGCGGTTATCCCCTACTGGTGGACGCCGAAAACTGGATGGCCCATCGCGGCGCGGCCCAGGTGATCCTGAACATTTTCCGACACTCGCGCACACCCGGTAATTACGTGGTGCTGTCGGGCGATGTGCATTATTCCTTCGTCTACGAAGTACTGATCCGACACCGCAAGGCCGCCCCGCGCATCTGGCAGATCACCAGCAGCGGCATCAAAAACGAGTTCCCGCCCGCGCTGCTCGAGTGGTTCGACCGCCTCAACCGCTGGCTCTACTCGCCCCGCTCGCCGCTCAACTGGCTGACCAAACGCCGGCGCATGCGCATTGTTCCGCATGTCCCGGAACATGCTGAAGCAGGTGAACGGCTGTGGAATTCGGCAGGGATCGGGCAGGTGTTCTTTAATGAAAAAGGACAGCCACAGGAGATCTATCAGCACAACTCAAACGGTTCGCCGAAGACGCGGATGGTTGCTCCTGAGAATGACGACTGAAGGCCGATCGTTCCATTCTGCGTGGGAATGATCGGATTACGGCTCCCTTACATGACCGGTGTCGCTCATGAACCTCACTCGAACCCTGATCATCGGCAACTCCGGCTCCGGCAAAAGCTGGCTGGCCGAACGACTGGCCGAGCACTTGCACATACCATGGGTCGATCTCGACTCGATTCACTGGTTGTCCGACGAACACAGCATCGCCCGCCCCCGTGCCGAGGCGTTGGGCATGGCACGGGTGGTGGCCAGTGAAGAGCGCTGGGTGATCGAAGGTGTTTACGGCTGGATCATCAGCGAACTCTTGCCCCGGGCGACAGCACTGATCTGGCTGCGCGTTGAAGATGAGGAATGTGTTGCCAATATTCGTCAGCGAGAGGCGCAGCGGGACAAGAATGACGAGTTGTTGATTGCGTTGCTCGACTGGGCCGGCAGCTATCGTACGCGCGAAGACTCCAGTGGATTTGCCGCGCATCAACGTCTGTTCGAAGGGTTTGGCGGTTCGAAACTCAAATTCAGGGATCGAACCGAAATCACAACATTCGCGAACACCGTGTTACAAGCCAACTAACTCACACTGTTTACCAAGGATACGTATGTTTGCACGGAGCAAATTAGTCCCCGAACTGATGGTCACGGACATCAAGAATAGCCTTCACTTCTGGACATCCCTGATCGGTTTTCAAATCGCCTATGAACGCCCCGAAGTCGGTTTTGCCTACCTCGATCAAAACGGCGTTCAGATCATGCTGGAGCAATACGACCCGGCCGAAGGCCAGTGGATGACCGGCGCACTGCAAGCGCCGTTTGGTCGAGGCATCAACTTTCAAATCACGGTCGATGTCGTCGAGCCGATACTCCAGCGCCTGGCCGACGATGAATGGCCGCTGTTTCGTCCCTGCGCCGATGTCTGGTATCGCGCCGATGCGGTAGAAGTCGGCCAGCGTGAATTTCTGGTGCAGGATCCAGACGGTTATCTGGTTCGTTTGGTGGAGAGTTTGGGGGAGCGGCCGTTTGCGTCCGTAAGGCACTGAGCCGATGCCTAGGCCGTGTGCATTTCACCCTCGATCATTCCCACGCGGAGCATGGGAACGATCAAAAAACTTGGGTGCCGGGGGATGTCGAGTAAATCGGATCGGGATTACATCGATCACGGAAACGTCTTGAAGAATCTTCGGTGATACTCAGGACAAGCGCGGATGCATCGTCTGCGCAACGACCACTCGTAGGTATCGCCTTGTCATCCTGTACTCATTTCTGTACGTTCTTTGCATCGAGCGAGGACTACAACATGCAAACCATCAACTACACCACCGCACGTGCACATCTGGCCGAAACCATGGATCGGGTCAATGAAGACCGCGCTCCACTGTTGGTCACTCGCCAGAAAGGCGAACCCGTGGTGATGATGTCTCTGGCGGAGTACAACGCCCTCGAAGAGACAGCCTATCTACTTCGCTCCCCTGCTAATGCAGAACGCTTGATCAAATCGATCGGCAACCTGCGAGCAGGGAAAACTAAAACCAGGCAACTCATCGAAGAATGAATATCGAGTTCACTCCTGAAGGTTGGGAAGACTATCTGTGGTTCCAACAAAACGATAAGGCAGGACTCAAGCGAATCAACCTGCTGATCAAATCAATCCAGCGCGAGCCGTTCGATGGACTCGGAAAACCTGAACCGCTCAAATACAACTTGAGCGGCTTCTGGTCGCGCCGGATTACAGCCGAGCATCGCTTGGTCTATGCAGTCGAGGATGGTGAAATCCGCGTTGTGATGTGTAGATATCACTACTGAGATAAATCTCAGGCCGCGTTCACTGCCCGGCAAACCCCTCTGACAATCATCTCCACTTCCCGCTCATCAATCGTCAGCGGCGGCAGCAAGCGAATGGTCTTGCCCCGTGTCACGTTGATCAGCAAGCCGTGATCCCGCGCGGCGATGAGGGTCAGGTCGCGAATCGGCTGCTTGAGTTCGATGCCAATCATTAATCCTTGTCCACGGATCGCCAATACATTCGGATCGTCCGCCAATTCGATGCGCAATCTGGCCAGCAAACGCTCGCCCTGAAGTTTGGCGTTGTCCAGCAGTCCTTGTTCTTCGATGATCTCCAGCACGGTGCAACCCACGCGACAGGCCAGTGGATTGCCGCCGAAGGTGCTGCCGTGACTGCCGGGGGTGAAGAGGTCGGCGGCTTTGCCCCGGGCCAGGCAGGCGCCGATGGGAATGCCGTTGCCCAGGCCTTTGGCCAGGGTCATGACGTCCGGAATAATGCCTTCGTGCTGAAAGGCAAACCACTGGCCAGTGCGGCCGATGCCAGTCTGGATTTCGTCGAGCATCAGCAGCCACGAACGCCGAGTGCAGAGTTCGCGAATGGCTTTCAGGTAACCGGGCGGGGCCATTTGGACACCGCTTTCACCCTGAATCGGTTCCATCAGGATCGCCACGATGCGCGGGCCGTGGGCTTGCTGCACCTTGTCCAGCGCCTTGAGGTCACCGAATGGTACTTTGACGAAGTCCCCCGGCAACTCGTTGAAGCCCAGGCGCACGGCCGGGCCATCACTGGCGGACAAGGTGCCCAGGGTGCGGCCGTGAAAGGCGTTTTCCATGACCACCACCAGCGGTTGTTCGATGCCTTTTTGCCAGCCATACAACCGTGCGAGTTTCAGCGCCGTCTCGTTGGCTTCTGCACCGGAGTTGTTGAAGAAGGCTCGCTCCATGCCCGCCAATTGCGTCAATTTCTGCGCCAGCCGCTGTTGCCAATCAATGCTGTAAAGGTTGGAAGTGTGCAACAGCAACCCGGCCTGCTCGCTGATGACCGAGACTATTTTCGGATGGGAGTGACCGACGTTGGTCACTGCCACGCCCGCCACCGCGTCGAGGTATTCACGACCCGCCTGATCCCACAGGCGCGTGCCCAGGCCCTTGCTGAAACTCAAGGCCAAGGGTTGGTAAGTGCTCATCAGGCAGGCGGCAGTCATGACATCAAGCTCCATCAATAGTCGGTGTTTTTGCAGTATGGTTAGCCACCTGAGCTAGATAAACGCTGCAACACTTCAATCATTTTAAAGCTGAGCTTGATAATGGATTTGTTCCAGGCAATGACCGTTTACGTCAAAGTGGTGGAAACCGGCAGCATGACCGCCGCCGCTTTCCAGTGCGAAATGTCCACCACCATGGTCGGCAATCACCTGCGGGCGCTGGAGCAACGCCTGGGTGTACGCCTGCTCAACCGTACGACGCGACGCCAGCGGTTAACGGAATTCGGTACCGCTTATTACCAGCGCTGCCTCGAAGTGCTGGGGCTGGTGGCCGATTCCGAACGGTTGGCCGAGCAAACCCTCGATGAACCGAGCGGCACCTTGCGCATCACCGCACCGCTGACGTTCGGCACTGAAAAACTGGCACCCGCCCTGAGTGAATTCACCCTGCTGTGCCCACGCGTGAAATTGGATGTGGTCCTCACCAATCGCCGTCCGGACCTGCTCGAAAACGGTTTCGACGTAGCGTTTCGCCTGGGCAATACCGTGGAGAACCACCTGATCGCCCGTCTACTCCTCGACTACAGCCTGACCATGTGTGCATCACCGGACTACCTGGCGCGCAAAGGCACACCGCAGAAACCTGATGATCTGCAACACCACGACTGTCTGTCCTTTGCCTATCCGGCAGGGGATGACTGGCAGTCGGTGGAAAAACATTGGCGCCTGACCGGTCCCGAGGGAGAAGTGGCGGTAGCGGTCAATGGACCGATGTTGATCAACAGTTCGGCAGGACTGCATCAAGCGGCGCGAACCGGTATGGGCATCGTGGTGTTGCCTGATGCGTTGATGGAGCAAGATCTCAAGGACGGAAAACTGGTGGCATTGATGCAGGATTACCTGCCGCCGAGCCGACCGATGAACCTGATGTATGCCCAGGATCGCTACCGTTTACCAAAACTGCGTAGTTTCGTCGACTTTGCCTTGCAGAGATGGGGCAAGCACTAGCCGACCGAATGCGCCATCGACTAATCTCCTCGACTGGCGGGTCACTTATATATCAGGGCGGCAGGGAGAGCGGAGATGGGTGAGGCGTCGAATATCGAGCCGTTGAAGTTCAATCTGTCGGATTTGAACGAGAACATGCTGCACACCATTCTGGAACTGGTCAGCGACGGCATCTGGGACTGGAATGCCAACACCGGGTTCGTCTATCGCAACCCCGGGTGGTACGAGATGCTCGGCTACCCGCCTCATTCCCTGGACAACAATGTGTTGACCTGGGAAAGCGTGATCCATCCCGACGATTACCTGCAGGTTATGGCGCTGTTCGATGACTACCTGAATCAGCGAGCCCCCGGTTATCAGGCTGAGTATCGCTGCCGCATGCAGGATGGCAGCTATACCTGGATCGAAGACCGTGGCTACGTATTGGCACGCAATACCGACGGCTCGGTGGCGCGGATGGTCGGCGCGCACCGCAGCATCGAAGACAAGAAGCGCCTGTACGAAGCGCTTGAACGGCGCAACCAATCCCTTGAAGCGATCGTTGAAGAACGCACCCGAGAGTTGTCTCGCGTCAATCAGCAACTGCAAATCCAACTCGAAGAAAACCGCAAACTGGCGGAAACCGACACACTGACCTCAATCGCCAATCGCTATCTTCTGGAAAAAGTCCTGCCTCAGGAATGCGAACGCGCCCAACGCTTTCGACAACCGCTGTCGCTGATCGCCATGGACATCGACGACTTCAAGAACATCAACGATCACTATGGCCATGCGCTGGGCGATGCGGCATTGGTACAAGTGATCGAGAGCGTGAAGCACTGCGTGCGTGAAGGCGATCTGCTCGCGCGTTGGGGTGGCGACGAGTTCATCCTGATCCTTCCCAATACACCACTCGCCGACGCCCGAGCCCTCGCCGAACGTATCCGCCATGGCCTCGCAAGCCTGCTGCCCGTGGGGGACTTTCAAGTGACCATGAGTTTTGGCGTGGTTCAGCGCTTTGAAGAAGAACAACAGACCGGGTTGCTGGCCAGGGCCGATCAGGCGCTGTATCGGTCGAAGATCGCGGGCAAGAATGTGATTTCGGGGTAAGGGTTATGCCCTTCACTTCTCACATCCCCGCCTTCACCAATACCGGTTTCTCCTGATACCGATCTGGATAAAGCTTTTTCAGCTGCGCGACCTTCGGTAGATCGTTGATCACGATGTAGGGATAGGTCGGGTGCTCGGCCAGAAAATCCTGATGTTCCTCCTCCGCCGGGTAGAAACCGTTGTAGGTTTCCAGCTTGGTGACAATGGGTTTGTTGAACGAACGGGCAGCGTCGAGCTGGGCGATGTAGGCCTGGGCGATACGCTGCTGCTCGCTGTTTTCCGGGAAAAGCGCCGAGCGATACTGAGTGCCACGGTCAGGTCCCTGACGGTTGAGTTCGGTAGGGTTGTGAGCCACCGAGAAGTAGATTTGCAGCAAGGTGCCGTAGCTGACCTGACGGGGGTCGAAGGTGACTTCGACGGATTCCGCATGACCGGTATCGCCATTGCTGACCCGCTCGTACTGAGCCGTGTTGGCTGCACCGCCGGCGTAACCGGAGACCGCTTTCTTCACCCCTTTGACATGCTGGAACACGCCTTGGACGCCCCAGAAGCAACCGCCGGCAAAGACCGCCCTTTCGCTGTCGGCCTGGGTGGTTTCGTCGAGGGTGGGAGGGGGAATGATGACTGCGTCTTCCGCCGCACCGAAGGAGAACGCCAGGCATTGGCCGATGACGCCGGCAGCGGCCAGGCCCAACAGGGTGCGACGCCAGGTGAATAGGGTTTTCATGAGGTTGATTCCTGAATGAATGGAATGACGATCAACCGAACGCAAACGCATACGCCGGCACTCCGGGATCAAGAAACTCGATACTGAAGGTCCGATCCGTCACGCCGCCGGTTTGGCGCACCAACTGGTACAAACGTTGTTCAGTCACGCTGCCGCTGCCGTCGGGCGCCACGTCGGTACCGTGGACATCGCCGGGGGCTTTTCCGTCAATCAACACTTTGAAGCTCACCGGTTTACCGTCAGCACCAGGCCCCAACACCAGATGCAGATCGCGGGCATGGAAGCGGTAGACGATGCGACTGGCCGGCGCGCTTGCAGTCGCCCGCTCCGAGCCGACATTCCATTGACCGTCCAGGCTCCAGTCGTTGAGTGCCAATTGCGATGGAGCGCTATAGGCCGACACCTTGTCCGGCACCAGGCTGGTTTCAGGCACGAAATGCTCGGCACGCTGGTAGCCGACATAGATTTCCGGTGATTGCACTTCGTTCATGTCCGGGGCCCGTTGAACACCTTCGGCGCGGGCATTGATCAGGCCGTCCGCGACCTTCGCGGCACCTGCTTCGCGCAGCAGTTGCTGGATCACCCGTTCCGATTCGGCGTACTCGCCTTCCCCAAAATGGTGATAACGGATGCGACCTTGAGCGTCGGCAAAATAGTGGGCTGGCCAGTATTGGTTGTTGAAAGCTCGCCAGACCTTGAAGTCATTATCGATGGCTACCGGGTAGTTGATGCCCAGGTCCTTCATCGCTTTGGTGACATTGCCTACGTCTCGTTCGAAAGCAAACTCGGGCGCATGGACGCCAATCACCACCAATCCCTGATCGCGGTACTTCTCGGCCCAAGCCTTCACATAAGGCAGCGAGCGCAGGCAGTTGATGCAGGAATAAGTCCAGAAATCCACCAGCACGACTTTGCCTTTCAAGGCCTGCGTTGTGAGGGGTGGCGAGTTGAGCCATTGCACCGCGCCGGCCAGCGGTGGAAGGTTGCCTTCAATCGGCAATGTACCCGGCGCTTTGCCGGCCGCTTTCATTGCACTTCCCGTGGCGGGAACCTGGGCCATCATCGCCCCACTAACGTTCGGTGATTGGCCGGCCAGTCGTCCCACCAACGCCTGCTCGATACCGCCGGTGGACGCCGTCGAAATCCGCGCCAGAATACCGGTGTCGAGTCCCAGGGCAATCGCCGCCACACCCGCCAGCATCGCGGCGCCCAGACCTCGACGCAGCCACTCGCCAGCGCCGATGGAACGCTTCATAGCCGCGAAGACTTTACCACCCAGCAGCAGCGCCACCGCGAGGGAAGTTGCGGCACCCGCAGCGTAGGACAGCAACAACAAGGTGGTTGCGATGCTTGCCCCTTGCAGCGCGGCTCCAGTCAGCAACAGACCCAGAATCGGCCCCGCACACGGTGCCCAGAGCAGGCCCGAGGCGACGCCGATCAGGAACGACGCGCCGGGACGCGGCCGGGCATCCGCGCCCGCGGCTTCCGACAGCCGGCTGCCAGCCGCCACCAGTGGTCGAGTCAGACGCTCGGCCAATCGCGGCAGCAACAGGACCAGAAGCCACATAACGTCGACCTGCAAAAATGAGTGAACGGGAGTACCCGCGGATCAAGTCGCCTGCGGCACAAAAGTCATCGCCAGGCCGTTCATGCAGTAGCGCAAGCCGGTGGGTTTGGGCCCGTCGTCGAAGACATGACCCAGATGACCGCCACAACGCCGACAGTGGACTTCCTCGCGCAGCACCCCGAAGGAACGGTCCTGACGAGTGGCCACAGCCTTGTCCAGCGGTGCCCAGAAGCTCGGCCAACCGGTGCGGCTGTCGAACTTGGTCGCGGAAGAAAACAGCGGCAGGTCGCAGCCGGCACAGGCAAACGTACCTTCACGGTGCTCGTTGTTCAGCGGGCTGCTGTAGGCCCGTTCGGTGCCCTCTTCGCGCAGGATTTCGTACTGCTCGGCGCTGAGCATGGCGCGCCATTCGCTGTCGCTGTGAGTCACCTCGAACACCTCCGCCGCGCCGGCATCACTGACCAGCGCAGAACGCGCGGCAAATTCTGGCAATACACCGATGACCAGGGCTGCAGCGCCTAGCCCGCCGCTTGCTACGAGAAACTGTCGCCGTGAAAACATGGTCGTCTCCGAAAATTCCAGGTGCCTGTCATGGAACACAGCCTAGGCTTGAGTTGATCGCCAAATCCTCACGAGAAGTTAAACAATTCGTGATAACTCAGGCCCCGGAAAACCCGCACAATGCGCTCATTGCGCCGAAGGATTGAGCTTGATGGAACAGACCAAACGCGTCCTCGTGGTCGAGGACGACCTGCATATCGCCGACCTTATCTGCCTGCATCTACGCGATGAGCAGTTCGAGGTGGTGCACTGCGCCGATGGCGATGAAGGCATGCGCCTGCTGCAGCAAGGAAGCTGGGACGCACTGATCCTCGACCTGATGCTGCCCGGCGTCGATGGCCTGGAAATCTGCCGCCGCGCCCGCGCCATGGCCCGCTACACACCGATCATCATTACCAGTGCGCGCTCCAGCGAAGTGCACCGGATTCTCGGACTCGAACTCGGCGCCGACGATTACCTGGCCAAACCCTTTTCGATGCTAGAACTGGTGGCCCGGGTCAAAGCACTGTTGCGACGGGTCGACGCCATGGCCCGTAACCTGAAAATGGACGCCGGCAGCCTGATCACGGACGGCCTCGCCATCGACCCGATCACGCGCGATGTGTCCCTTGACGGTCGCCGCCTCGACCTCACGCCACGGGAGTTCGACCTGTTGTATTTCTTCGCCCGTCAGCCCGGCAAAGTGTTCTCGCGCATGGACCTGCTCAACGCAGTCTGGGGCTACAGCCATGAAGGCTACGAGCACACCGTCAACACTCACATCAACCGCCTGCGGGCAAAGATCGAGGCTGATCCGGCACAACCGGTGCGCATCCTCACGGTGTGGGGACGAGGCTACAAATTCGCGGCCAGGGAGGAGCAGCCGTGAGATTGACCCTGACTCAGCGCCTGTCTCTGGTATTCGCCGTGTTGCTGCTGGTGTGCTGTGGCACGTCGGCCTGGATGCAGGTGCGGTCCAACAAGATGCATGAGCTGGAAGTGGTGCAGGGGTTGTCGCGGGATCTGGCCCGGCACATCGCCCATGACACCGTGCTGATGGACACCAAAGGCCTGATGCCCGACGCTGTGCGCGACCTGTTCAGCCAACTGATGCTGGTCAATCCCAGTGTCGAGGTCTATCTGCTCGACCCCGAGGGCCGGATTGTCGGCAGTGCTGCGCCCGAGGGTCGGATACGCCGGGAGCGGGTCGATCTGGCGCCGATCCAGCGCCTGCTCAAGGGCGATGCCCTGCCGGTTCTCGGCGACGATCCGCGCAGCGTCGATGGCCGCAAAGTGTTCAGCGCCGCGCCATTGCAGGTCAATGGCAAACCGGTGGGGTATCTCTATGTGGTGCTGCTGAGCGAAGAGCACGACCGCTTCGCCGAACGCGGCGCCACCAGCGCCGCCCTGAATATCGCGTTGTTGTCCATCGGGCTGGTGGCGTTGCTGTGCCTGATTGCCGGTCTCACGGCATTCGCCCTCATCACCCGACCTTTGCGCCGTTTGACCGAAACCGTCAGCCAGTTCGACATTGATGGTGCTCCGGTAACGCCGCCGGCATCCGTCCCGGCGGAAAAAGCCGCCAGCCACGATGAAATTGCCATACTCGACGCCACCTTCCGGCAGATGCAGGCGCGCCTCGGCGAGCAATGGCGTTCGTTGACCCGCCAGGATCAGGAACGCCGCGAACTGGTGGCCAACATCTCCCACGACCTGCGCACGCCTCTCGCCTCGCTGCACGGTTACCTGGAAACCTTGTCGTTGAAGGACGCCACGCTGTCACCCGCCGACCGCCGCCGTTACCTGGGCATCGCGCTGGATCAAAGCCGCAAGGTGGGTGGTCTGGCGCAATCGCTGCTGGAACTGGTGCGCCTGGAACATGGTTTCGTGCAACCGGTGCTGGAGCGTTTCTCACTGACCGATCTGGTGCAGGACATTTTCCAGAAGTTCGAACTAACGGCCGAGGCGCGTCACGTCGAACTCAAGGCCACCTTCGCACCCAATGTCTCGGCGGCCTGCGCCGACCTTGGATTGATCGAGCGGGTGCTCACCAACCTGTTCGACAATGCCCTGCGCCACACCCCGCAAGGGGGAGAAATCGAGCTCAGCCTGCGCCCTCAAGGACCTTTTATTGAAGTCACCGTCAGCGACACCGGCCCTGGCATCACTGCCGAACTGCGCGAAGGTCTGTTCCTGCGCCCGTTCAACATTGGCGGCGCACGGCGTGACGGTGGACTGGGGTTGCGGATCGTGCACCGGATCCTGCAATTGCACGGCCGCGAGATCCAGCTGATTGACGTTCCCGGCCGCGGCGCGACCTTCCGCTTTTCGTTGCCGGTGGACCAGCAAACGGCTGAGCAATTGGCGGTTCGGTCGATGAATCTGAATACGCTGGGGAAATAGTCGACTGCCTGGGCCACAGCAACGGCTAATATCCCGGCACTCATTTCGGCAAGGACGCTGCACGATGCTTAACACCCTGCAAAACACCCCGCTGTGGGTTTACGCGATATTTCTGCTGCTGTGCTACTACGGCGTCAAAGCCCTGTCCCCGACCCGCGAAAGCAAAACTTCATTGCTCGTCACAGCGCCGATATTGCTGAGCTGGTCACTGTATTCGCTGAACCTGACGCTAAATCCGCAGCTATCGGTCGGTTGCTGGTTGGCCGCCGTCATCCTGGGCAGCCTCGCGGCACTGCTGATTTTCCCACGCAAGGGCATTGAGCTGGATGATCCACAAACCGGCCTGATCGTGCCGGGCACAGCAAAAATCCTGATGCTCTACCTGCTGTTTTTTGCGGTGAATTATTACTTCGGCTACCAGGATGACGTTCACCCGGAGCTGGCCGCGACCCTTGAGATGTTGCTGCTCAAGGCATCGGCGTCCGGTTTTGTCTGTGGACTGATCAGCGGTCGGGCGTTGACGTTTTATCGGCTGCTGCTGGCACTTCAGGCAAAACGCCCCCAGATAGTCGCCGGTTAAAAGCCGCTGTGCCAAAAATGATGACCAGCCGCCTGTTCATCCGTGACAACGCCGCCTCGGTCCAATAGATTAGGCGGCCTGAAAAGGCCCAGAGCTTTCTCGCCTCAACCCAAGTTAAAAGAAGTAGTGAAATTTCAATGTCCGATTCCAATACCGCTGAATCCGTAGTCACCTTGTCGTCCAAAGCGGAATACGAAAACTCCATCAATCTTTCACAGCACGTGCCCCAGGCCAAGACCATCAGCGAGATGGTCTTGGACGCTTTCCAGTCCACCCGGGAAAGCGACCAGATCCGCGAGCTGCGCGCCGCGATTCGCCAGGCTCACGACAGCTTCGACGACGATAAAGCCTACGAATTGATGGGCGAACTCAAGCAACTCAAGGACGCTGAGACTGCCGACATTGCAGCCCTGGAAGACTTGAGCAGCAAATTCCCGATCAGCCGGATTCTCTCCAGTTTCAAGGACGACCCGGCATTTCAGGAATTGGTCTATGGCCTCGCACTGAAAGTGCTGAACCAGACCCACCAGGCCATCAGCAACCCGAGCAGTGGCAAAAGCAAGACTGCTCGCGCCAAGAAAGATGTCGAAGTGTTCACCATCAGCAAAGACGGTATCAGCGTGACGTTGCCGCTGCGTACTCCGCGTTCGCGACTGAACGTTGACCGTGAAGCGCTGGAGTTCCTGGGCTTTACCTTCGTCGGCGAAGGCGAAGAAGCGGAGCTGGAAAGCGAGACGTTCCTGGACAATGCCGGGGCCGAACAAGCGGCTAACCGCAAGAACATCATCACCGCGCTTCAGCAGCAAACCGCGTTCGATGGCTACAGCATCGCCGCGCAGTAACACACGTCATCGATGACTGAAAAGCCCCGCACTGAGATTCAGCGCGGGCCTTTCAATTGCCTGCTGGTTCATTGTTAGAGCGTTGATGGCCGTATCGCCACGATCATGTCAACTTCAATGGCTGCGTCTTTCGGCAGTTGATAAACGCCGATCGTGGTTCGTGTATGTTTACCGGCATCGCCCAGTACATGACTGAAAACGTCCGATGCGCCGTTGGCCACTTCGCTCAAATCGACAAAATCCGCGGTGGACTTTATGTAAACCGTGACGCGCAATAGCGACTTGATCTTGTCCAGCGAACCGATGGAATCAACAATCAATGCCAGACCGCGCAACGCACTGATGCTGGCAGCGCTCTGTGCATCTGCCAGCGTCAGATCCTGGCCTACTCTGCCCGGATACTGAATTTCACCATTCATCCGCGGCACCAAACCGCTGATGTAAAGCTCATCGTGATGCCGCACCAACAGCGCGTAATGCCCGCCGGCCGTATTCTCACCGTAGATGTCGTAACCGAGCTCTTTTGCCAGCGCGATGAATCGTTCATCACAGGTCATGTGTTCAGTCATCTATCCTCCTCGATCAAAAATTGGATCCGTTTTTTTTGACAGATTAGCCCAAAGATCTCGATTCGGGTGCTGGCCTATGAAAATCAGCTCGGATCAAATTGATGTCCCTTAGATTCGAAAACGATTGAACTGACGAGCGAACACCTGAATGCCCCGCCTTCGAAAGAAGTGCGGGGTTTTTTTGTTCAAGCGCGGTTGCTACACGGAGCGTCGAGCACCTTCAACACGTCATCGATGATCGCTTTGCTCATATCCTGCAAAAAATGCGCCGCCCAGGCATGGATGTCGGTATAGCGAACCATGGCGGCGTCTGATGCAAGGAGTTTGGCGACGTGGAGCAGATCAGAGGCGTGGGAGAGGGCTTGAATCACCGGGACGCCGGCGTTTATGCGGAATAGCAGTTGGTTAGGCCTGGCGTGCCACTGGTCCAGCAGATCGTCGACCAATTGTCGGTGGCGATCAGCCAGGGCGGACTGCCTCACGGGGCCAAACTGCCGCCAATCCGCGAACTCTCCGACTTGATGAACGTTGGCAAGTCGACACCGTGCTGCTCGACGATCGGTGTTACTTCACCATGCACACCAATCTGGCCTTGCATGGTGCCAAGGTCATCACAATCCCCCGCGGGAGTGACGGCATGGACCTTGAGGCCTTCGAGCAACCGCTGATTGCCCATCGTCCCGTGCTCTACATGGCCAACAATACCTTGCACAACCCGACCGGGCATTCGTTCTCCCCGGCGCAGGTTTATCGCTTGCTGGAGTTGAGTCACCGCTATGGTTTCCACATCCTCGAAGACGATTTGTATTGCGACCTGCAGCAACGAACGACGCCGCGACTGGCGGCGGGCGGGCTGGACAATGTCAGTTACGTGTCCGGCTTCTCCAAGACCCTGACGGCTAACAGCCGCGTCAGCTACGCGGTACTGTCACCGCAACTGGCTGCGCGGCTGGTTGCGCTCAAAATGGCCTGCGGTGTCATGACTTCGGAACTGGCGGAGCAGATTATCTGCACGATGCTCAGTGACGGCAGCTATGCCAAACATACCCGGCGCACGGTGGATCGGCTTTAAGAGTCGAGCAGTCGGGTGACGAGTTGGCTGGTGAAGGCAGGTTGCTCGGCGTCTTCGCTGCCGGGGGAAGGGTTGTTTATCTGGACGCGTCTGCCCGAAGGGCTGCATGCCGAAACGCTGGCAAGGAAAGGCCTGGAAATCGACCTTGTACTGGCGCCCGGCACCCTGCTCAGCAAAGCGCCGAGCGCTAGCCACTTCCTGCGTTTCAACGTGGCGCACAGCGATAACAGCCAGGTGCGGGAACGGTTTTTCCGGTTGCTAGACACATAAAGTAAATAACTGACTGATATCAATTCTGTGGGAGCGGGCTTGCCCGCGAAGGTGGCGCATCAGGCAACATCAATACTGACTGTGACGGCCTCTTCGCGGGCAAGCCCGCTCCCACAAGGATTGTGGTGATCACACTGTCGACCGACAGGATCAGACCAAAGTCATCTTCTACAAGATGTCGCCTGACATGCTCACAAGCCACCAGATCGCTACGATTGCGGCTTCTGAAAATGCCCGATAGCTTGAGGCTGTCGCTGCCAATTCAGCGACCGGGCCTGATAACCCGGTAATATGCGCGCGTACCAGCGCCCAAATCATGATTGCAGGCGTTTTTTTATGTCTGCAAACTCATGCACTGGCGGCTGTGCGCGGGAGACCTTCGGGTCTGCCGGGTCGTGCATACCGGTTTATCAGCCTGCGCATAGCTGCCACCCATTCGCCTGATAACGAACGTGGCAGCTCTACTTTGGTTCTGGAGTTTGTTCATGCACGTTATTGATCCGTCCAAAATCTGCACCTCTGCTCCACCGGTCATCCCCCACCACCGCCCAACCACCGGAGGTGCCCAATGACCAACCCCCAAGACCTGAAAACCATCGGTCTCACCCCTTTCTCCTACCACGCCGACCAACCGCTGTTCCGCATCAATGCCGGTGTCCCGGTGATCAAAGCCCTCTCCCACGCCTCCGACCTGCTCCACGTCGCCAAACTTCTCGCATCAGACGCCGCCATGGTCCGCGACACCGACCGACACGCCTGGGCGTCGCATTTTTTGCAGGATATGAGTAAGGCGATTATCGATGACGTGGTGAAGGTGCTCGACGCACCGGGTAGCAACCGCGCTTGAACAAAAAAGCCCCGCCCCTCTCTCGAGGGCGGGGCTTTTCAAGTATCAGACCAGTAGCTCAACCATGACGGGGATTTCCCCCACCAGCCTGACCAAAAAGGCAGCCTGCGCCCTGGTCTTCGACTTGATCTTGCGAACATGTTTCGAGAGCGGGCTTGTTCTTCACCAAATTGCTACACAGCTTATTAAGCTTGCCTTGGCGTTGGGCAGACATGTCGTCAACGCCCCGCATCAACTCCGCAAAAAGATCGCGCTTTGTCATGAGCTACCTCATGGTTGCCCGCTGCTCAGCCTCGTAATGCCGAGTCTGGAAAGGCATGAGCGTTTGAGCCTTCAGGCCAAGGCCTTCACTCAACCCCCAAGAGACGGCGAGCTCATCACGACGTCGGCGCAGCGGTGCGACTGCTTGTGGCGCCACCTCTCGACTGGAAGTCGTATATGCAAAAAGCTCAAGAGCATTGAGGGTTTCAGAAACGCGGATATCGGATACGCACGCAAAGCGAGTGAATCGTTCAAGCAGATAGCCTGCACGGCGAACCTCCACTTCGTCAGTGTGGCAATTCAGAAAAGCTGTGACTTCGCTCTCAAGGTTCGAATTCGAGTACCAAACAGCTTTGGCGGCGCTCACAAGCGCAGCGTCATCCGCTTGATTTAAGGGGCTTTTGACCAGTGTGTCCAAGGCGGATGAGAGGACGTGGCCGTTAAGAGGCTTCGTCATCTGTATTCTCCAAGTAGTCTTGCAAAATATTGGTGAGAACCGAGGTTGGTGGCTCTTTGTTGCCAACATATACATCAATCGCCTGCAATGCCAGTCGATGGAGCTCGGTGCTCAGTATGAAGCCCCCCCTGAGAAGCGCCATGATATCGCCGATGTCCTGTTCGGTAGCTCTACCCAGCTTAGAGATGGCAATGGCGATAGGTGCGGCAATGTGGACGTGCAAAGGAGATTCGATCGGAAACTCCATAAGAGGAAGGCTCCGCTCCCAGTAGTCCTCGTGAATTGGGCCAAAGCTTGTGTTGTATTGAAGGTCATAGTTCAACTCCATCAATCGACCGGATCGCTCATCGACAAATTGCTCAGGTATCTCCGCGAGCATGGTTTGAAGGTGAAGAGCTTCCGGGACATTCGCCTCATAGATCTCGGCATCGACGTCCGTGGAAACACGATGATTTGTATAAAGGTGAACTGCGCAGCCACCGAACACGATAATTTTGACCGCCCCAGGTTCTGCGCTCTCAAGTACCAGTTCCGCTTCGACGGATTTGAACATCGAAATCAAAGCCTGCCCCAATGCCTTGCTCGTATTCACGCAGGGGGTGATTGCGTCCGGCAGTTCCATTTTCGAACCTCTAACACTGTTGGGGTGTGGCGCGGCGCCTAACAAATATCGCCGCTGTATTGGCAGCGTCAGAAGGTTAGGGAGGCGACTTCCGACCGACAACCTGAAAACCCTGTGGGAAGATTCTTGTGTAAGCCCGACCAACAAAAAGCCCCGCGCTTCTCACGAAGGCGGGGCTTTTCTTTGCAGCGTATGAATCTTAAGGCGCGTACGTCAGCAACAGCTCACTTGGCACTTTAAAGTCCAGCGACATCATCACGCTCAACGCGGTAATGGTGAAGATCGAGAACACGAACAGCTTGCGTGCCCAGACCGTGTCATCCACTGCCTTGTAGCCGGTCCAGGCCATGTACAACCAGTACATGCCCATGGCCGCGGCGACGGCGAGGTAGCTCATGCCGGCGTAGCCGCTGAAGGTCAGCATCAAGGTCGCCACGAGGAACGCCAGGATGTAGAGCAGGATGTGCTTCTTCGCCACTTGAATCCCGCGCTTCACTGGCAACACCGGAATCGATGCGGCCAGGTAATCGTTGAAGCGGAAGATCGCGATGGCGTAGGAATGCGGCATCTGCCACAGGCTGAACATCACCAGCAACGTCAGTGCGGCCATGTCGAAGCTGTTTGTCACAGCCACGTAGCCAATCACCGGCGGCATGGCGCCCGACAGACTGCCCACCAGCGTGCCGTGAACCGACTTGCGCTTGAGGTACAGGCTGTAGAAGCCGACGTAGATGACAAAGCCGATCACCGCGAACAACGCGGCCAACGGGTTGGCCACTTTGTACAACAGTGCAACGCCGAAAACACCCAGGACGGTCGCAAAAGCCAGGGCCAGTTTCAGGGAGATCAAGCCCTGGACCAGTGCCCGGTTCTTGGTGCGTTCCATCTTCAGGTCGATGTCGCGGTCGATGCAGTTGTTGAACACGCAACCGGAAGCCACCACCAGCGACGTGCCGATCATGGCGGCCAGGAAAATGGCCAGATCGACATGCCCTTTCGAGGCCAGGAAAAATCCGCCCGCCACAGAAAGCACGTTACCGAAAATGATCCCCGGTTTGGTGATTTGGATAAAGTGCTTAAAGGACATCCGGACTTTCCTCAGTGCGCCATCATGTTGGTGTGGATGCTGAACATGATCCACAACGACAGGCCAACCAGCAGGACAATCACGATCGCGGCGAAAACAAACGCAATCACGTTGTTACGCTGCGCGGCCGAACGGTCCAGGTGGAGGAAGTACACCAGGTGCACCAGCACCTGGATGACTGCGAAGGCCAGTACGATCCACAGGGTCAGGGCTTTCGGCAGCGATGGGTACATCACCAGACCGAAAGGAATGACGGTCAGGATCACCGACAGGATGAAACCGATAGCATAGGACTTGACGCTGCCGTGGCCGGCGTCGTGGCTATCGTGGGAATGAGCGTTAGCCATTTACATAGTCCCCATCAGATAAACAACGGTGAATACGCAGATCCACACCACGTCCAGGAAGTGCCAGAACAGGCTCAGGCAGCTCAGACGGGTCTTGTTGGTCGCCGTCAGGCCATTTTTCTGCACCTGATACATCATGATCGCCATCCAGATCAGACCGCTGGTCACGTGCAGACCGTGGGTGCCGACCAGGGTGAAGAACCCGGACAGGAAGCCGCTGCGGCTAGGGCCGTAGCCTTCGGAAATCAACACGTGGAACTCGTTGATCTCCATGCCGATGAAGCCGGCACCGAACAGGAAGGTCATGCCCAGCCAGCCCAGGACCTGGTTCTTCTTGCCCTTGAACAACGCCAGCATGGCGAAGCCGTAGGTGATCGAACTGAACAGCAGCAGAGCGGTTTCGCCCAGTACGTATGGCAGCTCGAAGATGTCGTGGCCCGACGGGCCACCCGCTACGTTGTTAACCAGTACCGCGTACGCCGCGAAGATCGACGCAAACAGAATGCAGTCGGTCATCAGGTAGAGCCAGAAACCGAATACGGTCATCTCGCCCGAGTCGTGGTGATGGTCGTCGTGCCCATGGTCCGTGCCATGGGCGTGTCCAGCAGTGGTCACTAAGTTCGACATGGTTTAAGCCTGTTCCAACGAGGTTTCAACACGGGTGGCGGTGGCTGGAACTTTCCCGGCCGCTACCAGACGCTTGTGCTGCTCGGCTTCGATGCGCTCGATCACGTCGACCGGCACCATGTAGCCTTGATCATCACGTGCAGCGTGGATCACGAAGTAGACCACGGTGCCAACCAGACCAACGATGGCCAACCACCAGATGTGCCAGATCATCGCGAAACCGAACACGGTCAACAGAGCCCCCATGACCACACCGGTCGCGGTGTTGTTTGGCATGTGGATCGGTTCGTACTTGGCCGGAGCCTTGTACGCGGTACCGTTTTCCTTGGCTTCGGTGAACGGATCGATGGTTTCCGCTTTTGGCAGCACGGCAAAGTTGTAGAACGGTGGTGGCGACGAGGTCGACCATTCCAACGTGTGTGCATTCCACGGGTCACCGTGTTCGCACATGTTTTCCGGCTTGTTGCGATCACGCACGCTGACGTACAGCTGAATCAGCTGGCAGGCGATACCGACCGCGATCATCACCGCACCGAACATGGCGACGTACAGGTACGGCACCCACTCAGGGTTGGTGGTGGCGTTCAGACGACGGGTCATGCCCATGAAGCCCAGTGCATAGAGCGGCATGAACGCGACGAAGAAGCCCGAGATCCAGAACCAGAACGCTGCCTTGCCCCAACCTTCGTGCAGCTTGAAGCCGAACGCTTTAGGGAAGTAGAAGCTGAAGCCTGCGATGTAGCCGAATACCGCGCCGCCGATGATCACGTTGTGGAAGTGAGCGATCACGAACAGGCTGTTGTGCAGGACGAAGTCCGCACCCGGAATGGCCAGCAGTACGCCGGTCATGCCGCCGATGGCGAAGGTCACCATGAAGCCCAGGGTCCACAGAACCTGGCTGGTGAAACGCAGACGCCCTTGGTAAATGGTGAACAGCCAGTTGAATAGCTTCACCCCCGTCGGGATCGAAATCAGCATCGTCGCCAGACCGAAGAAGGCGTTGACGCTGGCACCCGAACCCATGGTGAAGAAGTGGTGCAGCCAGACCATGAAGCCCAGGATCGAGATCGCGCCCGATGCGTAGACCATCGAGTGGTGGCCGAACAGACGCTTGCCGGTGAAGGTCGAGATGACTTCGGAGAAGATCCCGAACGCCGGCAGAATCAGGATGTAAACCTCGGGGTGACCCCAGGCCCAGAACAGGTTGACGTACATCATCGGATTGCCACCAAGTTCATTGGTGAAAATGTGGAAATCCATGTAACGGTCAAGCGTCAGCAGTGCCAGGGTAGCGGTCAGGATCGGGAACGAGGCCACGATCAGGACGTTGGCCCAGGTGCAGGTCCAGGTGAAGATCGGCATGTCCATCAGCTTCATGCCCGGGGTACGCATTTTCAGCACGGTGGCCAGGAAGTTGACCCCCGTCAGCGTCGTACCCAACCCGGATAGCTGTAGCGCCCAGATGTAGTAATCCATCCCCACGCCCGGGCTGTATTGCAGGCCCGACAGCGGCGGATAGGCAACCCAGCCGGTCTTGGCGAATTCGCCGACGCCCAGGGACAGGTTGATCAGCACCACGCCCGACACCAGCAGCCAGAAGCTCAGGGAGTTCAGGAACGGGTAGGCCACGTCACGCGCGCCGATCTGCAGCGGCACTGCAAGGTTCATTAAGCCTGTGAAGAATGGCATCGCCATGAAGATGATCATGATCACACCGTGAGCGGTGAAGATCTGGTCATAGTGTTCAGGCGGCAGGTAGCCAGGCGAACCCTCGGTGGCCATGGCCAACTGGGTACGCATCATGATGGCGTCGGCAAAACCGCGCAGCAGCATGACCATGGCAACGATGATGTACATCACGCCGATTTTCTTGTGGTCGACCGAGGTCAGCCACTCGGACCACAGATAGGTCCACTTCTTGAAATAGGTGATTGCAGCGAACAGCGCCAGACCACCGAGCGCGATCATGGCGATGGTTATCATCACGATCGGTTCGTGGAACGGGACCGCTTCCCAACTTAATTTACCAAACATCGTTTACTCCTCTGCCCCGGCAGCTGAATGCGAACTCATGTCCATCCCTTCCATGGCGGCCATTTCGTGCTCTTTCTTCTCGTGGTGCATCGGCTTGCCCGGTTTCATGCCTTCGTACTTGTCGACGATGATCTGGAACAGGTTCGGCGTGACCGAGGAGTAGAGCTCGACTGGGTTGTTCTGGCTTGGCTTGGAAAGGGCTTCGTATTCAGCTTTTTCAAGCTGTTTAGGTGCCTTTTTGACTTCGCTGACCCAGGCGTCGAAATCTTCCTGAGAGGTGGCGATAGCTTTGAATTTCATGCCGGTGAAACCAGCGCCGCTGTAGTTGGCGGAGATACCGTCCATTTCAGCGTTCTGGTTGGCGATCAGGTGCAGTTTGGTCTGCATGCCGGCCATCGCGTAGATCTGGCCGCCCAGGGCCGGGATGAAGAACGAGTTCATCACGGAGTCCGAAGTCACCTTGAAGTTGATCGGCGTGTGCGCCGGGAACACGATCTTGTTGACGGTGGCGATGCCTTGCTCTGGATAGATGAACATCCACTTCCAGTCCAGCGCGACTACTTCAATGGTGATCGGCTTGACGTCGGATTCCAGCGGCTTGTAAGGATCCAAGGCGTGGGTCGACTTGTAGGTGACATAACCCAGGGCAATGATGATCAGCACTGGAACAGCCCACACCGCGATTTCGATCTTGGTGGAGTGCGACCATTTCGGCGTGTAGACGGCGTCGGTGTTGGACGCGCGGTATTTCCAGGCGAACAGGAAGGTCATGACGATGACCGGAACCACGACCAACAGCATCAGCAGCGTTGCGGTGATGATCAGGTTTCGCTCGTCCAGGCCGACCTGGCCCTTGGGATCGAGCAAGGTCATGTTGCAGCCTGACAGCAACAACGTGCCGATCAGCGGCAATAAGCCTAGTAGTCTGGGGTACCTGTTTTTACTCATCTCACGACCTCTAAAGCAGCTTGCGCAATGCAGTTGGGTTTTGATCGCCAACACTTCGCCCTGCCAAGGGTTGGCATTTTTCTTGGATTGAATAAGTGGCTGCCCGTCGCGCGTCAGACGCTGTTCGACAAATCCTGGGCTAGCGTTGAGTTCTTATTCGAATTCGTGGTCAAAGGCCTTGTTACAGACCAATTCCATTTGGTGCGGATAATTGGAAGGCACCGACACCTGGGAGTCGCATGAAGCCAAAGAGCCTCTCGACGCCCTATTCCTGCTCAGGGATGAGCAGTGCCGGGAATTCAGTGCGGGCGATTGTAGATATGTAACGTTTTATAAACCATGTCTCATCCAGAAATAATTCTTATCCATTCCAGCAACAATCATTAACGGTATTTGCAAAAGTGCGCCATGGTATCGAAATTCATTCTCAACAAAAACACCAAAAATTGTAGGTCTACCTCAGGCAGTTCAGACAGTATCGAAGGCTCTGCGCCCTCCTTCGACCCTGCCAAAACCCCCATGTGACAAGGGCTTCGGCGATTCGCCAAGGCCTGTTAAAACTGCCTGTTCCGGATTTTTGAGGCTGAAGTTGCCAGACGCTAAAACAGGCCAATTTTGTTGCGTAGCCATGTACCAATTCGGCGCCCTGTAATGCCTTGCGACACTCCCGCTGTGACAACATGTCGCACACGTGCCGCACCCATACTTGTCGCGCATCAAGGTCATTTTACCTGCGCCCTGAAATGCAAAACGCCCCGACCCCCTCAACGAGGGCCGGGGCGTTTTTTTGTGTGGCAGCGATGCGGCGGATGACTTCAGCGCAGGGCTTTGCGATTACGCGAAGTGAGCAGCGGCACCAGCACCACGATTAGCACAAAGGCTAGCAGCGCCCATTGTGCAAGCGACAGACCGAGGATCGGCGGGTACGGCGTGGAGCAGAAGCCGTCGACCTGGAAGCCCAGCGGGAAGATCTTCGCCAGTGGCAAACCGTCCACTATCGGTTGCAGTACATCGATGCCGCAGCTGACCGCCGGATAGAACTGGGTATAGACGTGATGCCCGGCCACCCCGACGCCTGCAATGGCGCAGATCACCACCAGGGTTTCAAATACCGTGATGCTGCGCCGGGTGCGCATGGCCGCGCCGATGAACGCGAAGAGCGCAATCAGCAGCAACGCATAACGTTGCAGGATGCACAGCGGGCATGGCGCCTCGCCCAGAACAATTTGCATGTACATCGCGCCACCGATCAGCCCCAGGCAGATGAAGCCCAGCAACACCAGATAGCGCCGTTCACGGCCCAACCGCATCGTTTCCTCGCTCATTGCGTTTCCCTTCTAAATATCGATTGCCCAGAAGTCTACACGCTGGCCCTGACCTTTGAGAGTCCGGCGCGCACATCGGGGTATCGGGGAATAGACGACAAGCCGGTTAAGAAGGGATTAACTTTCAAGCGTTTTTCAGGAATCGGAACCGCGCAGAGGCTTTCGTGAGAAAGCCCCCGCCAGCAATTGATCAATCGCCGTAGATATCAGACTTGAAGTACTTCTCTGAAATCTTCTGGTACTCGCCACTGGCGCGAATGCCGTCGATGGCCGTGTTCAGCTCGGAGACCAACTCAGTGTTGCCCTTGCGCACCGCGATCCCGGCGCCCTCGCCCACGTATTTCGGATCCTTGAGCTCCGGCCCGACAAAGGCATAACCCTTTCCACGCGGCATCGTCAGGAAGTCATTCAGCGGGATGGTATCGGCAAAAATGGCATCGAGGCGACCGGCAGCCAGATCCATGTAGATCTCTTCGTTGTTGCCGTAACGCTTGACGTTGATACCCTTCGGTTCAAAAACCTCAGTGGCATAACGGTCGGTAGTGGTGGCGCGCTGCACACCAACAGTCTTGCCCTTGAGGCTGGCGTACTGGTCATCCACGACCGCACCGTCCTTCATCACCAGACGCGATGAGGTGAAATAGTACTTGTGGGTGAAATCCACCGACTTCTTGCGGTCTTCGTTGATGGTCATGGACGACAGCGCCATGTCGATTTTCTTCACTTTAAGGGAAGGAATCAGACCGTCGAACTCACCTTCGACCCAAACGCACTTGACCTTCATCTGCGCGCACAGGGCACTGCCGATGTCGTAGTCGAACCCGACAATCTCACCTTTATCGGTTTTGGACGCGAACGGCGGATAAGCCGCTTCGATACCGATGCGCAGGGTTTTATCGGCGGCGGACAGGCTGCTGCACGCCAACAGGCTCAGAGCCAGACCGGTGATGAGGGGGAATTTCTTCATGTTCGTTCTCTCGCGGGTTGTTGTTGGTTTGGCAAGACAGAAGAATGAGCAGAAACGGGGAAGCGCTTTTTTGTACTTATAATTCCATACTGGACTTTTATGTATAGGCCGTCAATCGGGGTTCTTGAAGATGTGGCCGCCGATGGTCGGGAGGTCAATCAGTGGGAAATGGGGTGATGCAGATGGCCTCTTCGCGAGCAAGGCGGACTGACAGTCAATGAAGAACTTACTGGCTGTTTACTGCTTCCAGCGATCCGCCGCCGCATGATCACTGTCGCGCCCTTCAACCCAACGCGACCCGTCAGGGGTGTTTTCTTTCTTCCAGAACGGTGCGCGGGTTTTCAGGTAGTCCATGACAAAGGCGCAGGCATCGAACGCGGCCTGGCGGTGGGCGCTGGCGGCGCCGACGAAGACGATCGGCTCACCCGGTTCCAGGGCACCGATGCGATGCAGCACTTCAAGTTTGAGCAGCGGCCAGCGCTGCTCGGCCTCTGTGGCGATCTTGGCGAGGGCTTTTTCAGTCATGCCCGGGTAGTGCTCAAGGAACATCCCGGCGACGTCGAGTCCGTCATTGAAGTCGCGAACATAGCCGACAAAACTCACCACCGCCCCAACGCCCACATTGGCGGCGTGCATGGCGTTGACTTCAGCACCCGGATCGAACGCCGTGGATTGCACGCGAATCGCCATGGCTCAGCCTCCGGTCACAGTCGGGAAAAATGCCACTTCATCGCCATCGCTCACCGGCTCATCGAGCTGGCACAGGTCTTCGTTGCGGGCGCACATCAGGTTCTGTTCGCTCAGCACATCGGCACCCTCACGCTGGGCCAGCAGCGCACGCACATCGTCGACCGTAGCGAAATCACCTTCAACCTTCACCGAGTCCACGCCGAGCGCTTCACGGTAACGGGCAAAAAACTTTACGGTGAGGTTCATGGCTGATCCGCCTGGAAATGGCCGCTCTTGCCGCCGAGTTTCTCCAGCAGGCGCACGCTTTCGATGGTCATGCCGCGATCCACAGCTTTGCACATGTCGTAGATAGTCAGCGCCGCGACGCTGGCAGCAGTCAGGGCTTCCATCTCTACGCCGGTCTGCCCGGACAACTTGCAGCGCGCGACGATGCGCACGGTGTCGTCGCCTTCGGCATTGAGTTCGACCTTGACGCCGGTGAGCAGCAGCGGATGGCACAGAGGGATCAGATCGCTGGTTTTCTTCGCGGCCTGAATGCCAGCGATACGCGCCACGGCGAACACATCACCCTTGGGGTGACCGCCGCTGACGATCATCTGCAGGGTTTCGGGCAGCATGCGCACGAGGGCTTGGGCCGTTGCTTCACGGAACGTCACGGCTTTTTCAGTGACGTCGACCATATTGGCGCGACCTTGGGAATCGAGATGAGTCAGCACAGGGATACTCCTGATCAGGAGCACCGATTGTAAACCTGTGGGTCAAAATTCCGCACGCAAGATTATCCGATCACCACAAACCCAATGTGTGCGGGCTTGCTCGCGAATGCGGTGTGTCAGTCGCATTGATGTCGGATGTGCCGCCGTCTTCGCGAGCAAGCCCGCTCCCACAGGGTTATGTGTTGGGCATAAAAAACCGGGCGGCCTGTGAGGCGGCCCGGTTTTGGTGAGGGTTTACAAATGCGATTCGGCGTATTCAGCCAGAATCGAACGTGGCACCCCTTGCAGGGTGATGTGCACACCGTTGGGGAAATCCTTGAAGCGCTCTGTCAGGTACGTCAGCCCGGAACTGGTCGCGGACAGGTAAGGGGTGTCGATCTGCGCCAGGTTACCCAGGCACACCACTTTGGAACCGGCGCCGGCACGAGTGATGATGGTTTTCATCTGGTGCGGCGTGAGGTTCTGGCACTCATCGATCAGGATCAGACTCTGCTGGAAGCTGCGGCCTCGAATGTAGTTGAGGGATTTGAACTGCAACGGCACTTTGCTGAGGATGTAATCGACACTGCCATGGGTGTTTTCGTCATCCATGTGCAAGGCTTCGAGGTTGTCGGTGATGGCGCCCAGCCAAGGCTCCATTTTTTCCGCTTCAGTGCCGGGCAGGAAACCGATTTCCTGATCCAGGCCCTGCACGCTACGGGTCGCGATGATCCGGCGATAACGTTTGCTGACCATGGTCTGCTCGATCGCCGCCGCCAGTGCGAGAATGGTTTTACCGGAACCTGCTGCCCCGGTCAGGTTGACCAGGTGGATATCCGGATCGAGCAAGGCGTACAGCGCCAGGCTTTGATAGATGTCCCGCGGTTTCAGGCCCCAGGCTTCCTGGTGCAACAGGGGTTCCTGATGCAGGTCGAGAATCAGCAGCTTGTCTTCCTCGATCTCCTTGATCCAGCCGACAAAACCCTGTTCGTCGATGATGAACTCGTTGATGTGCACCGCCGGCAGGTTGTCGATCAACTGCACTTGGTGCCAGGTGCGGCCATGATCCTGACGGGTGTCGACATTCCTCACACGGTCCCAGAAGGAGCCGGTCATGTTGTGATAACCGTTGGGCAGCAGCGACACGTCGTCAACCAGTTGGTCGGTGCTGTAGTCCTCGGCCGCAATCCCGCAAGCCCGGGCCTTGAGGCGCATGTTGATGTCTTTGGTGACCAGCACCACGGGCAGCTTTGGTTCGCGCGCGTGCAGGTCGATCAACTGGTTGATGATGATGTTGTCGTTCAGGTGCTCAGGCAGAATGATGTTCGGTTCGGCACGTTTGCTCATCAAAATTGACAGCAAACCCTTGGGCCCACTCTTGCCGCGCTGGATCGGCACACCGAGTTCGACATCTTCGGGGCTGGCATCGCCCAGAGTCTTGTCGATCAGGCGAATCGCCTGTCGGCATTCCGCAGCCACGCTGTGATGCCCGCTCTTGAGCTTGTCGAGCTCCTCAAGCACGGTCATCGGGATGGCGACGTGGTGTTCTTCGAAGTTAAGCAGGGCGTTTGGATCGTGAATCAATACGTTGGTATCGAGTACATAAAGGATTGGCTGGTTGGAGGAAGAACTACGTCCGTGATCATCCATACTCGGTCACCTTTGTGGGAGCCAGTCGACGCAATACCGTGACAGTGCTGCGCCTCGAAGTGGCCACCGAATTCACCCCGCACTACCGACAAAGAGCGGACGCAAGTGAACTGCATCAAGCTGGGTCTTGGAAGACGCCACCTGTCTGCAGGTTTCGGCGGTCTGTCTTCGTAATACTCCAAAACCTGTGACAGAAAAAAGTACTTTGACGTTTTTTTGAAGTTTATTTTTCAGAGTGACCAATAGCACTAGGCGGATTGCCATCATCCCGTTAAAGTCGGAAGTCCGCCTGCATCGAATTCTCGCCAAAAATCACTCATCGCCCAGTGTTTACGGCCTTTCGCCGTTTTCAGCGAAACGCGTCCTGACAGTCTTCCCAGCCGATTCCGCTTTGCGCCGTTTGCGTGATGAGCCAGGGCATTGCCGTTTTCAGCGCATCCTGCTTCACGTTGAAGTTGATCACCCCGTGGCGCCACAACAGCATCAGGCTCAACACCCGTTGCGCGCTCTGATTGGCTTTTAGCTTGCCGGCACCGTCCTGGGCATCGATATCCCACAGCGCCACCTGCAAGCCTTGGGATTTGAAGAATCCTTCAGCATCAGACCGACGCTGACCATCGGGCGGCCGAAACAATGGCACGTAGTTCTCGGGCAGTTTGCTTTTGACCAGATCGACGCTGCGTCGCACCGAGTCCTGCCAGTCCTGCCAGTGGCTGTGGGAGCGAAACTCCCAGCCTTGCGCGCCAATGCACTGCTTCGAGTACGTCGCTTGCAGGCTGGCTACCGAACGATCGGCCAGACGGGCCTGGATGTCCTTGCCGAGGACGAAGAACGTGCCGCTCATGTTCGACTTGCGCAGGTATTCCGTGGCCCAGGCGGTGTTATCCGGCGCGGTATTGGCGGCACTGTCGAAAGTCAGCAAAAACAGCCGGTCATGCATCTGATCGCCGTTGCGCTCATAGTCGCCAAAACGATCGACTTCGCTGCTGGTTTGCGGAAACAGCGCTGCCTTGCGCAATTGCTCGTCCAGGTACTGGGCGTGGAACAGTCGGCTCGGCTCGGCCCACTTTATGTAGTAGCTCTCATCGCTGACCTGAAACTTGGCGGCTTGCTGGCGCAGGGTGTCCATGTCCTCGACCAGGAAACAGAAGGAGGCATCCTGATCGCAGCTCTGCTGGGCGTAGTTGTAGTTGGTAAGCAGTCGCTGCCACATGCGCTGGCGCAGGTTGTTGATCGATTCCAGATTGACCGTGCGCAACCCCAGGCGCTGGGCAAGGCTCACTTCATCCAGGGATTCGCTGGCCAACAGGACGCGAGAAAACATTAGGATCTCGGCCCGTGATGCCACATCAAACAGGGTCGGGCTGTTGAGCTGTTCAGGCCAGGTGCTGCGATCAAGCGTCGCCACATCGCCCGACGCCGCCATGGCACCAAAGCTCAACAGCCAGGCCGAGAATAGAAAAACGATACGCAATGGGATGTCTCCATAACAAAACCCGCGCGGCACTATATCGCGGGAAGATCAAAAGATCGCAGCCTCGCTTCGCTCGACAGCTCCAGATGTACGCGCACAGTAGGAGCTGTCGAGCGGAGCGAGGCTGCGATCTTGTTCCATGGCACCACCGATCACCTATGACGCTCATAGCTGGAGTCAACACGGACAACCCCCTAGAATCGCCCCCACGATTAAAGGAGACGACTTCATGCTGATGGTGATTTCCCCCGCCAAGACCCTCGATTACGAAACACCGCCGGCGACCCAGCGCTTCACCCAGCCACAATACCTCGACCATTCCCAGGAGCTGATCCTGCAATTGCGCGAGCTGGCCCCTGCGCAGATCAGCGAGTTGATGCACGTCTCCGACAAGATCGGCGGGCTCAACGCCGCGCGTTTCGGCAGTTGGACGCCCGCGTTCACTCCGGAAAATGCCAAGCAGGCACTGCTGGCATTCAAGGGCGACGTCTATACCGGGTTGAATGCTCAAACCTTCAGCGAGGCCGATTTCGATTACGCCCAGCAGCACTTGCGCATGTTGTCCGGCCTGTACGGCCTGCTGCGCCCACTGGACCTGATGCAGCCGTATCGACTGGAGATGGGCACCAAACTGGCGAATGCCCGTGGCAAGGACTTGTATGCCTTCTGGGGCACACGGATCAGCGAATGGCTGAACGAAGCCCTGGCCGATCAAGGCGATGACGTGCTGCTTAACCTGGCCTCCAACGAGTACTTCTCGGCGGTCAAACGCAACGCCCTGAACGCGCGCATCATCAATACCGAATTCAAGGATTTGAAGAACGGCCAGTACAAGATCATCAGCTTCTACGCGAAGAAGGCCCGCGGCATGATGACTCGCTTCGTCATTGAAGAGCGCATCAACGACCCGCAAGCCCTCAAAGAGTTCGACGTACAAGGTTATCGCTATAGCGCCGAGCAGTCTAAACCGGACAATCTGGTGTTCCTGCGCGATCACGCCCCCGAGTAAACACCCGGTTGGCGCACGCCTTATTAATGGGTCGTGCGCCACGTCCAATCGTCCAACAATTCCCCGCCCCATTCGTCACTCTACTGACGTCAAAAATCAATCACTCGATTTTCTAACTTTAGCTTCACTCGACTTTGTTGATTCTTTTCAGTAGTGGCACTTAATTTTTTTATCAGTAGTGGCAAATAACCATCTAAACCGACAATAACCCTATGTATCAAGGGCGAAACAGGCGTTGCTATCAATATGAAAGCAGTGCCATCTTTTTCAATATTTCAAGAAATTTCAGAATTCGCGATGGACGGACAGGAACTATGTCCAAATGCGTCGCTCATACCACCGGTAACCATTCTCTCTGAGCTTGTACGAGATAACTTACACAGAGAAGAGATTCACATAGCAAAGTTGTCACATTAACTTCTGCTTACTGATCCCTGATTTGGGCAACACATGAAGGACAGGAGGTAAACATCATAAATATCCCCTACAAGGCCAAGGCTGCGCCCCTATAAACGTGCTCACCTGAGCACCCAACCGCTTGATTTACGGGCTTCTGGCCTGGCATTGAGCGCGCAAGACCTTTGCACGAAGGTCTTCTGATTAGAAGATCAGCTGCATAACAGGGCACGCCATAACAATAAAAGCCTAGTTGCGCACATCTTGAGTGAACTTATTTAGACACTCGGAACTTATATGCCTGCACGCGGCATTGTGACGCCTTTAAGGCGCACTTCCGAGTGCACTATAACCGCTGAACACCATTAACTCCGGCCATGTAATGGCTTGATAAACACAGAGGTAATTGCGATGCGCATCAGCATATTTGGTTTGGGTTACGTCGGCGCAGTATGTGCCGGCTGCCTGTCTGCACGGGGCCATGACGTCGTTGGCGTCGATGTTGCCAAAGACAAAATCGATATGATCAACGCCGGTAAATCGCCGATCGTTGAACCGGGTCTGGGCGAGCTTCTGCAGAAGGGTATCGAGACGGGCAAATTGCGCGGCACGACCAACTTCGCCGAGGCGATTCGCGACACCGACCTGTCGATGATCTGCGTCGGCACGCCGAGCAAGAAGAACGGCGATCTGGAACTGAACTACATCGAAGCCGTGTGCCGCGAGATCGGTTTTGTCCTGCGTGACAAGACCACCCGTCACACCATCGTGGTTCGCAGCACCGTACTGCCAGGCACTGTGGCAAACGTAGTGATCCCGATCCTCGAAGACTGCTCCGGCAAGAAAGCCGGCGTCGACTTCGGTGTTGCGGTGAACCCTGAGTTCCTGCGTGAAAGCACCGCGATCGCCGACTACGACCTGCCGCCAATGACCGTCATCGGCGAGTTCGACAAAGCTTCGGGTGACGTTCTGCAATCGCTGTACGAAGAACTCGACGCTCCGATCATCCGCAAGGACATCGCAGTGGCCGAGATGATCAAGTACACCTGCAACGTGTGGCACGCCACCAAGGTGACCTTCGCCAACGAGATCGGCAACATCGCCAAGGCCGTCGGCGTCGATGGTCGCGAAGTGATGGAAGTGGTCTGCCAGGACAAGACGTTGAACCTGTCCCAGTACTACATGCGCCCTGGTTTCGCGTTCGGCGGTTCCTGCCTGCCGAAGGACGTTCGCGCCCTGACCTACCGCGCCGGCTCCCTGGACGTGGAAGCACCGCTGCTCAACTCGTTGATGCGCAGTAACGAGTCCCAGGTGCAGAACGCCTTCGACATCGTCACCAGCCACGGCAAACGCAAAGTCGCCCTGCTGGGTCTGAGCTTCAAGGCCGGTACTGACGACCTGCGCGAAAGCCCGCTGGTTGATCTGGCGGAAATGCTGATCGGCAAGGGCTACGACCTGAGCATCTACGACACCAACGTCGAATACGCCCGTGTCCACGGTGCGAACAAGGATTACATCGAGTCGAAGATCCCTCACGTCTCGTCCTTGCTCAATTCCAATTTCGACGACGTGATCAACAATTCCGACGTGATCATCCTCGGCAACCGTGACGAGAAATTCCGCGCCCTGGCGCAGAACGCTCCACACGGCAAGCAAGTGATCGACCTGGTCGGTTTCATGTCCCAAGCCACCAGCGTGAGTGGCCGGACTGAAGGCATCTGCTGGTAACAAGCGGCATCGGGAGGGTTTGCGGGGGCTCACATCGCCAGCAAACCCTCCCGGCTTTTTCGCCTGCCTTAACCCCATCGGGCCACCCCACAGGCTCGCCCGAGATAGAGACGGATGCAGATTATGCACAGGCTAAAGCACGGCCTACTTCAGGTCGCCGGTTGGCTGTTTTACTTAAGTATTTTGATGGGCATCGCCATGGCGTTGCCTGCGTCCACGTTCGACGCCGAGTCGAAGGACTTCATCCTCCTGATCGGTATCGTCGGTATCTGGCGCTACTCGATGGGTGCTACGCACTTTCTGCGCGGCATGCTGTTTCTGTACGTGGTCTACCCGCACCTGCGGCGCAAAGTGCGCAAGCTGGGTAAAGCGGCAGACCCGTCCCATGTGTTTCTGATGGTCACCAGTTTTCGTATCGACGCGCTGACCACCGCCCAGGTCTACGCCTCGGTGATTCGCGAAGCGATCGACTGCGGCCTGCCGACCACCATGGTCTGCTCCATCGTGGAAATGTCCGATGAGAAGCTGGTGAAAAGCCTTTGGGCCAAAATGAACCCACCGGCTCGCGTAAAGCTCGACTTCGTGCGCATTCCCGGCACCGGCAAGCGCGATGGCCTGGCTTACGGTTTCCGCGCCATCTCCCGCCACCTGCCGGACGACCGCGCAGTGGTTGCAGTGATCGATGGCGACACTGTGCTCGCCGAAGGCGTCGTGCTCAAGACCGTGCCGTGGTTCCAGCTGTTCGGCAATGTCGGCGGCCTGACCACCAACGAGTTCTGCGAAGTGCGCGGCGGCTACATCATGAGCGAGTGGCACAAACTGCGCTTCGCCCAGCGCCACATCAACATGTGCTCGATGGCCCTGTCCAAGCGCGTGCTGACCATGACCGGGCGGATGTCGGTATTCCGCGCCACTGTGGTGACCAACCCAGATTTCATCGCCGACGTGGAAAGCGACTCGCTGCAACACTGGCGCCTGGGTCGCTTCAAATTCCTCACCGGTGATGACAAGTCGAGCTGGTTCAGCTTGATGCGCCTGGGCTACGACACGTTTTATGTGCCGGACGCCGCCATTCACACCGTGGAACATCCGCCGGAAAAAAGCTTCATCAAGGCCAGTCGCAAACTGATGTTCCGCTGGTACGGCAACAACCTGCGGCAGAACTCCCGCGCCTTGGGCCTGGGGATGAAACGTCTCGGCCTGTTCACTTCGGTGGTGCTGTTCGACCAGCGTGTGTCGATGTGGACGTCGCTGCTGGGTCTGACCGTCGCGCTCATTGCCACCTTCAAATACGGCGCCGCGTTCATCCTGGTTTACCTGCTGTGGATCGGCATTACCCGCCTGATCCTGACCGTGCTGCTGTCTTTGTCCGGTCACACGATCGGCCCGGCCTACCCGGCGATTCTCTATTACAACCAGATCGTTGGCGCGCTGGTGAAGATCTACGTGTTCTTCCGCCTCGACCGACAGTCCTGGACTCGCCAGCCCACTTCCCTGACCCGTGATCTCGCCAGCTTTCAAGGTTGGTTCAACACTTGGTCGTCTCGGACCATGACCTTCTCCGCCGGCAGCATCTTTGTTGCTGTGCTGCTGCTGATGGTCTGACCGAACTCGCCTGAATTAACTAGGAAATCGTCCATATGAATACCGCCGTCAACGCCAACGTAGTGCATGAATCAGAAGCCCAGCGCCAACACGCCCGAGTAAAAATTCCGGCCAAGCTGCGTTTCTTCGGTCCTGACCGGACCCCGGTCGAAGCTCGGGTCATCGACCTCTCCGCTGGCGGCCTGGCTTTCAACGCCGGTCCGCTGCCATTGAAGATCGGCGATGTGTACAAGGCTCGCCTGCAGTTCGTTATCGATAACCTCGGCCTGGCCATGGACGTCGAGTTACTGGTGCGCTCCCACGACCGCGAAACCGGTCGTACCGGTTGCCAGTTCCAGAACCTCGAATCTCAGGACATTTCCACCCTGCGCCACCTGATCACTTCTCACCTGGCCGGCGACATCGTCACCATGGGTGAAGTGCTGGCCACCCTGCAACGCGACAACTTCACCAAGGCGCGCAAGGTCAAGGATGGCGGCCACGGCATGACTCCGTTCGGTCGTCTGCGTGCCGTGACCTTCAGCTTCGCGATATTCCTCGTCGGTCTGACAGCATTCGGCTTCATTTTCAAGTCGGTGTACGGCATGTACTTCGTCAGCCACGCCCAGGCCGGTTTGGTCAGCGTGGCGGGCATGAACATCACCATGCCGCGCGACGGCACGGTGCAGAGCCTGGTGAAAACCGACGGCGTTGCGGCCAAGGGCGCCCCGCTGGCGACGTTCAGCACCAGCATGCTCGACGTACTCAAGGGCCATCTGGACGATAACCAACTGCAACCGGCCAAGGTTGAAGAGCTGTTCGGCAAACAAATGACCGGCACCCTGACGTCGCCGTGCGATTGCACCGTGGCGCAGCAAATGGTCGCCGACGGCCAGTACGCCAGCAAGGGCGACGTAATCTTCCAACTGGTGCCGCGTAACAGCGAAGCCAACGTTGAAGCGCGCTTCTCCTATCGCCAGTTCGGCGACGTGCTGCCAGGCAGCACCGTCAGCTTCCAGATCGCCGGCGAAGACAAAACCCGCAGCGGCACGATCGTCAGCAGCACCAGCCTGAAAAGCGCCGACCTGTCGTCCGACATCCGCGTGCTGATCAAGCCTGACGAGCCGCTGGACAGCAAATTCGCCGGTCGTCCGGTTGAAGTGAACAGCACTCGTGGTCCGAACCTGAACTGGCTGATCGATAAAGCCATGGCCGCCGGTCGTTAAAAACAAGAGGACATGCCCGTGACTAGCCCACTCAGAATCCTGCCAGTCCCGCTGACTCTGGCCATGGCAATTGCCCTGGCCGGATGCGCCGGCCTGCCCGACCAGCGTCTGGCCAACGAAGCCCTCAAGCGCGGTGATACCACGCTGGCGGCGCAGAATTACCAGCAACTGGCAGACCTGGGCTACAGCGAAGCACAGGTTGGCCTCGCCGATATCCAGGTCGACAGCCGTGACCCGGCGCAGATCAAGAAAGCTGAGGCGACTTATCGCGCCGCGGCCAGCGTCTCGCCGCGGGCCCAGGCTCGCCTGGGTCGTCTGCTGGTGGCCAAACCCGGCTCAACCGAAGCCGAACAGCACGAAGCTGAAGGCCTGTTGAAGAAAGCCACTGCCGCAGGCGAAGGCAACACCCTGATCCCGCTGGCGATGTTGTACCTGCAATACCCGCACAGTTTCCCGAACGTCAACGCGCAACAGCAGATCAGCCAATGGCGCGCCGAAGGCAAGCCGGAAGCGGGCCTGGCCCAAGTGCTGCTCTATCGCACCCAGGGCACTTACGACCAGCATCTGGACGAAGTGGAAACGATCTGCAAAGCCGCGTTGAACACCACCGACATCTGCTACGTCGAACTGGCCACGGTTTATCAGAAAAAAGCCCAGCCAGAGCAACAGGCCGAGCTGATCAAGCAAATGCAAGCCGCTCAGGCTCGCGGCACGGTTTCCGCCCAGCGGGTGGACAGCGTGGCTCGCGTGCTGGGCGATGCATCCCTGGGCACGACCGACGAGAAAACCGCGCAGTCGCTGCTCGAAGGCATCGCACCCGGCTACCCCGCTTCCTGGGTCAGCCTGGCGCAACTGCTCTACGACTTCCCCGAACTGGGTGACGTCGACACGATGATGAAGTACCTGGACAACGGCCGCGCCGCCGACCAGCCGCGCGCCGAACTGTTGCTGGGCAAGCTCTACTACGAAGGCAAAATGGTGCCGGCCGACGCGAAGGTCGCCGAAGAACATTTCAAGAAAGCCGTCGACAGAGAAGTGGCCGCCGATTACTACCTCGGCCAGATCTACCGTCGCGGTTACCTGGGCAAGGTCTATTCGCAAAAAGCGCTGGACCACCTGCTCAAGGCTGCGCGTAACGGCCAGAACAGCGCCGACTTCGCCATTGCCCAACTGTTCTCCCAAGGCAAGGGCACCCGGCCCGACCCGCTTAACGCTTATGTCTTCAGCCAATTGGCCAAGGCCCAGAACACCCCGCAAGCCACCGAGCTTGCGCAAACACTCGAAGCCCAACTGCCGCCTGCCCAGCTCGCCGAGGCCCAACGCCTGTTGAAACAAGAACAGGCCGTTCGTGGTGCCTTGAGCCAGAACACGCTGGAACTGCATGCCCTGGAAGAAGAAGACGGCGAGGAATCCCTATGAAGTTGAATCCATTCGTTAAGGCCGGTATTGGCCTGTCATTCGCCCTGCTGTGGTCGTGCCCGACCCTGGCGGCCCTGACTGAAAGCAAGAACTACGGCCTTGACGTGAAAGTCACCGCCCAGTCCGAAGACGACACTGACCTCGGTACGGCGAGCGGCGGCGACGTCAATGGCGTCGGCCTCGACCTGCGTCCATGGATCTACGGCGAGAGCGGCGCGTGGAGCGGCTACGCCATGGGTCAGGCCGTGACGTCCACCGACATCATCGAGACGGACACCCTGCAACAGTCCGACAGCGACGGCACCCAGGCCACCGACAACGGTGATCGCAAGAGCAAGAAAAACTACCTGGCGATGCGCGAGTTCTGGGTCGGTTACAGCGGCCTTACGCCCTACCCCGGCGAGATTCTCAAGCTCGGTCGCCAGCGCCTGCGCAATGACGACGGCCAATGGCGCGACACCAACATCGAAGCCCTGAACTGGACCTTCGACACCACCCTGTTGCGCGCCAACGCCGGTGTTGCCGAGCGCTTCAGCGAGTACCGCACCGACCTCACCGAACTCGCGCCCAAGGACAAGGATCGCCTGCACGCTTACGCCGATGCGGCGTACCAGTGGAACCCGGGCAACTGGGTCGGCATTCGTGGTCACCACACCCACGATGACGGCAAGCTCGATTACCCGACTCCGGGCGTTGCCGCCGATTCTCTGGACAAGAAAGAGAATGGCGATATCAGCTGGCTCGGCCTCACCGCCGACAGCGATGCCTACAACTGGCGCAACACCAACACCGTCAACTACTGGGGCAGCGTCACCGGCATGAGTGGCGACCGCGACACGGTCAACCCGCTGACCGCCGAGGGCACCGCACCGGCACAAGCCAAAACCAGTGGCAACGTCGATGGCTGGGCCACTGACCTGGGCGTGCGTCTGCGCCTCGATCCGCAATGGCAAGTCGGTGCAGCTTATGCCCGTGCCAGCGCTGATTACGAACAGAACGGCCTGCAAAGCAACCGTTCGAACTACACCGGTACTCGCTCGCGGGTTCACCGTTTCGGCGAAGCGTTCCGTGGTGAAACGAACAACATGCAGTCCGCAACCTTGTTCGGTTCGTGGATGCTCAACGACGAATACGACGCCAGTGTGATCTACCACAAATTCTGGCGCGTCGACGGCAACAAGCCGGTCGGCAGCAACGGCATCAACGCCGTCCAGAACGACACCGACGACGTGACCGGCGCCGTGCTCTCCAGCACGTCCCTGCCGCTGGAAGATGGCAACAAAGACCTCGGCCAGGAAATGGACGTGGTCGTCACCAAGTACTTCAAGCAAGGCCTGCTGCCCGCCTCCTTGAGCCAGTCGATCGATGAGCCTTCGGCCTTGGTGCGGTTGCGTGGCGGTGTGTTCAAGCCCGGCGATGCGTATGGCAAAGGCGTCGACTCGTACATGCACCGCGCGTTTATCGACGTGATCTGGCGCTTCTGATGCGAACCGCTAAGGGAGTTCCTGACATGAACAGTCCGAAGAGAGGCTCGATAACCTTGCTGGCCGGCGCGATGTTGCTGGCCAGCACGGCAGCCTTCGCCACGGTAGAGCCAACCGCTCCCGTTCAAAAAGGCCAACCGGCGACCATTGCCAAAGGGTTGCAACAGGCCAAGACCTACACCGTCAGCAGCGCACCGACCGCGCCGCTGGAGCTGGCGAAGCCGAAACTGCCGGACACCTCCGGCTACACCGCCGAAGCCATCGCCGCGAAAATCGTGCGCACCAAGCCCGGCAAAATCAGCGTACGCCGGATGATGCAGGAAAACGCCCTGAAGGACTTCATCGGCGGCGATAACAAGATGGCCGAATGGGTCGTGCGTCAGCACGGTATCCCACAGGCGATTTTCATCGACGACGGCTACATGAACCTCAAGGATCTGGCCAAGAAAGTACCCAAGCAGTACTTCAGCGAAACCTCGCCGGGTGTATTCCTGGCGAAGCTGCCGATCGTGGTGGGTGAGAAAGGCATCCTGGAAATCGACAAGCAGACCCAGGAACTGCGCCTGTCCCAAGAGGCCGGTTCGTTCCTGGTCAACGACGGTCAGCTGTTCGTGCGTGATACCAAAATCACCGGTTGGAGTGAGAAGGCAAACGGTCCGGCGACGTTCAAGTCGTCGAAGGAATTCCGTCCGTTCATGTTGTCCTGGGGTGGCACCGAGACTTACATCGCCAACAGCAAGATCGCCAGTTTCGGTTATGCCAACAGTAAGTCTTACGGCGTGAGTATTTCCCAATACACGCCGAACATGGCCAAGGTGCTCAAGCGCCCTGAACCGACCGGCTGGATTGTCGGCTCCGAGTTCTCGGACATGTGGTACGGCTTCTACTGCTACGAAACCCGCGACTTTGTGGTCAAGGGCAACACCTACAAAGACAACATCGTCTACGGCATCGACCCGCATGACCGTTCACACGGTCTGATCATTGCCGACAACACTGTGTTCGGGACCAAGAAGAAGCACGGGATCATCATTTCCCGTGAGGTCAACAAAAGCTTCATCTTCAACAACCGCAGCTACGACAACAAGTTGTCGGGCCTGGTGATCGACCGTAACAGCGTGAGCAACCTGATCGCCTACAACGAGATCTACAAGAACCACACCGACGGCATCACCCTCTACGAGAGTGGCGACAACCTGCTGTGGGGCAACAAGGTGATCAGCAACAAGCGCCACGGCATCCGGATTCGTAACAGCGTGAACATCCGCCTCTACGAAAACCTGTCCATGGCCAACGGCCTGACCGGTGTCTACGGGCACATCAAGGACCTGAGCGACACCGACCGTGACATCAAGCTCGATCCGTTCGACGCCCAGGTGTCGCTGATCATCGTCGGTGGCGAACTGGCCGGCAACGGCAGCGGCCCGCTGTCCATCGACTCGCCCCTGAGCGTCGAGTTGTATCGCGTGTCCATGCTCGCGCCGACCAAATCCAGCGGCATCAGCTTCAACGGAATTCTTGGCGAGCGCCAGGATGAAATTCTCGACCTGCTGGTGCGCCAGCAGAAAGCCGTGCTGATCGACCCTGTCGAACGCCAGACCGAAATGCAGGACTGAGGATAATTTTATGCACTCACACTTGATCAAATTACTCAGCCTGTCGGCCCTGACCGTCGGCATTCTCGCGGCCAGCGCCGGCGCTCGTGCCGATGAAGCCAAAGCACCTGCTTTCAGCGCCGAACCGTGCTGCAACCTGTGCCCGGCAGCCCACGACGCGAAAAACTACACCACGCGTTACCAGCAGAACTTCACCACGCTGGTGCAGGCTCAGGGCGATTGGCTATTCCGTACGCAAGAAGACTTGCGCACCGAGTTCGACACCACCCCCGCCGGCTACAAACGCATGAAAGAACTGCACGATGCGTTCAAGAGCAAAGGCGTGGAACTGGTCATCGTCTACCAGCCGACCCGTGGTCTGGTGAACCGCAACAAGCTCAACCCGGAAGACAAGGCCAAGTTCGATTTCGACAAGGCCTTGAGGAACTACAAGACCATGCTCGGCCGTTTCGAGCAGATGGGCTACACCGTGCCGGACCTGTCGCCGCTGACCAACGAGTCGCTGCCTGACACCCTGCCAGCCCACGATTTCTACTTCCAAGGCGACCAACACTGGACGCCGTATGGCGCCCAGCGCACGGCGAAAATCGTCGGTGAGCAAATCAAGAAAATGCCGGCGTTTGCCGACGTGCCGAAACGCGAATTCGAGAGCCATAAGTCGGGTCGCATGGGCAAGACCGGAACGTTACACAACATGGCTGGTCAACTCTGTGGCACCAGCTACGCGATCCAGTACATGGATCAGTTCACCACCGAGCCGAAAGGCGAAGCAGCTGATGGCGATCTGTTCAGTGATTCCGGCAATCCGGAAGTCACCCTGGTCGGCACCAGCCACAGTGGCAAGAACTACAACTTTGCCGGTTTCCTCGAAGAGGCCATCGGCGCCGACATCCTCAACGTGGCGTTCCCCGGCGGTGGCCTGGAAGGTTCGATGCTGCAGTACCTGGGCAGCGAAGAGTTCCAGACCAAGCCGCCGAAGATTCTGATCTGGGAATTCTCGCCGCTCTATCGCCTCGACCAGGAAACCATCTACCGCCAGATGATGGCGCTGCTGGACAACGGTTGCGAAGGAAAGGATGCGCAGATGACCGGCAGCACCACGTTGAAACCGGGCAAGAACGAATTGATGGTCAACAGCAAGAACCTGAATCTGCAAAACCGCAGCCACCAGGTTGACATTCGCTTCGCCGATCCGTCGGTGAAAAATCTGCAAGCCACCCTCTGGTACATGAACGGTCGCCACGAGGACATCAAGATCGAAAAACCGGAAACCTCCGATACCGACGGGCGTTTCGCCTTCGAGTTGCGCACGGACGAAGACTGGGCCTCGCAGAATCTGCTGGCCGTCGAAATCCAGGGCCCTGAAGCAGGTGCCGCGCCACAGAAAGTCGAAGCGAAAATCTGCAAACGCAACGTGTTCCCAGGCGCTGAGCAGCGTACCGCTCAGGCCGGGCAATGAGGTTCATATGCAAACCCGAACTTTGAAAAAGTTACTCGCGCCCTCCCTGCTGACTCTGGCGATGTTCGCCGGGGCCACCCAGGCAGCCGCGCCACTGCGTCCGCCGCAGGGATACTTCGCGCCGATTGAAAAAGTCAAAACCGGCGACAAGAGCGAAGGCTGTGATGCGATGCCGACGCCGTATACCGGCTCGCTGCAATTTCGCAGCAAGTACGAAGGCTCCGACAAGGCCCGTTCGACCCTGAACGAGGCATCGGAAAAGGCCTTCCGTGACACTACTGCCGACATCACCAAGATTGAGCGCGGCACCAGCAAGCGCGTGATGCAGTACATGCGTGACGGTCGTCCGGAACAGCTGGAATGCACCCTGAGTTGGTTGACTGCCTGGGCCAAGGCCGATGCGTTGATGTCCAAGGACTTCAACCACACCGGCAAGTCCATGCGCAAATGGGCGTTGGGCAGCATGGCCTCGTCCTATATCCGCCTGAAATTCTCCGACTCGCATCCGTTGGCGAACCATCAGCAAGAGGCGCAACTGATTGAGGCCTGGTTCAGCAAAATGGCTGATCAAGTCGTCAGCGACTGGGACAACCTGCCGCTGGAAAAAACCAACAACCACTCGTACTGGTCCGCCTGGTCGGTGATGGCAACGTCCATCGCCACCAACCGCCGCGACCTGTTCGACTGGTCGGTAAAGGAATACAAAGTCGGCGTCAATCAAATCGACGCCCAGGGTTTCCTGCCCAACGAACTCAAGCGCCAGCAACGCGCCCTCTCCTATCACAACTACGCCCTGCCGCCTCTGGCGATGATCGCCAGTTTCGCTCAGGTCAACGGTGTGGACTTGCGTCAGGAAAACAACGGCGCATTGAAGCGCCTGGGTGATCGAGTGCTCGCGGGTGTCGAAGACCCGGAAGAATTCGAGAAGAAGAACGGTAAAGAGCAGGACATGACCGACCTCAAGGTCGACTCGAAATTTGCCTGGCTCGAACCGTTCTGCACGCTCTACACCTGCTCGCCGGATGTGCTTGAGAAAAAGCGCGAAATGCAGCCGTTCAAGACCTTCCGCCTCGGTGGGGATTTGACCAAGGTCTACGACCCGGCGAGTGAAAAAGGCAAAAAAGGTTCGTGAGTTGTGGAGGGGCTGAAAAACAGCCCCTCACCCTAACCCTCTCCCCGGAGGGGCGAGGGGACTGACCGAGGCGTCTGGTTAAGTTTCGGCGACATGCGATATCGAGTCGATCTCAAGTTTTGAAAGCCATCGAGATCAGGCTCCCTCTCCCCTCCGGGGAGAGGGCGGGGGGTGAGGGGTTGGTCTTAAGGCCAACCACACCCCTCAAGGAAACACCGTTTTACCCCTCGATTTCGGTGGGGGGTTTGGGGGGGCCGTTGGCCCTTGACTGTTGGTTAAACATGGAGAGACCGGGATGGTATTTTCATCCAACGTGTTCCTGTTTTTGTTCTTGCCGATCTTTCTCGGCATGTACTACTTAAGCGGAATACGCTATCGCAACCTGCTGCTGCTGATCGCCAGCTACGTGTTCTATGCCTGGTGGCGTGTGGACTTCCTTGCGCTGTTCGCAGCCGTCACCCTGTGGAACTACTGGATCGGCCTCAAAGTCGGTGCCGCAGGCGTTCGGACCAAACCGGCACAACGCTGGTTGCTCCTGGGCGTGGGCGTCGACCTGTGCATTCTCGGCTACTTCAAGTACGCCAACTTCGGTGTCGACAGCATCAACGCGATGATGACCTCCGTCGGTCTGTCGCCGTTCATCCTGACCCACGTGCTGTTGCCGATCGGGATCTCGTTCTACATCTTCGAGTCCATCAGCTACATCATCGACGTCTACCGTGGTGATACCCCGGCGACCCGCAACCTGATCGACTTTGCCGCTTTCGTGGCGATCTTCCCGCACCTGATCGCCGGTCCGGTGTTGCGCTTCCGCGATCTCGCCGACCAGTTCAACAACCGCACCCACACCCTCGACAAGTTCTCCGAGGGTGCCACGCGGTTCATGCAGGGTTTCATCAAGAAGGTTTTCATCGCCGACACCCTGGCGGTCGTGGCCGACCATTGCTTCGCCTTGCAGAACCCGACCACGGGCGATGCCTGGCTCGGCGCGCTGGCCTACACTGCGCAGCTGTATTTCGACTTCTCCGGTTACAGCGACATGGCAATCGGTCTGGGCTTGATGATGGGTTTCCGCTTCATGGAAAACTTCAAACAGCCGTACATCAGCCAGTCGATCACCGAGTTCTGGCGTCGCTGGCACATCAGCCTGTCCACCTGGTTGCGTGACTACCTGTACATCACGCTGGGCGGTAACCGTAAAGGTACGCTGATGACCTATCGCAACCTGTTCCTGACCATGCTGCTCGGTGGTCTGTGGCACGGCGCGAACATCACTTACATCGTCTGGGGTGCGTGGCACGGCATGTGGCTGGCGATCGAAAAGGCCCTCGGCCTGAACACCTCGCCGCGCAGCATCAACCCGATCCGCTGGGCGCTGACCTTCCTGCTCGTGGTCATGGGCTGGGTGATCTTCCGCTCGGAAAACCTGCACGTCGCCGGTCGTATGTACGGCGCGATGTTCAGCTTCGGCGAATGGTCACTGTCTGAACTCAACGCGGCCAGCCTCACCGGCCTGCAAGTGGCAACTCTGGTGGTGGCTTACATGACCCTGGCGTTCTTCGGCATTCGTGACTTCTACAGCAACCTGCCGCCTGAGAAGACCAAGCCTGTTGTGAACGTCGAGGCCGATGGCCCGGCTGCCGCTACGCCTGGAATGATCAAAGCCGTACCGGGCGACAGCCCGGGCAGCATCCACGAGCCTGGCTACACCGTCGGCGTTGAAGCGACTGTGCAACCGGCCTACTGGACTGCGGACTGGTCTCGTTACGTGATGCGCACGCTGGTACTGGTGCTGTTCATCGCCTCGATTTTCAAACTCTCGGCGCAAAGCTTCTCGCCGTTCCTTTACTTCCAGTTCTGAGGGATCTGACTATGACCCGCTCATTACGCATCCTCTACATCACCCTGTTCATGGTGACGCTGTTGGTCCTGGGCCTGTGGTCCACGCGCAGTTTCCTCGGCTTCAGTACCTCTGCCGAAACGACGGTGCTCAACGGCCGCTGGACCAAAGCCGTGGAAACGCATTACGACGACGAGTTTCCGATCAAGCGTCTGGGCACCAACCTTTGGGCTGCGCTGGATTTCAAACTGTTCAACGAAGGTCGTCCGGGCGTCGTGCTCGGCCGCGATCAGTGGTTGTACAGCGATGAGGAATTCAACCCGATCGTCAACGAAGAGCTGAACCTGCAAGGCAACTACGCGCTGGTTGAAGGCGTGCGCCAGGAACTGAAAGCCAAAGGCGTGAAACTGGTCATGGCGATCGTGCCGGCCAAGACTCGCCTGTACCCGGAACACCTGGGTGAAGTGAAACCTTCGAGCATCCACGCCAACCTCTATGAGGACTTCCACGCTCGCGTGGCGGCCAACAAGGTCCTCGCTCCCGACCTGTTCGGCCCGATGCTGAAAGCCAAGCTGAACGGTCAGCAAGTGTTCCTGCGCACCGACACTCACTGGACCCCGGAAGGCGCGCAAATCGCCGCCGAAACCCTGGCGAAATCCATTACCGACAAATACCCGCTGAGCGGCGAGCCGCAACACTTCGTCACTGAACCTGCGGAGAACGTGACTCACAAGGGCGACCTGCGGTTGTTCCTGCCGCTGGACCCGCTGTTTGAAAACCTGATGCCCAAAACTGAGCCGTTGCAGAAACGCAACACCGTTGCGGCGCAAGACCAGCCGGCCGGTGATGACGCCCTGTTCGCCAACACTGAAGTGCCGGTGGCCCTGATCGGCACCAGCTACAGCGCTAACCCCAACTGGAACTTCGTCGGTGCGCTGAAACAAGCGCTGAACAGCGACGTGGTCAATTACGCCGAAGACGGCCACGGCCCGATTCTGCCGATGCTCAGCTACCTGAAAAGTGATGCTTTCAAGAATAGCCCGCCACAGGTACTGATCTGGGAGTTTCCTGAACGTTATCTGCCTGTGAACAACGAAATCGGTGACGCCGACCCGCAGTGGGTCGCAGAGCTCAAAGAAGCCGGCGTAAACCAACAAAACGTTGCACTAAACAACACTAAATCCGAGACGCCCGACCGGGCGCAAAACTGAAAGAGAGGTACACCATGACTTTCACTACTACTACTCCTCGCCGTCTCGCCAAGACCTTCGCACTCGTTGCTGGCATGAGCGTTCTGTCGATGTCCGCCTTCGCAGGCGATGCCGCGCTCTATGGCCCGACCGCACCGAAAGGCTCAAGCTTCGTGCGTGTCTACAACGCCGGTAACGCTGAAGTCAGCGCCACCGTCGGCACCACCAACCTGGCCGAAGTCGCGCCGCTGTCCAGCACTGACTTCAGCTTCATGCCGGGCGGCGACTACAGCGCCAAGGTCGGTAGCCAGTCCCTGCCGGTGAAACTGGCCGGTGATCACTATTACACCCTGGTCAACAACGCCAGCGGCGCACCGCAACTGATCGAAGAGCCGCCGTTCAAGAACAAGCAGAAATCCCTGGTTCGCGTACAGAACCTCAGCGACAAAGCACTGACCCTGAAAACCGCTGACGGCAAGACCGAAGTGGTCCCTTCCGTGGCCGCCAAGGGCCGTGGCGAGCGTGAAATCAACCCGGTTAAAGTCAGCCTGGCGCTATACGATGGCGACAAGAAAGTCGGCGACGTGAAACCGGTTGCCCTGGAACGCGGTGAAGCCGCCGTGCTGTACGTCACCGGCACCGGCAGCAGCCTGGCGCCAGTCTGGGTAAAACGCCCGGTTTCGACGCGCTAATCATTTTGCCGGGTAGCCCACGGGCTACCCGGACACGGAATAAGAACAAGAGTGAAACGACAGAACGCAGTAGCTCTGACCCATACGATATTCAAGGAGTAACAACATGATTCCGGTGATCTTGTCAGGTGGTAGTGGCTCACGTCTTTGGCCGCTTTCGCGCAAACAGTTTCCTAAGCAATTCCTCGCCCTGACCGGCGAACAAACATTGTTCCAGCAAACTCTGGAACGCCTGGTGTTCGAAGGCATGGACACCCCGATCGTTGTCTGCAACAAGGAACACCGTTTCATCGTCAACGAGCAGCTGGGCGCCCGTAAACTGGACGTACAGCGCATCCTGATGGAACCGTTCGGCCGCAACACCGCACCAGCCGTGGCCTTGACCGCACTGATGCTGGTCAACGAAGGTCGCGACGAATTGATGTTGGTGCTGCCAGCCGACCACGTGCTGGAAGATCAGAAAGCCCTGCAACGCGCCCTGGCCCTGGCCACGGTCGCTGCAGAAAACGGCGAAATGGTGCTGTTCGGCGTACCGGCCACCAAACCGGAAACCGGCTACGGCTACATCAAGTCGGCCAATGATTCGCTGCTGCCCGAAGGCGTCAGCCGCGTCTCGCACTTCGTCGAAAAACCGGACGTGAAACGCGCCACCGAGTTCGTCGAGTCCGGCGGTTACTTTTGGAACAGCGGAATGTTCCTGTTCCGTGCCAGCCGTTTCCTCGAAGAGCTGAAAAAACACGATCCGGACATCTACGACACCTGCGTGCTGACCCTGGAACGTAGCGAGCAGGATGCCGACACGGTCGACATCGACTCCGCCACCTTCGCTTGCTGCCCGGACAATTCCATCGACTACTCGGTGATGGAAAAAACCCAGCGCGCCTGCGTTGTACCGCTGACCGCGGGCTGGAGCGATGTCGGCTGCTGGTCGTCGTTGTGGGAAGTGAATGAAAAAGACGCCAACGGCAACGTCACCAAAGGCGATGTGGTCATTCAGGACAGCAAAAACTGCATGATCCACGGCAACGGCAAACTGGTGTCGGTGATCGGTCTGGAAAACATCGTGGTCGTCGAAACCAAGGACGCCATGATGATCGCCCACAAGGACAAGGTCCAAGGCGTGAAACAGATGGTCAACACCCTCAACGAACTGGGCCGTAGCGAAACCCAGACCCACTGCGAAGTCTATCGTCCGTGGGGCTCCTACGACTCGGTGGACATGGGCGGCCGCTTCCAGGTCAAGCGCATCTCGGTCAAACCTGGCGCGTGTCTGTCGCTGCAGATGCACCACCACCGCGCCGAACACTGGATCGTGGTCAGCGGCACGGCTGAAGTGACCTGCGACGAAAACGTGTTCCTGCTGACTGAAAACCAGTCGACCTACATTCCGATCGCCTCGGTCCACCGTCTGCGCAACCCGGGCAAGATTCCACTCGAAATCATCGAAGTGCAATCGGGCAGCTACCTGGGCGAAGACGATATCGAGCGGTTTGAAGATATCTACGGTCGCTCTACCCCGATCGACCGCGGCGTATCGGTGAAAACCATCGCGCGGTAATTGATCTGTAACACAAGAAGCCCCCGCCCGACCCGCTGCGTTTCCCTATCCGCAGCGGGTTGGGTGGGGGCTTTTTTATTTCTCGTTCCCACTCTGCGTGGGAACGATCTAATGGCAACAGACCTTGATCGACGAATGTCCATTCCTTCGGCCCTTCGGTAGGATGGTGGCTAAGAGTTCAAGGAGCGTTCAAACATGTTCATCGGCGTCCTGCTGGTCATCACCTGGCTGATTTTGTTGCTGCGCTACCCGACCAAGGCGTTGCCGGTCTCCGTGGCGGCGGCCGTTGGGTTGGGTGTGGTGGCAATGTGGGTGATCTGGATGGACAACCGCGAGGTCAAGCAACTGGCGCGCCTTGAGTTGCGCATCACCTACGCGCCCGAACACTGCCCGGCGGACCGACCGTTGCAACTGAAAATGAACAACGGCAACGACGTGCCGCTGACCGAGTTACGCTGGCGCGTCGCCGCGTATGCGCCGGGCGATACGGTTAATCTGGCCGACAATCAATACGCCGCACCGCGCTATCGCGGCCCCGGCGAACTGCAGGCCGGCGCGAACTGGGAAGACTGTTTGCCCCTGCCGCCGCTGCGCCCGGGCTATCGCCCGCAAACGCTAGAGTTTCGCGCTGAGCGTTTGCAAGGTAGTTTCTCCGATTGATCTTCCCTTCCTCTTTGCACAAGGACCGCGCCATGCCCGTTGCGTTAATTACCGGTTGCTCCAGCGGCATTGGACGCGCCCTCGCTGATGTGTTCAAAAATGCCGGATACGACGTCTGGGCCAGCGCCCGCAAGGCTGAAGACGTGGTGGCCCTGGCCGCTGCCGGTTTCACCGCCGTGCAACTGGACGTCAACGACGGCGCCGCACTCGAACACTTGAGCGAGCGCATCAACCAGCAACATGGCGGCCTCGACGTGCTGATCAACAATGCCGGTTATGGCGCCATGGGGCCGTTGCTCGACGGCGGTGTGCCGGCCATGCAACGGCAATTCGAAACCAACGTGTTCGCCATCGTCGGCGTCACCCGCGCGATGTTCCCGGTGCTGCGCCGGGCCAAAGGTCTGGTGGTGAACATCGGCAGCGTGTCCGGGGTTTTGGTCACGCCATTCGCCGGCGCCTACTGCGCCTCGAAAGCGGCGGTGCATGCCTTGACCGATGCGTTGCGCATGGAACTGGCGCCGTTTGGCGTGCGGGTCATGGAAGTCCAACCGGGCGCCATAGCCTCCAGTTTTGCCAAGAATGCCGGTCATGAAGCGGAGCAGTTGATTACCGAACAATCGCCTTGGTGGCCGCTGCGTGACGGCATTCGCGCACGGGCCAAGGCCTCCCAGGACAACCCGACCCCGGCCAGTGAATTTGCCGCCGGCTTGCTCAAGGCCGTGCAGCAGAGCAAACCACCGCGCCTGATTCGTCTGGGCAACGGCAGTCGGGCGTTGCCGTTACTGGCGGGGTTGTTGCCTAAAGGGCTGCTGGAGGCGGGGTTGATGAAGCGGTTCGGGTTGAAGGGGCAACTTCCATGACTGATTACACCGAATATTTTGACGAAGTGATCCAGGCCCACGTCGCCATCGAGCAATGGTTGGCCGAGGAACAGGACGAATCGGCGCTTGAACAGTTGCTGACGCGTTTTTCACCGCAGTTTTCCATGGTCTCGCCGTTGGGCCGGGTGCTGGATTTCGACGCGTTGAGCGAATTGTTTTTGATGGCGGGCGGGAAGAAACTCGGGTTCAGAATTGAGCTCAGCGAGTTGCGCGGCATCGCTCTGCTCGACGGTGGTGCAACGGTGAGTTATCGCGAGCAGCAGACGGATGCGACGGGGTTGCACTCTGATCGGCGGTCGACGGTGATGTTTGAGAAGCAGGCGGATGGCAAGGTGGTTTGGCGGCATTTGCATGAGACGTTTTGCAAGGGCTGAGCTGTCGCCTTTTAGCTGCGGGACCGAGTTGCCCCCTTCGCGAGCAGGCTCGCTCCCACATTGGCCGAGTTCGAATGCAGATTTTGTGAACGACGCCCCCCCTGTGGGAGCGAGCCTGCTCGCGAAGGCCGCGACTCGGTCTAATGGCTAGTTCACCACCACCGTGCACGTAATCCCCGCCGCCAACAGCACACCCTCCGGCACTTCATCAATGTGAATCCGCACCGGCACTCGCTGCGCCAAACGCACCCAGTTAAAGGTCGGGTTCACATCCGCAATCAGCTCGCGACTCTGCGGGTTATCACGGTCGTAGATGCCGCGAGAAATGCTTTCCACATGCCCCTTCAACACTTCCCCACTCATCAACTGCATGTCGGCTTTATCGCCGACCCGCACATGGGGCAATTTGGTTTCTTCGAAGAAGCCGTAGACCCAGAACGAGTTCATGTCGACCACGGCCATTTTCGCCTCACCGATGCGCGCGTAATCGCCGCGATGCACATTGAGGTTGGTCACGTACCCGTCCACCGCTGCGCGGACCTCGGTGCGTTTGAGGTTCAGTTCGGCGGCTTCCAGTTGCGCTTGTGCGTGCTGGTAATCGGCCAGGGCTGAGTCAGCGATGTTGCTGGCGTCGTCGCGGTTTTCCCTGGAGATCACCAGGTTGTCCATGTCAGCGCGGCGGTGGGCGTTGACCTTGCGCATTTCCCACGTCGACTTGCGCGAGGCCACCAGCGACTGTGCCTGTTTGACCGCAATGCGGTAGTGCTCGGGGTCGATCCGCATCAGCAAATCACCCTTCTTCACCTGTTGATTGTCGCGCACCGGCACGTCCACCACTTCCCCAGTGACGTCGGCGGCGACGTTGATGATGTCGGCGCGCACCCGGCCGTCGCGGGTCCATGGCGTGTCCATGTAATGCACCCACAGGGTCCGGCCGATCCACATCGCAAGGGCCAGCACCAGCAAGGTGGCGAGCAGGCTGAAAAGCTTTTTCATCAGGGCCTTCTTCAGTGATAGAGAGTCAGTGATAGAGAGTCAACGGTAAACAGTCAGCGCCAGGGCGCCGAACAGACAGGTAAACAGACTCAGGCGCAGCAGCGCCGGGTGCCAGAAGAAACGGTACAGATCGAACCCGGACAGGAACCGATCAAGTGCCCAGGCCAGTGCCGCCGCGATGAAAAACATCAGGGTCATGGTTGGCATGTACACGCCGTGGAAGGCGATTTCACGAGGCATGTTCAAGTCCTTGGGGCTTGGCGGTGGCGTTGGCATTTATGTAGCCGGCGAGCGGTGATTGCGGGTCCAGCAACGACGTGCGGATGAAGTGCAGGTAGCTCTTCACCCGGCGCAGGGCCGAGGTGTCGAAGTGCGGCGCGAAAGGTTCGTCGGTGGCTTGCGCGCGGCTGATCGCGTGATCGACGGCGATCAGGCTGCGCTCCAGATTGCTCTGACTCGGTTGCAGAAACAGCCGCACCAGCGAGCGCCCCATCACCCGGATCGCCTGACGCCACGGTTGGGATTCGGCATAGGCCGGATGCACCGGCAGGATCGCCTGCTCCTTGCGCAACTCGATGATCGCGTGGCCGACTTCCAGCACCACGAACATCCAGCACAGCAAGTCCCGTTGCACCTGCGGTTGCCCTGCCGCGAGACCGTAGGCCTGATGCAGCAAGTCCCGCGTACTGCTTTCGAAACTCGACGCCAAACCCTTGAGTTTGCCGCTGATCGCGTACACCACTTGCCCGCGCAAATCCTGCTCCAGCCGACGCCACAACCAGCGGCTGTTGGGCGGCAGAATGATCGCCCCGGCCGCCGCGCACACCAGCATGCCGAGCACCATGGCGATGTAGTCATTGATAAACGCGTAAGGGTTGTAAACGGTGAGGTTGTCCGGCACCGAACCGGTGCTGAAGAAGATCAGCAAACCAAGACCGACACCGGCGTATTGCGGCCGCGAAGTGAGGAACGAACCGAGCACGATCACCGGCGCGAGCATCACACAGAGCAACGGAAAACCGTCGATCCACGGGAAGATGAAAAACATCTCGACGAAGCCGATCAGGGCCCCGAGGAGCGTCCCGCAAGCCATCTGAAACGCCATGCGTTTTGGATTCGGTGTCGCCGCTGAAAGGCCCACGGTCGCGGCGGCAATCAGCGTCATCGTCGCCCCACTCGGCCACGCGGTGGCGACCCAATAGCATCCCAGAACCACCAGAATGAACGCCGCGCGAATCCCCGAGGCGGCCGATGCCATCCAGTTGGTTTGCGGGGTGAACGGTTCATCCCATTGCTCGCGCACATGGCTGTGATCGGCCAGGGACGCGTGGGTCTGTGCATAATTGTGCAAGTCGTCGACGAAGCGATAGAGCAGTTCATACGCGGTATGAAAATCCAGTTGCTCGGCGTCGCTCGGATCGCGCTCCTGAAAAGTCGCCCGCAAGCTGCGAACGCGTGCCGGCAAACCTTCTTTATAGGCGGTCAACGCGATCACCAGACGCCCTGCATCAGCGTTGGTCAGGGCGCGGCCGCTAAAGCCGTCGAGCAGTTCGGCGAGGTCTTGCAAACCCGGTTTGATCGCCGCGACCACGTGCTCGGCGCCGCTGCTGCGCAGGCGTTCGAGCAACTGATGCAAGGCGTTGAAACGGGTGGTAATGCCCATGAACTCGCTGTTCAAGCGGCTGAGCCGGCCGTTGCGCCGGCGCATGTGCGGGTCTTCGAACACGGTGACGCTGCGCAACCCTTCCAGCCCCACGGCCTCGGCAATGAAGCGCACGTTGCTCGCCTCGAAAGCCTCCCGTTTGCTACGACCACGTAAGCCATCCGTGACGAATAGCGCGAACACGCCGAAGCGCTGATACAAGGCGTTGCGCATGGCGGCGCTGGCGGATTGCGGCAGGATCGCGGCGCTGACCAGCGTGGAGCAAATAATCCCCAGGGAGATTTCCAGCACCCGCCACACGGCGGCCATGAACGCGCCGTCCGGGTGCGCCAGTGCGGGCAAGCCGACCATCGCGGCGGTGTACCCGGCGAGCACGAAACCATAGGCGCGGAAGTTGCGATAGCGCGCCGCGCCGGCCGAACAGATGCCGACCCAGATCGCCAGCGAACCGAGGAACAGCTCGGTGTTCTGCGCAAACAAGGCAATCAACGCGACCATCACTGCCGAGCCGGCCAATGTCCCAAGGAAGCGATAGAAACTCTTGGCCAGCACGTGGCCGCTTTGCGGTTGCATGACGATGAACACGGTGATCATCGCCGTGCGCGGCTGCGGCAACTCCAGGCGCATGGCCAGCCACAGCGTCAGAAACGCCGCGAACAAGACCTTGAAAATGTAGACCCAGGTCACGCCATCGCTGCGCGCCCAGTCGAAGAAACCCCGGCGCCATTCAAGGGAATACAGCCAGCGCAAAGGTGCGGGCAAGGGAGTCATGAAATCCTGCTCAGTGATTGAGGGCCTGGAGAATGGCCGGGGTTTTCGGTGCCTGGGTCTGGCTGTCCTTCGGCACGTCGTTACCCGCGCCTAGCCCACCGCCGAGCGCCGTCACCAATTGCGCATGAGCACTCAGTCGCGCGGCCTGCACCTGCTGCTGAACCTTCTGCTGTTTGAACAACAACGTCTGGGCGTTGAGCACGTTGAGGTAGTCGGTGAGCCCGCGCTGGTAGGCGATCATCGCGATGTCGTAAGTCTTCTGGGCCGTGGCCACCGACTCGGCGGCGAAGGTTTGCTGCTTGTTCATGGATTCACGGCGGATCAACTGGTCGGAGATGTTTTTCAGCGCGTTGACCAACGTCTGGTTGTACTTGGCCACGGCGATGTCGTAACCGGCCGAGGCTTCGCCCAGCTCCGAACGCAAACGGCCGCCGTCGAAGATCGGCAACGAGATGGCCGGGCCGACGCTGTAGTTAAGCTTCTTGCCAGTCAAAAATTCCAGCGCTCCACCGCCAGTGGCCATGTAGCCGAGGCTGCCGACCAGATCAACGTTGGGGTAGAACCCGGCATGGGCGACATCAATGCCCCGTGCCTGAGCCGCCACTTGCCAACGACTGGCGACCACGTCCGGGCGTTGGCCGAGCAGTTGCGCGGGCAAGGACACCGGCAACTTCAGCGCCGCGCCCAACGACAACGTCGGCCGTTGCAACTGCGCGCCCTCCCCCGGACCTTTGCCCGCAAGTGCCGCGATCTGGTTGCGACTCAGGGCGATGTCTTCCTCCAGCGCATCGATCTGACGATGGGTTTCCGGCAGCGGCGTTTCAGCCTGACTGACTTCGAAATGGGTGCCGATGCCACCGTTCAGGCGCTTCTGCGCGAGGTCGAGAATTTGCTGTTGCTGTTTCAGGGTCGCTGCGACGATGTCCCGTTGCGCGTAATGCAACGACAGCTCGATGTAGGCGCGCACCATGTTGTTCTGCAATTCGAGCTGAGCCAGACGCGCTTCGGCGGCGCTCATGTGAGCCATGTCGACGGCGTGCTCGGTGGCGTTTCTTTCGCGGCCCCAAAGGTCGAGGGCATAGCTGAAGCCCAGCGCGGCGTTGTTGTCCCACGTCGTCGTGTTGGCCAACTCGCCCGGCCCGTAGAACTGATCGGTGGGCCAGTTGTGGCGTTTGAGGGTGGATTCGCCATTGATCTGCAGCGACTCGGCGGACTCGGCGATCCCGGCCATGGATTTGGCCTGACGCACTCGCGCCGCCGCCATGGCCATGGTCGGGCTGCCTTGCAGGGCGAGGTCGATCCAGCGGTTCAATTGCGGGTCGTCATACGCCTGCCACCATTGGGCGGTCGGCCAGTGTGCGTCCTGTGCAGCGTTCTGGATGGCTTCGTCGGTGGCCAGTGAATCGGCCTCCAGTGCCTTGCCCTGCGGGGCAATACCTCCGGTACCGATGCAGCCGCTGATTGCCAGGGTTAAAGCCAAAACACTGAGCGTCTGAAGCGCTCTGCTGATGCGACGCGGCACTGCTGCGATTTCCTGAGGTGGGGAGTTGTTCCTGAGGTGCGCAATTCTAGGGGTCGGCTTTGTTGGCGATAAGCTGGGAATCCTGTGAATCTTTGTTACCGTTAACGCGATAATCCGTTAGTCGGGGTCTCAGACCCTGAAACTTCGTGTCACAATTTGCCATCGACTCCGAGAGCACCTCATGGACACTTTGCAAAACATGCGCGCCTTCAGTTACGTGGCCGAGGCCGGCAGCTTCACCGCCGCCGCCGTGCAACTCGACACCACGACGGCCAACGTTTCGCGCGCGGTCTCCAACCTGGAAGCCCACCTGCAAACCCGCCTGCTCAACCGCACCACCCGACGCATCGCCCTGACCGAAGCCGGCAAACGCTATCTATTGCGCTGCGAGCAGATCCTGGCCTACGTCGAAGAAGCCGAAGCCGAAGCCAGCGACGCCCATGCCCGTCCGGCCGGGCAGCTCAAGGTGCACACCATGACCGGCATCGGTCAGCACTTCGTGATCGACGCCATCGCCCGCTACCGCAAGACCCACCCCGACGTCACCTTCGACCTGACCATGGCCAACCGCGTGCCGGACCTGCTAGACGAGGGCTACGACGTGTCCATCGTGCTCGCCAGCGAGCTGCCGGACTCGGGCTTCGTCTCTCAGCGTTTGGGCATCACCTACAGCATCGTTTGCGCCTCGCCGGCCTATGTAAAAGCCAACGGCTGCGCGCAGAAACCCAGCGATTTGCTGAACCACGCGTGCCTGCGTTTGGTAAGCCCGGTGATTCCGCTGGAGAAATGGACCTTCGACGGCCCGGAAGGCCAGGAGATGGTGACGATTAATAGCTCACCGTTTCTGGTGAACTCCGCTGATGCGATGAAGACGGCAATCATCAGCGGCATGGGGGTTGGGGTTTTGCCGGTGTATGCAGCGATTGAAGGGTTGCGCAACGGTACGCTGGTGCGGGTGATGCCGAATTACCGGTCGCAGGAATTGAATCTGTATGCGATCTACCCGTCGCGGCAGTATCTGGATGCGAAGATCAAGACGTGGGTCGAGTACTTGCGCGGGTCGTTGCCGGAGATTTTGGCGGCGCATCAGGCGGAATTGGTGGCGTATGAGTTGAGCGGGAGTATGGGTGGGGTTCGGGTGGCAAACTGATTTCACCGGTCCTGCAGAAGGTTTTTTTTGGGGGAATGTTTCCCCCGATCAGCGCGCCTGATCAACGGCGTACACCCGGCAATCCGGGTGCTCGCACAACAGCGAAGAAGAATGTTAGCGTGCTTGGCATTCTCCAAGCCCGACGAGCCCTCAACCCATGAAAAAGACCGTCCTCGCCTTCAGCCGCATCACCCCCGAAATGGTCGAACGCCTCAAGCAAGACTTCGACGTCATCGTGCCAAACCCGAAAAACGGCGACATCAACGCCCAATTCAACGAAGCCCTGCCCCACGCGCATGGCCTGATCGGCGTCGGTCGCAAACTCGGTCGCGCACAGTTGGAAAACGCCGCCAAACTGGAAGTTGTCTCCAGCGTCTCGGTCGGCTACGACAACTACGACGTCGCCTACTTCAACGAACGCGGGATCATGCTCACCAACACCCCCGACGTCCTCACCGAAAGCACCGCCGACCTGGCCTTCGCCCTGCTCATGAGCAGCGCCCGCCGCGTCGCCGAACTGGACGCCTGGACCAAGGCCGGCCAATGGCAAGCCACCGTCGGGGCGCCATTGTTCGGTTGCGATGTTCACGGCAAAACCCTGGGCATCGTCGGCATGGGCAACATTGGCGCGGCCATTGCCCGACGTGGACGGCTGGGCTTCAACATGCCGATCGTCTACAGCGGCAACAGCCGCAAGACCGAGCTGGAGCAAGAGTTCGGCGCACAGTTCCGCAGCCTTGATCAACTGCTGGCCGAAGCTGATTTCGTTTGCCTGGTGGTGCCGCTCAGCGAAAAAACCAGACACCTGATCAGCCATCGCGAACTGGCGTTGATGAAGCCGAGCGCGATTCTGGTGAACATTGCCCGCGGCCCGGTGGTGGACGAACCCGCCTTGATCGAAGCCCTGCAAAACAATCGGATTCGTGGCGCCGGGCTGGACGTTTATGAGAAAGAACCGCTGGTCGAGTCCCCCCTGTTCCAACTGAAAAACGCGGTGACATTGCCGCACATCGGCTCGGCGACTCATGAAACCCGCGAAGCCATGGCCAACCGTGCCTTGGCTAACTTGCGCAGCGCTTTACTCGGTGAGCGACCGCAAGATCTGGTGAACCCACACGTCTGGAAGCACTAACTAAAACGGGCAGGCGTTTAACCGCCTGCCCGTTATGTACACACCTTGCAATTCAGTTCACTGCTACAAAAAACACACTCACTATAGACTCCAGTTACTTAGTCGCCCCTACGAACCTAAGTTATGGAGAGCACCTACATTGAACGACCTTACAACAGACAAACTCATTAGATACAGCAAAGTAATTCTAATGACTTACATAAGCTTCTTTGGCTTAATGGTGATATACAGCAACTTTACCGACTACCCATCCAATTACGAATACGTCGGCCACATCCTCAGCATGGACACCACTCGAGAAAACCTGAACCTGAGTTACAGAGCAATCACTTCACCAATGCTCCATCACCGCATTTATTGGTTCATCATCACTCTGGAAGTTGTTTACACGGCTTTTTGCTTGCTGGGCACCTACCATCTTTATCGAAACATCAATACACCTGCAGCCGTTTTTCACGAAGCGAAGAAATTTGCGATCGTCGGACTATTGATCGGTTTTTTTGTTTATTACATCTGCTTGCAAGTGATCGGCACCGAATGGTTCAACATGGATGAATCTGCAAGCTGGAACGCCAAGGATTGGGCTCGACACATCGTGGACTTCATGTTTCCACTGCTGATTTACATCACGCTCAACATCGAACGCTGAAGTTCCAGCGCTCGATTAACCAAACCTTCACGCCAGTTTGCCGTTCCCTTGCACCATCGGCGCCCTGGGCTTACGAAACACCAGCACATTGCCCAGCATCACCAGTACCAACCCCATCAATGCGGGCGCGGTCCATTGATAGCCTTCGGCAAACGCCGATACGTTCAGCGCTACGACGGGGAACAGTACGGTGCAATAGGCTGCGCGTTCCGGCCCCATCCGCCCGACCAACGTCAGGTAGGCTGTGAAACCGATCACCGAACCCGGAATCACCAGGTACAGCAGCGAGCCGATGTAACGCGCACTCCATTCCATGTCGAACGGAATGCCTTTGACCAGGCACCACGCCGACAGCATGGCCGCGCCATAGGCCATGCCCCAGGCGTTGGTGGTCAGCGGTTTGAGTCCGGCTTTCTGTTGCAGGCTCGACAGCATGTTGCCCGCCGAAAAGCACAGTGTCCCGAGCAATGCCAGGCCCAACCCGAGCAAGGTTTGCGGGCTCGCGGTGTGGCCCGCCACCTCAGGCCAGAACAACAGGCCAAGCCCAAGCAGCCCCAGCGCACCGCCCATCAGCACATTGCGAGCGACTTTCTGGCCGAAGAACATGCGTGCATTGAGTGCGTTCCACAACGTGGCGGTGGAAAACACCACCGCGACCAGACCGCTGGGGATCCACTGGCTGGCAGTCAGAAAACACATGAAATTGATGCAGAACAGGCACAATCCCTGCGCCAGACAGATCAGATGCCCGCGACGGTTCATCACTTGCAGGCGGCGACTCAGCAGCAGCATCACGAACAGCACCAACGCTGCGAGGCCGAAGCGATAGACGATCGACACCGGAATCGCCACCACGCCCAGTTGCCATTTCAAGGCAATCCAGGTGGTGCCCCAGATCAGCACAGTCAGCAGATACAACGAAAGGTTCATGGCAAAGACTCCTGAATAGGCCTTCAGTGTCCTGCGCCAAGGCCTTTCGCACTTGCATAAACTTGCGCTTTTGTCGGGCCACAGGCTGGCAGCCGAACGGCTACGGAGTAGGATGCAAGGCGTCGGAGAGAAGCCATCATGCCTGCACTGGAAACCCTGCAAGTCTTTCAAGCCCTCAACCGCTCGCCCAATGCTCGCCTCGAGCACAGCGCCGAGCTCGGTGACGGCATGGCTGCAGCCTTGTGGAGCAACCATCACGACGCCCAGGATTACGAAGCGCCGAGTCATCACACCCTGTCCTGCTACATCGCCGGTGGCACCGGGACCTTTCGCCGCGACCGACCCGGCACCAAGGGCGGCCCCGACAAGCTGTGCATCCTGCCGGCCGAGCATCAATCGGGCTGGGTGATCAACGGCGACATTCGCCTGGCCCACGTGTATTTCAGCCCCGAACAATTTGCCCTCGGCTGCGTCACGCTGCTGGACCGCGAACCTCGCGAGCTGCAGCTGCGCGAAGCCACCTTTCTGGACGACCCGGCGCAAGCCCGGCGCTTTCGGCAAATGCTCACACTCAACTGGGACGAACCCGGCGAACGCGTGCTCACCAGCAGCCTGGCCCATGAAATGCTCAGCCACGTACTGCTCGGCCAGGTTGGAATGCGTGAGGGGTTGCGGCTCAAGGGTGGACTGGCGGCGCATCAGCGGCGGCAGTTGGTGGAGTTCATCGACAACCAATTGGCCGAGGCCATCAGCCTCGGGCAATTGGCGGCATTGTGTGCGTTATCCGAATACCACTTTGCGCGAATGTTTCGCGAGAGCTTTGGGTTGCCACCGCATCAGTATGTGCTGTCGCGGCGACTGAGCCGGGCGCGGGAGTTGTTGCGCTCGACGTTGCAGCCGTTGGGGGTGATTGCGTTGGCGTGCGGGTTTGCCAGTGCGAGTCATTTCACCAATCGGTTTCGTCAGGCATTGGGGGGAACACCTGGAGAGTATCGCCAGGCGTTTTTGCGGTAGGCCCGAAGATTATCGGTGCCTGGGATGCCGCCATGACGCGGTCTGCGGTCAGAACTCCAACGTGCTGGACAAGGACACCTGCCGCGAATCCCCCATCGACACAAAGAACCGGCTCGCCGCCGAGGTGTAGTAGGTGCGGTCAAACAGGTTCTTCACGTTGAGCTGGAACTTGACCTTCTGCCCCTCGACTTTGGTGTCGTACGTGGCGAACGCATCGGCCACGGTGTAGCTCGGCAGGTCGAAATCGTTCACAGCGTTACCCGCTCGCTCACCGACATACCGCGCACCCGCGCCAACCCGCAGTTGGTCACCACCGATGATAGTGCCAAAGTCATAAACCGCCGACAGCGAGCCGCTGTTCTTGGCGACGTTTTGCAGTTTCTTGCCTTTGTAGGTCGGGTCTTCAGTGACTTCAGCGTCGGTGTAGGCATAGCTGCCGATCATGCTCCAGCGATCAGTCAGCTGCCCGCTCAAGTCCACTTCCAGACCACGGGAACGCACTTCACCGGCGGCGCTGTAGATCGTCACCGGACCTTCGGAGTTGGCCACCAGCACGTTGCGTTTTTTGATGTCGAACAGCGCGACGTTACCGGTGACGCGGCCCGGCATGTCGAGCTTGGCGCCGATTTCCCAGGACTTGGCTTCTTCCGGCGCGACGCTGCCGTCCAGCACGGTGCTGCTGCCGCTCAACGGCGCGATGGTCGAGTTGGGTTTGAACGACTCGGTGTAGCTGCCGTAGAACGACAGTTCATCGGTGTAGCGATACACCAGGCCTGCGCGAGGCACCCATTTCTGGCCGTTGCTGTCGGTGTTGGCCTTGAACGGTACGCCTTTGCCGGCGTACTGGTCGTATTCCTGGAAGCGCCCGCCGGCCACCAGAATCCATTGATCGGTCAGGTGAATCGAGTCCTGCAAAAACAACGAATCGCTGCGCAGTTCGTCGGTCTGCGCGCTGTCGGCCGGGCTGACCGTGGTGCCGGCGACTTCGCGACCGTAGACCGGGTTGACGTAACTAAAGGTACTCAGGCTTTTCTGACGGATCAGGTCTTCGCGGTAAATCTTGCGGTACTCATCATCAACGCCGAACACCAGGTCATGCTTCATCCCCGCGAGCTGGACATTGCCTTCAAGGCTGGCAGTGGTGAAGCGGTCGGTGCTGATCGCGTTCTGAGTGCCGTCCATGCTGCGGGTCAGGGTGCCTTTCCTGGTGTCGATGGCGGTGATGCGCACCTGACTGGCATCGTAGGTTTCGCGGTTCCAGCTGTAGCCGAAGTGCGCTTTCCAATTGTCGTTGAGCTCGTGATCGGCCTCGAAGTGATAGAGGTCCGAGCGGCCTTCCATGTTGTTGAACGGCTCGTCGAGGCGACGCTCGCGGGAGATGTCCAGCGGATGATTGTCACGCGGGTCGATGATCGTGCCACGGTCGAACGGGGTCAGAAACTCGCGGTGTTCGTAAGCAAACAGCAGCTTGGTGCTTTCGCCGAACCAGGCCAGTGACGGTGCTACCAATGTCTCGCGGTGAGTACCGAAGTTGCGCCAGTAATCTTCGTCTTCGTGGTCCAGGACCATGCGATAGGCCAAACCGGAATCACCCAACGCGCCGGTGCTGTCGAGACCGCCACCGCTGCCGTTTTTGCCGTCGCCATAGGTCGAGCCACGCAGGGTCAACGCATTGTACTGCTCAAGCTCGGGCTTTTTGCTGACCATGTTGACCACGCCACCCGGGTCTTGAATGCCGTAAAGAAGCGAGGCCGGGCCCTTGAGGACTTCGACCCGGTCCACGGTCGCATTCATGCCACGGCCCTGCACGATCGGCATGCCGTCGCGCATGATCGAGCCGTTACGGTTGTCGCCGAAGCCGCGAGTCATCACCGAGTCCTGAGTGCTCGCCAGTGTGTTGCCTTGAGTAATGCCGCTGACGTTGGCCAACGCGTCATCCAAATTGCGCGGCGCCTGATCGCGAATAACCTGCGCCGGGATCACGTTGACGGTCTGGGGGATTTCCTGAAGCAAGGCCGATGAGCGCATCACCGAACTGGTAGGCGGTGGCTGATAGCTCATGGATTGATCGGCCACCGAGGTGATGGTGGTCGCGCCCAGGTTCAAGGCGCCATCGGTAGGCAACGGCTCCAGCACCAATGTATGGCCGTCGGTGCGACGGAAGGTGAACCCCGAACCGCTGAGCAAACGCTGCATTGCCTGCTCAGCACTCATCTGTCCGCTGAGCGCTGGAGCGTTGATGCCGTAAGGTGCCTCATCGGTGTAGACCACGCTGATGCCAGTGATCCGGCTGAAGTCACTCAAGGCCTGGGGCAGCGGTTTGGCGGCCATCGCGAAGCTGAACGGCGCACTCTGTCGGGCACTGCCGGCCTCAGCCGCCACCGCCACACTCAACGGCAGCAATGCCAGCGCCGAAAAGCTCAAGGCACACGTACCCAACCATTGTTTGACCGAACCCGATTTTGCCCTGGACTTCATCGCTCATGACCTGTGTAGAACCTACGGGATGCGAATGACTCGCAGTTTCAGTCACTACACGGATGGCGTCGGGGTTTACCTCATCAGAATTCTGAAAATATTTTTATCGGGAGTTCAGTAGTGTTTGATCTGACGCCTTCGTCGGAACGCCGCCCGGAGCAAGCCCGCTTGTGTCTTGCGCAGGAATTAGACTGAGGATGAGAGCGGTGAGTGGCAAGCTGAATGCCCGGAGTGCTTAAAGCACGTGTGGGAGCCCATGCTGCCATTCACCTCTCCGCTCTGGTTATTGAGCCCGAACAGTTGAACGAGCCGACCTCGAACATTACAAGCGTGGTGCCCAGCCAGAGTGCTCTCACCTTTGAGTGTAAGAGGGATCGGCTATGTTTTCCTGCGCAGGCATCGATGTTTCCAAAGATACCCTTGAAGTTCGGATTAACCCGCAAGACGTTGGCGCGAGTCACCTCAATACCGCCAGTGATTTCCTTGCGCTGATTGACTGGTTAAAGCGCTATCAGGTCAGCCGCGTATTGCTGGAAGCCACCGGCGGCTATGAGCGAGAGGTCATGAAAGCGCTTCAGGCTGCCGGCTTCGAAGTCTTGCGGATCAACCCTCGCCGAGCCAGGGATTTTGCCAAGGCCATGGGGCAGCGCGCTAAAACCGACCCGATAGATGCGCGGCTGCTCGCGCAGTTTGCCGAAGTCATAAAGTCGCCAAGCAACCGAATCACCAGCCCTGAACAGGACAATTTGCGTGCGCTGGTACAGCAGCGCGAAAATTTTGTTCAGCAGCAAGGCGACGATATACGGCGCCTTAAAACAGCCTCTGCTGACACGGTAAAACCCTGTCTGCGAAGTCATATCGACTATTTATGCCAAGCCATAAAGTCGATAGAAAAGCTGATCCGTCAAACTGCTAAAGACCTGGACAGTGATAAAACGGCCCGTTTGTGCTCGGTCAAGGGTATAGGGCTCGTGACGGCAGCCAGCTTGATGGCCTACTTACCCGAGCTGGGCGAGGTTGGACGGCACGAGATTGCAGCGCTGGCAGGCATAGCCCCCTACAACGACGACAGTGGCAAGCATGAAGGCCCCCGCCACATTAGCGGCGGCAGGTTTGCTGCGCGTCGGGCAATGTACATGGCGTGCTGGGTGGTGATTCAGCGACAGCCTGAGTTCAAAGCGCGGTATGACGCACTGCGTCGTAAGGGCAAATGCGCAAAAGTAGCGCTCATCGCCTGTATGCGCGTGCTGCTGATACGACTGAACGCCATGATCCGAGACCGAACTGAGTGGAAACAACCCTTGGCCTAAAACGGGTCGCGGTGTTCCTGTAGGGCATCGCATGGCGTAAAGCTGTGGGAATTCAGCTGTCTATCAATATGCCTTCAAAATAAAGATCATCAAGACAGTTGCTCCCACATTTTGGAATGCATTCCCCTGTGGGAGCGAGCCTGCTCGCGAAGAGGCCAGCAGCCTCAACGCAAAATAATCAGATGCCCCAAAACCTTGTGCTGCTCAAACCCCAAAACCCCTTGCAACGAACTCAACACCGCTTGCGGATCCTTGCTCGGAAAGCTGCCACTGACCCGCCGCGCCGCGAGTTCATCGTTGAGCAGCACAATCCGTCCCGGGTAATAACGCCCAAGGTCTTGCACCACCTCGGCGAGTGTTGCCTTGTAGTAGTTGAGCCAACCTTGACGCCACGCCAATTGCGCTTCGCTGTCGACCGCGTGGAGTGTTTCCGCCGAACCCTCGCCATAGGCCACTTGCTGGCCAGCGATGAGGATTTGTTGCGCGGCGTGCTCGTCCGCCGTCACACCAACCCGCCCGGACAACACCGTGACCTGCGCGCCGTGCGGTTGCAGTCGCACTTCGAACTGAGTCCCCAGCACCCGCGCCTGGCCTTTTTCAGCGTCCACCACAAACGGATCGCCGGTGTGGGTCACGCGGAAAAATCCAGCGCCGCGCCGCAGCTGAACGTGCCGCTCACCACGACTGAAATCCACCGCAATCGCGCTGTCAGCATCAAGCGTGACTTGCGACTGATCCGCCAGCGTGACGGTGCGAATCTCGCCCGGCGCCGACACATAGTCCGCGCCCAGATCGTCGACCCAGCGCGACGGTTGCCAGCCAGCACCGACGCCGATTATCAGCACCAGACACGCGGCCATCGCCAACGCACCGGACCAACGCCGAACGCTGGTACGGCGCGAGCGATTCATCGCGTTGAGGTAACCCTGCAAGGCAAACGCGTCTTCATCGGCCAACGTTCGGGCCGGTGTTTCGGTCAACTCCCACACCACTTGCGCCTGGGCGTAAGCCTCGGCATGGGCTGGATCGGCCTGTAGCCAATGGCTGAAGGTGGCCTGATCGCCGCTGCTGGGCTGATCATGCAACAGACCCAGCCAGGCGAAGGCCGCCTGCTCCTGAGCGGGCGTCGGGGTGACGCGTTCGGTGTTGTTCACAGTGCTTTCCCTGGCGTGCGCGGTTCGGGTTCCCGCAGGCTGGCCTTGCAAGCCTCGAGGGCGCGCATCATATGTTTTTCCACGGCGCTTTGGGACAAACCCATGGCCTTGGCGATCTCGGCGTATTTGCGCCCGTGAATACGGTTGAGCAAAAAAATCTGCCGCGTGCGCTCAGGCAGCGCGCGCAACGCCGCTTCGACGTGACGCAAGTCGTTGCCCGCCTCCAACGCCGCTTGCGGTTCGCTGCCGTGACTGTCGGGTTGATCCGGCATCCAGCCCTCGTTGACCCGCACCCGCGTGCCTTCACTGCGCAAATGGTCGATGGCGATGTTGCCGGCGCAGCGCAACAGGTAAGTGCTGAGCTCTTCAACCTGCACCAGCGGCCGACGCCAGAAACGCAGGAACAAGTCCTGCACCAGGTCCGCGGCCGTCGCCCGACAACCGACACGACGGCTCACCAGCGCTTCCATTTGCGAACGCTGGGAAAGGAACACCTGCAGGAAATGCGCACGCGCACCGCGATGTTCATCGTCATGGGATTCCGGTGGACTGGTGATCATCAGGTCAGCCCTTTGCAAACACGGCGACGGGGCTGGCGAGCACGCTCAACCCGGCCAACGCCAAGGCCAGGCGCGGGCGATACGGCATCAACAACACCAGCAGCAAAGCGCTGAGCATCAACACCGCAAACCACTCCACCAATCCAAGTCCCCAGCCCGTCGACGACACCGCAGCCCACAGCGATAACGCCAGCAACAGCCAGCCACTGAGTTTCATTCCTTGACGGCGACGAGCCGAGGGCTTGCGCCCCAACAGTTCGGCGTGATGCCGATCCATCGATAAACAGAGCGCGGTGAAACCGCCGTAGCACAGCAACAAGGCCAAGAACATTCAGTGCGCCTCTTGCTCAAGCATTATCGATTTCGCCCGCGGTCGGGCGACGATTCCAGCCTGCCCCGCGCGCTGCATTTTCCACGCAGCCCACGCGAAAAACAGACCACTGCCCAGGCACGTCAGATCGAAACCGGCCATGGCCCAATCGCCCTGCATCAGGGTGACGCCCAAGTGATAGGGAGTAGTCAGCGCGTTCAGCAGCGGCACCGCACAGAACAGCAACGCCGCCAGCGCCAACTGTTCGACCCACACTGCACGACCACGGCGGACCATGGCGTGCAACACACTCAAGCCCCAGACGATGAAGAAGCCGTTCACTTCCCAATCCGCCCGCTCGGCCATTCCGACCGGTAACAATCGATTGGCCCAGAAGAACGCCGCTACCGCGACCATCAACCCTGACATGCTGGCGATGTTCAGGACTTCCACCAGTCGCAACTCAAGCGGCATCACACCGCTCTTCACATGTTTGAGCTGACGCTTGCCGAGCCAGATCACCAGCCCGGTACCGATCATCGCAGTGCCCGCCAAACCACAAATGAAGTACAGCCAGCGCAACACCGGACCGGCGAAATGGCCCATGTGCAAGCCATAGAAACTGCCGGCAATCGCCATTGGCAGTGCTTGCTTCGGCGTCGTGCTGAGTAGCTGCCCGGTCACGCCGTTGAATGTCAACGCGCTGCCAAAGTCGTGGACCACTCGGTCGGCGCCGTCACGCGCAAGAATGACCGAGGCATTCGCATCGCCCGGATTGTTCACCGTCAGCCGCCCGACCCGCCCGCCCGACCATTGCTCGCTGGCCCGTTCCAGCAGCGGTACCAACGGTGCCAACTGACCCGGTTCACCGGCAAGTTCGGGGACACTGGAAGCAGGAAACACCTCATCGTAAAACGTATCGAAGTCACTGCCATAAGAGGCGACGATGCTCGCCGGCATCACCATCGACATGAAAATCACCAGGCTGCTGTAAGTGATCATCAGATGAAACGGCAACACCAGAACACCCACCGCGTTGTGCCCGTCGAGCCAGGAGCGCTGGCCCTTGCGCGGGCGGAAGGTGAAGAAGTCCTTGAAGATTTTCTTGTGGGTGATGATCCCGCTGATCAGCGCGACGAACATCACCATCGCTGCGATGGTCGACAGCCAGCGACCCCACGGATAGGGCATTTGCAACTGAAAGTGGAAGCGGTAAAAGAACTCGCCACCGCGTGTGTCCCGGCCCTGCACTTCTGCGCCGGTTTGCGGGTCGAGGCGTTTTTCGGTGAATTGACCGCGCGTGCCGGGTTTGGCCGGTGCTTGCTGCCACCTCACCGATAGCCCGGGTTCGCGAGCATCCGGTAAATCGATGAGCCATCGCGAGGCACCCGCGGCGTGCTGCTCAAGGTAGTGCTGGGCCAGGGTCAGACTGGCTTCGGAGGACACCGCACGGGCGGGAATTTCCGGCTGCATCCAGTGGCTGATCTCATCCTTGAAATAGGCAAGCGTGCCGGTCAGGAAAATCGCGAACAGCAGCCAGCCGAAGATCAACCCGGCCCAGGTGTGCAGCCAGGCCATGGCCTGTCGAAAGCCCTCTTTCATGAGTGGCCCATCCAGTAGGCCAGCCCCGACACCGCAGCCAACACCACGCTCGGCACGAACAATCCGAACCAGGCTTGCCACGCACTGCGACAGGCAAAGCACCAGAGGACGGCGACCAGATAGACCAGAAACGAGGTCATCATCCCGGTGACCACCGCTTCGCCGCGAGCCATGGGCAGCCACATCGTCAGGCTGACACTGGCCAATGCCGCGACGAGGTAACCCCCCAGCACGGCGGCCAGCACTCGGGAAGTGACGGCCAGTCGGTAGGAAACGGCGAGCGCGGTGATTTTGCCTTTCATGTTTCGACCTTGAAACGGGTGAAGCCTCGTGAACGTCACGGGGCCAACAAGTCCGCAATATTAATGATAAATATTCTCATATGCAAAAGAGTCCGATGAGATCGCCGATACAGTCGATTGCCGGATACGGATACCCACCACTACAATGCGAACAATTCTTGTTCTCTAGCGTATCCGAATGCGCTCGGAGTGGTCCCGTTGCAGCCAGCCCATACCGTCGAAGTCCTCTATCACGCCCATCACACCTGGCTCACCGGTTGGTTGCGACGCAAGCTCGGCTGCCCGGACAGCGCCGCGGATTTGGCCCAGGACACCTTCATGCGGGTGCTGACTGCACGGGAAACACCGCAGATCATCGAGCCGCGAGCCTTCCTGACGACGATCGCCAAGCGCGTGCTGCTCAACCATTACCGGCGTCAGGATCTGGAACGTGCCTACCTCGATGCGTTGGCGCAGATGCCGGAAGTCGTGGCGCCATCAGAGGAAGAACGGGCAATCATCCTGCAAACCCTGATGGAGTTGGACCAGTTGCTCGATGGCCTGCCGCGCCTGGTCAAGCGCGCGTTTCTGCTGGCGCAGGTCGATGGCCTGACTTATCCACAGATCGCCACCGAGTTGGGGATTTCCATCGCCACGGTCAAACGTCACCTGAACAAAGCGGCGATGCGCTGCTACTTCGCCTTATGAACAACTCAATAAACTCTCCACCGGACTTTTCATCCCAAGTCGCCGAACAGGCGGTGCATTGGTTGATGGAAATGCAGCAAGGGCCGTTGACCCCACGCCAGCAACTCGCCTGGCAGCGATGGCATGATGCGCACAGTGAACATCAACGGGCCTGGGAACATATTCAGAGGGTCAATCAGCGCTTGCGCGGTTTGTCTTCGCCATTGGCCCACGCAGCCCTCAACGCGCCGAAATCCGGCAGTCGTCGTCAGGCGCTGAAACTGCTGCTGATTCTCGGTGCCGGTTGCGCAGTCACGTGGGGGATGCGCGAGCACAACCCACTGCCGCCGTTATTGGCCGATTACCGCAGCCCGGTCGGCCAGCGACGCAAGGTGCCGCTCGGTGATGGCAATCAGTTACAGCTCAATACCGCCAGCGCCGTGGATGTGCGCGTTGAAGGTCAACAACGGCTGATCCACTTGCTCGAAGGCGAGATGCTGCTCACCGCTGCCCAAGCGTTTCAGGTTCGTACCGCCCAAGGCCTGTTGAAGACTCAAGGCGCGCGTTTGAACGTGCGGCAGTTCTCCGATCACACCCAGGTTGCGGTGTTCGAAGGCAGCGTTGAGTTGACGCCCGACGGTCGTTCACCGCTGATACTGCAAAGCGCCCGACAGTTGAGCTTTGGCGCAAAAGGCATCGCAAACGCTGTGCCGCTGGACGCCAACAGCGGCGCCTGGGTCGACGGCATGCTGGTGGCCGCGCACTTGCGCCTCGGCGATTTCCTCGACGAACTCGGTCGCTATCGCCGCGGGCAACTCAATTGCGATGCGAAGGTCGCGGATTTGCTGATCTCCGGGACGTATCCACTGGATGACAGCGAACGGATTCTTGACCTGCTGGAAATCAGTTTGCCGGTGAAAGTGAAGCGCTTTACCCGGTATTGGGTGACGGTTGAGGCACGTGCGTAATGATCGTCTAAATAAATGAGCCGTTTTTCAGATCTGGCGTGACAGAGAAGGAAAGCCACCTTGATTCCACCTTCTCAGGATCGTCGTCCATGCAACTCACCCGCCTCACCCCGCTGGCCCGCACCTTGCGCCAACTCTTGCTGGGCGCCAGCCTGAGTTTCGGCGCTGTAGCGCTGGCACACGCCGCTGACGCCAAGCCGTATCACATCGCACCGTCCTCGCTGGAAAACGCCCTCAACCAGTTCGGCCGTGAAGCCGGTGTGCTGATTTCCTTTGGCTCGCAAGTTACCAGCGGCGTGCAGAGTCGCGGTCTGGAAGGCAACTACACCCCCGAGCAAGGTTTGAACGCCTTGCTCGAAGGCACCGGCCTGCAAGCCCGCGCCGAAGGTGACAATGCCTTCAGCCTGCAACCGGTGGACGATACCGCGTTGGAACTGGACACCTCCAAAGTCGTCGGCGACTGGCTCGGCGATGCGGCGCAAATCAACGTCTTCGAGCATCCCGGCGCGCGTGACGTGATCCGCCGCGAAGAGTTCGAACGCCAGGGCGCGACTCAGGCCAAGGACGTGCTCAACCGCATCCCCGGCGTGAATGCGCCGGACAACAACGGCACCGGCAGCCACGACATGGCGCTGAACTTCGGCATTCGTGGGCTCAATCCGCGGTTGGCCTCGCGCTCGACGGTATTGATGGATGGTATCCCGGTGCCCTTCGCACCTTATGGTCAGCCGCAGTTGTCGTTTGCACCGATCAGCATGGGCAACATGGACGCGGTGGACGTGGTGCGTGGCGGCGGTGCCGTGCGTTACGGTCCGCAGAACGTCGGCGGCGTGGTCAACTTCGTGACCCGGGCGATTCCCGATGAGCCAACGGTCAAGGGTGGTTTTCAGACCGAAACCAGCCCTTCCTCCAGCCACGACGGTTTCAAGACCACTGGCAACCTGCTGGCCGGCGGCACTGCCGACAACGGTCTGGGCGGTGCGTTGTTGTATTCCGGCACGCGCGGTGGCGACTGGCGAGAACACAGCGATACCGAAATCGACGACCTGATCCTCAAGGGTAAATACCAGCTCGACGAGGCCAACAGCTTCAACGCGATGGCCCAGTATTACGAAGGCAAGGCTGACATGCCCGGCGGCCTGAACGTCGCCGATTACGACGCTAACCCTTACCAGTCGACGCGTGCGAAAGACCAGTTCTGGGGCCGTCGGACGATGTTCAACGTCGGTTATCGCTATCAGGAAGATCGCCGGGAATTCACCGCCAACACCTTCTTCACCAAGACATTGCGCAGCGGCTACCTGGATCAGGGCACGTTCCTCTCGCTGTCGCCTCGCGAGTATTGGGTGCGCGGCCTGGAAACCCGTTTTGCCCAGGGCTTTGATGTCGGCGCGACCAGCCACGAAGTCGGCGTCGGCTATCGCTACATCAACGAAGCCGGCCACGAATTGCGCTATCGCACGCCGATCGCCAGCAACGAGTACCCGACCACCGACAGCCGCAACGACCGCGACACCCGTGGCGGCACCGAGGCCAATGCGTTCTTCGTCGACGACCGGATCGACATCGGCAAGTGGACCTTCACTCCGGGCATCCGCTACGAGATGATCGAATCGCAACAAACCAACAACCTGACGAACGTGAAGTACAAGGGCGACTACAACACGGCGCTGCCGGCGTTGAACGTGCTCTATCACGTGACCGACACCTGGAACCTCTACGCCAATACCGAAGGCTCGTTCGGCAGCGTGCAATACAGCCAGATGCCTAATCGGGTGACCAGTGGTGAAGTGAAACCGGAGAAGGCGCGTACCTGGGAGCTGGGCACCCGTTATGACAACGGTGCGCTGCGGGCAGAGATCGGCGCGTTCCTGATCAACTTCGACAACCAGTACGAAAGCAACCAGACCAACGATTCGGTGATCGCCCGTGGCGAGACTCGCCATCAAGGTATCGAAACCAGCGTCAATTATGCCCTCGATGATTTGAGCCCTTCACTGGCTGGTTTCGATGTTTATGCCACTTACGCCTATGTGGACGCGACCATCCGCGAAGATGGGCCGAACAAGGGCAATCGTGTGCCCTTCTCCTCAAAACACAAAGGCACGGTTGGCGTGGGTTATACCGAAGGCGCTTGGAAGCTGAACCTGGACAGCAGCTATCAGAGCGACCAGTTTGCCGACAACGCCAATACCTCGACTGAAAGCGCTGATGGCAGCACCGGCAAGATTCCTGGGTACATGTTGTTCAGCAGCCGCGCAGCGTATGACTTCGGGCCGAAGTTATCGGACTTGAATGTGGCGGTGGGGGTGAAGAACATTTTCAACCATCAGTACTTTACCCGCTCGTTTGATGACAACAACAAGGGTAAGTATGTGGGGGAACCACGGACGGTTTATGTGCAGACGACTGTTGCGTTCTAATCACGATCAGTAACGATCAGCCCAAACCAAAACGGGCCTGCATAAGCAGACCCGTTTGTCAGTGGGAAGATAAAAATTAATCAGGCTTCAACCGTTTTGCGCAGCCTGTTCGTTCTCGAGAAACTCGTCTTCCAGCAACGCATCGGCAGCGACTCTCTCGAACGGCACCACAGCGGCACGTGGTTTGCCCCGCAGTTTGCCGAACAGGTGCTCAAGCGCATGTTCAAGTTTTTCGGCCGCACCGTCGATCGCTTGCTCCAAGGTATCGGCTTTATGGGTGACAGAAATCGGTTGGTGGCCTTTTGGCCGCGCTTCCAGCTGACAGCGCATGTCATGGGGACCGGGCTTGTCGCCGTTCTCGTCCCGCAGATGAACCTCGACGCGTGTCAGGTCTTCTTCATAACGTTCTAGCGTGCTCTCAATGGTAGTACGTACCCACTCCTCCAGTCGGATGCTGCTTTGAATATGGTTATCGCTGTTGACTTGGATTTGCATAGTTCATCCCTTATTTCAGCTAGCTCGCGAGAGGCACATCGGCTGGCCCTTGGGCGTCATCACCGTGACCTCTTACTTACACAATCGGTCTGCTCGCAGAACAATTCAACCCCTAAAAAAAGATAAATTTTCATACGCAAAAAAAGCCGGACAAGGAGCAAAAGCGCTGTTAAGGTCGGGAGTTGGGTCGCCGGACTCTTTTGTCACAATTGCTCACATCTGCCGCTCCGCCAGCGGATGCAGGCTTCGAAATATCCCCGCCTCTTCCACCAGCCAGTCATGCACCGCACGCACGCCCGGATGGCTCAACGCCCCTGGCGCATAGAGCAGCACGTAACGCTTGTGATTGGGCACCGCCAGGCCAAACGGCACGATCAACGTCCCTCGCTCCAGCTCGTCATTCAGCAAGGTTCGCCGCGCAATCGCCACCCCCATGCCGGCAATCGCCGCTTCGATGGTCAGGTGATTGCGATTGAAGGTGTGCCCGCGCCGCACGTCCGCGCCTTCGAAGCCGATGGCGTTGAGGTAGAACTCCCACTCTGCATACTCGTAACTGCCGCGCCAGGCGGTAATGTCGTGCAGCAACGGGAAATGCATCAGGTCCGCCGGGCCATGCAGTGGCGGCCGGCCGCGCAGCAGGCTTGGGGCGCAGACCGGAAATATCTGTTCGTCGAGCAAGGTTGTCGATAACAAACCGGGATAGCTGCCGTCATTCAGGTCGATGGCCAGGTCGAAGTCGCCTTCGTGCAATGGCACGCTGCTGTCCTCGGCCACCAGCCGTAATTGAATGTCCGGAAAGCGCTGCTGCAAACGCGGCAACCTTGGGGTCAACCATTTGCTCAGGAACGATGGAATCGAGCGCACCCTCAGAATCCCACTGATCATTCCGGCGTCCAGTCGTCGCAATTCCGCATCGATGCTGCCGTAAGCCTCGTTGACCGTGATGGCCAGTCGCTGGCCTTCGGCGCTCAGTTCCACACCGCGAGCACGACGGTGAAACAGGCGAAAACCCAGCCGCTCTTCCAGTTGCCGAATCTGCTGGCTGACCGCACCCGGCGTGATGTGCAGCTCTTCGGCACATCGAGTGAACGACAAGTGCCGCGCGGCACAGGAAAACACGTGCAGCCAAACGTAAGTCTGGGCGTGCAATTGGCGGCTCATTGTTTAGTCCTGCTAAAGGCTGTCTTAGGAAGTTTCGTTGGTCACGTAGGACCGAGGTAGGCAGTATCGCCGACATTGCGCTTGTCCTACAAAAATGGCAGCGATTTCTCTTCCATTGCTTGTATAGGCTTTAGCATGGCTATCAGTGTTTTCGATCTCTTCAAAGTCGGCATCGGTCCGTCCAGTTCCCATACCGTCGGCCCGATGCGCGCCGCTGCGACCTTCGCCCAAGCCCTGATTGACCAACAATTGCTGGCCGACGTACGGCGCGTAGAAATCCGACTTTACGGATCCCTGTCGGCGACCGGCGTCGGCCACGCCACCGACCGCGCCTGCGTCATGGGCCTGATGGGCGAATGGCCGGACAGCATTGATCCCACGTCCATCGACAGTCGAATCCAGTCTCTGCGCGAAACTGGCGAACTGTCTCTGGCAGGCAAAACCACCATCGCCTTCAACTGGCAACGCGATCTCCTGCTGCTCGACGAAAGTCTGCCCTACCACCCCAATGCGATGTCTCTGACAGCCTTCGGCGAAACCGGTGAGTTGTGGGAGCAAACGTACTACTCGATCGGCGGCGGTTTCATCATCGAAGCGGCGGAAGCCGAGTCCGGCATCGCGCCCACCAGCGATGTGGTGCTGCCGTACGATTTCTCCAGCGCCGCCGAACTACTCAAGCTCTGCAACCTGCACGGTCTGCGCGTTTCCGAGTTGATGATGGCCAATGAATTGGCCTGGCGCAGCGAAGCCGAAATCCGTCAGGGCCTGCTGCACATTTGGTCGGTGATGCGCGAATGCGTCGAGCAAGGGCTTCGCCATGAAGGCATCCTGCCCGGCGGTCTGAATGTTCCGCGTCGTGCTGCGAAATTGCACCGCAGCCTGCTGGAAATCGGCAAGCCGAATGTCATCACCTCCACGCTGTCGGCCATGGAGTGGGTGAACCTGTTCGCCCTCGCCGTGAACGAAGAAAACGCAGCGGGCGGGCGCATGGTCACGGCGCCGACCAACGGCGCGGCGGGGATCATTCCGGCGGTGCTGCACTACTACATGAAATTCAACCCGGACGCGTCGGACGATGACGTGGTCGCGTTCTTTTTGGGTGCTGCGGCCGTAGGAATCCTCTGCAAGAAAAACGCGTCTATCTCCGGCGCCGAAGTTGGCTGCCAGGGCGAAGTCGGCTCCGCCTGCGCCATGGCCGCTGCCGGTCTGGCGGACATACTCGGCGCCACGCCCGAGCAACTGGAAAACGCCGCCGAAATCGGTTTGGAACACAACCTCGGCCTGACCTGCGACCCGGTCGGCGGCCTGGTGCAAGTGCCGTGCATCGAGCGCAATGCCATCGCCGCCGTGAAGGCGATCAACGCCACGCAAATGGCCCTGCGCGGCGACGGCAAACACTTCATTTCCCTGGACCGGGTGATCCGCACCATGCGCGATACCGGCGCCGACATGCACGACAAATACAAAGAGACTTCACGGGGCGGCCTGGCGGTGAGCTGGGTGGAGTGCTGAGGAGCATTCCCTGACCGTCCTTAACACGTGAGCCCGAGCAAGAACAATAACGAGGCCTAACGATGACCGATGTACGTACACCTGCTGCCGATAACCCAGCTGTAGAACTCAAACGCGACACAGCAACAGTCACCAAGGGCTGGAGCAAACACGACACCACCTGGATGCTCGGCCTCTATGGCACAGCCATCGGCGCCGGCACGCTGTTCCTGCCGATCAACGCCGGCGTGGGTGGCTTCTGGCCGCTGCTGGTACTGGCAGTGCTAGCCTTCCCGATGACCTTCTTCGCCCACCGCGGCCTGACCCGCTTCGTGTTGTCCGGACGTTCCGGGGACATCACCGAAGTGGTGGAAGAACACTTCGGCATCGGCGCCGGCAAGCTGATCACGCTGCTGTATTTCTTTGCGATCTTCCCGATTCTGCTGGTGTACAGCGTGGCGCTGACCAACACCTTGAGCAGCTTCATCGAGCATCAGTTGCACATCGCCCCGCCACCGCGGGCGATTCTGTCGTTGGTGCTGATCCTCGGTCTGATGACGATCGTCCGTTGCGGTCAAGGTGTCATCGTCAAATGCATGAGCGTGCTGGTTTATCCGTTCGTTGCGGCGTTGCTGCTGCTCGGTTTGAGCCTGATCCCGAACTGGAACGGCGCATTCTTCGCCACCGCCAGTGAAGGCATGCCGATGCCCCTGTTCTTCAAGACGTTGTGGCTGGCGATCCCGGTGATGGTGTTTTCGTTCAACCATTCGCCGATCATTTCCGCTTTCGCCGTCGACCAGAAACAGCGTTACGGCGAGCAGGCCGAACGCAAAAGCAGCGGCATCCTCGCCATCGCCCACGCGATGATGGTAGTGACGGTGATGTTCTTCTGCTTTAGCTGCGTGCTGGCCTTGTCACCGGCGGATTTGGCGGCGGCAAAGGCGCAGAACATCTCGATCCTGTCGTACCTGGCCAACCACTTCCAGACGCCGGTCATCGCTTACGCCGCACCGCTGATTGCGCTGGTGGCGATCACCAAGTCGTTCCTCGGCCATTACATCGGCGCCAGCGAAGGCTTTCAGGGCCTGATCGTGAAAAGCCTGCGCGGCCGTGGCCGGGTGATGTCTGCCAGTTGGCTGAACCGCGTGACCGCGCTGTTCATGATCCTCAGCTGCTGGGCCGTGGCGACGTTCAACCCGAGCATCCTCGGCATGATCGAAACCCTAGGCGGGCCAATCATCGCGTGCCTGTTGTTCCTGATGCCGATGTACGCCATCCGTCGAGTGCCAGCTTTGCGCCAGTATTCGGGTCAGGCCTCGAACGTGTTCGTGGTGTTGATCGGTTTGATTGCACTGTCTGCGATCATCTACTCATTCATGCCCTGAAACGGGCAGGCAAAAAGAAGGCGGGCTGAAGCACGGATTGCGTTGCAGTGTGAATACTCAGCAATAGCCACGGTGCCCGCCTCTTTTTTGCCGTGTCTATTGTTCGACAATTTTTCCGGCATGCCCCTTGCTATGACTCTGCAGAGGCAAAAGGACTTTTGAAAACCTCAGCGAGCGACGTGCCGGTGGTCTGGTGTTGCGAACTAATCCCGATCACGGCGGGTCAACAACTGCACGTTCAATCAGGCGGTGACGCATCATGGACAACCCCTTTCAGCTCATTACCGATGCTTTTGCACCGGATTATCAGATCAACCTGAGCATTCAGGGTCTGGATGGCAGCATCATGCTGACCCTGTCCAACAGCGGTCACGTAGTCGCCAAACGGATGATCAGCGCCGAACAACGCAACGACCCCCAGCGCCTCAAACGCCTGGTGCAGAGCATTCAATTCGGCATTGCTATCGAACAGGGCCACAGCGCCGTGGCCATCCTCGAAGCCATGACTGACGGCGACAATCACAACCTGCCGCCGCCACGCGTCAAGGGCCACAGCCGGCCAGCCATGCGGCTTTAAATCTCGCCCTTCTCGACTTCGGGATGCTCACCGGAACCCGCACCGATCTTGCGTTGCGGGTGTTCGATCTTCACCGAAGGGAATTGCGACGAGGCGTAACGCACCACCAGAATCGCAAACGCCAGCAGCAGAATCCCGCCGCACAGGTAGATGATGCCGATATCCGGCGGATTGTGGTGTGAGACGTTGGAGATCAGCAGTCGCGTCAATGCAGTGATCGCCACGTAGATCAGGAAACGCACCGGCATGTGATTGGTCTTGAAGTAAATCCCGACCATCGCCCCCAGTTCCAGGTAGATGAACAGCAGCAAGATGTCATCGATCTTGATGTGCCCCTCTTCGATCATCCCCAAAAACTCCATCACCGCCGCCCACGCGGTAACGGCACCGATGGCGAACAGCGCCAGGTAGTGGAAGGTCTCGACGAACAGGTTGCCCAGGGACTCGGCCAGTTGGTGCACGTTCTGCCGCAGGTTCTCGGCCCAGTTGATTTTCACGATGATTCTTCCTTAGCTCGGTTCGAGCGGATGATGCGGTTTTGACGTGACGGTTGTTCTGCATGCAGAAAAAAGGCCAGAGACGCCTGCCATATGATGGCGAGGTGCTCTAAAACGCGCTCCGTGGCGTTTGGTCGCACCCGGTGGGTTCGGGCTGACAAACCCCTATTTCGGTCTACATTAAAAAGCCACTACCCAAAGCGCAGGGATTCGCTTATCCTTTTCGCTGTATATAAATACAGTAGTCGAATAAGACAACTTAATGTGAAGGCATGTGAGGTGGTGAATGGCCGTCGAAGTGGTATACCGCAGCAGCCGAGATCTGGAGCGCTTGTTCATGGATAAAGCCGAAGCTGACCGTCATGACAAAATGCTCGAACTGGCCGAGTTGCTGGCCGAAGTGTTGCAAAAAGCCGTTCCGTCCCTGACCGAACAGCAAGTGGAAGAAGCCGGGATCTACATGGCGAAGAACCGCGATGTGTTCGCCAAGGCGTTCAAGAGCCAGCCGGACGCGTTGGCCGAATTGCTCAATGCGCCTGCTGAAGCCGTTGAAAAGGCTGCACCTGCTGAGGCGCCTGCACCTGTTGAAGTCGAGAGCGCTGAGCCTACCAAGCCAGCTAAATCCCCCAAGGCTGCCAAGTAAGCAACGCCCGAATTGAATAGGCCCTGAGTCAAATGACTCAGGGCCTTTTTCATGCCTTCGAAAAACCTAAGCTTCGGGTTGCTCCAGCGCCTCGACCAGGGCCTTGAAGAAACGCGCCGCCTCGCCGCCCGTCACCACGCGATGATCGAAGGTCAGGGACAGCGGCAGGACCGGATGCACCACCACTGCGCCATCGACCGCCACCGGTTCGTCGCGGATCGCGCCAGCAGCGAGGATCGCCACTTGCGGCGGCACCACCACCGGGTTGGCGTAGCGACCGAACAAGGTGCCGAAATTCGACAACGTCAGGGTTGCGCCCATCATTTCCTTGGGCGGAATCGATCGCGCCTGCACGTCGGCCCTTAATCGCATGACGCCTTCCTTCAAATCAGCCGAAGTGCGATGACCGACATTGCGCAGCACTGGCACGAACAGGCCGTCCGGGGTGTCCACTGCGATGCCTAGATCGAGCCGTTCGTGTTGTTTGAGCGACAGGTTTTTGCCATCGAAGGCACTATTGAGCACCGGCTCCACAGCGCACGCTGCCGCCATCGCTTTGGCGAGACGAATCAGCGGTTCGCGGGCCTGACCCCAGCGATGCAGGTCGGCGTCACCGAAAATCGTCACCGGCACGACTTCGGCGTGGGACCGGGCCATGTTCAGCGCCATGCTGCGCCGAACACCGCGCAACCGTTCGCCGCCGAAGCGATCCAGTTCAGTTTGAGCCGCGTTTTCCACATCCGTACGGGTGATCAGCCCCTCGTGGCCAGAGCCCGTCAACCCGCTCAACTCCACGCCGAGTTGCCGAGCCAGTTGCCGCACGGCCGGCGTGGCGCGAGTCGCCAGGTGCTCCCGGGTCGAGGGGGCCGCCCCGATGAAAAACGAGTCCTCCTGACTGCTGCCGCCACCTTCGAGTCGCCCGACCACGGTGCCCGCATCGGCTTCACCTTCGTAGCCGAGCAAGGGTTCACCAACGTGAATGATATCGCCCTCGCCGCCGTAGAGCTTCGCCACCACGCCGTCATAGGGTGCGGGGATATCCACCAGCGCCTTGGCGGTTTCTACCGATACCAACAGTTGATCGGCATTGACGGTATCGCCGACTGCGACGTGCCAACGGACGATTTCCGCCTCCTGCAAACCTTCGCCCAGATCCGGCAGTTTGAAATATTTCATCGCGGCTCCTTGGATTGGGTTCAAGCGAAATTCAATGTCCTATCGCAGGCCTGAAGAATGTCTTCAACATTGGGCATATACAGCGATTCCAGTCGATACAGCGGCGGCGGGATGTCCGGCGCGGTAACCCGCTGAATCGGCGCCTGCAAGTCCAGCAACACCCGCTCATAGAGACTCGCGGCGATTTCCGCACCGACGCCGCAGGAGCGCGGCGCTTCATGAACGATCACGCAACGACCGGTCTTGCGCACCGAGGCTTCCAGGGTGTCGAGGTCCAGCGGCTTGATACTCGCGACATCGATCACTTCCGCCGAGACGCCCCGCTCGGCCAATGCGGTGGCGGCTTGCAGGGTTTCCATCACACTGGCGCCCCAGCTGATCAGCGTGATGTCGCTGCCTTCGCGCAGGGTGAAACAGCTGTCCAGCGGCAGGCGTTTACCGTCATCCACCAGCGTTTGCGGGTTCATGCGATAGAGCCGGGTCGGTTCGAGAAACACCACCGGATCAGGGTCATCAATGGCCGCCAGCAACAAGCCATAGGCCCGGGCCGGCGATGACGGAATCACCACCCGCAGACCTGGAATGTGCGCGAACAATGCTTCAGTGCTTTCGCTGTGATGTTCCGGCGCGCGAATCCCTGCGCCCATCGGCGTGCGCATCACCATCGGGCACGTGATCCGCCCGCGCGTGCGATTACGCATGCGGCTGGCGTGGGACACCAGGTGTTCCATGGCCGCGTAGATGAAACCCATGAACTGGATTTCCACCACCGGTTTCAAGCCCTGAGCGGCCATGCCGACCACCAGTCCGCCGAGCATGGTTTCGGCCAGCGGCGAGTCGATGACTCGCTTGAAGCCAAAGCTGTCGCGCAGCCCTTGGGTGGCGCGAAACACGCCGCCGTTCACTCCGACATCCTCACCGAGGACGATGACGTTCTCGTCTTCGCTCATCGCCCGATGCAGCGCGAGATTCACCGCTTCCAGCAACGTGACTTTGCCGTTACTCATGGCTCGAATCTCCCGCGCGGCGCGCCGCTCTTTCGAGCAACTCTTCACGCTGCCCGGCGAGGGACTCCGGCCATTGGGCGTAGACGTGATCCATGATCGATTCGGGCGCCTGAGTACCCGCCGCTTCGAAGTTATCCACAGCATGCTGCACCAAGCCTTGGCATTCGCTGATCAGCGCCTGTTCGCGGCCTTCGTCCCACACGCCCTGGTCGACCATGAAACGTTGCAGGCGTTTGACCGGCTCTTCGAGCCAGGCCTGCTTGACCTCGTCCGCCGGCCGGTAGCGTGTGGCATCGTCAGCGGTGGTGTGATCGCCGAGGCGATAGCTCAGGCATTCCAGCAACACTGAGCCTTTACCGTGACGCGCCCTTTCGAGGGCCACGTGTACTCGGTCGTAAACCGCGAGCATGTCATTGCCGTCGACCTGCTCACCGTGGAACCCGGCACCGATCGCTTTCTGTGCCAGGGTCGGGGCGCCGCACTGAATCCGTCGTGGCACCGAGATCGCCCATTGGTTGTTATTGACCACGAACACCACCGGCAACTGCCAGGCACCGGCGACGTTGAGGGCTTCGAGGAAATCGCCCTTGCTGGTGGCGCCGTCACCGCAGGTGGTGACGGCGACCCGATGTTCGCCGCGGATTTTGAATGCACTGGCAACGCCGCAGGCATGCAAGGCCTGGGTGGCAATCGGCACACAAATCGGAAAGTCCTGGGCCGCCGCCGGTTCGGCAAAGTCGCTGCCGCGCTCGTCGCCGCCCCAGTACAGGAGGATTTCTTCCATTCGCACCCCACGCATCAACTGCACGGCGGTGTCGCGGTAATACGGAATCAGCACGTCTTCGGCGTGCATCACGCTGCCGACGGCGACGCCAATGGCTTCCTGGCCCAACGTCGGCGCATAAGTGCCGATGCGCCCGGTGCGTTGCAGGGCGACGGCTTTCTGATCGAAAAGGCGGGTCAGGACCATCTGCCGATAAAGGCGCGTCAGCAAATTGAAATCGTCGGCCCAAGAGGGAAGATCGCCGAGCAATTGACCTTCGGGGGATAAAAAACGGGTGTAAGGCAGCTCAACCTTGTGAGGTATCACAGTGGCTCCTGGCACGCCGCGTCAGCGTGCGTCAGTCAAGCTTGACGCTTGTGGCACCAGCCTTGGGAGCAAGTCTGCCGGATAGGCCCTCACTCCTTCATCGGTTCAACCTCATCGATACAGCACTTTCTCCGCCAACTCGTCAGCCACTCGGGCCGGCGAGCGTTTTTCCGCCTGGGCATGGGCGAAGACTTCGGTCAGGCGTGAGCTGATTTTCGACAGGTGTGCGGTGATGGTCGTGAGTTCTTCGCCGCGGTGTTTGAGCGAAACGTAGATCAGCCCGCCGGAATTGATCACGTAATCCGGCGCATACAGAATGCCCCGCCGCTCCAGTTGATCGGCGACTTCCAGATGGGTCAATTGGTTGTTCGCCGAGCCGGCCACCGCCGCGCAGCGCAATTGCGTCACGCTGTGGCTGTTGAGCACGCCACCGAGGCCGCAGGGCGCGAGAATGTCGCATGGGGTGCTGAGCAGCGCGTCGTTGGCGATCGGGTGAGCGCCGAGTTGCTCCATCGCCAACTGCACTTTGCCGTGATCAATGTCACTGACCAGCAGCTCGGCACCGGCGGCGTGCAGTTGTTCGGCGAGGGCATAACCAACGTTGCCGAGCCCTTGAATCGCCACTCGCAGGCCTTCGAGGTTATCGCTGCCCAGCCGGGCCATGGCGGTGGCACGAATACCGGTGAACACGCCCATCGCCGCGTGCGGTGCAGGGTCGCCCGCCGAGGTGGTGCTGGTGACGTATTGGGTCTGTTGGGCGATGCAATCCATGTCCGCCACCGAGGTACCACTGTCGATGGCAGTGATGTAGCGGCCGTCAAGCTGATTGATGCAACGCCCGAAAGCTTCAAATAGCGCGGCGCGGTTTTCCACATGAACGGGGCGAACAATCACCGCAACGCCGCCACCCTGAGCCAGGCCGGCCAACGCCGCCTTGTAACTCATGCCTTGGGCGAGGCGCACCGCATCCTCGACGGCGGACTCGTCGCTCGGATAGGCAAGGTAACGACACCCGCCGAGGGCAGGCCCCAGACGGCTGTTATGAATGGCAATGACCGCCTTCAACCCGGTGACCGAATCGACGCTCAGATGCAGCGATTCAAGGCGAGTGCTTTGCATGAGAGCGAACATCGTAGGGCTCCCGAATCACTTCTTGTAGTCGCCAGTATAGGCTTGCGCCCGAAAATTGCAGAAGCGCACCGGAATAAGCGACGCCGCCATGCAGACTTTCGGACATAACCTGCAACCGCCTATGTTCGGCACTGGACGAATGCCGGAGACGGGGCTAAAACGAGGCATTACCCGGAGATTTTGATGACCCCCCGCCAACGCTTCTTCGACTGCCTGCAACGTTCACCGCCCGCGCTGTTCGAGGCGGCGCTGTGGATTGCCACCGAACACGACACTGAGGTAAATCCCGAGGCGGTGCTGAACGATTTCAAGGACCTGCAACAACGGGTCAGTCATGGCTTGCCGATGTTGCCGGTGAGCGAGTTGGCCCAGCCGTTGTTACGGCGTATGAATGACCTGGGATTCGCTCAGGACGACTCCACGCCATTGCGTCCGCAAGTCGCGCTGGTCAATAAAGTGCTGGAACGCAGACGCGGGCAGCCGCTGAGTCTGGGATTGATTGCTCTGGAACTGGCCAAAGGTTTGGAAATTCCCATGGTTGGCGTCAACTTCCCCGGGCATTTCCTGCTACGGGTACCGGGCGCCGATCACCTGCTCGACCCATGCGGCGGACGTCGGTTGTACCCCAACGATTGCCGGGAACTGCTGCAACGCCAGTACGGCCCGAACATGAAGCTTGGCGCCGAGCATTTGCTCACCGCCGAGCCGGTGCAAATGCTGCAGCGGCTGTCGCGCAACTTGCGTCAGTTACACCTTTCTAACGATGACTACATCGGCGCCCTGATCGACGCCGAACGAGTGCTGGAACTGGGCAACGCCAGTGCCTCCGACTACCTGGCCCGGGCCAGCCTCTATCAACGGCTGGATTGCCCGAACGCCGAGCGCTTTGACCTGGAGCATGCCCTGCTGCTCAGTGACGACCCGATCCAGCGGATTCGCCTGACTGAGCGATTAGGGCACCTGCCGCCTAACTCCATCGTCCATTGATAACGTTTTACGGTGTGTCTGGCTGGTTCGCCGGATGCGCCTCGATGAATGCCGGATGCGTCGCCGCCAACGCCGCCACTCGACGAATCCGCGGATACGCCTCAAGTGCAATGCTGAAGCGATCGGCCGCGTACAGCTGCGGAATCAGGTAAACATCCGCCAGCCCAGGCGTCGGACCAAAGCAGTAACCCTCATCGCCGATCAACTGCTCCACAGTCGCCAAACCTTGGCTGATCCAGTGCCCGATCCACTCCACCACTTGCGGTTCATCGTGCCCCAACTGCCGCAGCTTGTTGAGTACGCTGACGTTGTGCAGAGGATGCACGTCGCAGCCGATCACCGCCGCCACACCACGCTCATGGGCGCGAGCAGCGAAGTCCTTGGAGAGCAGCGGTACCTGTGGATAACGTTCCTCCAGGTATTCGATGATCGCCGGCGACTGGATCAGCAGTTCGCCTTCGTCGGTGCGCAAGGCCGGCACCCGGCCTTGCGGGTTGATGCCGAGATACGGCGGCTGTCGATGTTCGCCACCTTGCGGTGCGATCAGATTGATCGGCAGCGCCTGGTGATCCAGCCCCTTGAGCGCCAACGCAATGCGCACCCGATAGGACGATGTCGAACGGTAGTAGGTATAGAGTTCCATGACCCGATCCTCTTAGCGCGCCGGCAGCACTTTGCCGCGGCATTCACCGAAACCGATGGAGGCAAAACCGTCGCGGGTGCAACGAGCCCGCAGGATGATTTCGTCACCGTCCTCAAGGAACTTACGCACTTCGCCGGACGCGAGTTCGATCGGTTTTTTACCGCCCTCGGTGATTTCCAGCAGGCTACCGAACTGACCGTTTTCCGGCCCCGACAAGGTGCCCGAACCGAACAGGTCTCCGGCCTGCAACTGGCAGCCGTTGACGCTGTGGTGCGCGACCATTTGCGCCACGGTCCAGTACATATGTTTGGTGTTGCTGAAGGTCAGGCGATGGGCCGGCAGGTTTTGTTCGCGCAGGCCTTCGGTAAGCAGCAGCACTTCCAGTTCGATGTCGAAGGCACCCGCGGCCTGATCGCGCTTGTCGAACAGGTACGGCAGCGGCTGCGGATCGCCTTCCGGACGTGCCGGCTGAGCACGACGGAACGGCTCCAGCGCTTCGGCAGTCACCACCCAAGGCGAGATGCTGGTGATGAAACTCTTGGACAGGAATGGCCCCAGTGGCTGGTATTCCCAAGCCTGAATGTCGCGCGCCGACCAGTCATTGAGCAGGCAGAAACCGGCGATGTGATCGGCAGCGTCACCGATGGCGATCGAGTCACCCATCTCGTTGCCCTGACCGATCCAGATGCCCAGCTCCAGCTCATAGTCCAGACGTGCGCACGGGCCAAAAGTCGGCTCGGTCTGGCCGGCTGGCAATGTCTGGCCTTTCGGACGGCGAACGTCAGTGCCAGACGGGCGAATGGTCGAGGCGCGGCCGTGGTAGCCGATCGGCACATACTTGTAGTTCGGCAGCAGCGGGTTGTCGGGACGGAACAGTTTGCCGACATTTTGCGCGTGCTCGATGCCGACGTAGAAATCGGTGTAGTCGTTGATTTTTGCCGGCAAGTGCATCTCGCAATTCGCCGCCAGCGGCAGCAGTTTTGCGCCTTGGGCTTCGATCTTGCCGTGCAGGGTGCTGCCTTCTTTGAACAGTTCCAGCAGGCGTTCGCGCAGGGCAACGCGAGCCTCGCGACCCAGTTCGAAGAACGCATTCAACTGGCCGCCACGGGTGGCTTCGACAGCAGTTTTTGCGACGCCATCGAACAGCCCGGCGTCCAGTGCAGCTTCCAGATCAAAGATATGTTCGCCAATGGCCACGCCACTGCGCGGTGCCGAACCCTTCACGCTGAACACGCCCAGCGGGAGGTTCTGCAGAGGGAAATCAGCATGGCCGTTGGCGGAGGCAACCCAGCTACGAGTGATGGAAGTCTGAGTCATGGGTTATCTCCGGGTCGGGTCGAAAGTGGCGGGCAGCGTGGCCCAGCAGGCATCGTAGTTGTTTTGCAGTTGCGGGCAATCCAGCGCGAAACGGCTCGGGCGCAGCACCTGGCTGGTCTCGAACATGAAGGCCATGGTGTTGTCGATTTTCGCTGGCGCGAGTTCAGCGTTGATCGCCTTGGTACAGGTTTCGCCGTCCGGGCCGTGGGCGCTCATGCAACTGTGCAAGGACGCACCGCCGGGCACGAAACCTTCGGCCTTGGCATCGTACTCGCCCTTGATCAGGCCCATGAATTCGTTCATCAGATTGCGGTGGAACCACGGTGGCCGGAAGGTTTTCTCGGCGACCATCCAGCGTGGAGGGAAGATCACGAAGTCGAGATTGGCCAGACCGTGGACGCTGGTCGGCGACGTCAGGACAGTGAAGATCGACGGATCCGGGTGATCGAAACTGACCGTGCCGATGGTGTTGAAACGACGCAGGTCATATTTGTACGGCACGTTATTGCCGTGCCAGGCGACCACGTTCAGCGGCGAATGGTCGAGCTCACAACCCCACAACTGGCCGAGGAATTTCTGCACCAGCGTGGTCGGTTGCTTGAGGTTTTCGTAATGCGCGACCGGGGTCAGGAAGTCCCTCGCGTTGGCCAGGCCGTTGCTGCCGATCGGCCCCAAGTCCGGCAGGCGCAGCGGCGCGCCGTGGTTCTCGGCCATGTAGCCGCGAGCTTGCGGGTCGAGCAGTTCGACGCGGAATTTCAGACCGCGCGGCAGCACGGCGATTTCCAGTGGCTCCAGTTCCAGCACGCCCAATTCGGTGGCGATGCGCAGGCGTCCCAGTTCCGGCACCAGCAGCAGTTCGCCGTCAGCGTTGAAAAACACGCGCTCCATGGAGCGGTTGGCGCGGTAGCTATAGATGCTGATCCCGGCCGGTTTTTCCGCACCCGAGTTGGCGGCCATGCTCACCAGCCCGTCGATGAAATCGGTTGGCTCGCTCGGAACATCCAGCGGGTTCCAGCGCAGACGGTTGGGGGTCACTTCACCCAACGGGCCGCCGGCCAGTTGCCGATCCAGTTTGACGAACGCCGGGTGATTGGCCGACGGCTGAATGCGGTACATCCAGGTGCGCCGCGCTTCGCTGCGAGGCACGGTGAATGCCGTGCCGGAGAACAGTTCGGTGTAGAGACCGTAAGGCGCTTTTTGCGGGGAATTCTGGCCGACGGGCAGTGCGCCGGGCAGCGCTTCGCTGCTGAATTCGTTGCCGAAGCCGGACTGATAAGCCAGCTCGGGCGCCGTTGAATCGAGGTTCATGGAGCCTCCTGAACAGGGAGTAGGCATGGCCCGTTGCTCCATTGAAGAGGTCTCGGCACGCCCGGGTTATTTTTATCGTAATTCGATTACGCTTAACGTAATTTGATTGGTATTGACCGTCAAGCTATAAAGACGCCCATTCGTCCCGGGATCAGACCGCCTCCATGGAAACGCCGCGCAGCAACGATAAACAGAAAGTCCGCTCGGCCGAGGTCGGCACCGACATCCTCAAGGCCTTGGCCGAGTTATCGCCATCGACTTCACTGTCGCGCCTGGCCGAACACGTACAGATGCCGGCGAGCAAGGTTCACCGCTATTTGCAGGCGTTGATTGCCAGCGGTTTTGCTGAACAGAACGCAGCCACCAACCATTACGGTCTGGGGCGCGAAGCCTTGCGCGTCGGACTCGCCGCACTCAACAGTATGGACGTGCTGAAAGTCGGCGCCCTGCCCCTGGCCGAATTGCGCGATGAGTTGAACGAGACCTGCTTTCTGGCAGTGTGGGGCAATCAAGGCGCGACCGTGGTGCACATCGAACCGGCGGTGCGCGCGGTGACGGTGGTGACGCAGTTGGGTTCGGTGTTGCCGTTGCTCAGTTCTTCAACAGGGCTGGTGTTCGGCGCCTATCTGCCGAAGCGTGAAACCGTGGACTTGCGCGAGCAGGAGCTGCAAAGCGGCGCTTCACATGCGCTGGCGGACGATCAGGCCTATAAAGCGTTGTGCGAACAGATCCGCGAACGCGGTCTGCATCATGTACATGGCTTGTTGATGCCGGGGGTCGACGCCTTGTCGGCCCCGGTGTTCAACGCCGTCGGACAGGTCGCGGCAGTAATGACCATCGTCGGCCCGACCTCGTTGTTCCATGCCGATGAAAACGGCCCGGCAGCGCAGCGCTTGCTGGCAGCGACCCGGGCCGTTAGTTGGCGAATGGGGTATCAGCCTGAGTAACGGCTGCCCCCGCGAGATCAGCCTATGATTCGGGTTTCACTGTCCGAAATCACGTACGTGGACGTCATCGCAGTGACATAGTCGACGCCCACCGGAACGCCGGTCGCGGTCGACACGATGTCCGAGATGTCCTTGATCCGCGACAACAGGCCCACCGCCGAAGTCGACGTGCCGACCCCCGCGACGATGCCCACATACAAGAGGATGGCGCCTCTCCAGGCCGAGGTGAGATGGGCTTTGCCGGCATCTTCATCGCCCAGGCTGTAAGCAATCACACCTTGAACGATCGAGCGCGTGATACGCAGGACGCTGGCCACCAGAGCAACTGGAGGGACAAACAGCGAGATGACGTCCACCACCAGCTCCGCACCGACCATCACATTACGCCAGAAGATTTCCCCATGCGTGCTCGTCTGATAGTCGACGTCGTAGATAAGCCGCAACACCATACTGTCGTATTCGAACCTGAAGTGGGTCACAGCGTAACTGTCTCGCAACCTTGGCGTCGGCAAGGCACCTGGAGTGTCGCGGCAGTTGTCGACATAACTTTTCACCACGCCTCTGTCTTCCAACCTGACAAGTCCGACAACATGGTTGCCCAGTGCGCCCCCCTTCAAGCCCTGAGTCAACGACTCAATAGGACGAAATGCCAGGCCATCCGGTGCTTTCGGAATGTAGATCAGGTATTCCAACCTGCCAGCCACGTTGCGCCCGAACGTATAGGCACCCTCCAACCGTCGCCCCTCGAGCGCCAGCGTATAAACGCCTTCGCCTGGCGCGACGCCCGTCAGGAACGGCACCGGATTGTGAGTACGATCATGATCCAGCCCCTCGATCAGCCCCTTGAGCCAATTGAAGTGTTCACCGGAAAGAGAGCCCTGCATTTTTTGCGTCAATGCCGCCCTGAGCATTTCGTTCTGCACGGTTTTGCAGTAAAGCTTCGCCTTGAGATCATAAGAAGGTGTTGTCAGGAAATCCTGCCGCAGATATTGCTCATATTTCTCGCCCGGCAATAAATTGATCAACGCAGTGACAGCGGCTGTACCCAAGCGCCCCAGCGGCGAGTTGTCCAGGGAGCGGAACGACACATATTCATCAGTACTCCAGATCTGCCACTGAATGAACACATTGGTGAGTGTCATCCAGTCGTGTCCACGCAACTTGACGTTCACCCGATCCGGGTCAATTTCCGGATGCGGGCCAGATCGACGCAAATAATCGTTCAACGCCTTCATGACCAGATTTCGTGAGAAGACGGAAAACGTTTCGATATGTAGTGGTTCTTTTGATAGCTGGTAGATGGCTTTGAAATCCGTGTTCAACCTGGTGAAAAGCTCGCGATCTTGCGCAGCGGCCTTTCTGTACCAGCCGGGTGTGACCACCTGTTCTTCAGCAATTTCCCAGTCGATGATTTTATGGATGGCGCCCATGAACGGCCCGCCTTCCAACCCGCTCGCCCATTGCACCAAAGCAACGCCGTCCCACCACCACCGTTCGGACACCGTCGCCGACTCGACAAAGGAGAGATAGTTCTTCACGAACTTCGCACGATCGATGTTGAAAGTCTGCCCGATCAGGAAGTCACGATCGCGCTGCTCGAAACCCCAATTGATGAACTGTCGCTTCAACGCCGTCAGATCGGGAAACTCATACCATTGCTGCCCCGTCGGGGCACCGGGAGCGTAGAGTACATGCATCGAATTATCAGGCATTGCGCCTTTTGCACGATAAACGATCATGTCTTTGAACGGCCGGTAATGGCTGCGAAAAGCAACGCCGCATGCCTCCATTCCCGGATCGCCAAACAGATAACGCTGCGAAATGTCCTGTGCTTTCGGGCTGATATGGTTTTGAAGTAACGCTGCGAAGTTACTGAGCGCAGTTTGCTGCCCCAATACTTCCTGCATGGCTTCTTTTACTTGCGGATCGCTGAGGCGATGACTTCGTTCATTGGCGTATTTCAAACGAAGATCAAATTGCCGGATGGCGTATTCGATATTGGAAGCTGACAGTCGTGGATTGTTGTGGAAGGCTTCGAACTGAATCGAGTATTGCCCTGCCGCATCATGCACACCGTACATGAACAGCTGCGTCAGGGTTTTACGCTGGACATGCTCGATGTTCCTTGCCCCCATACGCACCCAGTGTTTCACGACTACCCAAACAGTATCGGGATCAACACGATTGGCATCGCCCTGGGAGATATGTTCTCCGACGACACCCCGCACATACTCCTGAAATGAGGAGAGCCCCCCCATCGCCTCATGCAATGCCACCTGGCTTTTGAGCAACGCCTGTTCCAGAGAGGCAAATACTTCCTGATTGGTTGTGGAAGTGTCCTTCAGCCATTGCGGCCGGGCGTTTTTTGAAATCAATGCGAGCAGGTTGGCGGTTCGGCCCTTGGCATCGTCGATCACTTCATTCAGGCCATGAGCCGACTCAATTGAACGTACAACGCTCTGCAGGTCCGCGCCCGGCGCCAGTAATCGACGAAGACTGAAAGCAACGTCACGCCGTTGTTTATCCAGCAGATTGTCGATGACGTTCTGGAAAATTTCGCCATGGGTTTTCAAATACCGGATATCAGGCGCACTTCTGACGTGTTCGGCGTCCTCCAGTGAAACACCTTTGAGCAACCGCACCCGGCTGTTCGCGTCGCTCAGGCGCTGCTCCAGCGAGCGGTGCATCAATGCCGACGTCCGGTACGTTTCCAGCCCTTTTGCGGGGGTGTAAAGGATGACCCAATCATCGCTGGCAGGTACAAGTTCGTCGCTGATCTGACCATTCAGACGCATGGCGAAACAACAGGCCAGCGTTGCGAATCGTCCACTTTCGAGTTGCAATGAAAGACTGTAAGCCGGGGTCTGGGGATTGCCCCTGAGAAAAGCTTCAAAACTGAGATCTACCTCCGGCATCACCCCTTGCACTTGTATCATTGCTTTCAACTCTTGCCAGAAAAGCGCCGCATACACGTTGCGCAGATCACTGCTGCGAGAGCCCAGTTCACGACCCTTGGCATCCTTGCCCACAGACGCTGCCCAGCGTCGATCCAGGTCTTGCGTGTATTTTTGCGCCAGCGTACCCAGCACATCGCCGATCAGCGCCCCCAGAGCAACCACGTCCAGACCGTCGACCCGGTCCAACTCATCCATGGAGTCGGGCCAGTCATAGACGCCGTACTGACTCGCGTCATAAACAGGAGCACGCCCACGACTCAGACATTCCATGAACACGTCCATGAACAGACCGGTCGGCTCCTGATTCGCAATGCCTGAACGTCGGGCATTGATGTAAGTCCTGCTGATGTAGACCTCCGGCAACAGCTGCTGAAGTTCCTTTAACAAAACGTCTTGCAGGATTGATTTAAACGACGGGGTTTTCTTCAGCGCTTCTTCCAGCGCGGTAAAACTTTCAACCACCTTTCCCAGATTCGCCTGTATCAACGATATTTCCTGAACGCCCATATACATATTCCATTAATGCACTTTAAAAAATCAGACAACGAAAAACTGCCTGAACCAGTGCAATTAACTTAACGCAATAAAAACCAATAAAAACACCCACAACCCTTTGCAAAACATTAAATACCCAGGACATCAAAACAGATCCACAACATTATTAAAAAACAATTAACCGCACAAACCCAGCATTCTTGCCCTTGCCACTGCATGCGTCCTGCGCTCAACCCCTAACTTTCCATGAATCCGCCGGACATGTGTTTTAACGGTATGCAATGAGATGAACAACTTATCGGCTATTTGTCGGTTCGAATTCCCTGACGCAATCAACTCGAGCACTTCCAACTCCCTCAGGCTCAGTGGACTCTCATTAATACCTTTGTCAGGAAATGGCTCGTTATTAGCTATTTGCAGTTCCGATAAGAGACCGGGACAACGCCGATTCAACTGCGCCAATAACTGCTGCAAGTTACAACGGCTCGCCTTCTCTTCGCCCATGTCGAAAAACTGCCGGGCACTCTCCTGTTCACCCATCATGAAGGCCGCCTCGGCCATCGCCAGCAGAAGCTCGGCTTCCAGGCTGACCATCCCGTTCGCTTGCGTGTGTTCAAACAGGGTTGAGAGCCGAGCCAAGGGATCCTCCACCCCTTGCAGTTTGACCTCAGCCAGAATCAACAAATACTCAATCCGCGGAATCAACTCCAGTGTCGCCGGGGGGGCCTGCCGGGCCTGTGGCCCCCGATAATGTTTGAGCACCCGGCTCAACGCCTCACGGGCCAGTTCGGGACGCCCCTGTTGCAACCAGAGCTGGCTGCTGACTTGCAGCAGAACGCCGCGGTAGACCATGTCCGGAATCTGCCGCTGCTGCATCAATCGCTCAGCATCGCGCAGGCGGACGAAGGCTTGGGCGTAGTCGCCCTGATTGGCGGCCAGTTCTGCCTGTCCGAGAAAACCGTACAACGCACGCTTGTCTTGATTGCGGACGCAGTCCTCCAATCCGGCCTGAAAAAACTCCGCTGCCCGTTCATCCAGCCCCTGACACAAGGCCAGTCGCCCACGGCGCAAGGCAATTCTCCCCAGTAAAGGCGCTACGCGGTCAGATTGCAGGCAGAGCAGTTCATGAATATTGGCAAGCAGACTTTCAGCGCGCCCGGGGGCGCCACGCTGCTCCAGCAACTGCGCATGATCGAGTTCCATCAGGCCCTCGAACACCAGCGAACCTCGTGCCCGCGCCAGGCACAGCGCCTCGCGGTTGTGGGCTTGCGCCACGTCGAGCTCGCCCCTTAACAACGCCTGTTGCGTCAGACCGGACAAACACATCAAGCGCGCCGTCCAGCATTCGGGATCGAGCGCGCTCAACGCGTCAAGAAAGTGCGCGTGCGAAGCCTCCATTCGTCCCTGTAAATGCAGCAACCAACCCTGCAGGGCCTGCCAACGTGCAATCAGTTGACGCTGAAGCACGGCCGAAGGTTGAGGCGTGAAATGCGCCAAATGAGCGATACAGGCAGTCGCCTGTTCGAAACGTCCAGCGAATAACAGCGCAGCTGTAATCAATCCGACCAATTGTGGGCTGCCCAGCGTCAGTTCCTCGCCTTGCTGCTCATGCAAACGCAACAACAGCACTACCGTTTGCTCCTCGAACAAATGCTCGAAACTGAAGTGCTGCAACAGGCTGACGGCGACCTCGAACTCTTCAGCCAGCAGCGCTTGTTCGAAGGCAGCTTTCCAATCGAGTTCGGCCGCAAACCACTGGCAGGCACGACGATGCCAGGAACGTCCCGCCGGCCATTGCTCATCGCGCATCAACTGAGTGAGTGGGGGGAAAATCTGCAGCCAGTCTGCCGAGCCCTGCCAAGGCTCGATAAAACAACCCAGTTCTTGCAACGTCCTCAAACATTGCGCACCTTCACCCGCGCCAAACAGGTGATCGCACAGCCTTGCATTGAATCGCGGTAAATGGGCGAGTACGCGCCAGGCTTCCGTCAGCTCCGGCGTCAGCGTAATGAACAACTCATGCTCCAGATAATCGAGCAAGGTGTTCGTTCGGCTATGTAGCGTGTTGTTGTGTGACCAGTCGCATTTTTGCAGCAGCGCAATCCGTACGCCGGCGCACCAGCCGCCACTGTGCTGGATGATCTTGCCGGCGACGGCGTATGCATCCGTGGGTGGCAGGTGGTGCAACAGCATGGCGACTTCAGCTTGATTGAACGCCAGCGTGGCGCGCTCGCACTCATACAACTCATCATCGAGCAGCAAGCGCGGCCAGTTGCATTGCGGGCGACGGCGGGCGCCCAACCACCAGGTCAACATCGGGCTGCTGACCGTTAGCATGCGATCCAGCAGCAGGTCCAACTCGGGGTTCGGGACGCGGCAATAGTCATCGAGAAACAGCCAGGTCGCCGTCTGTGACCGCGCCAGATACTCCAGCAACGCGGGCTCATCCGACGAGTTCAGCCCCAGCGCCTGAGCCAACCGCTGCCGAAAATCGACCACATTGATCGGCTCTCCCACCAACGGCAACCAACAGACCTGACACTGCGCGGGCGCCTGCAACAGGCACTCGGCGAGCAGCGCACTCTTGCCACTACCGGCAGGCGCACAGAGCAATTTCACCCGCGCCGTCGATGCCAGTAACGGTTCGATCAACCGGTCGCGAGACAGGTGGTGTGAAGACAGACGGGGCAGGTGTCCAGGACGATCCAGACACAGCGTCATGGCGGTCATAGTGGTGCGCCTTTTTATAGTTGTGGCGCCACCCTAGCCCTCTCTTTGCAGCTTGTTGAAGAAGTATTCAACACACTGATCGGCACCTATAAAAAAGGTGACCATGAGGTCACCTTTTTGTGTAGGAGCCTGTAGGACTGATTACCTCACCCCTGTACTCCGCAAGGCTGCTGGCGTGTAGTCCCCTGCTTTGGCATCAATGTTGAATTCGAAGCTGCGCTTTTCCTCGTTCTTCATCCCCAACGCAATGTAGCGACCGGCAATGAGGTCATACAGGGCTTCGACCGTATAGGCCGGAACCTGGTGATCGTAGTAGAACTGAGCGTGACCTTCTGCGACGCGCCACAGCTGACCGCGACCGTCGTAGTGATCGGCCAGCGCCACCTGCCAGCTGTCTTCGTCGATGTACATGTGACGCTTGGCATACACGTGCCGCTCGTTCGGCTTGACCGTGGCCACGATCTCCCAGACCCGGTGCAACTCATAGCGGGTCAGATCCTGATTGATATGCCCGGCCTTGATCACATCGGTGTACTTGAGGCTGGGCGAGTCGAGCTTGTAGCTGTTGTAAGGGATGTACATTTCTTTCTTGCCGACCAGCTTCCAGTCGTAGCGATCCGGTGCGCCGGAAAACATGTCGAAGTTGTCGGTGGTGCGCAGCCCGTCGGACGAGGTCCCCACGCCGTCATAGGCCACTTGAGGCGCACGGCGCACACGTCGCTGGCCCGCGTTGTAAATCCAGGCCTTGCGCGGTTCCTTGACCTGATCGAGGGTCTCGTGAACCAGCAACACGTTACCCGCCAGGCGCGCAGGCGCGGTGACTTCCTGCTTGAAATAGCTGAGGACGTTTTCATCGCTGCCCGGTTTAAAATCACCGAGCAACGAAGGTACCGCAACCTCGTCCTTGAATCGGATGACGGTGAAATCACCATTGGACTGAGGCGTTGCCTGGGTGATGGTGCGACGCAGGTTCCCGCCGTGATAACGGGTGATATGGTTCCAGATCACCTCGACACCGTTCTTCGGAATAGGAAAGGCGTAATAGCGGTTGCCGGTGAAATTGGCCAGACCGTTACCGTCGTTGATCGGCGTCACGTTCAAGGCGCTGCGCTTGGCCGACTCATCGATGTCCGCTGGTACGGCCACGGTACGGTGGGTTGGATAAACCGGGATCTTGTAGGTCTCGGGGTAGCGCTTGAACATCGCTATCTGGCCATCGGAGAGCTTGTCCTTGTATTTGTCGACCGTCGCCGCGGTGATGGTAAACAGCGGCTTTTCATTGGCAAACGGGTCAGCCAGGAAACCTTTACTGTCCACCGCGCCGCGTTTTTCGGGATGCCACCGGTCCAGGCCGGGATCGAGCCATCGGCATTGCCGGCCTTCTCGGCGCCCAACGGCGTGAGGCTGGTGCCGAGTTTGTTCGCTTCTTCCGGCGACACCGCCGCCATCACGTTGGCAGCCAGCAGACTCAAGGCCAGGGCGCCGCATTGCAGAATCATCTTGCGCATTAAAATCATCCTTCTCAGCCAGATCAGAAGTTCACGCCGAAGCTCAGCGCCAGGAAGTCGCGGTCTTCCAGGACGTTGTAGTCACCACCGAAGAAATCGGTGTAACTGAGGCTCGCGGTATAGGTGTTGCGGTAGTCGGCATCGACGCCGACGCTGACCGCCTTGGCGCCTTCGTTGAACAGCCCGTTGGGGCCGTAGCCGGCGACGTCGTGGGACCAGGACAGGTTGGGCTTGAGGTTGATCCCGGCGATGACGTTGTTGTAGTCGAGGATCGCGCGGGCGCGGTAGCCCCAGGAGGTCGAGGTGACAAAACCGTCGGTATCGCCGCCAAAACCGTACTGGCCATAGACCGAGTCACGGCCGTAACGCAGTTTGGTTCGCGATTCCAGACCACCGACTCGCACCACCGCCGCCTCGCCGACCAGGGTCAGCCGCTGGGCACCCAGCACTTGGTCGACGAAGTGGGTCAGGGTGCTCTGGATCTGCGTCACTTCCTTGCGGCGGTAACCTTTGTTGTCGGCACCTGGCGTGGTGGCGATAGGCGATGCCGCGCCGCCTGCGATCGGGTTGAGCAAGGCCAGAGTCAGGTCGTTGGTGTTGACTTGTACCGGAGCGTTGGGGCGATAGCTGATCTCACCAGTCCACGCCGTGCCGGTAGGCAAGGTGGTGGAAAAGCTCGCGCCGTAGAGACGAATGTCTTCCGGGTACTCAAGGTAATACTGGCCGCGTCCGAGCATCACACTCTGAGCCAGTGCAGACCCGGTACCGGGCGCGATTCTGTTGGCGGCACCGACAATGGCCGGGATCCGTGCCAGCGTTGTCAGGCCGGCAGTGGTGGTGCCGACCGTCGGGCTACGGCTGTGATAGTTCATGAAGTACAAACCGTACTCGGTGTCGTCGCCGAGCCAGCGCAGCGCCGTCCCCCACTGCCCGGAGTCGCGGGCGTCGCGGTCACCGCCACGCGGTACGATCACACCTTCCTGACTGACCTCGAAGCCTTGGCCAAACGCTGCAGCGATCGGTTGCAACGGTGCGATCGCCGGGCTGGCAACCGTGTAATTCTTGTTGCAGCCGTCTGCCGCCACATCGACACCGAAGAAGGTGCCGCAGTTATCGAGAACGGTCTGGTCCCACTCCAGTTGATAGAAACCTTCCACCGAGAGTTGGTCAGTCAGGCTTTGCGAGGCGAACAGCATGTTCACCGGAATCAGGCCTTCCTTGATTTCGGCGCCAGGACGACGGAACGCTGAAACGTCGATCGGGTTGATGCTGTTGATCGAGTTGCCGATGAAGGTACTTTCACCCCAACTCACCACCTGCTTACCGGCGCGCACAGTGCCCGGCAGATCGGCGATGGAATAGTTGTGATAGACGAAGGCGTCGAGCAGCTGCGCCCCGGAGGACTTGGCGCCTTCTTTACGACCGCTGTCACTGATCGGCTTGAACTCACGATCCTCGTCCTTGAGTTCGAAGTCATACCAGTACTTGCCACGCACGAACACCCCGGTGTCGCCGTACTTCAATTCAAGGTCATGAATACCCTTGAAGATCTTGGAGAAGGTTTCGCCCTTCTTGAAGTTCAGCCGCCCGTCATCCCCGGTCGAAGACTGGCCGGTCCCGCCATTGACGACGCCCACCAGGGATTTGTCGGCATCGCGCATGCCCCAGCTCGCGCCGACGGATAGCGAAGAGTCAAAGGTCCCCTCGATTTCCCCGATGTTGAATGAAACAGCCTGCGCCTGGGCACAGCAACCCAAGGCCACCGCGGCGGCCAGCGCCTGCGGTTTGAAGATGGCGCGCATTGTTGTTTTTGTCATGCGTCTTCCCCGGTGAGTGACAGAAGGCCACACCCTACTGCCGCACGTTGGGAGCGATAAGCGCACCAAGGAGGTATTCGCGATGTACCTCCTAAGGATGAATGCCCACATGGAACGGGGATTTGCGCGGGTTATGGATGGGCTGGATGGGGGGTTATCAGTCAGGTGCATAGGGCGTTGTGAACGCAAACCTGTAGCAGCTGCCGAAGGCTGCGTTCGGCTGCGCAGCAGTCGTTTAATCAACCACCTCGGTATTTCAGGATGACCGTGCAGGCAGGGTTTACGACTGCTGCGCAGCCGAACGCAGCCTTCGGCAGCTGCTACAGGAATGAGATCCCCCATGAGGAGCGGAACTGTTGCCGATACTGCAACAGTGCATGTCATGAATCGCTGTTTTTCCTTTTGGCTCAAGGCCTTATTCTTGCCGGGCTTTCACGGCAAACGGCCGGAAAGCACGAAGCAATGGCGGTGGCTAGTCCACGCCGTTAGCGACAGATTTCAGATGAATTGAAGATTTTCGGTTCATCGCCCTGTGTTCACTGACGTTGATTTATTGCTCCTTGATCAATCGTCTTACTTTGGCCGCTGCGTTTGCAGCGGCCTTTTTTATGGACGAGTTTTGTCCCATTGCTGAATTCCCCTCGTTAGAGCAAGTACTGCTCGACAACTAGAGAATGTTCTTACATAAATTAAGGACTAATCTTTATATTCACAAAAACAGCACAAAACTGCGCACATTCCAAATAGAAACCACCTACAACCTTCTCGGACCCAGCCTCACCCGCCCTGACGTAAGCTTGTTCAACACCACCGATTAATTACGTTCATGGAAGATCCAAAATGTCAGGAAAACACGGCCCCCCACACGAATTACCGGCAACTAGTATTGTTGGACAAAGCACTACCATTGAATTACCAACAACTTATGTTGGAAAACAACCGAAACCTGGAAAGCACCCAAATGGCGGTGGGTTCAGCGTTCCGCCGACACGTCCAGGGGGAATAGGCCCTGGCATTACATACAAGGAACATTTAAGAGGTCAAACTCTGAGGAACGTCGCTGCTACGGAGAAGTCAGCACAAAATGACTACGCGGTGAAATCCCAGGACTTGCCAAGAGCAACGGAGGTCGAATTCGCATATTTTAAAACCCAATACCCCGCTACAACATCTACACAGACACAGGCATACCAACACGAACTAAACATCAGTAATATTTCAATTCAGCAGAAAACAGTTGAACTGCATGTACAAACAGGGATCGCCAACGCGTTCTACGGGCACAACCCTCTCAATGCGACAGTAAAAGACTATATCGCCAAGGTAGAAACTCTGGAGAAAACTGTACAGCCTTATGGAACAGCTTATAAAACATGGGCTAACTCCTACAAAGCTGCTTACTCTGCAAAACTACTGACAGAGCAAATTCAGCTTTTAAATAACAAACAAGTCCATGTGCAGAACCTTCTTGCCGCTGCGCATGCGCAAGACCAAAGGCAGCAAGCATCTGATCAGGAAGCTCGACGGGTAGCTGCTGAACAGGAGCGACTGGCGAAGGAGCAAGAAACAAAACGCGTAGCCGCTGAAGAGGCCCGGTTGGCAGCGGAACATAAAGCACAACGCGTTGCCGCCGAACAGGCGCGATTGGCGGCAGAACAAGAAGCACAACGCGTTGCCGCTGAAGAGGCCCGCAAAGCGCAAAAGAAGAGAGCAGCAGAGGAAGCTGCTGCCAAAAGCCGTGCAGAACAGGATGTACGATTGAAATATCTTGGCTCCTGGTCGGAGTCGTTAGATACCGACCAAGCCAATCGCCTGTTCCCCGTATCGGGTTCAGCGGCTTCGGTAGTTCCGGTATTTACCGTAGCAACAGGAAGCATCTTTACAACTGCGAATAACGCTTTGGCAATCAAGGATGCACTGCGATTGGCAGTAGCAGCAGTTATTGCAGCATTTACCACGTCTACCGGTGTGGTAATTGGCGGATTTGCGGCGCTCCTGTTCCCCTCGCCACTTAGTAACAGCGAGCTCTACGCTTTGAGCGTCCCGCTCTCGGATCTCACTCCCGACGATCTCGATGACTTGTACGCCATCGCCGAGGCCAGTGGGGAAATCGAATTGCCGGTATCCATCGGCTCGAGAACTGTGGATGACACCATAGAGTTTGTTGTCGCCGCCACAAACGGAACGACGGTGCCTTCCAAGGTATTGGTGCGGCTCGCAACTCTCGATCCAGGCCAGAATATTTACAGGTCCTACAGCCCAGATGCACCTTCTATCGGCATGACCTGGACGCCGATTGTTGAGCAAAAAAACGCATCAACAACGTCTCCGGCTCGCGAGTCGAGGATTTTCATTTACAACGGCACTACTCCGGCCCCTTTGGAAGGAAGACTTGATGAATATCCGGAACTGGATCTCTACAGCTTTGGTGGTTTCATCAATGTCTTTCCGGCTGAATCGGGTATTCCTCCGATCTACACGATGTTCAGGGATCGGCGGGATGATCCCGGAGTGGCTAGTGGGTATGGAGAGCCAGTATTGGGTATTTGGCTGGGATCAGCCTCGCAGGATAATGGAGCGGTGATTCCCAATCAGATTGCGGATAAACTTCGAGGACAAAATTTTTCGAGTTTCAGGGCTTTTAGAGAGGCTCTCTGGAGAGCTGCAATTGCCGACTCTGAGTTATCCAAACAGTTTACTGCCAACAATATTCAAGAAATGAAAAACGGAAGAGCCCCTTTTTCGCGAAAAGACGACAGGTCAGGTGGCAAAGTAAAATTTGAGTTACACCATGTGAACCGTGTTTCTAGAGGCGGCGAGATCTACGATATCGAAAACATCCGAATTGTCACTCCCAAACGACACTCCGAACTACACAAAGGAGGAAACTGACATGAGCAACATTTCCGATTACACCGAAGAAGAATTTCTTGAATTTTTAACTGAGATCTGCAGATCGGAATACCCGACTGAAAAAGAACAAATAGCTGCAGTACTTTTGTTTGAGGAGCTGACGGAGCATCCAGACGGTTCTGACTTAATTTACTACGCAGACTCAGACGAAGACTCCACCCCCGAAGCCATCATTAAAAAAGTAAAAGCCTGGCGAGCTGAAAACGGAAAACCGGGTTTCAAAACCGAATAATAAATAAACGCGATGACTATTCAAACCAAGTGCAAACCCGACTTCAGCCGCTGCATTTTCAGCGGCTATTTTTATAGGCGACTATCCGACTGAGTTCGTCACATACAAAACGCATGTCTGAAACTCCACTGGTCCCAAGCCGCGTCCCTGCGACTCATGGCACAAGGCTTAAATCGAATATTTCTGCAAATTCGCCATCATTTCCTTCAACGCTTCAAGGTTGTCCTGCGGATGCACCGCGCCTTCGAAATCACAAATCTGCTCCCAATGCGCTGCCACATCTTCGGGGGAGAAACCAACCCGAGGATCAAACCCCGCGCCGAGGCTTCGTTCCCAGCGCACCTTGCCCATCCAGCCGCCACCGACTTCAAACAGCCCGGAGGTTTCCTGGCAGTTCTCGCTGGCGAGGTACACCACCAACGGGCTGACCAGTTCCGGTTTGAGTTGTTCGAAGACTTGCGGCGGGATCAGGCCTTCGGTCATGCGGGTGCCGCCGGTGGGGGCGATGGCGTTGACCAGGATGTTGTTCTTGCGGCCTTCGATGGCCAGGGTGCGGGTCAGGCCGTAAAGTCCGAGTTTGGCCATGCCGTAGTTGGACTGGCCGAAGTTGCCGTAAATGCCCGAGGTCGAAGCGGTGAAGATGATGCGGCCGTAGTTTTGCTCGCGCAGGTACGGCCAGGCGGCGCGGGTGACTTTGTAGGCGCCTTCGACGTGGACGCGGTAAACCAGGTCCCAATCGCCGTCTTCCATTTTGTGGAAGGTTTTGTCGCGCAGGATCCCGGCGTTGTTGACCACTACATCGACACGGCCGAAGGTGTCCAAGGCGTTCTGAACGATTTTGTCGCCGTCGGTGACGGAGTCATGGTTGGCCTCGGCGATGCCTCCGGCCTCGCGAATTTCGGCCACTACCCGATCGGCTGCCGAAGCGTTTGCGCCTTCGCCCTGAGCCGAGCCACCGAGATCGTTGACCAGCACTTTGGCGCCCTGTTTGGCGAACAGCAGCGCGTGGGCCCGGCCCAGGCCGCCGCCTGCACCCGTGATGATCACGACTTTATCTTCGAAGCGCACAGACTCATTCATTGGGGGGACTCCAGCAGGCCAGGGGACAATGAGTCCGAGTGTCAGGCACGGCGATGCGGGTCACAATGAACTGGGGTGAGGCTGAATGGTGCGCAATAAGGCAGGGGGATAATCAGGAACAGGCGACCTTGCGCGGCGGTGAAACCAACTGATCGCGAAACTCCAGATAGTGCTTGAGCACCTGCCCCGGCGCCTCGGTTTGCGGGTAGTGGCCAATGCCGGGCAACAAGACCGTGTCCGGGTTCGGGATCAGTTCCCGATAGCGCTCGACCATGTGCGCGCCCGAGATCGGATCGACCTCACCATCGATCACCCGCAACGGCACTTCACCACGCTGCATCGCGCTGACCCAACGCTCGCGCTGGGCACGCCGCTCAGGGATGTAGGCGATCAATTTGTGCATGATCCGTGGCCCTTGATTGCTCTCGATCAAGCTCCAGAAATCATCCATCTCGCTCTCTGTGGGGCGACTTTGCGGACCGAAAATCTGCCGGAAACTCTTCACCAGACCGTCACGGGAAAAGGCTCGCCCGATCATCCAGCCCAAGGGGCTGAGCAGAAGTTTTTGCATCAGTATCGGGCGATGGGTTTCGGGAAAGAGGCCGCCATTAAGGAACACACAACTGGCGATATGGATGCGTGCTTCGTAATGCCGGGCCAACAGTTCCTGGGCCACGCTGTCGCCATAATCGTGGGCCAACAGGTGCACCGGCTGCTCGACTCCCAGGTGTGCCAGCAAGGCCTGTTGCAGATCGGTCTGCTCCAGCAGGCTGTATTCGTGATTCACCGGTTTGGCGGAGTCGCCAAAGCCGAGCATGTCGCAGGCAATCACCCGATAGCGCTGGGTCAGCGGCTGCCACAGGAAGTGCCAGTCCCAACTGGCGGTCGGGAAGCCGTGAATGAGCAACAGTGGTTCACCCTGCCCGGCCGTCCAGTAACGGATGGTCTGGCCACGGAATACGAACGTCTGGCCGCGTTTGCGCCAGACACACAGGGGGATCTCGGCGAGTGCCATTAGAGTTTATAACCCGCGTCTTGTTTATCGAGTTTGCGCAGCAGCGCTGGCCAGGCCAGTGCGCCGCCCATCCCTTGAGCACTTTTGGTGACGCCGGCGATCATTGCCTTGGCGCCTGCCAGAATCTGCGGTTCGATGGCGATTAACTCGGCGCCACCGTTCTGCGCGAGCACCTGGATATCGCAGGCGCGCTGGAAGGTAAACATCATCAGGAACGTGTCGGCGATGGTCGCGCCGCAGGTCAGCAGACCGTGGTTGTGCAGCATCAGGAAATTGTTTTCGCCGAGGTCGGCTTGCAGTCGCGCCTTCTCTTCATGGTTAAGCGCAACACCTTCGTAGGCGTGATAAGCCAGGCTGGACAAGACAAACAATGATTGTTGGCTGATCGGCAAAATGCCTTGTTTCTGCGCCGACACCGCGACACCCGCCGCCGTATGGGTATGCAGCACGCAGACGACATCGTGACGAACCTCGTGCACCGCACTATGGATGGTGTAACCCGCCGGATTGATCTCGTAAGGGCTGTCCATCAGCTTGTTGCCGGCCTGATCGACCTTGACCAGGCTGGACGCGGTAATCTCATGGAACATCAGCCCGAACGGGTTGATCAGAAAGTCTTCGGTACCGGGGACCTTGGCCGAGATGTGGGTAAAAATCAGGTCATCCCAGCCATGCAGGGCGACCAGACGATAGCAGGCGGCAAGATCGACGCGGGTCTGCCACTCAGCGGCGCTGACCTGATCTTTGACACTGTGTGGCGATTGGACGGGGGCTACGTTCACGGCAAGGAACCTCTGATTTTTATTCTTGGGGTTTCTATTGTTTACCGACGTTACAACAGTCTAGTCACGCCCCGGGGATCGTGTAGTTGCATTGGCAGCCAGCTTGATGGCCTAGCGAGTCAGTGCGCCAACGAACGTGGATCCATGTCAAAGTACTGCCGCCAACAATGGTGCGGCGAACAGGTTCAGCAACCCCGTCAGAACCATGACTAACCCCGCCACCGAGCCCTCTTCACCCCCCACTTCATGCGCCCGACTGACCCCGGCACCGTGCGCGCCGACGCCATACAAGGCCCCTCGAGCCAAGGCGCTGTGCAGGGGCAACCACTTGAGCAGAATGCCGCCGAGCATCGCCCCGAACACCCCGGTGAACATCACAAACACCGCCGTCAGTTCCGGTACGCCGCCGAGGTCCTGGGCCAGCGGCATGGCAAAAGGCGTGGTGATCGAACGTGGCACCAGCGACATCGTCACCGAACTGTCCAGCGCCAGCGCCTTGGCTAGCCCGAACGAACTGCCGATGGACGCCACGCTGCCCGCCAGCATCCCAAGCAACAACGCCGACCAATGCCGCATCAGCATCTGCCGCTGCTGCCAGATCGGTACTGCAAAAGCGACGGTAACCGGCCCCAGCACCAACATCAGCCAATGGGTGTTGCTCGAATATTCGGCATACGCGGTGTGCAGCGGCACGGCGAGAGCCAACAAAAGAGCTGGGACCAGAATCAGTGGCGACAGCACATAGTGCCCAGAGCGTCGGTAGATCCAACGGCTGAACAAATAGGCCAGCAGCGTGAAGGCCAGCCAGAACATCGGCATCAGCTCAAGCTTCACGAGACCTCCTCAACCGCACCACCAGTTCCACGGTAAATGCGGTCACCAGCATCACCATCAGCGTGCTGACGCCGATCACCAGCAAAATTCGCCAACCGTCGCTGCGCAGCAGACCGCCGTAATCGAGCAGGCTCATGAGCGCCGGAATGAAGAACAACAGCATCTCGGCCATCAACAGGCCGGCGCCCATTTGCAGCGCTGCCGGTTTGACCACTCCCAAAGCGAACGCCAGCAGCAACAGCACCATGCCGATGACACCACCGGGAATCGGCCAGGCAAACCACACGGCCATCTGGCAGCCGAGCAGATAGATGGCCAGTAGCACGGCTAATTCGGTCGCCAGTCGAGCCAAGCTTTTTAAGGTTGATGCGTTCATGTCTTCGGTCCTCCCAGGTGCTCATTTTACGGAGCGGGCTGCCATAGCCGAAGCGAATTGTTAGACTCGCAGTCATTCCAAAATGGAATCAGGCAGATGGAATTCAAACAGCTACGCAGCTTCGTCGAGGTCATGCATCAGGGTGGTTTTACTCAGGCCGCCAAGACCTTGCACATCAGTCAATCGGCGGTGAGCAAGCAGGTCGCCCAATTGGAGCAGAGCCTCGGTACACCACTGCTCGAACGACTGGGTTCACAGCTGCGTCTGACCGCCGCCGGCAGCGTGGTTCTGCAACGGGCCGAAGGCATGTTGCGGTTGCGCAACGAACTGCTCAGTGAGCTGGATGACTTGAGCCAACTGGCCCGCGGGGAATTGCGTCTGGGTTTGCCGCTACTGGGCAGTGACGCGCTGTTCGCCGGACTGTTCGCTGAATACCGGCGACGCTACCCCAACATCAGCATTCAATTGCTTGAGGGCGGCAGCCTGAACATCGAACAGGCTGTTTTGAGTGGAGAGCTGGAACTGGGTGGCAGTCTGTTGACGAAGGACCCGCAGTTCGCCTTCCAGCCTTTCTGCGATGAACCGCTGGACGCCCTGCTGCCGGCCGATCATTCGCTGGCGTCGAAGACTGAGATTGGGCTTGAGGAATTGGCCGACACGCCATTCCTGCTGTATCAGCGCAGCTTCGTGCTCAACGACCGTTTGCTACAAGCCTGCAAGCAGCTGGGATTTACGCCCAAGGAAAGCGGCCGCAGCGGCCAGGCGGATTTTCTCGCGGCGCTAGTGGCCGCCGGCCAAGGTGTGGTGTTGTTGCCCCGCGTGGTGGCTCGCGGGCTGGTGCGGCCAGGCGTGGTGCGTCTGACCTTGAACGCGCCGAGCTATCTGCGTTGGGACATCGCCTTCATCTGGCGTCAGGGCGCGTACCTGTCAAAGGCCGCGCAAGCCTGGCTCGCCTTGCTGCGCGAGCGTCCGGTCAGCCCCGCAGAGCGCTGACCAACTCCGCCAGCCAAGGCTCGGCGTCGGTTTCCGGCGTCACGCTTTCGCTGGCGTCCAGGCGCAGCATGGGCAGGACTTCGCGTAGGCCCAGTTCGCCAAACAATTCGCGCATCAACTCGCCGCCACCGCAGAACGTATCGCCGTAGCTCGCATCGCCCAGGCCAATCACGGCGCCCGGCAAGCCACGCCAGGCAGCAGGCAACTGATCGCGAATTGCGAAATACAGCGGTTGCAGGTTGTCAGGCAACTCGCCCATGCCGGTGGTCGAGGTCACCGCCAGGAAGGCTTCGGGACCAAAGGCCTGAACATCGGCGAGGCTTGCACGCGGGTTGTGCCAGGTTTCGAAACCCGCAGCTTTTAAAATATTTGCGGCGTGGCGGGCGACTTCTTCAGCCGTGCCGTACACCGAGCCGGAAAGGATGGCGACTTTCATCAATCTGATCCTGAAGCTGAGTAAAAAGACGGGGGATATTAACAGCCGTGGCAAAAAAGCTGCGATTGACTCTCAATTAACGCTGGTGGCCAGTAGAAAGTTCTCAGTGTTCTTTTAGAATGCATCCCACCATCAAATTGGAAAGGACTCTCCGATGATTAACGCCCAACTGCTGCAAATGGTGATCAACGCTTCCAACGACGGCATCGTGATTGCCGAAAAGGAAGGCGAGCAGGACAACATCCTGATTTACGTCAACCCGGCATTCGAACGCCTGACGGGTTACACCAGCGAGGAAATTCTCTACCAGGATTGCCGTTTTCTTCAGTCCGGGGACCGCGACCAGGAAGCTCTCCCGTTGATTCGCGAGGCCTTGAGCAGTGGCCGGGCTTGCCGGGAAATCCTCAGGAATTACCGCAAGGACGGCACGCAGTTCTGGAACGAGCTGTCCCTTTCGACGGTGAAGAACCCGGATGACGGACAGACTTATTTCATCGGTGTGCAGAAAGACGTCACCCTTCAGGTCAAGGCGCAGCAGCGAGTCGCGCAGTTGGAGGCGCAATTGGCCGAGGTCCAGGCCGAGCTTGCCGCACTAAAAACGACGAACGGCGAAAACAAAACGAAGAATTGAATGTCATTAACTACAATCACCGGTGACTTTGTAAATTTTTTGTCGAGCAGATCATGCAACGCGACGCACTCCTGACCCAGGATGAGCTGGATTTTATCCAGACAATGCAACACAACCCGCAACTCAATGTGCGGGATGCGACGTCGAGCCTGCTCGTCAACGGTGGTTCACAGATTCGTGACCTGCTCACGCGCCTTGCCGCTCATGAGCAAGTCACCATCCAGGCCAACTTCGAAAATCAGCAAATGACCTTCCCGCTGCACCTGGTGGAAGACGAGTTTCATGCGCTGCATTTACGCCTCGGCGTCCCCAGCATCTATGAAGACGGACCGATGGTCCGGCCATGGCGCCTGGTACTCGAAGAACCGGTAGCGCTGGAGAATGCCAATGGCCAGCCCGGTACGATGTGGGTGCACGAAGTATCGTTCAAAGGGGTCTTGCTGGAAGTTCGCAACAAGACCAAACCGCCCAAACATTTCGCCTTGTGGTTCAGCCCGTCTGGCTACGAGCGCATCGCATTGCGCGGCACCTTCGAGAAAGAAACCAAGAACGGCTTCTTTGCCTATCAGTTGAATCAGGGTGACAAGGACGAAACCGAGCGTATGCGCCAGTACATCCTTCAACAGCATCGGCTGACGCATCCGGCCATGCATCTCTGATTCAAGTGTCCAGGTTGCCTGTCAGGAACTGTTTCAAACGCTGACGCATGACCAATCCTTCGTTACCCAGACATCCAATCGACGATCCAGCCAGGCTTTCCTGCACCAGATCGGACGCATCCCCCGCCAGCATCAACTGACAATCCAGGCTCAAGGCCAGGCGCTTCAATCGCCGTGGCAACTCGGGCGCAGGCGCGTGATTGGAGAACAGCACCAGCGCCTGGGGCTTGATCCGCTCGCAGACCAGAGTCAATTCGTCGAATGGCTGACCGATAGCCAACACTTGAATAGCCGAATCGATACTGCTCAGAAACAGCGCCGTTACCAGCACTTCGAGTTCACGACACTGATCGTTCAGGGCGCAGACAATCACCCGTCGCGGCTGCAGGACACGCACCAGCAGCAGGCGTTGCAACACTCGAGAGCGCAGAAAACCATCCAGGAAAAGCCACTCGCTGGCCTGACCGAACGCTTCATGGCGCTGCAGCAATTGCTTCCAGAGTGGAAGCAGAATGTCCTGAAACACGACAGTCAGGGGATAACTGGAAAAGATCTGTCCATAGACCTGCTCCAGTTGAACCTCGTCAAAGGCATTCATCGCCACCTGAATTTGTTGCTGCCACTGCGTGTAGTCAGCGTGTACGAGTTCATTCGGGATGATGTGCGACAGGGCCTGAAGCGGTGCAATCCTGGCCAGGATCTTGCCGACTTTACTGACAGCAACGCCGCGTTCGATCCAGCCAAGGATGCTGCGAACACGATCGATATCGGTCATCGAATACAGTCTGTGCCCACTTTCGGTGCGCGCGGGCTGTATCAGCCCATAGCGGCGTTCCCATGCACGTAGCGTGACCGGGTTGACCCCGGTCAGGCGCGCCACTTCGCGTATCGGAAACAGTTCCTCCTGCTCGAGAGGAAGACCGGGCTGCAATCCAGGGACAACGTCAGTCAGGACAGGCATTTTATAATTCTATGTCCATGTATAAATTGGATCCCATTCTACCTCCCCTGCCCCCACACCCTACAAGACGTTGATGGCGACGAATACCACTGACGTTCCAGGCAGAATCAGGAATAGTCCTTGCTTGTTCCAAGACGCAGCCCACCACCCCGGCGCTGCGCCTGGCGAAACTCCTACCCGGAGCGACGCGATTGTTATACGGAGATGCACAATGTCTACCTCACCCGTCACGCTGATGGTTGCGCGCCGCGTCGCCGATGGGCGCTATCAGGACCTGATCGCCTGGTTACGCGAAGGCGAACAACTGGCCACCGATTTTCCCGGTTATCTCGGCTCTGGCGTGCTCGCTCCGCCGCCCGGCGATAACGAATTCCAGATTATTTTTCGCTTTGCCAACGAGCAAACCATGCACGCCTGGGAGCATTCAGCTTCGCGTACCGCATGGCTGGCCCGCGGCAGCGATCTGTTTGCCCATCCAACAGAACATCGGGTCAGCGGCATCGAAGGCTGGTTCGGCGCGTCCGGCCAGCGCCCACCACGCTGGAAACAGGCCGTGGCGATCTGGTTGGCATTCTTTCCGGTTTCCCTGCTGTTCAACTTTGTCCTCGGGCCGTTGCTGAGCGACATGGGTCTACTGAGCCGGGCGCTCATCAGCACCTTGTGCCTGACCCCGCTGATGGTCTACTTCTTCATTCCGCTGTCGACCCGCCTGCTGGCCAGTTGGCTGAACACCTCGCCGCAACGGCCGCTGCCAGCCGAGCCCTCAACGCAGAATCGCTAAGCCTGCTACCACAATAGGTGTACGCCTCTCGTCGCTGGTATAGTTTTGCTCTTACCGCGACGCGAGCCGTTCATGACCTCTTTCGTAGCTCCAATCCTCATCACCGGTGCCGGCCAACGTGTTGGTCTGCACTGCGCGCAGCGTTTGCTCGAGGATGGCCAGCCGGTGATCTTCAGCTACCGCAGTGAACGCCCCGGCGTGCAAACCCTGCGCGACCTGGGAGCGACCGCGGTGTTTGCCGACTTCTCCACTGAAGCCGGAATCTTCGCGTTCATCAGCGAACTGAAAAACCACACCGACAGCTTGCGGGCGATTGTCCATAACGCCTCCGAATGGCTGGCCGAAACCCCGGACACCGACGCCGCAGCCTTCACCCGCATGTTCAACGTCCACATGCTGGCGCCCTACCTGATCAATCTGCATTGTGCCGACTTGCTGCAACGCTCAAGCCCCGCCGACATCGTACACATCAGCGACGACGTGACCCGCAAGGGCAGCAGCAAGCACATTGGCTACTGCGCCAGCAAAGCCGGGCTCGACAGCCTCACCCTGTCCTTCGCCGCGAAATACGCGCCGACAATCAAGGTCAACGGTATCGCGCCAGCCCTGTTAATGTTCAACCCCGACGACGACGCGGCGTACCGCGCCAAGGCACTGGCCAAGTCCGCGCTGGGTATCGAACCCGGCTGCGAAGTGATCTACCAGAGCTTGCGCTATTTACTCGACAACCCTTATGTCACCGGCACGACCCTGACCGTCAACGGCGGACGGCACATCAAATAAGCGGCCCCCGCGAGGATGTTCCATGACGTTATCCCTGCCCCAGAACGCCCTGTCCCAAAGCTATCGCGAGATCCTCATCGGCCTCGGTGAAAACCCCGACCGCGAGGGTCTGCAAGACACCCCGGTTCGCGCGGCAAAAGCCATGCAGTACCTCTGCCATGGTTATGAGCAAAGTGTCGAAGAGATCGTCAACGGCGCGCTGTTCGCTTCCGATAACGATGAAATGATCATCGTCGACAACATCGAGCTGTACTCGCTCTGCGAACATCACATGCTGCCCTTCATCGGCAAGGCGCATGTGGCTTATATTCCAACGGGCAAAGTGCTGGGCCTGTCGAAGATTGCACGACTGGTGGACATGTTCGCCCGTCGCCTGCAAATCCAGGAAAACCTCACTCGACAAATCGCCGACGCGGTGCAGCAAGTGACCGGTGCGGCGGGCGTCGCAGTGGTCATCGAAGCCAAGCACATGTGCATGATGATGCGCGGCGTCGAGAAACAGAATTCGACCATGAACACCTCGGTGATGCTCGGCGCCTTCCGCGAGTCGAGCAACACCCGCCAGGAGTTCCTGCAATTGATTGGACGGAGCAAGTAGCAATGCCACAACTTCAACCAGGAACGGCACGCATCCGGGTCAAGGACCTGTGCCTGCGGACCTTCATCGGGATCAACGAGGATGAAATCCTCAACAAGCAGGATGTGCTGATCAACCTGACCATCCTGTATGCCGCTCAGGAAGCGGTGCGTGACAACGACATCGATCACGCGCTGAACTACCGCACCATCACCAAGGCGATCATCGCCCACGTGGAAGGCAATCGCTTCGCCCTGCTCGAGCGCCTGACTCAGGAAATTCTCGATCTGGTCATGGCCAACGAGTCGGTGTTGTACGCCGAGGTCGAAGTCGACAAGCCCCACGCCCTGCGATTCGCCGAGTCGGTGTCTATTACCCTGGCCGCGAGCCGCTGACCGTCTGGCACATTGCTCGTCAGACTTTTATCATCCGCGCACGATTTGATTGCACAGAGCCCGCCATGACCGATCAACAACGCCTGGAACTCGAAGCCGCCGCCTTTCGCCGGCTGGTCGCACACCTGGACAGCCGCAAGGATGTGCAGAACATCGACCTGATGAACCTCTCCGGTTTCTGCCGCAACTGCCTGTCCAAGTGGTACAAGGCCGCTGCCGATGAACGCCAGATCGAGGTCAGCCTCGACGACGCCCGCGAAGTGGTTTACGGCATGCCGTACGCCGAGTGGAAAGCCCAATACCAGCAAGAAGCCAACGCCGAACAACAAGCGGCGTTCGCCAAAGGAAAACCCAATGAGTGATTTGAACGCCCTGCGCACCAGCCTCAAGAGCGGCGAACACGTTTTTGCCGACACCCTGGCCTTCATCGCCGCCGGCTACGACTATCAGCCTCAGGCTTTCAACAATGGCGGCGTGGAAAACGCAGCCGGGCAGAACGAAGGTTCGTGCAAGACATTGGGTCTGGCGCTGCTGGAAGGTCTGAGCGATGAAGAAGCGCTGTTAGCGTTTGGCGAGCATTATCGTTCGGTGGTGGCCACGCCTGAAGACAGCGATCACGGCAATATCCGCGCGTTGATTGCTCATGGGTTGGCCGGCGTGAAGTTTTCGCAGCAACCGCTGACTCGCCGCTGACCCAACGCCCACCAAGCACATCCCGACTTTTAAGATTGACCCGGCAACTTTATTTCGTTTGCCGGGCACCGCTGCTCACGGCTTAGATAAAAAGAAGCATCCCTTCTTCTGAGTCAGGTATCCATGAGCAGCGAAACCATCAGCCAGTCGATCAACATCGTTCATCCCGTCACACTCAGCCACGGCAAAAATGCCGAGGTCTGGGACACCGATGGCAAACGCTACATCGACTTCGTCGGCGGCATCGGTGTTTTGAACCTCGGCCATTGCCATCCGCGCATCGTCCAGGCCATTCGCGAACAAGCCACCCGGCTGACCCACTACGCGTTCAACGCCGCTCCGCATGCGCCCTACATCGAACTGATGGATCGTCTCACCGCGTTTATTCCGGTGAACTACCCGGTCAGCGGCATGCTCACCAACAGCGGTGCGGAAGCGGCGGAAAACGCCCTGAAGATCGTGCGTGGCGCCACCGGTCGCACGGCCGTCATCGCCTTCGACGGCGCCTTCCACGGCCGCACACTCGCCACGCTCAACCTCAACGGCAAAGTCGCGCCCTACAAACAGAAAGTCGGGGTGCTGCCGGGTCCGGTTTATCACCTGCCCTTCCCGAGCAAGGACAACGGCGTGACCTGCGCGGAGGCCCTGAAAGCCATGGACCGCCTTTTCAGCGTCGAGATCGACGTCGATGACGTCGCCTGTTTTATCGTCGAACCGGTGCAGGGCGAATCGGGCTTCCTGACGCTGGACGTGGAGTTCGCCCAGGCGCTACGTCGCTTCTGTGATGAAAAAAACATCCTGCTGATCGCTGATGAAATCCAGTCCGGCTTCGGTCGCACCGGCCAGCGCTTTGCCTTCTCGCGACTGGGCATTGAACCCGATCTGATCCTGCTCGCTAAAAGCATCGCCGGCGGCGTACCACTGGGTGCGGTGGTCGGGCGCAAGTCGCTGCTCGACACCTTGCCCAAGGGCGGACTGGGCGGCACCTATTCAGGCAACCCGATTGCCTGCGCCGCGGCACTGGCAACCCTGGACGAGATGACCGATGCGAACCTGCACGCCTGGGGCTCGCAACAGGAAGAAGCCATCGTCAGCCGCTACGAGGCCTGGCGCGCCAGCAAGCTGTCGCCGTATCTGGGCCGCTTGACCGGCGTCGGTGCGATGCGCGGCATCGAGCTGACCAATGCCGACGGCACACCGGCCTCGGCGCAATTGACGCAGCTGCTGGCGCTGGCGCGAAACGCGGGCTTGCTGCTGATGCCCAGCGGCAAGTCGCGAAACATCATTCGGCTGCTGGCGCCGTTGACGACTGAGGCAGCGGTGCTGGAAGAAGGGTTGGATATCCTTGAGGCGAACCTCGCGAAATTGACCTGAAGCAGAACCTTATGCGCACAAAAAAACCGGCCAAGGCCGGTTTTTTCATCGCTACGAAATCAGAATCAAGCGTTCTGCAGATCGTCGAGGTAACGCTCGGCGTCCAGTGCCGCCATGCAGCCGGCGCCGGCCGAGGTGATGGCCTGACGGTAAACGTGGTCAGCCACGTCACCGGCGGCAAAGATACCTTCGAGGCTGGTGGCAGTGGCGTTACCGTCACGGCCGCCCTGCACAACCAGGTAGCCGTCTTTCAACGTCAACTGACCTTCGAACAGCGAAGTGTTCGGGGTGTGGCCGATGGCGATGAACACGCCGTCGACTGTCAGCTCGTCGAAGCTACCGTCGTTGTTCTTCAGGCGGGCACCGGTCACGCCCATGTTGTCGCCCAGGACTTCGTCCAGAGTCGAGTTCAGCTTCAAGACGATTTTGCCTTCGGCAACCCGGGCATTCAGCTTGTCGATCAGGATTTTCTCGGCGCGGAAGGTTTCGCGACGGTGGATCAAGGTCACTTTGCTGGCGATGTTGGCCAGGTACAGCGCCTCTTCAACGGCGGTATTACCGCCACCGACCACGGCCACTGGCTTGTTGCGGTAGAAGAAACCGTCGCAGGTTGCGCAGGCCGAAACGCCTTTGCCCATGAACGCTTCTTCCGACGGCAGGCCCAGGTAACGAGCGCTGGCGCCGGTGGCGATGATCAGGGCGTCGCAGGTGTAAGTCGCGCTGTCGCCGGTCAGGGTGTACGGCTTGGCAGCGAAGTCCACGGCATTGATGTGATCGAAGATGATTTCGGTTTCAAAGCGCTCGGCGTGCTCTTTCATGCGGTCCATCAGCGCCGGGCCGGTCAGACCGTGGACGTCGCCAGGCCAGTTGTCGACTTCTGTGGTGGTGGTCAGTTGACCGCCGGCTTGCATGCCGGTGATCAGCAGTGGCTTGAGGTTGGCACGGGCGGCATAGACCGCGGCGCTGTAACCGGCAGGGCCGGAACCGAGAATAATCACTCGCGAATGACGGACTTCAGACATGACCTGCTCCTGTTGACCGGCCCGAAACATCTGGCGCGGAACGCCGGGTTGCCGGCGGGAATAAAAAAGGACCGTTGAAAGCACTTGGGGAAGGCTTGAGCTCGACAGTCCTGTAAAAAGTATGGGGTGCAGCGTATCGAGGGGGCGAAGATTAAGGAAATACGGTTTAACAATCCAGCTCATAGGCGGTCTCTATCCCCTCACGATGGATACATAGGCGCCTTTGTTACAGTTAATGTCGATGCTGCTACCGCGCTTTCGCCTGTCAGGCAAAGCCGGTAAGGTCGGCGCGTTTCCCCTTTGCTCGGAGCACGTTATGCCCGCCCCCGTTCTGTCCGGCCCGCAATACCTGCGCGAAGGCCTCAAGCTGGTCCTGAGCCCAAGCCTGCGTTTGTTTGTGCTGTTGCCGCTGGTGATCAACCTGGTGCTGTTCGTCGGATTGATCTACCTGGCCAGCCATCAATTCAGCCTGTGGGTCGATACGTTGATGCCGTCCCTGCCCGACTGGCTGAGTTTTCTCAATTATGTTCTCTGGCCGTTGTTCGTGGTGCTGGTGGCGTTGATGGTGTTCTTCACCTTCACCATGCTGGCCAACGTCATCGCTGCGCCATTCAACGGCTTCCTCGCGGAAAAAGTCGAAGTCGTGGTGCGTGGCACTGACGACTTCCCGTCCTTCAGCTGGGGCGAACTGATCGAAATGATCCCCCGCACCCTGGCCCGGGAGATGCGCAAACTCGGCTACTTCCTGCCACGCGCCATCGGGTTGTTCATCCTCTCGTTCATTCCGGTGGTGAACATCATCGCTGCGCCACTGTGGCTGCTGTTCGGGGTGTGGATGATGGCGATCCAGTACATCGACTACCCGGCGGATAACCACAAACTCGGCTGGAACGAGATGCTCGCCTGGCTGCGCGAGAAGCGCTGGCAGAGCATGAGTTTCGGCGGCAGTGTTTATCTGGTACTGCTGATTCCGGTGGTCAACATCCTGATGATGCCGGCCGCCGTGGCGGGTGCGACCTTGTTCTGGGTGCGTGAACGCGGCGCGGAAAACCTGGTGGTCCAGCGCTGATCCGGTCACAAATCCATCATCCCACCGTCACACTGACGACATGGCCTCAGCCTACACTGAGGTCATGACGACAGCTCTGCATATCACCCTGATCACCGAAACCTTCCCACCGGAAATCAACGGCGTAGCCAATACCCTTGGCCGCTTGTGCGACGGCTTGCGCGCGCGCGGGCATCAGGTGGAATTGGTGCGACCGCGTCAGGGTTGCGACCAGCAGTTGGGCAGCGACGATGCGTTGTTGCTGTGTCGGGGCTGGCCGTTACCGGGTTATCCCGGCTTGCAATGGGGTCAGTCGTCGATGCACAAGTTGCTGCGGCGCTGGAAGCGTCATCGGCCGGACGTGCTGTACATCGCCACGGAAGGACCGCTGGGATTGTCCGCGTTGCGCGCGGCACGGCGCTTGGGGATTTCGGTGGTCAGCGGCTTTCACACTAATTTCCAGCAGTACTCCAGTCAGTATGGGCTTGGACTGCTGACGCGATTGCTGACCCACTACCTGCGCTGGTTTCACAATCGTTCGACGCTGACCCTGGTGCCGAGCGTGAGCCAAAGAATGGAACTGGAACGCCGGCATTTCGAGCGCCTGGCGTTGCTGTCCCGTGGGGTCGACAGCCAGTTGTTTCACCCGACCAAGCGGCTGACGTCGCTGCGCGAACAGTGGGGTTTGGCCGACAGTGACATTGCCGTCATCCATGTAGGTCGCCTGGCACCGGAGAAAAATCTCGGCTTGCTTAAGCGCAGTTTCGAAAGGCTGCGTACGACTTATCCACAGAAAAACCTGAAGTTGATCGTGATCGGCGACGGTCCGCAACGAGTGGTCTTGGAGAAAGAACTGCCCGAGGCGATTTTCTGTGGCTCTCAACGCGGCGAAGCCTTGGCCAGTCACTATGCCTCGGGGGATGTGTTTCTGTTTCCAAGCCTGACCGAGACTTTCGGCAACGTGGTGCTTGAGGCACTGGCTTCAGGTTTGGGTGTGGTGGCTTACGATCAGGCTGCGGCGGCTCAGCACATCCGCCATGGCTACAACGGCGTACTGGCGATGCCGGGGGACGAAGAGGCGTTCTGCGATGCGGCGTGTTGGCTGTTGGAGGAGCGCGAAACCTTGCGCTGCATGCGGCTTAATGCGCGTCAGCATGCGAGTCGCCAGGGCTGGGCAGCGATTATCGAGCAGTTTGAGAGGCAGTTGCGCGGGGCTTGTGTTGGGGAGCAGGTGGTTCCTGGTGCAGCGACATTGCCCTGAATTCTTTGGTGATATCAAGTGAGTCATCGCGAGCAAGCTCGCTCCCACAGGTGACCGAGTTTTCTCAGAGAAACGCGGTCGAATGTGGGGCTTGCTCGCGAAGGCGTCAGTGCAGGCGCCGCTTAAACCAGAGTCATCAACGCCTCACGGCTGAACGGCAGGATGTCTTCTTCACGGCCGTCACGCACCTTCTGCGCCCAGTCCGGGTCCACCAGCAACGCACGACCGACGGCCACCAGATCGAACTCATCATTGTTCAAACGCTCCAGCAGTTTTTCCAGACTGGCCGGCTGCGCGATCTTGTCGGTGTTGACCATGAACTGCAGGAACTCGCCGTCCAGGCCGACGCTGCCCACGGTGATGGTCGGCTTGCCAGTGAGTTTGCGGGCCCAGCCTGCCAGGTTCAGCTCGGAACCGTCGAATTCCGGCTCCCAGAAACGGCGCGTCGAGCAGTGGAAAATATCCACGCCGGCGTCGGACAACGGCTTGAGGAATTCGCCCAACGCTTGCGGCGTTTGCACCAGACGCGCGGTGTAATCCTGCTGCTTCCACTGCGAGAAACGGAAAATAATCGGGAAACCTTCGCCGACCGCTGCACGCACCGCCTGGATCAGTTCAATGGCGAAACGCGAACGGTTAGCCAGGCTGCCGCCGTATTCGTCAGTGCGCTGGTTGCTGCCGTCCCAGAAGAACTGGTCCACGAGGTAGCCGTGGGCACCGTGAATTTCCACGCCGTCCATGCCGATGCTCTGGGCATCTTTGGCAGCCTGGGCAAACGCGGCGATCACGTCCTGGATATCTTGCTGGGTCATGCCGTGAACCACGACCTGACCGTCCTTCAATTTCTCCGACGGACCGTAACCCGGCACGCTGGCGTCCGGCTCGGTGCCGATGCGGCGCACGCTGCCGACATGCCACAGCTGCGGAACGATCTTGCCGCCTTCAGCGTGAACCGCGTCGACCACTTTCTTCCAGCCGGCCAGCGCTGCTGCACCGTAGAAATGCGGCACGTTTGGGTAGCCGCTGGAAGCCTTGTGGCCGACGGTGGTGCCTTCGGTGATGATCAGACCCACACCCGCAGCGGCACGACGACGGTAGTACTCGATCACCTTGGAATTGGGAACGCCACCCGGCGAAAACGAACGGGTCATCGGCGCCATGACGACGCGGGTCGGCAGTTCGAGGGTGCCAAGGTGGAACGGTTTGAACAGGGCTTTGACGGGCATGGGACGCTCCACGAAAACGGTATCGACGGGACAGAGGTTTTATGACGGCGATAATATGCGGGACGGCAAGCGATGCACAGCACTATTGATTGCGGTGATTAAGGTTCAAAAGGCAGGCATAAAAAATCGCAGCTCAGTGGCTGCGATTTTTTGGGTTCAGCTCAGCGCTTTTTCGATCGCATGAACGACAGACGGATCATCCGGCGCCGTGCGCGGCGAGAACCGCGCCAGCACGCGACCATCCTTGCCCATCAGGAATTTTTCGAAGTTCCAGGTAATGTCACCGGGAAATTCAGCACCCTCGCCCGCCAGCAGACGGTACAGCTGATGACGATCGTGACCGTTGACTTCCAGCTTGCTGGACAACGGAAAACTCACGCCGTAGTTGAGGCTGCAAAACTCCTGGATCTCTTGCTCGGTACCCGGTTCCTGCCCGGCAAATTGGTTGCACGGCAGGCCCAGCACGCTGAAACCTTTGTCCTTGTATTGCTGGTAGAGGTTTTCCAGCGCCGCGTACTGTGGGGTCAAGCCGCATTTGGAGGCAACGTTGACCACCAGCACGACACGCCCCTTGAAAGGCGCCAGCGGTAGTTCCTGACCATCCAGGGCTGTCAATTTAAGGTCGTGAAAAGCACTCATGACGAACTCCAAATTCCCGTGTTCTTCTCGAAACAGCCACTTGGCGGTGTCACCTGGGACAGCCGCGGACTAAAAAGGCGCCCCTCGGGCGCCTCTCCAGTTCTCGAAAGCTTAGCGCAGAAAATCAGTGGTGATGGCCACCTTCGCCATGGACGTGACCATGTGCGATTTCTTCCTGGCTGGCGTCACGGATGTCGATGATCTTGACCTGGAAATTCAGGCGCTGACCGGCCAACGGGTGGTTGCCGTCGACGGTGACATCGTCGCCGTCCAGATCGCGAATGGTGACGATCTGCATCTGGCCGTCTGGAGCGGATGCGTGGAACTGCATACCCACTTCCAGCTCGTCGACGCCTTCGAACATGCTGCGGCTCAACGTGCTGACCAGTTCGGCAGCGTATTCGCCGTAGGCATCTTCAGGTTCTACGGCGACAGTCAGTTCGTCACCGACTGCTTTGCCTTCCAGAGCCTTTTCCAGGCCCGGAATGATGTTACCTGCGCCTTGCAGGTAGACCAGCGGCGCGCCGCCGGCGGAGCTGTCGATGACCTCACCAGCGTCGTTGGTCAGGGTATAGTCGATGGAGACAGCCTTATTGGCGGCGATCAGCATGGGGCGAGACCTTTTGCATAAGAATGAAGAATGGCCAAGTTTAGCGAAGCAATCGCCCGAAAGCGAACACAACCCGGACAGACGGGGGGCGGCGAAAGGCTCAACGGTCACAGGCTTCCATCAAGATGAGGACGGGCACTGGGTGGCCGAGCTTTCCTGCGGTCACACCCAGCACCTGCGCCACCAGCCACCGTGGCAATCGCGCGCCTGGGTCCTGGACTCCACGCAACGTAGTAAAAAAATAGGCCAGCCCTTTGATTGCGGTTGGTGCGCACAAGGCTCGGTTAGCGATAACCTTGGCGACTGAATTTCGGTAAACGGCCAGACATAGGTCGTCACCTGGCGGCCCGTACGGCCTTTGCGTCAGATCAAATTCGGATGCCTGGAATCCATAGCCAAGGCGCTGCGACGAGTCATAGCTCGCTATGGGGAGGAGCAGCAACGCAGTATATGGATTTCAGGCGCCGAATTTGACTGACAGCAAAGGCCACACGGGCCGCCCATATGCACCTCCAGAGAATTCGCATGCAAACTTTTTTTATCGCGCCCACCGATTTTGGTGTGGGTCTGACCTCCATCAGCCTCGGGCTGGTGCGCACACTAGAGCGGGCGGGCCTCAAAGTCGGCTTTTTCAAACCGATTGCCCAGCCGCATCCGGGTGACACCGGGCCTGAACGGTCCACCGAACTGGTGGCGCGCACTCACGGTTTGAAACCGCCTCAGCCGCTCGGTCTGGCCCATGTCGAGCGCATGCTCGGCGACGGTCAACTGGACGAGTTGCTCGAAGAAATCATCACCCTTTATCAGCAGGCGGCAGTCGGCAAGGATGTGCTGATCGTCGAAGGCATGGTCCCGACCCGCAGCGCCAGTTATGCCGCGCGGGTCAATCTGCATTTGGCGAAAAGCCTCGACGCCGAAGTGATCCTGGTCTCGGCACCGGAAAACGAAGTGTTGACCGAACTGTCCGGCCGAGTGGAATTGCAGGCGCAATTGTTCGGCGGACCGAAAGACCCGAAAGTCCTCGGCGTGATCCTCAACAAAGTCAAAACCGACGAGAGCATGGAGGCCTTCGCCTCGCGCTTGAAAGAGCATTCGCCGTTGCTGCGCAGTGGCGATTTCCGTCTGCTGGGTTGCATCCCGTTCCAGCCGGAATTGAACGCCCCGCGCACCCGCGACGTCGCCGATCTGATGGGCGCGCAAATTCTCAATGCCGGTGACTACGAAACCCGGCGCATGACCAAAATCATTATCTGCGCCCGCACCATGCGCAACACCGTGGAGCTGCTCAAGCCCGGCGTGTTGGTGGTGACGCCTGGCGATCGCGACGACATCATCCTCGCCGTCAGCCTCGCCGCCATGAACGGCGTGCCGCTGGCCGGCCTGTTGCTGACCAGCGACACCCTGCCCGACCCGCGTATCATGGACCTCTGTCGTGGCGCGTTGCAGGCTGGCCTGCCGGTGTTGTCGGTAAGCACCGGCTCCTACGACACCGCTAACCAGTTGAACGGTTTGAACAAGGAAATCCCGATCGACGACCGCGAGCGTGCGGAAATCATCACCGATTTCGTCGCCAGCCATCTGGACGCGAACTGGCTGCACCAGCGCTGCGGTACGCCACGGGAAATGCGCTTGTCGCCCGCCGTGTTCCGCTATCAATTGATTCAGCGTGCCCAGGCCGCCAACAAGCGCATCGTTCTGCCCGAAGGCAGCGAGCCGCTGACGGTGCAAGCCGCAGCGATCTGTCAGGCACGCGGTATCGCTCGTTGCGTGTTGCTGGCGAAACCTGCGGATGTCGAAGCCGTCGCCCGCGCCCAAGGCATCGAGCTGCCGCCGGGGCTGGAAATCCTCGACCCGGACTTGATTCGCGAGCGCTACGTCGAACCGATGGTCGCCCTGCGCAAAACCAAAAGCCTCAACGCGCCGATGGCCGAGCAGCAACTGGAAGACACCGTGGTGATCGGCACCATGATGCTGGCGCTGGATGAAGTCGATGGCCTCGTGTCCGGGGTCATTCACTCCACCGCCAACACCATCCGCCCGGCCTTGCAACTGATCAAGACCGCGCCGGGCTGCACGCTGGTGTCGTCGGTGTTCTTCATGCTCTTCCCCGAGGAAGTGCTGGTCTACGGCGACTGCGTGATGAACCCGCACCCGAGCGCCAGCGAACTGGCCGAGATCGCGCTGCAAAGCGCCGACTCGGCAGCCGCCTTCGGCATCACCCCGCGCGTGGCGATGATCAGCTACTCCAGCGGTGAATCGGCCAGCGGCGAAGAAGTCGAGAAGGTACGCGAAGCGACATTGCTCGCCCACGAACAACAGAACTCGCTGTTGATCGACGGCCCATTGCAGTACGACGCCGCCGCCAACGAAACCGTCGCCCGACAACTGGCGCCGAACAGCCAGGTCGCTGGTCGCGCCACAGTGTTCGTATTCCCCGACCTGAACACCGGCAACACCACCCACAAAGCGGTGCAGCGCAGCGCCGACTGCGTCAGCCTCGGGCCGATGCTGCAAGGCCTGCGCAAACCGGTGAACGACCTGCCGCGTGGCGCGCAGGTCGACGACATCGTCTACACCATCGCGTTGACCGCGATTCAAGCTGCCAACCGACCTTTGGATCTTTAAATGCTGGATTCCCTACCTGCACCGCTGCGAGGCGTGATTGCCTCGCTGCTGTTGGCGCTGAACACGATTGCCTGCTGCACACCGCTGTTCATCGTGGCGATCTTCAAACTGCTGCTGCCTTTCCCCGCCGCCCAGCGCTTTACCGATTGGCTGATGAGCCACATCCACGAAGCCTGGATCAGCAACAACAAAGCGTGGATGGATTTGCTCGGACACACGCGCTGGAAACTCAGCGGCCTGGAAGGTCTGGACTATCAGCACTCGTATTTGATCACCAGCAACCACCAGAGCTGGGTCGACATCATGGTGTTGCAGTACGTGCTGAACCGGAAGATTCGCCCGCTGAAGTTCTTCCTCAAACAGGAACTGATCTGGGTGCCGGTGATTGGTCTGGCGTGGTGGGCGCTCGGCTTTCCGTTCATGAAGCGCTACTCCAAGGCCTACCTGGAGAAGTACCCGGAAAAGAAAGGCAAAGACCTGGAAACCACCCGCAAGACCTGCGACAAGTTCCGCCATAACCCGGTGGGGATTTTCAACTTCGTCGAAGGTACGCGTTTCACCGAAGGCAAACATGCCCAGCAGAAATCGCCGTTCCGTCACTTGCTCAAACCGAAGGCTGGCGGCATTGCGTTTGTGCTGGATGCCATGGGGGAGCAGCTGGAAGCCATCGTCAACGTGACCATTCACTATCCGGCCGGGCGTCCCGGTTACTGGGATTTGCTCTGTGGGAACGTTAAGGACGTGGTGGTGCACTTTCAGGAACTGAAGATTCCGCCGCAATTCATCGGCAAGAACTACGACCAGGACGGCGAGTATCGATTGCAGTTTCAGGGCTGGATCAATCAGCTATGGGAAGACAAGGATGCGCTGCTGGGGCAGATGCATCGCGAGTATCCGACCAAGTCCTGAAGCGCCTGTACTGGCCTCATCGCGAGCAGGCTCGCTCCCACATGGGATCTCCATGGAATACAGATTTTGTGTTCACTTGAGATCCCTGTGGGAGTGAGCCTGCTCCGGGCGGCGCTCCGACGATGGCGATCTTAGGGACACAAAAAACCCGCCGATGATCACTCATCGGCGGGTTTTTTATTAACGGCTAACGCTTAGATCGCGCCACGCTTGCGCAGTAGATCCAGCACTTGCTTGACGCTTTCTTCCAGCGACAGCGACTGGGTATCGACCACAAGGTCGGCGTCCAGCGGCACGTCGTACGGGAAGGAATCGCCAGGGATGTTATCGCCGGCCGCCGCGTACAGGCCTTGTGGGTCACGCTCGGCACAGACCGTCGGAGAGGCCTGGACGTAGACCGTCAGCAGACGCTCCTTGCCGATCAGTTCCCTGGCCTGCTCACGACCTTCGGCACTCGGCGCAACGAAGGCTGCCAGTGTCAGCAGACCCGCTTCGTTGAACTGACGCGCAACGTGCGCCGCACGACGCCAGTTCTCGGTACGCCCGGCGCGATCCTGTGGCAGGCCTTTGTTCAGGTCATGACGCAGGTTCTGGCCATCGAGCACAAACACCGCGCGGCCCATGTCGAACAGCTTGCGCTCAACCGCGTAGGCCAGGGTGCTTTTGCCCGCGCCCGACAAACCGCTGAACAACACGGTGGCCGGTTGCTGGCCGAAGCGCTGGGCGCGTTCTTCGGTGGCGACGTGCGCCAGTTTGCCGTGATGCGTGCTGGTGCCATGGCTCAACGGCTGGGCGATGATCATGCCGGCCGCGACGGTGCCATTGGTCAAACGATCGATGATGATGAACGAACCGGTGGTGCGGTTGCTCGCGTAACCGTCCAGCGCAATGGCCGCGTCGAGGCTGATCTTGACGCGACCGATCTCGTTCAGATGCAACGAACTGGCCGGACCTTCTTCCAGGGTGTTCACGTCAACGCGGTTGACGATGCTGGTGATCGAACCCGGCACGTAGGTGGTCGCGCGCTTGATGTCGTATTTCTTGCCCGGCAGCATCGGCTCTTCCGCCATCCACACCAGCATGGCGTCGAAGGCGTCAGTCACTTGCGGCAGATTGTCGGCATGCACCAACAAGTCGCCGCGAGAGATGTCGATCTCGTCTTCCATGGTCAGCGTCACCGCTTGACCAGGACCGGCGTGCTCCAGCTCACCTTCGAAGGTGACGATGGATTTCACGCGGCTGCTCTTGCCCGACGGCAGCACAACGACTTCGTCGCCCTTGTGCACGACGCCGCTGGCCAGGGTGCCGGCGAAACCACGGAAGTTCAGGTTCGGACGGTTGACGTACTGCACCGGGAAACGCAGGTCGGTGTAGTTACGGTCGCTGGCGATTTCGACGGTTTCAAGAATTTCCATCAGCGACTGGCCGGTGTACCACGGCGAGCGCTCGGACTTGTTCACCACGTTGTCGCCCTTCAGCGCCGACATCGGCACGAACGCCATGGTGGTCGGCTTGAACGCGATGCCTTCGGCGAACTTCAAGTAATCGGCCTTGATCGACTCGAAGACTGTTTCGTCGAAGCCGTTGAGGTCCATCTTGTTGATGGCGACAACGATGTGCTTGATGCCGAGCAACGAGGCAATGAAGCTGTGGCGACGGGTCTGGGTCTGCACGCCATAACGGGCGTCGACCAGGATGATCGCCAGGTCACAGGTGGACGCACCGGTGGCCATGTTGCGGGTGTACTGCTCATGGCCAGGGGTGTCGGCGATGATGAATTTGCGTTTGGCGGTGGAGAAATAACGGTAAGCGACATCGATGGTGATGCCCTGCTCCCGCTCGGCCTGCAGGCCGTCGACCAGCAATGCCAGGTCGATGTCATCGCCGGTGGTGCCGACTTTTTTCGAGTCGCGGGTAATGGCTTCCAGGTGATCTTCGTAGATCATTTTGGAGTCGTGCAGCAGGCGCCCGATCAGGGTGCTCTTGCCGTCGTCGACGTTGCCACAGGTAAGAAAGCGCAGCATTTCCTTGCGTTCGTGCTGGCCCAGATAGGCGAGGATGTCCTCGCTGATCAAATCAGATGCGTGCGACATGACAACCCCTTAGAAATAACCCTGACGTTTCTTTTCTTCCATCGAGCCGGCGCCATCGTGATCGATGACTCGGCCCTGGCGTTCGGAAGTTCGCGTCAGGAGCATTTCCTGAATGATGTCGGTCAGGCTGATGGCCTCGGACTCGACCGCACCGGTCAACGGGTAGTCGCCGAGTGTGCGGAAGCGGACCTTCTTCTTGACGATGCGCGCCTTGTCTTCATCGCTCAGGTGATTGAGCAGGCGTTCGTCGTCGATCATGATCCAGGTGCCATTCATCTCGATGACGTCGCGCTCGGCGGCGAAATACAGCGGCACAATCGGGATGCCTTCGAGGTAGATGTACTGCCAGATGTCCAGTTCGGTCCAGTTCGACAAAGGGAACACGCGGATCGATTCACCCTTGTTGACCTTGCCGTTGTAGACGTTCCACAGCTCGGGACGCTGGTTTTTCGGGTCCCAGCGGTGCTTGGTGTCGCGGAAGGAATACACGCGCTCTTTGGCACGGGACTTCTCTTCGTCGCGACGGGCACCACCGAAAGCAGCATCGAAACCGTACTTGTCTAGGGCCTGCTTGAGGCCTTCGGTTTTCATGATATCGGTGTGCTTGGCGCTGCCGTGGGTCAGCGGGTTGATGCCCTGCGCGACGCCATCGGGGTTCACGTGCACGATCAGGTCCAGGCCGAGTTCTTCGACCATGCGGTCGCGGAACGCGTACATTTCCTTGAACTTCCACCGGGTGTCGACGTGCATCACCGGGAACGGCAGTTTGCCCGGGAAGAATGCCTTGCGCGCAAGGTGCAGCATCACGGCGGAGTCTTTACCGACGGAGTACAGCATCACCGGGTTATCGAACTCGGCGGCGACCTCGCGGATGATGTGGATGCTTTCGGCCTCCAGCTGTTTCAGATGCGTCAGTTTGTCGACCATGGCTACTCACGAAAACGATCTTATGGACGGCCAGCGGGCCGTGTTCGAGCGAGGAATGCTAGCACAGCGACCTCTTCTAATCAGGCCGCCGACTAGATCGAAAGGGTATATCAATATACCTGCCTGTTCGGGTGTACTGGGTCCTGTGGGAGTGAGCCAGCTCGCGATAGCGGCGTGTCAGTCACATCAATGTCGAATGTGACGCAGCCATCGCGAGCAGGCTCGCTCCCACAGTGGGTATGGGGTGATTCAGATAGGATTCGGGCAATCGATGAAGATGTGCTCAAGGGCAAAACGCCGCGCCAGATAATCCCCGAGTGCCTGCACTCCATAGCGCTCGGTGGCGTGATGGCCGGCGGCGATGAAGCTGATGTCGTTTTCCCGGGCGCTGTGGAAGGTCTGCTCGGACGCCTCACCGCTGAGGTACAAGTCGACACCAGCCAGCACGGCCTGATCGATGTAACCCTGACCGCCACCGGTGCACCAGCCAACGCGGCGAATCATCTCGCTGCCTTCGATCAGCAATGGCTCGCGGCCCATGACTTCTTGTACGCGACGGGCAAAATCGCGGGCCGTCACCGGCTCGTTCAATGAACCGACCAGTCCGACAACTTTAAGGTTGTCCGGGTCCAATGGGCCTTCGACGGTGATGTCCAGCTGGCGTGCCAGCTGCACGTTATTGCCGACTTCCGGGTGCAGATCCAGCGGCAGGTGGTAGGACAACAGGCTGATATCGTGCTTGAGCAGGGTTTTCAACCGACGCTGCTTCATGCCGGTGATGCAGGGATTCTCGCCTTTCCAGAAATAACCGTGATGCACCAGCACCAGGTCGGCGCTGGCTTCCACAGCGGCGTCGAGCAACGCCTGGCTGGCGGTGACGCCACTAACGATGCGCATGACCTGCGGCCGGCCTTCGACCTGCAACCCGTTGGGGCAGTAATCGGCAATCTTGGCACTGTTAAGGTAACGGTCGGCTTCTTCGACCAGGGTTCTCAGGGCGACGGCCATAAAAGACTCCTAAATATCCCGTTCAGAGGCACGCTTCGCCTCGTATAATGCGCGACATTATGGGCGGTCTCATACCGCCTGCAACCTCTCAGGACGTGCTTAATGCTTAAGGCGCTGCGTTTTTCCGGCTGGCCGCTGTTGGCCGGCGTGCTTATCGCTCTATTGATAATCCAGCGTTACCCGCAGTGGGTCGGGCTCCCGAGCCTCGACGTCAACATGCAGCAAGCCCCGCAAACCACCACCATGCAACAGGGCCCCGTGTCCTATGCCGACGCCGTGACTACCGCCGCGCCATCGGTGGTCAACCTGTACACCACCAAAGTCATCAACAAACCGAACCATCCGCTGTTCGAGGACCCGCAGTTCCGCCGCTTCTTCGGCGACAACTCGCCCAAACAGAAGCGCATGGAGTCGAGCCTCGGTTCAGGCGTGATCATGAGCCCGGAAGGTTACCTGCTGACCAACAACCACGTGACCACCGGCGCCGACCAGATCGTGGTGGCGCTCAAGGACGGTCGTGAAACCTTGGCCCGAGTGATCGGCAGCGACCCGGAAACCGACCTCGCTGTCCTGAAGATCGACTTGAAGAATCTTCCATCGATCACTGTCGGGCGTTCCGACAACATCCGCATCGGCGACGTAGCCCTGGCCATCGGCAACCCGTTCGGTGTCGGCCAGACCGTGACCATGGGCATCATCAGCGCCACCGGGCGCAATCAGCTGGGCTTGAACAACTACGAAGACTTCATTCAGACCGACGCAGCGATCAACCCCGGCAACTCCGGCGGCGCGCTGGTGGATGCCAACGGCAACCTGACCGGCATCAACACGGCGATCTTCTCCAAGTCCGGCGGTTCGCAGGGCATCGGTTTCGCAATCCCGGTGAAACTGGCCATGGAAGTGATGAAGTCGATCATCGAACACGGCCAGGTGATTCGTGGCTGGCTCGGCATCGAAGTGCAGCCGTTGAGCCAGGAACTGGCGGAATCGTTTGGTCTGTCGGGGCGACCGGGCATTGTGGTCGCGGGGATTTTCCGTGACGGTCCGGCGCAGAAGGCCGGCCTGCAATTGGGTGACGTGATCCTCAGCATCGACGGCGAGCCGGCTGGCGATGGTCGCCGTTCGATGAACCAGGTCGCGCGGATCAAACCGACCGACAAGGTCACGATCCAGGTGATGCGCAACGGCAAAGAGCTCAAGCTCACCGCCGAGATCGGTTTGCGTCCGCCGCCTGCGCCGGTCAAAGAGAAAGTAGAAGAGTAAGCCCGTAGGAGCTGTCGAAGGCTGCGATCTTTTGCATCCTCGACCGCTCCAAAACTCCGAAGCCTCTTAACAACAGACATTCTCATTAGGCATGTTATATTGTTTCAATATCACTATTGGAACAACATAACATGTCGTCTCGAACAATGGCTTCCCTCGCAGGCCTGGCCCTCGGTTTGCTGGGGGGGCCGGTCTTCGCCGAAGAATTGCAAACCGTTGAACTGGACGCCATCAGCGTCACCTCCGAGTACGAATCCCCTACCGACCCGGTCAAGGGTTACCGCGCCACGCGCTCTTCCAGCGCAACCAAGACCGACACGGCCATTCGCGATATCCCACAATCGATCAGTGTGATTCCCGTCAGTGTGCTCAAGGATCTGGGCAGCACCAGCGTCGAGCGCGCCCTGGATTTTGCCGGTGGCGTGTCGAAGCAGAACAACTTCGGCGGCCTGACGCTCTACGAATACAGCGTGCGCGGCTTCACCACTTCGGAGTTCTACAAGGACGGTTTCAGCGCCAACCGCGGCTATCCAAGCACCCCGGATGTGGCCAACATCGAACGCATCGAAGTGCTCAAAGGCCCGGCCGCCAGTCTCTATGGTCGTGGCGATCCGGGCGGTACGGTGAACATCGTCACCAAGAAGCCCCAACCCGAAGCCTTCACCACACTACAAACCAGCGCCGGCAGCTGGGATCGTTATCGCACCGCCGTGGACGTCAACACGCCGCTGGATGATGACGGCAACGTTCTGTCCCGGGTGAATCTGACCGTCGAGGACAACCACAGCTTCCGCGATCACGTCGACAGCCAGCGTGTGTTTGTTGCGCCTTCCTTCAGTTGGCAACTGAGCCCGGACACCAGCCTGTTGGTGGAGAGCGAATTCGTTCGCCACAGCTCGACATTCGATCGAGGTATCGTCGCGCCGAACAATAAATGGAGCCGCGTCTCCCGTTCGACCTTCCTTGGCGAACCCAACGACGGCAACATCGACAACCACAACAATCTGCTGCAAGCCGCCCTCGAACATCAGCTCAACGACCGCTGGAAACTGCGCCTCGCCAGCCATTACAAGGAAGGCAAGCTCTGGGGCTTCGCCTCAGAAAATCGTCTCTTGAACGCCGACGGCCACACCGTGAACCGTCGCTACCGCGAGCGCGATACCAACTGGCATGACAGCATCACCCAACTCGAACTGCGCGGTTTGTTCGACATCGGCAGCTGGCAACACGAACTGCTGATCGGCAGCGAATACGAGAATTTCCGCAAGAACGAACGGGTCACGACCATTGCTGGCGGCCCGTATGCCATCGATATCTATCGGCCGATCTACGGCCAGCCGAAACCCAATGGCACACGCTCCGGGACCGACCTCTTCGAGCATGTCGAAAGCCAGGCACTGAACCTTCAGGACCAGATCGTTTTCACCGACAAACTGCGCGGCATGATCGGTGCGCGCTTCGAACATTTCGAACAAAGCATCAACGATCACAGCCGCAACGCGACCAGCCGCCAGCGCCACGATACCCTGACCCAGCGGGCCGGCCTGCTCTACCAACTGACGCCCGAAGTAGGGTTGTTCGCCAACGCCTCTACTTCATTCAAACCGAACAACGGCCTGGACGCCACCGGCAAATCCTTCGACCCGGAAGAAGGCGTCGGTTATGAAGTCGGGATCAAGAGCGAGCTGTTCGACGACCGCTTGAGCACCACCCTCGCCGCCTTCCATATCGAAAAGGAAAACGTCCTGGCGCTCGATCCGAGCACCGATTCCAGCCGCGCCATGGGCAAGGCCCGCAGCCAGGGTGTCGACCTGCAAGTCACCGGGCAAGTGACCGACGCCGTGCGAGTGATCGGCGCCTTCGCTTACATCGACGCCGAAGTCACCCAAGGCGACAAGGTGATTCCCACCGGCAGCCGAATTCTCGGTGTGGCCAAACGCAGCGGCAGTTTGTTGGGCGTTTATGAATTTCAGGATGGCCATTTGAGCGGTTCGGACCTTGGTGCAGCGCTCACCTATGTCGGCGATCGCTCAGGTGAAGCCGGCAGCGATTTCGAACTGCCGTCCTACCACACCGTCGACCTGCTGGCCCATTACAAGGCCAGCGAAAACGTCACCGTGGGCCTGAACCTGAACAACCTTTTCGACGAGAAATACTTCGAGCGCTCCTACAGCAACTACTGGGTCAACCCCGGCGAGCCGCGCAATTTCACCGTCAGCCTGACACTCAACCTGTAAAAGGACGTCCACCATGCAACACCTGAAATCCCTGGCGCTACTCAGTCTGCTGTGTGCCAGCCAAGTTTCGGCCCACGGTCTCTGGACCGAAGAGCGTCGCGGCAACATCGAAGTCATCTACGGCCACGGCGCCGAAGACAACGCCTTCAAAGCGCAGAAAATCAGTGGCGCCTGGGCCTATGACGCAGCCGGAAAAATGATCCCGGTTAATGTTCAACGCCAGGCCGATCATGCCCGTCTGCAACCGCTGAAACCGCCGGCGGTGATGGCGGTGGCGCTGAACAACGGCATGTGGTCGCAAACGGCGGATAAAAAATGGATCAACGAAGGACGCAGCAAAGTGTCGGGGGCCATTGAGTCGACCCAGACCTTCAAGTACAGCCTGGCGATATACCAGCCGGGGGCGAAACTGCCGAAGCTCGATCAGATGAAATTGCTGATTCTGCCGGAGGTTGATCCGCTGACCGTCGGCCCGGGTAAATCGTTGCCGGTTCGAGTGCTATTGGACGGTAAGCCGGCGGCGGGTGTGAAGTTGGTGGGCGACTATCGCAGCGCGCCGAATACCTTGAGCACCGAGACCGACGCAGAAGGTCGGGCGCAAGTATTGGTGCGTAATGAAGGATTGAATGTGATTGCGGCGCAGATGGAGATTCCGCTGAAGGACAACCCGGATGTGGCGACACGCGGGCTGTTCACGTCGCTGACCTTCCTTGGCGAACCGCATCACGAGTAACCCACCAAATCCTGTATGAGCGAGCGGTGCGGGCAAGCCTCGCTCCTACATAGGATCAGCGGTGGATCAGAGGTCGCCGAGGCCGTCGATCAGCGCCTGATTCTGCTCCGGCGTGCCGATGGAGATCCGCAGGAACTGGGCAATCCGCTCCTGCTTGAAGTGCCGAACGATCACGCCTTGTTCACGTAACTTCGCCGCCAGCGCTGCCGCATCGTGTTTCGGATGACGGGCGAAGATGAAGTTCGCCGCCGACGGCAGCACTTCAAAGCCCTTCGCTTCCAATTGCGTAACGACCCATTCACGATTCTCGATGACCAACCGACAGGTCTTGTCGAAGTACTCACGATCCTCGAACGCTGCGGCTGCACCGACATTCGCCAGGCGATCCAGCGGATAGGAGTTGAAGCTGTTCTTGATCCGCTCCAGCGCCTCGATCAAATCCGGATGCCCCACTGCCAGCCCCACCCGCAGGCCGGCCAGCGAACGGGATTTGGACAGGGTTTGGGTTACCAGCAGGTTCGGATAACGATCCACCAGGCTGATCGCCGTCTCACCGCCAAAATCGATGTAAGCCTCATCCACCACGACCACTGAATCCGGGCTGGCCTTGAGGATTTGCTCCACGGCATCCAGCGCCAACAGGCAGCCAGTCGGTGCGTTCGGATTCGGGAAGATGATCCCGCCGTTCGGCTTGGCGTAGTCCGCCGGGTTGATCTGGAACTGCTCGTCCAGCGGCACCGCGTCGAACTTGATGCCGTACAACCCGCAGTAAACCGGATAGAAGCTGTAGCTGATGTCCGGGAACAGGACCGGATTATCATGTTGCAGCAAACCGTGAAAGATGTGCGCCAGGACTTCATCGGAACCGTTGCCGAGAAACACCTGATTGCTCTGCACGCCGTAGTACTTGGCGACTGCTTGCTTGAGCACATCACTGTTCGGGTCCGGGTACAGACGCAAATTGTCATTCAGTTCGGTCTGCATCGCCGCCAAGGCTTTTGGCGAGGGACCGTACGGGTTTTCGTTGGTGTTGAGCTTCACCAGTTTCGCCAGTTTCGGCTGCTCGCCCGGCACGTAAGGCACCAGATTCTTGACGAAGGGACTCCAGAATTTACTCATGCTCAGTTGCCCTTCTTGTCGTCAACGATGCGGTATTCGGCGCTGCGGGCATGGGCGGTCAGCGACTCGCCACGGGCCAGCACGGAAGCGGTTTTGCCCAGTTCCGACGCCCCCTGCTCGGAGCAGAAGATGATCGACGAACGCTTCTGGAAGTCGTACACACCCAGCGGCGAGGAGAAACGCGCGGTGCCGGAGGTTGGCAACACGTGGTTCGGACCGGCGCAGTAGTCGCCCAAGGCTTCGGAGGTGTGACGGCCCATGAAGATCGCGCCAGCGTGGCGAATCTTCGGCAGCCAGGCCTGCGGATCAGCAACGGACAACTCAAGGTGTTCCGGCGCGATGCGGTTGGCCACTTCGATGGCTTGCTCCATGTCGCGAACCTTGATCAGCGCACCACGGCCATTGATCGACGTTTCGATAATCTCGGCGCGCTCCATGGTCGGCAGCAGTTTGGCGATGCTGGCGGCGACCCTGTCGAGGAACTCGGCGTCCGGGCTGACCAGAATCGCCTGGGCGTCTTCGTCGTGCTCGGCTTGGGAGAACAGGTCCATGGCGATCCAGTCCGGATCAGTCTGGCCGTCGCAGACCACGAGGATTTCGGATGGGCCGGCGATCATGTCGATGCCGACCTGGCCGAACACGTGGCGCTTGGCGGTGGCGACGTAGATGTTGCCCGGACCGACCACCTTGTCGACCTTTGGCACGCTTTCGGTGCCGTAAGCCAGCGCGGCAACCGCTTGAGCGCCGCCGATGGTGAACACGCGGTCGACGCCGGCGATGCAGGCTGCGGCCAGCACCAGCTCGTTGATTTCGCCACGAGGTGTCGGCACCACCATGACAACCTCGGTCACCCCGGCCACCTTGGCCGGAATCGCGTTCATCAGTACCGAGGACGGATAAGACGCCTTGCCGCCCGGTACATACAGGCCGGCGCGATCCAGCGGCGTGACCTTCTGGCCCAGCACGGTGCCGTCGGCTTCGGCGTAGCTCCAGGAATCCTGCTTCTGTTTCTCGTGGTAGCTGCGTACTCGGGACGCGGCTTTTTCCAGCGCTTCACGCTGAGGCACGGTGATTCGGGTCAGGGCCAGTTCCAGGCGTTCACGAGGCAGGATCAGGTCCGCCATGGACGCGACCTGCAGGCCGTCGAACTTCTGGGTGAACTCCACCAACGCGGCATCGCCACGCTCGCGCACAGCCTTGATGATGTCCAGCACCCGCTGATTGACCGAGTCGTCAGACACACTTTCCCAGCTCAGCAGATGATCCAGATGATGTGCGAAATCCGGGTCAGCAGCGTTGAGTCGGCGAATTGCAGTCGGTGCGGTCATAGCGAGAGCCTCATAGGAATGGCAAAAACTCAGGCGCCCTAACTTAGCAGTCGTTTCCGCTTGGGCACCTGAGAATTCTGGCTATGAGGCGGATAGACGGGCGCGACTTAACGTCGCGCAGGTGAATCAGCCGCGGTGTCGAGACTCCACTGCCTTGCGCAGGGTGTCGATCAACGCCTGAATACGGGCGTGCTGCATTTTCATTGAAGCTTTGTTGACGATCAGCCGTGAGCTGATGTCGGCAATGAAATCCTGGGGTTCCAGGCCATTGGCGCGCAGGGTGTTGCCGGTGTCGACCACGTCGATGATCTTGTCTGCCAGACCGATCAGCGGCGCCAGTTCCATCGAGCCATAGAGCTTGATGATGTCGACCTGACGGCCCTGTTCGGCGTAGTAGCGCTTGGCAACGTTGACGAACTTGGTCGCCACACGCAGGCGGCCCTTGGGCTCGACATCGCCGACACGGCCGGCGGTCATCAGCTTGCAGAGGGCAATTCGCAGGTCCAATGGCTCGTACAAGCCCTGGCCGCCGTATTCCATCAGCACATCTTTACCGGCGACGCCCAGGTCAGCGGCACCATGTTCGACGTAAGTCGGCACATCGGTGGCGCGCACGATCAGCAGACGTACATCGGCCTGAGTCGTGGGGATGATCAGCTTGCGGCTCTTGTCCGGATTCTCGGTCGGCACGATGCCCGCTTCAGCCAGAAGCGGCAGGGTGTCGTCAAGGATGCGGCCCTTGGACAGTGCGATGGTCAACATGGGAAACGTCAGTCCTTATCAAGGTACTCATGCCCGGTCGCAAATGGCGCCGGACACACATCGAGCCGGTAACCGGCTCGACTTGAAACGAATTCAACGGGCACGTCCCTGTGCCCATGCAACAGAAACTAGCCCGGTACGCGGCGGATCTTGGCGCCGAGCATCTGCAGTTTCTCTTCGATGCACTCGTAACCACGGTCGATGTGGTAGATGCGGTCGATCAGGGTGTCACCTTCAGCGATCAACGCCGAGATCACCAGACTGGCCGAAGCACGCAGGTCGGTGGCCATGACTGGCGCGCCCTTGAGCTTTTCGGTACCGGTGACGATGGCAGTGTTGCCTTCGACCTGGATCTTGGCGCCCATGCGGTGCAGTTCGTAAACGTGCATGAAGCGGTTTTCGAAGATCGTCTCGATCACGGCACCGGTGCCTTCAGCAATGGCGTTGAGGGAGATGAACTGCGCTTGCATGTCTGTCGGGAATGCCGGGTACGGAGCGGTGCGCACGTTAACGGCTTTTGGCCGCTTGCCGTGCATGTTCAGCTCGATCCAGTCTTCGCCGCAGGTGATTTCGGCACCCGATTCCTTGAGTTTCTCAAGAACGGCTTCGAGGATGGTCGGATCGGTGTCCTTGACCTTCACACGACCGCCGGTTACAGCAGCTGCGACCAGGTAAGTGCCGGTCTCGATTCGGTCAGGCATCACTTTGTAAGTGGTCGGGTGCAGACGCTCGACGCCATCAATGGTGATGGTGTCAGTGCCGGCGCCAGTGATCTTGGCGCCCATGGCGATCAGGAAGTTCGCCAGGTCGATGACTTCAGGCTCGCGAGCGGCGTTTGCCAGAACGCTGCGGCCCTTGGCCAGAGCGGCCGCCATCATGATGTTTTCGGTACCGGTCACACTGACGGTGTCGAAGAAGAAGTGGGCACCGCGCAGGCCACCCTCAGGCGCCTTGGCCTTGATGTAGCCGCCTTCGACGTCAATGACCGCGCCCATGGCTTCAAGGCCACGAATGTGCAGGTCAACCGGACGCGAACCAATGGCGCAACCGCCAGGCAGTGCGACTTCGGCTTCACCGAAACGAGCAACCATCGGGCCCAGCACCAGGATCGACGCACGCATGGTTTTCACCAGTTCGTACGGAGCGATCAGAGTCTTGATGGTGCGCGGGTCGATTTCGACGCTGAGTTTCTCGTCGATCACCGGCTCGATGCCCATACGACCGAACAGCTCGATCATGGTGGTGATGTCGTGCAGGTGCGGCAGGTTGGCAACAGTCACCGGGCCATCGCACAGCAAGGTTGCAGCCAGGATCGGCAGGGCAGAGTTCTTTGCCCCGGAGATGCGGATTTCGCCATCAAGACGAACGCCACCGGTAATTATCAATTTATCCATAAGAATCTCGACGCCCTTGGGCTCAGGTGCGCTCGGCCCAGGCCGCGCTGCTGAAAAATTTCATAGTGACCGCATGGATGCTGCCATCGGTGATCCATGGGTTCAAATGGGCATAGATCTGCTGCTGACGCTTCACCGGGCTCAACGCCGCCAGTTCATCGCTAATCACGTTCAGCTGAAAGTTGCAGCCTTCGCCCTCGACTTCTACTAGGGTTCCTGGCAGCTTTCCTTCAAGGAAGCTCTTCACTTCTACGGCCTGCATGCTCAACCTCAATCGGCGCCCTGTGCGCGCGGGTCGGACATCATACAAAAAAGCCCCGCGCCTGCGAACCCCGCGAAGCAGGACTCTGACGGGGGGCTTCTTAATAGATGCGGTTAGGGATGCGCCAACAGCTCGGTCAATTCGCTGACCTGAGCGATTTCGCGCATGTCTTCTGGCATCCCGCGGATGCTCAACGCCTTGCCGGCCGCCTCTGCATCACGCATGAAGCACAGCAGCAGCGACAAGCCGACACTGCTGGACTTCAACACTGCCGAGCAATCGACCACCAGTACAGCGGCCTTGCTGGATTTGATCAGTGCCTGCCCCTGCTTGCGCAAACCGGGGCCAGTGCGGTAATCCAGCATGCCGCTAAGCGTCAGCTCGCCGGATTCGCTCATGCGAATGGCCGACACACTCATTGAGCTTGCGTCTCGGTTGTTTGCTTCTGACTGGCTTCCTTGGCTTTGGCGACTTCCCCGGCCCAACCATTGATGGTCTTGTCCAGGTCATTGCCATTGCGCTGCATCGCATCAGCGAACTGATCACGGAACAGCTTGCCGATGTTAATGCCGTTAATGATCACGTTGCGCAGTTTCCACTCGCCATTGATCTTTTCGAGTGTGTAAGAGACAGGATAAATCGAGCCGTTGCTGCCTTTGAGCGTCATGGCGACGCTTGTACGATCTCCCGACTCATCCTTGGCAGGGTCGACGACGATCCCCTGATTGTTGTATTCGAGCAAAGCGTTGCCATAGAACTGGAACAGACCCTTTTTGAAGTTTTCTTCAAAGGTCTTCATTTGCGCAGGCGTGGCTTTGCGCGAGTATTTGACCGTCATGATGCTCTTGGAAATGCCCTCGGCATCCACAACAGGTCCGACGATGCTGTCCAGCGCGGCATAAAAGTCTTTCGGATCCTGCTTGTACTTCTCTTTATTGGTCGCCAGATCGGCAAGTAACCGATTGGTGGTGTCCTGTACCAGTTCGTGCGCGGAAGGCGCCGCCACAGCGTTAGCCATCAAAGGCAGGGCCGAGAGTAATACCAACAGGCCACGTCGCAAGGTAGAGATCATTCAAAAGCTCCTCATTTGGCGTCTTTACTAACGGTATTGAGCAGAAATTTACCGATCAGGTCTTCGAGTACCAGCGACGACTGCGTGTCGTGGATGGTTGAACCATCCTTGAGCAAGGTTTCTTCCCCGCCCACGCTGATGCCGATGTACTTCTCGCCCAACAGGCCAGCGGTCAGGATAGATGCAGTGGAGTCAGTCGGCAGGTTATCTACGCGTTTTTCCAGCTGCATGGTCACTCGACCAGTGAAACTGTCGCGGTCCAGATCGATCGCCGTGACCTTGCCAATGGTCACACCGGCCATGGTCACTTTAGCTCTGACAGTCAAACCGGCGATATTGTCGAAATACGCATAAGTTTTATAAGTATCGGTGGTTGTGCTCGGGGACAGGCCACTCACCCGCAACGCCAGCAACAGCAAAGCCAGGATGCCAGCCAGCAAGAAAAGGCCGACACCGATTTCCAGGGTGCGGTTTTGCATCAGAAATCTCCAAACATCAAGGCGGTCAGAATAAAGTCCAGGCCGAGTACAGCCAAAGAGGCATACACCACGGTCTTGGTAGTGGCACGACTGATCCCCTCGGAAGTGGGCTCGCAGTCATAGCCTTGAAATACGGCGATCCAGGTCACGACAAAGGCGAAAACGATGCTTTTGATGATGCCGTTGAGCACATCGTCAGCAAAGGTCACGCTGTTCTGCATGTTGGACCAGTAGGAACCTTCATAGACACCCAGCCAGTCGACGGCCACCCACGAACCACCCCAGATTCCCACCACGCTGAAGATCATCGCCAGCACCGGCAGGGAAATGAAGCCGGCCCACAGGCGCGGGGCAATGATGTACTTGAGCGGGTCGACACCAATCATTTCCAGACTGGACAACTGCTCGGTGGATTTCATGTTGCCGATTTCGGCAGTCAATGCCGAACCGGCGCGCCCGGCGAACAGCAATGCCGTGACCACGGGGCCCAGTTCGCGCAACAGCGTCAGCGCAACCATCTGGCCGACCGCCTGCTCCGAACCGTAGCTGGATAGAATATTAAAGCCTTGCAGCGCCAGCACCATGCCGATGAATACCCCGGAGACCACGATGATCACCAGGGACATCACGCCCACTGAATGCAGTTGCTTGATCAGCAGGCCAAAACCGCCACCAATGCCACCACGGCCGAGCAAGGCATGAAACAGGAATATCGCCGAACGGCCAAACACCCCCAGCACGTCAATGCCAGAGTGGCCGAACCGGCGAACCCGCTCTATTAGTGAAATCTTGCGCATCAACGCTTCCCCAGAAGATCTGCGCGGTAATCCGTCGCTGGAAAGTGATAGGCGACCGGACCGTCCGGCTCGCCTGTCATGAATTGACGGATGCGTGGCTCCTGCGAGTTCATCAGTTCCTCGGGAGTGCCCTGCCCCAACACCTGACCTTCGCCGACGACATAGATGTAATCGGCGATGCTCGCGGTCTCAGCCAGGTCGTGGGAGACCACGATACTGGTGATGCCCAGCGCATCGTTGAGCAGGCGGATCAGGCGCACCAGCACACCCATGGCGATGGGGTCCTGGCCGACAAAGGGCTCGTCATACATGAGGATTTGCGGGTCGAGGGCAATCGCCCGGGCCAGAGCGACACGACGCTTCATGCCGCCGGACAACTCGTCAGGCATCAGGTCGATGGCGCCACGCAAGCCCACGGCCTGCAATTTGAGCAGGACAATGTCCCGGATCATTTCTTCCGGCAGTTCGGTATGAACGCGTAGCGGAAAGGCGACGTTCTCGAACACATCGAGATCGGTGAACAGTGCACCACTCTGAAAAAGCACGCCCATGTGCTTGCGCGCATCGAATAGATCACTGCGCGACAGCTTCGGCAGGTTCTGCCCGTTGACCCAGACTTCGCCTTTGGTAGGCCGCAACTGTGCGCCCATCAGCCGCAACAGCGTAGTCTTGCCACACCCGGAAGGCCCCATGATGCCGGTGACCTTGCCGCGCGGGATACGTATATCGACGTTATTGAAAATGCTGCGCGCACCGCGCTTGAAGGTCAGTCCCTTCAGCTCGACCGCGTAGGCTTTATCGGCACTCATCTAAACTCCTTGCGATGCAGCCTCTCACTCGGACGCCTGACTTTCTGACGAAAGCACATACCTCCCGGCAGGCCGAACTGGCCGCGAACTATATCACTGCAAAGGCCAAGCGCCCAAGGCCCAAGCCGGGCCATGTTCAGTAACATGACGGGGTAAAAGCTTCTATTTAGGGGTATTCGGTAACAGGGAATGACAAAGCGCGACGAACTTGCGTGAGGGTTTCGATCATTACCGTTATAATCGCCGCCTTTTCATCAGGCTATACGATTTCTGACATGAGCCAATCCAGCGACCTGATTCAATCAGCACAACGCACCATCCGCCTCGAACTGGAAGCCGTACAAGGCTTGTTGCCCCGTATCGACGCAGATTTCGTACGCGCTTGCGAGATGATTCTGGCCAGCAAAGGGCGCGTGGTCGTAGTCGGCATGGGCAAATCGGGGCACGTCGGCAACAAGATCGCCGCCACCCTGGCCAGCACCGGCACCACGGCCTTTTTCGTGCACCCGGCCGAAGCCAGCCACGGCGATATGGGCATGATCACCCGCGACGACATCATCCTGGCGCTGTCAAATTCCGGCTCCACCAATGAAATCGTCACCCTGCTGCCGCTGATCAAGCGCCTGGGCATTCAATTGATCAGCATGACCGGCAACCCTGATTCACCGCTGGCGAAGGCTGCTGAGGTCAACCTCAACGTTCACGTCGAGCACGAAGCCTGCCCACTCAACCTGGCACCGACCTCGTCGACCACTGCCGCGCTGGTCATGGGCGACGCCCTGGCCGTTGCGCTACTGGAAGCCCGCGGTTTTACCGCTGAAGATTTCGCCTTTTCCCACCCCGGTGGCGCGCTTGGCCGACGCCTGCTGCTGAAAGTGGAAAACGTCATGCACGCCGGCGCAGAACTGCCCCAGGTGCAACGTGGCACGCTACTCAAGGACGCCTTGATGGAAATGACCCGCAAGGGCCTGGGCATGACCGCGATTGTGGAGCCCGATGGCAAACTCGCCGGGATCTTCACCGACGGCGATTTGCGTCGCACTCTGGACCGCACCATCGATATCCATCACGCGACCATCGACGAGGTCATGACCGTTCACGGCAAGACCGCCCGTCCCGAGATGCTCGCGGCCGAGGCTCTGAAAATCATGGAAGACCATCGAATCAACGCGCTGGTGGTGGTGGACAAGGAGGACCGTCCGATCGGCGCCTTCAACCTGTCCGATCTGCTGCGCGCAGGAGTAATGTGATGAGCACCGACCTGCTGCAACGCGGCAAGAACATCAAACTGGCGGTTTTTGACGTCGATGGCGTACTGACCGACGGACGCCTGTACTTCCTCGAAGACGGCAGCGAATTCAAGACGTTCAACACCCTCGACGGCCAAGGCATCAAGATGTTGATGGCAGCCGGCGTGCAGACCGCTATCATCAGCGGCCGCAAGACCCCGGTGGTCGAACGACGAGCGAAGAACCTCGGCATTCCACACGTGTACCAGGGGCGCGAAGACAAACTGGTGGTACTCGACGAGCTTCTTGCCCAACTCAACCTAAGCTATGAGCAAGTCGCCTATCTCGGCGACGACCTGCCGGACCTGCCGGTGATTCGCCGCGTCGGCCTTGGCATGGCGGTGGCAAACGCTGCCAGTTTCGTCCGTGAACACGCCCACGGCATCACCCAGGCCCGCGGTGGCGAGGGTGCCGCTCGCGAATTCTGCGAATTGATCCTGCGCGCGCAGGGCCGCCTTGATGCGGCAAACGCCGCGTACCTGTGAGCCAACTATGCTGAGCAAAAAGATTCGCAAATTCCTGGTGTTTGGCTGCATCGCAGCGATATTCGCGGCGGTCGGCTACTGGAACATCAGCCCGGAACGCTTCCTCGACCAGCCGGTGGCAAAGATCGATGAAACCGCGATCGACTATTACGCGATCAAAGCCCACAGCGTGCAGTACCTGCCTGACGGCAAACTGCAATACGAAATGACGTCCGACAAGGTTGAACACCTGAAAGCCACCGAAGTGACGCTGTTGACCAATCCCGACCTGAACATGTTCCGCGGCACCGAGTTTCCGTGGCATATCCAGAGCGAGCACGGCGAAGTGAATTCCGACGGAACTCAGGTCGAACTGATTGACTCGGTGCGCATCACGCGCTTCGACGAGAAAAACCGCAAGACCCTGATTACCACCACCCGCATGACAGTGTTCCCGCATCAGCAATATGCGCAGACCGAGCAACCCGTTAGAATCGACGGCGCTGGTGGTGTGTCGACTGGCAAGGGAATGAAAGCGTATTTGAAAGAAAGCAGGATACACCTGCTATCGAACGTAAGAGGACAGTATGAGGCTCGTTAAAACCCTCCCTATTTTGCTCGGTCTGAGCGCAGCACTGGGAAGCGTGAGCGCCTGGGCTCTGCCGAACGATCAAGAGCAGCCTATCCGCATCCAGGCCGACGATGCCCAACTGGACGACAAGAATGGTATTGCCACCTATAAAGGTGACGTGATCATTACCCAGGGCTCGATGATTGTTAAAGGCAATACTGTAACCATCACCCGCACCCCGGCCGGCGACATCGACGTGGTGACTTCGGTGGGCAATCTGGCCTACTTCGAGCAGATGCAGACGGCTGGCGACACCAAGCCGGTTCAGGGCTACGGAGTGACCATCCAGTACCACGCCTCGCAAAACCGCGTCGTATTGATCGATCGTGCCAAAGTCATCGACAAGGACAACAACGTCACCCAAGGCGAGAAAATCGTCTACGACACGGTTAAAAAGCTTGCGAGCGCCGGTCGCGCGACGGGCAACAAGGTCACCGAGTCGCGTCCGCGCATCGACATGGTGATCCAGCCGAAGAAGAAAACCGACGAGCAAAAGGCCCAGTAATGGCAACTCTGAAAGCTCAGCATCTGGCCAAGAGCTACAAGAGCCGCCAGGTCGTGCGTGACGTCAGCCTGTCGATCGACAGCGGTCAGATCGTCGGCCTGCTGGGTCCCAACGGCGCCGGCAAGACCACCTGCTTTTACATGATTGTCGGCCTGGTACAGGCCGACCAGGGCCGCGTACTGATTGACGACCTGGATGTCAGCCACCAGCCCATGCACGGTCGTGCGAAGGCCGGTATCGGCTATCTTCCGCAAGAAGCCTCGATCTTCCGCAAACTCTCGGTAGCCGACAACATCATGGCGATCCTCGAGACCCGCAAGGAACTCGACAAGGCCGGTCGTCGCAAAGAGCTGGAAAGCCTGCTGCAGGAATTCCATATCAGCCACATCCGCGACAACCTCGGGATGAGTCTGTCCGGTGGTGAACGCCGCCGCGTGGAAATCGCCCGGGCACTCGCTACCAACCCGAAATTCATCCTGCTCGACGAACCATTCGCCGGCGTGGACCCGATTTCGGTGGGCGATATCAAACAGATCATCTATCACCTCAAGGCCAAGGGCATTGGCGTGCTGATCACTGACCACAACGTCCGTGAAACCCTGGATATCTGCGAAACCGCCTACATCGTCAACGATGGCCAACTGATCGCCGAAGGTGACTCTGCCACCATCCTGGCCAACGACCTGGTCAAGGAAGTGTATCTGGGCCATGAGTTCCGCCTGTAAGCACTGAGGTGTCTGGCTGGTTGCTCGGGCGCTTGTCTCGATAAAAAATCAACATTTTTTTATTGTTACAGCGCTCTAGGCAAACGCTGCAGTTTCGGGCATATAATTTGCTTATGTTTGGCGCTCCGGCGCCCTGTAGTGGATGGCGCATGTGCGCCGGCGAATAAGGTGTTAAGCCCCTGCCATGAAACCATCGCTAGTCTTGAGAATGGGCCAGCAGCTGACGATGACACCGCAGCTGCAACAGGCCATCCGCCTGCTCCAATTGTCGACCCTGGACCTGCAACAGGAAATCCAGGAGGCCCTGGAGTCCAATCCGATGCTCGAACGCCAGGAAGAAGGCGACGACTTCGATAACGCCGACCCCTTGGCCGACAAAGCCGAACAGCCACCCAACGCCGATGTTTCGGAACCCTCCTACCAGGAAACCGCTCCGACGGTGGACAACCTCGAGGAAGGCGACTGGAACGAGCGGATTCCCAACGAACTGCCCGTCGACACCGCGTGGGAAGACGTCTACCAGACCAGCGCCAGCAGCCTGCCGAGTAACGATGACGACGAGTGGGATTTCACCACCCGTACATCGGCCGGCGAAAGCCTGCAAAGCCACTTGCTGTGGCAACTGAACCTGGCACCGATGTCCGACACTGATCGCCTGATTGCCGTGACCCTGATCGACTGCATCAACAATCAGGGTTACCTGGACGAAACTCTCGAGGAGATTCTCGAAGCCTTCGATCCGGAACTGGACATCGAACTGGACGAAATCGAAGCCGTCCTGCACCGCATCCAGCAATTCGAACCCGCTGGCATCGGCGCCCGTAATCTGGGCGAATGCCTGCTGCTGCAATTGCGTCAGTTGTCCGCCAAGACGCCTTGGCTGGTCGAGGCCAAACGCCTGGTCACCGATTACATCGACCTGCTCGGCAGCCGCGACTACAGCCAGCTGATGCGTCGCATGAAGCTCAAGGAAGATGAACTGCGCCAAGTGATTGAATTGGTCCAGAGCCTCAACCCGCGCCCAGGCTCGCAAATCGAGTCCAGCGAAGCCGAATACGTCGTTCCCGACGTGATCGTACGCAAGGACAACGAGCGCTGGCTGGTGGAACTGAACCAGGAATCCGTGCCGCGCCTGCGGGTCAATGCTCAATACGCCGGTTTCGTGCGCCGCGCCGACACCAGCGCCGACAACACCTTCATGCGCAATCAGTTGCAAGAGGCCCGCTGGTTCATCAAGAGCCTGCAAAGCCGCAACGAAACCCTGATGAAAGTAGCCACTCAGATCGTCGAGCATCAGCGCGGTTTTCTTGAATACGGCGACGAAGCCATGAAACCGCTGGTCCTGCATGACATCGCCGAAGCGGTGGGCATGCACGAGTCGACGATTTCTCGGGTGACCACGCAAAAGTTCATGCATACCCCTCGGGGTATATATGAACTGAAATACTTTTTCTCGAGCCACGTCAGCACCTCAGAGGGCGGTGAATGCTCGTCCACGGCGATCCGCGCGATCATCAAAAAACTGGTTGCCGCGGAAAATCAGAAAAAGCCGTTGAGTGACAGCAAGATCGCTGGTTTACTGGAGGCACAAGGCATTCAGGTGGCTCGCCGCACCGTCGCCAAGTACCGCGAATCCCTCGGGATCGCGCCTTCGAGCGAACGCAAGCGGTTGATGTAGAGCCACGCCACAGCGTTCCAGTGGCAGGCATTTCTGCCTGCCGCTTTATGCACTGGCAACGAAGGAGAGCTGTATGCAAGTCAACATCAGTGGACACCAACTGGAAGTGACCGAACCTCTTCGCACCTACATCGGCGAAAAACTCGAACGATTAGAGAGGCATTTCGACAAGATCACCAACGTGCAAGTCACGATGACGGTCGAAAAGCTCAAGCAGAAAATCGAAGCCACGCTGCATATTCCCGGCAATGAAGTGGTCGCAAACGCGGAGCATACCGATATGTACGCGGCGATCGACGCACTGACCGACAAGCTGGATAAACAACTCAAAAAGCATAAGGAAAAGACCCAAAGCCTCCTCCAGGGCGCGACCGGTCGTTAACACTCCCAACCCATGATCCGACTTGAAAGCATCCTGACCCCCGGCCGTTCCCTCGTGAACGTGCCGGGCGGCAGTAAAAAGAAAGCCCTCGAGCAAATTGCCAACCTTATCCACAAAGAAGTGCCGGATCTGGAGATGCAAGATGTCTTCGAGGCTCTGATTGCCCGTGAAAAACTTGGCTCAACCGGTTTTGGCAACGGCATCGCCATTCCCCACTGCCGCCTGAAGGGCTGCACCTCGCCCATCAGTGCCCTGATGCACCTTGATGCACCCATCGATTTCGACGCCATCGACGGCGCCCCGGTTGACCTGCTGTTCGTTCTGCTGGTCCCGGAAGCCGCTACCGATGCGCACCTGGAGTTACTGCGCCAGATCGCCAGCATGCTCGACCGCAAGGAAGTGCGCGAAAAACTGCGCAGCGCCCCGAGCAATGAAGCCTTGTATCAGGTTGTCCTGGACGAGCAAAACGGTCATTAATCATGCGCTTGATCATCGTCAGTGGCCGCTCCGGCTCAGGTAAAAGTACCGCACTCGATGTTCTCGAGGACAACGGCTACTACTGCATCGACAACCTGCCCGCCGGCCTGCTGCCGGAACTGGCCGAACGCGCGTTGATTCACACCGAGCTGGCGCAACCGCTGGTTGCCGTATCGATCGATGCGCGTAACTTGCCGAGTCACTTGTCGCGGTTTCCCGAACTGCTGGAAGAAGTACGCAGCCGGCATATACAGTGTGATGTGCTTTATCTGGACGCCGACGAAGAAACCTTGCTCAAACGCTTCTCGGAAACCCGCCGTCGCCACCCGCTGAGCAATGCCAATCGCTCGCTGGCCGAGGCCATCAACGATGAGACCGCCCTGCTCGGGCCGATTGCCGACCTCGCCGATCTCAAAGTAAACACCACCAACCTGAACCTGTATCAGCTGCGGGATACCATCAAGCTCCGCCTGCTGAACCAGCCGGAACCCGGTACGGCGTTCCTGGTGGAGTCTTTCGGCTTCAAGCGTGGCATGCCGGTGGACGCTGACCTGGTGTTCGACGTGCGCTGCCTGCCGAACCCTTACTGGAAGCCAGAGTTGCGCGATCAATCCGGGCTCGACCAACCGGTTGCCGAGTACCTGGCGGCACAGCCGGACGTCGAAGAGATGTTCCAGGACATCTCCACCTACTTGTTCAAGTGGCTACCACGCTTTGCCGCCAGCAACCGCGCTTATGTCACCATTGCCATTGGCTGCACCGGCGGCCATCACCGCTCAGTCTACCTGACCGAACGTCTAGGCCAGGCCCTGCAAAAAACCCTGAAGAACGTCCAGGTTCGCCACCGCGACCTCAGCTAAAGGATTCACACCGCGATGCCTGCTCTGGAAATTGAAATCATCAACAAGCTGGGCCTGCATGCCCGCGCTTCTGCAAAATTCGTTGGCGTCGCCGGTGAGTTCAAGGATTGCACGATCAGAGTAGGACGCACGCCGGAATCCACGGTCGACGGAAAAAGCATCATGGCAATGATGATGCTCGCTGCGGGCAAGGGCACCAAAATCCACCTGAGCACCGAAGGTGAACAGGCTGATGAGGCGCTGCAGGCATTGGTGAATTTGATCAATGACTACTTCGGCGAAGGCGAATAACGCTCGCCTAAGCGAGCGCTGTATCCATCACCATCATCAAGCAAAACCCGATCAGCAACCCAAGACTTGCAAGCTTGTCGTGACCATTGCGGCGCGACTCGGGGATGACTTCATGGGTGACCACCAGCAACATTGCCCCGGCCGCCAGTGCCAACCCCAAGGGCAACAACAATTCGGCCAGGCTCACTAGCCAGGCACACAACAACGCGAAGACCGGCTCGACCAACCCTGACGCAGCACCAATCAGGAACGCCTTGACCCGCGACATCCCTGCCCCGGCCAATACCAGCGCGATCACCAGACCTTCCGGCACATCCTGCAAGGCGGATGCCCATGGCCAGACTATCGGCGTCAGGCATGCCACCCCCCGCCGACACTCCGACCGCCATGCCTTCGGGGATATTGTGGGCAATGATCGCAAACACAAACAACCAGATTCGCGTCGGGATGACCGGTCGCTCCAGCGTGCCTACGAGCATTTCCGGCGACGCACCTGACACCTTGCGATCAACCAGGAACAATCCGAACGCACCCAGCATGATGCCGAAACTGATCAGTCCGCTGGCCGCCCAAGGCGTCAGCCCCAGGTTTTCAGCGGCAGAGATCCCCGGAACGATCAACGAAAACGCTGTCGCCGCGAGCATTACCCCGGCCCCGAAGCCGAGCAGCGTATCGCTGACCGTCTGGGGCATCCGTCGAATTACCAGCACGGGCACCGCGCCCAAGGCAGTGCCCAAAGCGCAGATCGCCCCGCCTTGCAGCGCGCGCAGCAGTTTCGGCTCGAGGTCCAGCCACGCTAAGCCTTGGGCAACCAATAACGTCATGCCTGCCAGCAGTAACAGCGATCCGAATGCGTAACGAAACATTCGTCCACTTCCGATCGCCAGTGTTTCAGTGCCCATAGCTAGCCTTGGATTGTTTTTGCAGAAGTCTTAAACCAGTGCAGCCTGATAGCGCGCAGCGACTTCAGGCCAATTGATCACGTTGTAGAACGCGTTGATGTATTCCGGGCGACGGTTCTGGTATTGCAGGTAATAAGCGTGCTCCCAGACATCCAGGCCGAGGATTGGCGTATTGCCGTTCATCAATGGACTGTCCTGATTGCCGCTGCTTTCAACGACCAGCGTCTTTTGCGGCGTCACACTGAGCCACGCCCAGCCGCTGCCGAAACGAGTCAGCGCGGCTTTGGTGAAGGCTTCCTTGAAACTGCTCAGGCCGCCCAGTTGCTCATTGATCGCCTCAGCCAAGGAGCCTTCAGGATTGCCGCCGCCGTTGGGCGCCATCACTTCCCAGAACAGCGAATGGTTGGCATGCCCACCGCCCTGATTGATCACCGCCGCGCGCAGCTTCTCCGGCAGTTGCCGGACAGCTGACACCAGTTTTTCCACCGGCCACTCGGCAAACTCGGTGCCTTCCACCGCAGCGTTGAGGTTGTTGATGTAGGTCTGGTGATGCTTGGTGTAGTGGATTTCCATGGTCTGCGCATCGATGTGCGGTTCCAGGGCATCGTAGGCGTAAGGCAAGGCAGGCAAGGTAAAAGCCATTTCAATGAACTCCATGATGTAGGGGCGCAGGCGAGGCGGCATCGATGTGCAGCAAACGATGGGTGCGCGGGTATTCGCCGTGTTCGCTGATGAAATTCAGCAGCTCGACGTAGGTCTTGCTGCTCTGGCGCAGCGCGGCTTCACGCAAGGCTGGCACCAGTCGTGGGTCCTGCATGGTCTGCAACAACCGCTGATGGATGGCGCACAAGTACTCGGCGCTCTCCTCCGGCTGGTTCAGACGCAAATGCAGGTCCGCCAGGTTGTGGTGGGAAATCACGCAGGCCGCGACCGCCTCGTCGGCATCTGCCCATCGCTCGAACAACACCTGGGCCAGGGCCAATGCCTGCAAGTAGGCCTCGCGGGCATCGACGTATTCGCCCAGCATGAAACAACGATTAGCCCTTTCGATCGTGCGTTTCCAGTGTTCCATGGTGAGCCTCCAAAGCGGTTGCGGTGATTACACGCCGCCTGCGGTGAGTTTCTCCGGGTCCAGCAAGACCTCAAGCTGGCTGCGTGTCAGGTCGGTGTGTTCCAGAGCGACATCGATCACCGGACGGCCCTGTTGATAGGCTTTCTTGGCGATCTCCGCGGCTTTTTGGTAACCAATGATCGGGTTGAGTGCGGTGACCAGGATCGGGTTACGCGACAGCGCTTCCTTGAGCCTGGCTTCGTTGACCTTGAAGCTGGCGATGGCCTTTTCACCCAGCAGATGGCTGGAGTTGGTCAGCAACTCGATGCTGCTCAGCAGGTTCTGGGCGATGATCGGCAGCATCACGTTCAGCTCGAAATTGCCCGACTGACCGGCGATGGTGATAACCGTGTCATTGCCGATGACCTGAGCGGCGACCATGGCGGTCGCTTCCGGGATCACCGGGTTGACCTTGCCAGGCATGATCGAAGAACCCGGCTGCAAGGCTTCGAGCTCGATTTCACCAAGACCGGCCAGCGGGCCGGAGTTCATCCAGCGCAGGTCATTGGCGATTTTCATCAGCGAAACGGCCGTGGCCTTGAGCTGGCCGGAAACACTGACCGCCGTGTCCTGAGAGCCGATCAGCGCAAACAGATCCTCGCCCGGTTTGAATTGCACTTGGGTCAGCTTGCTCAGTTGCGCACTGAAACGCGCCGCGAATTGAGGATGAGCGTTGATTCCGGTACCCACTGCCGTGCCGCCCTGAGCCAGGGATTGCAGGCTCGGCAGCAGATCCTGCAGATGGCCAATGTTGGCCTTGAGCTGCTGCGCCCAACCGTTGAGCACCTGGCTCATGCGCACCGGCATCGCGTCCATCAAGTGAGTGCGGCCGGTTTTGACGTGGTGATGAACCTCTTCGGCCTTGCGCTCGATCACCTGAACCAGACGCACCAGCGCCGGCAACAATTGGTCGTGCAACGCCAACGCAGCACTGACGTGGATGGTGGTCGGGATGATGTCGTTGCTGCTTTGGCCGCAATTGACGTGATCATTGGGGTTCACCGGTTCGCCGAGCAGACGGCTGGCCAGGGTGGCGATCACTTCGTTGGCGTTCATGTTCGAACTGGTGCCGGAACCGGTCTGGAAGATATCCACCGGAAAATGCTGCATGAAGTCGCTTTGGAGCAGGCCCAGCGCCGCATCGACGATGGCTGTGCCCTGGGATTCGCTGATTTGTTCGAGCTCGACGTTGGCTCGGGCAGCGGCAGCCTTGGCCAGGATCAGCGCGCGGATGAACTGCACGGGCATCGGCTTGCCGCTGATGGGAAAGTTATCCACTGCACGTTGAGTCTGTGCGCCGTAGAGGGCGTCCACCGGGACTTGAAGCTCACCCATGCTGTCGCGCTCAATACGTGTCTTGGTCATCTGTAAATCCTTGCACCAGTTCTATGAGAGGAATCGAGGGCTGCAACTCGCAGGTCGCCAGTTGCCAGGTGTAGCTCTGCCAGCGCTTGAGGCGGCACTTGCACAGAGAGAGGCGTTCCAGATCGCGCAATGGCCGCCAGGCCTGGTCCAGACAAAAGGTGCGCCAGTGCCAGGGCAGCGCAACATCAGCGGCGGTGTCGAGTAACAGGCGGAAAGAAGTTTCGGCGATTGTCCAGGGAGACGTTGCCGTGCAGCAGGCGAGGTACCGGCCTTCGGCCAGGTAATGTTCGATCAGGCGAGGCTCGTCAGGGTCCATCGCGCAACGGATCTGGCGACTCATCCAGCGCCAGCTTTCGAGGTAAGGCTGCTCGTGCAAGGCAGAACTCATGATCCGGGCCCATTCGGTAATGAGATTTATTATTAGATGATAATGAGAACCAAAACAACCCCGAGAAAACCAACGCACAAAAAAGGCGCGCCACCCAACGATGGGTGGCGCGCCTTTTTGTGTAACGGTTAAGCGTTAGCTACCCGCCACCGTCATACGTTCTATCAGCACCGAACCTGTACGAATGTTGCTGCGCAGTTCCAGGTCATTACCGACGGCAACGATCTGTTTGAACATGTCACGCATGTTGCCGGCGATGGTCACTTCCTGAACCGCAAACTGGATTTCACCATTCTCGACCCAGTAACCCGCCGCGCCACGGGAGTAATCGCCAGTGACCATGTTCAGGCCCTGGCCCATCAATTCAGTCACCAGCAGCCCGCGACCCATGCGGCGCAGCAAGGCCGCCTGGTCTTCGTCACCATGGGTGACGAACAGGTTGTGCACACCGCCGGCATTGGCGGTGCTCGGCATCCCGAGCTTACGGCCCGAGTACGTGCCGAGAATGTATGACACCAACTCGCCTTTTTCGACGAATGGTTTGGCGTAAGTGGCCAAACCATCGCCATCGAACGCCGAACTGCCCATCGCGCGCATCAGGTGCGGACGCTCATCGATGGTCAGCCATTCCGGGAACAGTTTCTGCCCCAGCGTGCCTTCAAGGAACGACGATTTGCGATACAGACTGCCGCCAGAAATCGCCGAGAGGAAACTGCCGAACAAACCGCCAGCCAGTTCTGCGGAAAACAGCACCGGCACTTCGCAGGTCGGCACCGGACGTGCACCCAGACGGCTCGCCGCCCGTTGCGCGGCACGCTGGCCGATGCTCACCGGGTCGGCCAGCAATTCGCCCTGACGGTTCACGTCGTACCAGTAATCGCGCTGCATCTGGCCGTCGGCCTCGGCGATCATGACGCAGCTCAGGCTGTGACGGGTCGACGCGTAACCGCCGATAAAACCGTGGCTGTTGCCGTAGACACGGCAGCCCTGATGGGTGCTGAGGGTGGTGCCATCGGCGTTCTTGATCCGGCTGTCGGTGGCAAACGCCGCCGCTTCACAGGCCAGGGCCTGCTCGATGGCTTGCTCCGGGGTGATATCCCATTGGTGGAACAGGTCAAAATCCTGCAGATCCTTGGCCATCAGCGCGGCGTCTGCCAGGCCCGAAGCTTCGTCTTCCGACGTGTGCTTGGCGATGGCCAGTGCGGCGGCGACGGTTTCGCGAATCGCCTCCGGACCGCTGGCGGACGTGCTGGCCGAGCCCTTGCGCTGGCCAGCGTACAGGGTGATGCCAAAACCCTGATCGCGGTGGAATTCGACGGTTTCGACTTCACGCTGACGCACCGTGGTGGACAGGCCCTGCTCCAGGGACACCGCCACTTCACAGGCGCTGGCACCTTGGCGCTTGGCTTCAGCGATGATCTGCTCGACTTGTTCTTGCAGTGCCGGCAACGCTTGTGGGCCGACGCTTTCAACTGCACTCATGCTGTTCTCCACTCAAATTCTGCTTTCGGCTAGGGCCTTCGAGCGACCGGGCCGGACAAGCGGCCCCCGACTGGTTATCATGGCGGCGTTTCTTTGCGGACGGCCACCATGGTTGATTCTTACGACGACTCCCTCGATACGGGAGAAAAAAGCAAATCCCAGGTTAAACGCGAGCTTCATGCTCTGGTTGACCTTGGCGAGCGCCTTACAACACTCAAGCCTGACTTGCTGGCAAAACTGCCGTTGACCGACGCCATGCGCCGGGCACTGGCTGATGCGCCCAAGCACACCGCGAATATCGCGCGTAAACGGCACCTTATGTTCATCGGCAAACTGATGCGCGATCAGGACACTGACGCCATTCTGACTCTGCTCGATCAACTCGATGCCTCCACTCGGCAGTACAACGAACGTTTCCATGGCCTGGAACGCTGGCGCGATCGCTTGATCGCGGGCGACGATGCAGTCCTGGAGAAGTTCGTGGTCGACTACCCGGAGGCTGATCGTCAGCAATTGCGCTCCCTGATCCGTCAGGCCCAGCACGAACTGGCGACCAACAAGCCACCGGCATCGAGCCGTAAAATCTTCAAGTACATCCGTGAGCTGGACGAGACTCAACGCGGTCTGCGTTAAGTCCCTTCTCGGGTGAGCCGCTACGCGGTTCACCCAAAGCTTCACTTTTTCAAGAGCCCCTCAAGATCCTGTGCCACCCACAGTGATCGCATCGATTTTCAGCGTTGGCTGGCCGACACCCACCGGCACCGACTGCCCATCCTTGCCACACGTCCCCACGCCGCTGTCCAGCGCCAGATCGTTACCGACCATCGACACCTTGCTCATGGCTTCCGGCCCGTTGCCGATCAACGTCGCGCCTTTGACCGGGGCAGTGATTTTGCCGTCTTCGATCAGGTACGCCTCGCTGGTGGAGAACACGAATTTGCCGCTGGTGATGTCCACCTGACCGCCGCCGAGGTTGGCGCAGTAGATGCCGCGTTTCACCGAGGCGATGATTTCTGCAGGGTCGCTTTCGCCCGCCAGCATGTAGGTGTTGGTCATGCGCGGCATCGGCAGGTGCGCATAGGATTCGCGACGACCGTTACCGGTACGGGCCACGCCCATCAGACGGGCGTTGAGTTTGTCCTGCATGTAGCCTTTGAGTACGCCGTTTTCGATCAGTGTCGTGCACTCGGTCGGGGTGCCTTCATCATCGACACTCAGGGAACCGCGACGACCGGCCAGCGTGCCGTCATCGACGATGGTGCAAAGCTTGGACGCAACCATCTCGCCCATGCGCCCGCTGTAGGCGGAACTGCCCTTGCGGTTGAAGTCGCCTTCCAGACCGTGGCCGACCGCTTCGTGCAGCAACACGCCGGACCAGCCCGAACCCAGCACCACCGGCAACGTACCGGCCGGCGCAGGAATGGCTTCCAGATTCACCAACGCCTGACGCAGCGCTTCACGGGCGTAGCTCATGGCGCGGTCATCGCTGAGGAAATAACGGTAATCGGTACGACCGCCACCGCCATGACCGCCGCGCTCTCGACGACCGTTCTGCTCGACGATCACGCTGACGTTAAAACGTACCAACGGCCGTACATCGGCGGCCAGGCCGCCATCAGTGGAAGCCACGAGGATTCGTTCCCAGACGCCAGCCATGCTCACGGTGACTTGCTGGATACGCGGGTCGAGGGCGCGAGTCGCGACGTCGATACGCTTGAGCAGTTCGACCTTCTCGGCACGGGTCATCACTTCGAGTGGGTTGTCCGGCCCGTACAACTGGGCGACATCCTGAGTCGTGAAGGCTTGCACCGTGCCGTTCTGACCGGCGCGGGAGATCGAACGTGCAGCACGGGCCGCAGCGCCGAGGGCTTCGAGGGTAATGGCATTGCTGTAGGCAAAACCGGTTTTCTCACCCGATTGCGCTCGCACGCCGACACCTTGGTCGAGGTTGAAGCTGCCTTCCTTGACGATCCCGTCTTCCAGCGCCCAGGACTCGGAAATCTGCCCCTGGAAATACAGGTCGGCGGCATCGATGCCCGGGCCGGCCAGATCGCCGAGTACACCTTGCAGGCTCTCGATTGTTACGCCGCCGGGCGCCAGGAGGTGTTCACTGACTGAGGACAACAACTCGCTCATATGCTTTACGCCTTAAATTCATCGTTCTGAGGCAGGTCGCCGGGCGCCCTGCGAGAAAAAGCGCCGGTGACTGGACACCGGCATCCGCGCCCTGATGGACGCCTGTTCGCTGCTATCGCGTTCGGCCAGCAGCACGGCCTCGCCTTGATCCTGTTGCGCCAGCACACGCCCCCACGGGTCGATTATTGCGGCATGGCCAAAGGTTTCCCGCGGCCCCGGATGCGTCCCACCCTGGGCAGCCGCGAGCACATAACATTGAGTTTCGATGGCCCGCGCGCGTATCAACACGTCCCAATGCGCCGCGCCGGTCACCGCGGTAAAGGCTGACGGGGCAGAAATCAACTCTGCACCGGCAGCGCGTAATTCGCTGTACAGCTCCGGGAAGCGCAGGTCGTAACACACTGTCAGCCCGACTCGGCCAACGGGCGTATCCGCCACGACTACCCCACTGCCATAAGCATAGTCATCGGATTCGCGATAACGCCCGCGATTGTCCGCCACATCGACGTCGAAAAGGTGCAACTTGTCATACCGTGCAACGGTTTCGCCGCGGTCATCCACCATCAGCGAGCAGGCATGCACTTTGGCCGTCGGTTGATCCACCGGCGGCAACGGCAATGTGCCGGCCACTATCCATAACTTGAGGTCGCGGGCGGTCTGTTTCAACCATGGCAGGATCGGTCCTTCACCCAACGCCTCGGCGCGGCCGATGTCGGCAATGTCGCGACGGCCCATGGCGGCGAAGTTTTCCGGCAGCACGGCAAGCTGCGCACCACTGGTCGCCGCTTGCTCGAGCAGCCGACGGGCCTGGGCCAGATTGGCCTGCACATCGCTCTGACTGACCATTTGAATCACCGCTACAGACATGGCGCGCTCCTTCATCGCTTTTTATAAGGGCAGGCCGCCATGCTACTCCATAGGCTTGGGAAGTGCGTTTTCAAAAAGTTTGTCAAAAAGGCTTGTCAAAGGTGATTTTCGGCTCTTTCCACGGACCCTTGACGGTGTATTTGACGCTCGCGAAACGCGCTACGCGGTCACCGATCAGCTTGTCGATCAGGAACAGCGCGCCGCCGATAGCCGGTGCACCGACGATCAGCGCGGCAATCGGCAGGTTGTTGGTCACAGGCAACGTCACCAGCAACTTGGCATCGACCTTATCGCTCACCAGGTCCAGCGTCCCGTTGAGTTCGATGTTACTCGACGGACCGGTCAGCCGAATCGGCTCACGCGTCACGTATACGCCGTTGGTCGCGACCAGCAGGCCTTTGACCCGGTCGTAACTCAAGCCTTTGCCGAACAGATCGGAGAAGTCCAGACGCAGCCGGCGGCCGATGGAGTTGAAGTTCAGCAAGCCAAACACTCGCAATGCCTGGGCGCTGCCCTCAACTTCAACAAACTGGCCTTTACTCAGCGAAGCATCGAGGGTTCCAGAGAAGCGCTTGGTGGCCAGCCAGGCCGGCGAACCGGGCCAGCGACCATCGACATCCATATGAAAATCTTCACTGGTGACACTCGGCGCAAAGCCCCAACCCTTCAGTACATCGGCGAGATTCTTGCCGCTGATACGGCCCTTGTACCAACTGCTGCTGGAACCGGGCACGCCTTCCCAACCGCCGCTGCCCTGCAGGAGAATGCCTTTGAGGCCCAGATCCAGCGTATTAAGCGCAATGCCCTTGGCGATCGGACGGACTTTCAGATACCAGGCCCCGACGAGGTCCTTGCCCTGGAACAGCTGATTGATGGTGATATCCAGTGCCGGGATCTTCGTCGGATCCACCGAGGCCAGCGGATCTGGCGAGTTTTCGTCGGCCAGGACCGTCGGGGCTGGCGCCGGCAAACGCACGTATTGCAGATTGATCGCAATCGGCGCGGCTTTCGCATCGGGGATGCTGGCGCTGCCCTTGACCTGCTGGCTGTCGAGTTGCAAGGCCCACGCAGCAGGTTTGCGATTCAACTGTACGGAAGCCTGATCGAGCGTAGTGCCGACACCGCTGAGCTTGCCAATCTTGAAATCCGCACTGCTGAGCAACTGTTTGGCGTTGCCGCCCGGATCCTGGCCGGCGTACTTGTCTACCAGGTCCTTCCAGGGGCGGACATCCAGTTCCGACAAGACACCGCGCACCCGCAGGCCTTTGGCGCCGGGTAGCACGGCATTACCGCCACCCAGGAACAACTCGCCACGACCGTCGGCAAAATTGCCGGGCGGTGCCGCAAACGTGAAGTTAGCCAGCTCACCGTAATTGACCCAGTAGCGCCGCTCCGCCCCTTGCAGGGTCATGCGGAACGTGGTGTCGCGGCCGACGTCGGGCGCCATGCCGAACGGCGCCGGCAAATCGATTGCTACGCCCTTGAGGTTGGAGCTGACCATCAATTGACTGTCGGGCCCATCAAGGTTCAGTTGCAGCTGATAAGGGATCACACCGGACACTGGCAACGGCTGAGTAACACTCAGCCAGTCAGTCAGTTTCTTGACCTCGACCTGGCCCGAGGCGGCGACGCGAGTCTTGAGGTTGCCGGGGCTGCCATCGGCGAAAATCTGTGCAGTAACCGGTTTATCGAAGGCGCGCGCGGTGATGTTTTGCCCGCTCAAACCCTTGGCGCTATCGAAACGGAAATCGCCCTTGAGCTGAGTCAGTTCCAGGGTTGGCTCGGCCAGTTTCAGACGGGCCTTGGCGGTCTTGAAGTCGACGAGGATCTTCGGCTGCTCGCCTTTGACCAATGGAATGTCCAGTTTCAGTTTGCCCCGCAGATCGCCCTCGCCTTCCCAACCGGCAAAGGTGGCTGCGGTGCCGATCGGCGCTTCCTGGAGAATCTTCAGGCCATCGCCCAGCCCGCCGGCGAATCCACCGTCGAGGAACAGATGGACGTTTTGCCCCGCTGGCGCATGGGGAATATTGACGTAAATGTCGCTGACCTGGGTATTGAGCAACTGCCCCTTGCTGGCCAGAATCCGCACACCGCTGTCTTCAACAAACACGTCACCCGTGACTTTGCTGACATGTGGCCAGCCTGGCTGGAAGGCCAGTTCGGCGTCGTGAACCTTGAAGAACAGGCTGATGCTGCGGGCAGTCTCGGCGGCCCCGTGGTTCAGCGAACCCTGGTACTGGAAGAAGCCTTCGTCCACCGCACCTTTGAGAATCGCCGTACGCAGCCATTCGTCCAGCCCCGGGCTGAGCATTGTCGGCAAGTACTTGGCGGTGTAACGACCGTCGCCGTCCACCAGACCGACCCGCAGGTCCATGTAGTCTTCCTGGGTGTGGTCGAAATGCAGGCGGATCAGAAAATCGCCGGCAATTTTGCCCTCCTCGCCCAGCACCTTCAGGTATGGCGCGATCAAGGTGAAGGCTTCTTTATCGAGTTTCCAGGTCAGGCGGGCATTGGCCTGAATGTACTGCCATGGTTTGGCGAAGATCGGGTCCAGGTGCAGGGAAAAATCCTTGCTGTCCATGCGCAGCTCGCCACCGCCCAGATCACCGCTGATGCTGCCACTGACATTTCGCGCCGCTGGAGCGCCGTGATAGGCATCGAAGCCGACCCGATCCAGGTTGGCGGCAAAGCTGAACTTGCTGTCGTCGGTAGCATTGGGCCGGAAGTCGATCAGCACGTTGCGCAGGCCACCCGTCACTTTGAGTCGCTCGACGGCGGTGGCAATGCCTTCGGGCAGCGGCCCCAAGGCATTCAGTATCGGGGTGATCGGGGTGAGATCGAGGCGGTCGGCTTGCAGATGCCAAAGCTCTTCAGTCTTGTCGGTCGCCGCGTTTTGTTTGAGTTGCAGATGCGATTCCCAGCGGGTCTCGCCGAGGTTCATGGCCAGCGAATCCAGGGTGATCAGGGCGCCTTCGGAACTGCGCTGGAAATAGCCGTTGAGCGCCAGATTGTTGATCTGGATCGGCTTGCGCTCGGCGTACGCGCCCTTGAGTTGCGGCGCGTTCAAGCGAATCGCAGCACTTTGCAGGGCACCCTTGTTCCAGTTCACCCAAAGCTCGCCGCCGGCCTTGAACTCGGAAAAATTCCATTGTTGGGTCAGGCGCTCAGGCAACCATTTCGACCAGTCGCTTTGCGGCAGGCTCAAATAAGCTTCGGCCTCGCCGTCTTTCCATTCGCTGGCGCGCAGACGGGTTCGCAAACTGATGGCCACCGGTTGTCCGTCGGGCAGGGTCAAACGGGCGTCGAGTCGCTGGCGGGAGACGCCGGTTTTCAGATTCAGCCCGACGTAAGTCAGGGTCAGCGGCTGCTCTTGCAGTGGCTGCAAAGTGACTTGGCTATCGAGTACCGACAGTTGCTGAACCACCTGCATGCGATTGAGCAATTGCGCAGGATCCAGCGGCTGATCCTGCTGCACCGGCAAACCTTCCAGCGCCCAATGGCCGTCCTCACTTTCCTTGAGGCTGATCTTCAGGCCGCTGAGTTCCAAGTGAGCGATGCGCACTTCGCGAGCCATCAGACTGGCCCAAAGATCCGGCACCGCACGCACCTGATCCAGACGCAGGGCATTGGCGCCCTCGCCGACCATCACGTCGTGAGCCAGCATGATCGGCGCAAAGCCGCTCCAGTTGCCTTCCAATTCGCCGATATTCAGCGGAATACCCAAGACAGCGCTGGCTTTGGCCTCGACTTCGGCACGGTACTCGGCCATCAGCGGGGTCAGCTCTCGGCCGAGGCTGACGTATAGCGCCAACAACACCAACACCAACGCACACAGCCCCAGACCCCAGCGGGTCAGTGCGGCCAAAATGCGTGTCAGACGTTCCATGTCAGTTGGCTCCCATGGCAAAAATGCTGCAAAAAGCTGAGGCCAGCCGTTCTAACAGGGTTGAAATACAGCGATTCAGAGCAGCACCACGTCGTATTGTTCCTGGGAATACATAGTTTCCACCTGGAACCGGATGGTGCGTCCGATAAAACCTTCGAGCTCGGCGACATTGCCCGATTCTTCATCGAGCAAACGGTCGACCACTTTCTGGTTTGCCAATACACGATAGCCTTCCGCCTGATAGGCGCGAGCTTCTCGGAGGATTTCGCGGAAAATCTCGTAGCAAACGGTTTCCGGCGTCTTGAGCTTGCCGCGGCCCTGACAGCTGCTGCACGGCTCGCACAGCACTTGCTCAAGACTTTCGCGAGTGCGCTTGCGGGTCATCTGCACCAGGCCCAACTCGGTGATGCCGATGATGTTGGTCTTGGCGTGATCGCGCTCCAGTTGCTTCTCGAGGGTGCGCAGTACCTGACGCTGGTGCTCTTCATCTTCCATGTCGATGAAGTCAATGATGATGATCCCGCCCAGGTTGCGCAGGCGCAGCTGACGAGCGATCGCGGTCGCGGCTTCGAGGTTGGTCTTGAAGATGGTTTCTTCGAGGTTGCGATGACCGACGAACGCCCCGGTGTTGACGTCGATTGTACTCATGGCTTCCGCCGGATCGACCACCAGATAACCGCCGGACTTCAGCGGGACTTTGCGCTCCAGGGCTTTCTGGATTTCGTCTTCGACGCCGTACAGGTCGAAGATCGGCCGTTCGCCAGGGTAATGCTCAAGACGATCGGCGATTTCCGGCATCAGTTCGGCGACGAACTGCGTGGTTTTCTGGAAGGTTTCCCGGGAGTCGATCCTGATCTTCTCGATCTTCGGACTCACCAGGTCACGCAAGGTGCGCAGCGCCAGGCCGAGGTCTTCGTAGATCACACTCGGCGCGCTGATGGTTTTGATCTGCTCGTTGATCTGATCCCAGAGACGACGCAGGTAGCGGATGTCCATGAGGATTTCATCGGCACCGGCACCTTCGGCAGCGGTACGCAGGATGAAGCCACCGGCCTCTTGGATGCCTTCTTTGGCCACGCAATCAGTGACCACTTGTTTGAGACGTTCGCGCTCGGCTTCGTCTTCGATCTTCAACGAAATGCCAACGTGCGCGGTGCGCGGCATGTACACCAGATAACGCGATGGAATCGACAACTGAGTCGTCAGGCGTGCGCCTTTTGAGCCGATCGGGTCCTTGGTGACTTGCACTACCAGGCTCTGACCCTCGTGAACCAGAGCGCTGATGCTTTCGACCGCAGGGCCTTCGCGCAGGGAGATTTCCGAGGCGTGAATGAACGCGGCGCGGTCCAGTCCGATGTCGACGAATGCCGCCTGCATGCCCGGCAATACCCGGACAACTTTGCCTTTATAGATGTTGCCGACGATCCCGCGCTTTTGCGTGCGCTCGACATGGACCTCTTGCAGAACACCGTTTTCAACCACCGCCACGCGCGATTCCATCGGCGTGATGTTGATCAGGATCTCTTCACTCATGGCAGGGTCTCGTTCAGGCATGTTCACGATAATGGCCGCATCTTGTCAGTACGACGCTCAACGCGCGTTAAGGGTTTGCCAACAGGGTATGCCGAAATGGCCCAGCAGCTCAGCGGTTTCGCACAGCGGTAACCCGACCACCGCCGAGTAACTGCCATTGAGCCCGGCGACAAACACCGCGCCGAGCCCTTGAATGCCGTAGCCGCCGGCCTTGTCCTGCGGCTCGCCGCTGGCCCAGTAAGCCACCGCTTCATCACGACTGATGTTGCGAAAGCGCACCAGACTGCGCACCACCCGAGACTCGCAACGCTCACCCTCTCGCACCGCAATCGCCGTCAGGACTTCATGTTCGCACCCGGACAACATCATAAGCATGGCGCACGCCTCGGCTTCATCAACCGGCTTACCGAGAATTTTTCCGTCCAGCACCACGGCGGTGTCGGCGCCCAGCACGCAAAAATCTGCGTCGGACACGACAGTCCCGCGCCCGGCCTCGGCTTTGCCGCGCGCCAGGCGCTCGACATAGGCCGACGGGGATTCATTTTCTAACGGGGTTTCATCGATGTCCGCACTGATGGCGGAGAACGGCACGCCGATCTGCGTGAGCAGTTCACGCCGACGCGGCGAGCCTGAGGCGAGGTACAGCTGTTTCATCAAGACATCTCCCTGTTTAGTGCCCTGCCTCACAAATACTGTTCCTTTTTGGCGGCGCCTGTTGTTGCCATACTGCGTTGCCGCTCCTCGCCATAGCGAGCTATGACTCGTCGCGGCGCCTTGTCTGGCAACAACAGCCACTCGCCAAAAAGGAACGTATTTGCGAGGCAGGGCACCGGTACGGGCCAATGCCTGACCGAATCAATTGATTTTGTAGCGTCGACGCAAACCGCGCAAACCGTAGCTGATCCATGGCCAGAGCAATGCACTGACTAATGCCGGCAAGACTAGCGCCAGCGTCGGCTGACGATTGCCGGTCAGGGCGCTGAGCCATAGTTGAACAAGCTGCGCGAGGCCGAAGATCACCAGGATCACCAGGCTCTGTTGCCACATTGGGAACATGCGCAGGCGTTGTTGCAGCGCCAGCACCAGGTACGTGATCAACGTCAGGATCAACGCGTTCTGACCCAACAGCGTGCCATAGAGCACGTCTTCGGCCAGGCCCAGGCACCACGCGGTGACCATCCCGACTTTCTGCGGCATGGCCAACGCCCAGAACGCCAGCAGCAGGGCTAGCCACAGCGGACGGAGGATTTCCATGAATTGTGGCAGCGGCGAAACGCTGAGCAGCATGCCTATGGCGAATGTCAGCCAGACCATCCAGTCGTTTCGGGAGGCAGTAGCACCCACCATTATTCTCGTCCCCCAGTGGTAGCCGGCGCAGAGACAGGCGGTTTGGCAGCAGACTTCACGGCAGCGGGCGGCGTGGCCGGCGGTTTAGCGGCTGCAGGTTGCGTCGCAGGCGGCTTGCTGGCGGCAGGTTTCGCAGCCGCAGGGTGAGTTGCCGCAGGTTTGGGCGGGGTTGTAGCAGCAGGGGTAGCCGTCGGCGCAACCGGCGTCACGGGCGCAGCAACAGCAGCCGGGACGATGGCAGGTTTCGGCACGGTCGCTGGAATGATCGGTCCACCACCGTGCTGGTCCAAAGCCTCTTGAGCCTGGGCAGCTTCGTTGGCGCGCTCTTCGGCTGTACGACCATCGGTGAACACCAGCAGCAGGTAACGGCTACGGTTCAAGGCGGCGGTCGGTACGGCACGCACAATAGCGAACGGTTGACCGGAGTCGTGAATCACTTCCTTGACCGTCGCCACCGGGTAACCCGCCGGAAACCGCTGCCCCAGACCGGAGCTGACCAGCAGATCGCCTTCTTTTATATCGGCGGTATCGGCCACGTGACGCAGCTCCAGGCGTTCCGGGTTACCGGTACCGCTGGCAATCGCCCGCAGACCGTTGCGGTTCACCTGCACTGGAATGCTGTGAGTGGTGTCGGTCAGCAACAGCACACGAGAGGTGTACGGCATCAACTCGACCACCTGACCCATCAGGCCGCGGGCATCGAGCACCGGCTGACCGAGGACCACACCGTCGCGCTCACCTTTATTGATGATGATGCGGTGGGTGAAGGGATTGGGGTCCATGCCGATCAGCTCGGCCACTTCGACCTTCTCGTTGACCAGCGCGGAGGAGTTGAGCAACTCGCGCAGCCGAACGTTCTGCTCGGTGAGGGCGGCAAGCTTTTGCATGCGGCCCTGCAACAACAGGTTTTCGGTTTTGAGTTTTTCGTTTTCGGCGACGAGTTCGGTACGGCTGCCAAATTGGCTGGCCACACCCTGCCATAGCCGCTGCGGCAGGTCGGTGATCCAGTAAGACTGCATCAGTACCAGCGACATTTGGCTACGCACTGGCTTGAGCAGTGTGAAGCGGGCATCGACCACCATCAGCGCGACCGATAGCACGACCAGCACTAACAAGCGCACGCCCAGTGAAGGCCCTTTGGTGAAAAGCGGTTTAATAAGCCGCTCCTCCCAGGCAAATTTTCTCTTTATTCATACGGCATCAAACCGGCCTGGATGCAGACTGACAGAAGATAAACGCCAACAGGCAGCACTGCAAAGTGCTGCCTGCGCGCCAACAGCATAGATGCGTCGGGCGAGATCACTCGCTCGACAGCAGGTCCATGGTGTGTTTATCCATCATTTCCAATGCACGGCCACCGCCGCGAGCAACGCAGGTCAGCGGGTCTTCGGCAACGATTACCGGCAGACCGGTTTCCTGGGCCAGCAACTTGTCGAGGTCACGCAGCAAGGCGCCACCACCGGTCAGTACCAGACCACGCTCGGCGATATCGGAAGCCAGTTCCGGAGGCGATTGCTCCAGTGCACTTTTCACAGCCTGAACGATGGTGGCCAGGGACTCTTGCAGAGCTTCCAGCACTTCGTTGGAGTTCAGGGTGAATGCGCGTGGAACGCCTTCGGCAAGGTTACGGCCACGAACGTCGACTTCGCGAACTTCGCCGCCCGGGTAGGCAGTACCGATTTCCTGTTTGATGCGCTCGGCAGTGGATTCGCCGATCAGACTGCCGTAGTTGCGACGCACGTAAGTGATGATCGCTTCGTCGAAGCGGTCGCCGCCAACCCGTACGGATTCGGCGTAAACCACACCGTTCAGGGAGATCAGCGCGATTTCAGTGGTGCCACCACCGATATCGACAACCATCGAGCCGCGAGCTTCTTCAACCGGCAGGCCGGCACCGATCGCCGCCGCCATTGGCTCTTCGATCAGGAACACTTCACGAGCACCGGCACCGAGGGCCGATTCACGGATGGCACGACGCTCAACCTGGGTGGACTTGCACGGAACGCAGATCAGCACACGAGGGCTAGGCTGCAGGAAGCTGTTTTCGTGAACCTTGTTGATAAAGTACTGCAGCATCTTTTCGCAAACGCTGAAGTCGGCGATCACACCGTCCTTCATCGGACGAATGGCAGCAATGTTGCCCGGCGTACGGCCGAGCATGCGCTTGGCTTCGGTGCCGACAGCAACGACACTTTTCTGGTTACCGTGTGTCCGAATAGCCACAACCGAGGGCTCATTCAGGACGATACCGCGCTCGCGCACGTAAATAAGGGTGTTGGCAGTGCCCAGGTCAATGGAAAGATCGCTGGAAAACATGCCACGCAGTTTCTTGAACATGGGAAAGGGACCCTAGGCAACGCGTGGGTAAAAAAGTGCGGCAAACTCTAACAACGACAGGGATTTTGGGCAAGGCGCCAATATGTTAAATTGGCCGCTTTTCTGTGCACCAACCCCCACAATCGCGGCCTTATGACCGTAGAAATGCGGTAGTGTTCCGACAATCTAACACACGGATAGCATCCGTTCTGTTTTCCTTCCACTGGAGAATCCCATGACGCTTGAACGCTCCGACGTGGAAAAAATCGCTCATCTGGCCTGCCTTGGCCTTAATGATGCCGATCTTCCACACATCACTTCGGCCCTGAACAGCATTCTGGGGCTGGTCGACGAAATGCAGGCGGTCAATACCGATGGTATCGAGCCGCTCGCCCACCCACTGGAAGCCAGCCAGCGCCTGCGTGCAGACGTCGTGACCGAGACCAATCATCGCGAGGCCTATCAGTCCATCGCACCAGCGGTCGAAAACGGCCTGTACCTGGTTCCGAAAGTCATCGACTAAAGGGAAAGAGCCTGCAATGCATCAATTGACTCTGGCCGAGATCGCCCGCGGTCTCGCCGATAAAAAGTTTTCTTCCGAAGAGCTGACCAAAACCCTGCTGGCGCGTATCGCCCAGCTCGACCCTCAGCTCAACAGTTTCATCAGCCTCACCGAAGACCTGGCGCTCCAGCAGGCGAAAGCCGCTGACTCACGCCGGGCCAATGGTGAGAGCGGCGCCCTGCTCGGTGCGCCTATCGCCCACAAAGACCTGTTCTGCACCCAGGGCATTCGCACCAGCTGCGGCTCGAAGATGCTCGACAACTTTAAAGCACCGTACGACGCCACCGTGGTCGCCAAGCTGGCCGCCGCGGGTGCCGTGACGCTGGGCAAGACCAACATGGACGAATTCGCCATGGGTTCGGCCAACGAGTCGAGCTACTACGGCGCAGTGAAAAACCCGTGGAACCTGGAACATGTTCCAGGTGGCTCGTCTGGCGGTTCGGCGGCTGCGGTTGCCGCTCGTCTGTTGCCGGCGGCGACGGGCACTGACACCGGCGGCTCGATTCGTCAGCCCGCCGCGCTGACCAACCTCACTGGCCTGAAACCGACATACGGTCGCGTTTCGCGCTGGGGCATGATCGCCTACGCGTCCAGCCTCGACCAGGGCGGCCCATTGGCCCGCACCGCCGAAGACTGCGCGATCCTGCTACAAGGCATGGCCGGTTTTGACCCGCAGGACTCCACCAGCATCGACGAGCCGGTGCCTGATTACAGCGCCAGCCTCAACGGTTCGCTGCAAGGCCTGCGCATCGGCGTGCCGAAGGAATACTTCAGCGCAGGTCTCGACCCGCGTATCGCCGAGCTGATCCACAACAGCGTCAAGGAGCTGGAAAAGCTCGGTGCCGTGGTCAAGGAAATCAGCCTGCCGAACATGCAGCACGCAATCCCTGCTTACTACGTGATCGCCCCGGCAGAAGCCTCTTCCAACCTGTCGCGTTTCGACGGCGTGCGTTTTGGCTATCGCTGCGAAGACCCGAAAAACCTGGAAGACCTGTACAAGCGTTCCCGTGGCGAAGGTTTCGGCGCGGAAGTGCAGCGCCGGATCATGGTCGGTGCTTACGCGCTGTCGGCCGGTTACTACGATGCCTATTACCTGAAGGCCCAGAAGATTCGTCGTTTGATCAAAAACGACTTCATGGCTGCCTTCAATGAGGTCGACATCATCCTCGGCCCAACCACGCCGAACCCGGCCTGGAAGCTTGGCGCCAAGAATAGCGACCCGGTCGCTGCGTACCTGGAAGACGTCTACACCATCACCGCCAACCTCGCCGGTCTGCCGGGCTTGTCCATGCCAGCCGGTTTTGTCGATGGTCTGCCGGTCGGCGTGCAATTGCTCGCCCCGTATTTCCAGGAAGGCCGTTTGCTCAACGTTGCGCACCAGTATCAGTTGAACACTGACTGGCACACCCGCACCCCAACCGGCTTCTGAGGAGAAACACATGCAATGGGAAGTCGTGATCGGGCTGGAGATTCACACCCAGCTCACCACCCGGTCGAAAATCTTTTCCGGTAGCTCCACCACTTTCGGTTCCGAGCCGAACACCCAGGCCAGCCTGGTTGACCTCGGTATGCCCGGCGTATTGCCGGTGCTGAACCAGGAAGCGGTGCGCATGGCGGTGATGTTCGGTCTGGCGATTGATGCCGAGATCGGCCAGCACAACGTGTTCGCCCGTAAAAACTATTTCTATCCGGACCTGCCCAAGGGCTATCAGATCAGCCAGATGGAATTGCCGATCGTTGGCAAAGGCCACCTGGACATCGCGCTGGAAGACGGCACGGTCAAGCGCGTCGGCATCACCCGCGCGCACCTGGAAGAAGACGCCGGTAAAAGTCTGCACGAAGAATTCAGCGGCGCCACCGGCATCGACCTGAACCGCGCCGGCACGCCGCTGCTGGAAATCGTTTCCGAGCCGGACATGCGCAGTGCCAAGGAAGCCGTGGCTTACGTCAAGGCTGTCCACGCGCTCGTTCGCTACCTGGGCATTTGCGACGGCAACATGGCCGAAGGCTCGCTGCGTTGCGACTGCAACGTGTCGATCCGTCCGAAAGGCCAGGTTGAATTCGGCACTCGCTGCGAGATCAAGAACGTCAACTCGTTCCGTTTCATCGAGAAGGCGATCAACACCGAAGTGCAGCGCCAGATCGAACTGATCGAAGACGGCGGCAGGGTGATCCAGCAGACCCGCCTGTACGATCCGAACAAGGACGAAACCCGTCCGATGCGTAGCAAAGAGGAAGCCAACGACTACCGTTACTTCCCCGATCCGGACCTGCTGCCGGTGGTCATCGAAGACTCGTTCCTCGACGACGTGCGCGCCACCCTGCCGGAACTGCCACCGCAGAAACGCGAGCGCTTCCAGGCGCAGTTCGGTCTGTCGGTCTACGACGCCAGCGTCCTGGCCACCAGCCGCGAGCAAGCCGATTACTTCGAGAAAGTCGTGAGCATCGGCGGCGACGCCAAACTGGCGGCCAACTGGGTGATGGTTGAATTGGGCAGTCTGTTGAACAAACAGGGCCTGGACATCGATCAGTCGCCGGTCTCGGCCGAGCAACTGGGCGGCATGCTGCTGCGCATCACCGACAACACCATCTCCGGCAAAATCGCCAAGGTGGTGTTTGAGGCCATGGCCAACGGCGAAGGCAGCGCGGACGAGATCATCGACAAGCGCGGCCTCAAGCAAGTGACCGACACGGGTGCGATTTCGGCAGTGTTGGACGAAATGCTCGCGGCCAACGCCGAACAAGTTGAACAGTACCGCGCGGCAGACGAAGCCAAACGCGGCAAGATGTTCGGCTTCTTCGTCGGCCAGGCCATGAAAGCCTCCAAAGGCAAGGCCAACCCGCAACAGGTTAACGAACTGCTGAAAAGCAAGCTCGAAGGCTGATCGCAATGGAGCCAGTTTTAAAGCCTGGCTCTACCCCTTGTGGGAGCGAGCCTGCTCGCGATGACGGCGGCACATCCATCATTGATGTGACTGACAGTCCGCCATCGCGAGCAGGCTCGCTCCCACATTTGTTTTTGGGAACTTTCTAAATGAAGCGTCTGCTCAGTGCCTTCGCCCTGTTCTCTCTGCTGGCCGGTTGCGCCAGCACCGATGCCATCGATCCACACGGTTACAACAAGACTGGCGTTGCCTCGTATTACGGCGCCAAACACCATGGCAAACGCACCGCCAGTGGCGAGCGTTTCAACAAGAATTCCCTGACCGCTGCCCATCGCCAGTTGCCGTTCGGCACCCGGGTGAAGATTACCAACCTGAATAACGACAGGTCCTGCGTGGTGCGCATCAACGACCGCGGGCCATACTCTCGTGGGCGCCTGATCGACGTGTCACGTGAAGCGGCCGAACAGTTGGGCATGCTACGCAGTGGCACCGCGAAGGTTCGCGTGCAAGCCCTCGACGACTGATAGACGGAGCACCGACCATTTTCGGACTTGCCGATATACCCCTGATCAGCGTGATTGAATTGCTCAGCGGCTTGCTGTTGCTGATCGCCGGCGCTGAGTTGATGGTGCGCGCCGCCGTGCGCCTCGCCGCGCGCCTGCATGTACGACCGCTGATTATCGGCCTGACCATCGTCGCCCTCGGCAGCAGCGCACCGCAGATGGCGGTCAGCCTGCAAGCGACCCTGGCGCAGAACGCCGACATCGCCGTCGGCAGCGTGATCGGCAGTAGCATCTTCAACATCCTCGTCACCCTCGGGCTCTCGGCGCTGATCATCCCGTTGCGGGTTTCACGGCAACTGGTGCGCCTGGATATTCCGCTGATGATCGGCGCCAGTCTTTTGGTGTTCGTATTGGCGTGGAACGAAGAACTGACCCGCGCCGATGGCGTGTTGCTGCTCGCGGCACTGGTGCTGTATCTGGGCCTGCTGCTGCGCCAGTCGCGGCACTCGACCCGCCCGCAATCGACGACCCACGAAGTCCCGCAAGCGCCATGGATCAGCAGCCTGCTGATGATCGTCGTGGGTTTGGCGATGCTGGTCTACGCCGGGCACTTGCTGTTGGGCGCAGCGGTTTCGGTCGCGACCGATCTGGGGTTGTCGGAGCGGATCATCGGCCTGACCATCGTCGCCGTCAGCACCTCCCTGCCGGAACTGGCCACCTCGTTGATCGCCGCCTTGCGTGGTGAGCGCGAGATCGCCGTGGGCAACGTGATCGGCAGCAACCTGTTCAACCTCTTGGGCGTGCTGGGTTTCACCGCATTGATCGCTCCGACACCGCTGTCGGTATCGCCCAACGCCCTGGATTTCGACTTGCCGGTGATGCTCGGCGTCGCGGTGCTGTGCCTGCCGGTGTTTTATTCCGGTTACCGGGTGACCCGCGCCGAAGGTCTGCTGTTTTTGGGTTTGTATCTGGCTTACGGTCTGCACGTGGTGTCGTTCACCACCGGCATGCCGTTGGCCGGCAAGCTTGAACACCTGATGCTGTTTTTTGTCCTGCCGGCGCTGATGGCGTTTTTGCTGTTCACGTCGCTGCGCGCCTGGCGTCGCCAACACCACAATAAGGAATTGCCATGACCGATGATAAAAAGCCTGGGGTTGAAGTCCGCCGCCAAGTGATGGGCGACGCCTTCGTCGACCGCGCGCTGGGCAATGCCACCGAGTTCACGCAACCGCTGCAGGATTTCGTCAACGAACACGCCTGGGGCAGCGTCTGGAACCGCGAAGGTTTGCCATTGAAAACCCGCAGCCTGATCACCCTCGCCGCGCTGACCGCGTTGAAGTGCCCGCAGGAATTGAAAGGTCACGTGCGCGGTGCGCTGAACAATGGCTGCACCGTGGAAGAGATTCGTGAAGCGCTGCTGCATTGCGCGGTGTATGCCGGTGTTCCGGCGGCCATCGATGCGTTTCGGGCGGCGCAGGAAGTGATCGACAGCTACCAGAAGCCGGAGTAACAGGCTGGCGTTTGTAGTGTAAGAAAGATTGCTATCGCGAGCAGGCTCGCTCCCACAGTTGAAATGCATTCCCATGTGGGAGCGAGCCTGCTCGCGATGAGGCCCTGAAGAACACCGAAAATCCCGGAGCTAAATCCACCCGCCCCACTGCAACAGGAAGATCCCGATGTTGGTGGTGACCGCCGCCATCAATGTGGTGATCACGATGATCGCTGCCGCCAGTTCATGATTGCCATTGGCCTGACGGGCCATGACAAAACTGGCCGCGGCGGTCGGGCTGCCGAAGTACAGGAACAGAATCCCCAACTCCGCACCACGAAAGCCCCAGAGCCACGCCCCCAGTGTCGCCAGCACAGGCAGGCCGATCATCTTCACCAGGCTTGAGCTCAGCGCCATGTTGCCGCTTTTGCGCAGGGCCGCCAGCGACAGCGTGCCGCCAATGCAGATCAGCGCCAACGGCAAAGTGGTTTGCGCCAGGTATTGGCCGGACGTCTCCAGCCATCCCGGCAAGCTGATCTTGAAGTAGGCAAATGGCGCCGCAACCAACACGCTGATGATCAGCGGATTGACCATCACGCTTTTGCAGATGCTCCAAGGGTCGGACTTGATCACCGGGCTGTAAACCGCCAGCACAATGGTCGAGAGCGTGTTGTAAAACAAGATCACCAACGCCGCGAGAATCGCCCCGAGGGATATCCCGTAGTCGCCGTACATGCTTGCCGCCAGTGCGAGGCCGATGACCCCGTTATTGCCGCGAAAAGCGCCCTGGGTGTAGATCCCCCGGTCTTCCCTCGGGCACTTCCAGATCGCCCAGCCCCAGGCGATGGCAAAACTAGCCAGGGTGGCGAGCGAGAAGTAGATGAGCAGCGCCGGTTGCAACGCGGCGTGCAGGTCGGCATGCAGGATGCCCAGAAACAACAACGCCGGCATGGTGACGTTAAACACCAGGGCCGACGCGGTATGGATGAAATTGTCGTTGATCCAGTCGATGCGCTTGAGCAGCGCCCCCAGAAACAGCATGGCAAACACCGGCGCGGTGATGTTCAGGGTTTCGAAGAAGATAGCCAGCATGCCAGGGGTAACCTTGGGTGAGCGTCGTTAGGGGGCTAATGATAAGCCAGCAAGTCCCTCGGCGTCTGTTAGGCCGCTATCGTCGGAACGCCGCCCGGAGCAAGCTCGCTTGTATGTTTAGACTTGAAGGGGTGGGCGGGACTAAAAGCTCGATTCTGACCAGTACAGACCGTGGGAGACTTCTCATCCCGCCCCTTCTACCCAAAGCGCCGATAAGGAATTCATCGGTAAAACCGACGATAGAGGCAAGCCAGCGCAACGGTAGACCCCGACAAGCTCTTAAACCCTAGCTCCGAGGATTCGTCATGACAATCCTTACTTCGCAGACGGTGGTTGGCGTCGATATCGCCAAGACCGAAATAGTTGTCTATCGCTCCGACCGGCTAACCACTGACACCATCAAGAACGATCGAACAGCCCTCAAACGCTGGCTTAAAACATTGCCCGCCCAAAGCGCTATCGCCGTTGAAGCCACCAACATCTACCACCTGGACACCGTCGAGCTGGCCCATGCGATGGGGCACCAGGTCTATGTCGTGGATGCTTATCGGGTGAGCAACTATCGCCGCGGCATCGGCCAACGAGCCAAGAACGATCCCTGCGATGCCCGTCTGCTGGCGCGTTATTTGACGAACGAACAAGACGGACTGCGGATCTGGAGCCCACCACCCAAGGCCTACACCTCGCTGAAAAGCCTGCTCCACAGACGTGCAACGCTGATCCAGAACCATGCCGGTCTGATGCTGAGCTGGGCCAATGAACCCTTGTTGAAGAAAGTACAGAGCGCCCAGCAAAAGGCCTTCAAGCAAGCGGATCAGGCCATTCAGAAACTGCTGCGCAAGGTCAGCAAAGAGGCGGGTATTGAAGAGAATATCGACCGCTGCAAAGCCATCGAAGGGGTTGGCGAACTGACTGCAACCGGGTTGGCGACGACCTTTATGCGCGGTGATTTTGCCAATAGTGATGCGTTCATCGCGTTTCTAGGGATGGACCTTACGGTCGATGACTCCGGGAAGAAGAACGGCCCCCGGCACCTGACAAAAAAAGGGGATCCGGAAGTCCGCCGGTTGGCTTACAACGCCGCAATGGCAGCCTGTCGCTCAGCTAAATGGAAACCGTTTTACGAGTCGTATTTGGCAAGAGGCTTCTCGAAAACCCAGGCCTTGGTGGCCCTTGCCCGGAAACTCTGCCGGGTGGCATTTGCCCTGATGAAAAATCAGAGCGAATACCACCCGGCCTGAGGTTGCGGGGTTGCCCTGCAACATAGAATCTCCCACATTTGTCCAGCGTCGAACACAAAATCTGTGTACGAAGAAGATCCACTGTGGGAGCGAGGCTGCTCGCGATGAACGATAACGCGGTATCAGGTGATCGGTGCAGGGTTGAACAAGGTAATGTCGTTATGCAGTTTGTGCTTCTCCGCCCACGTCTGCTTCTTGCCGCTGGCCACATCCAGGTAGTAGTGAAACAACTCCCAGCCAAGGTCCTCAATCGACGCCCGCCCGGTCGCAATCCGTCCGGCATCGATGTCGATCAGGTCTGGCCAACGCTGCGCCAGCTCGGTCCGGGTCGACACCTTCACTACCGGCGCCATCGCCAAACCATACGGCGTGCCACGCCCGGTGGTGAACACATGCAGGTTCATCCCCGCCGCCAATTGCAACGTCCCGCAGACAAAGTCACTGGCAGGGGTCGCACAGAAGATCAGCCCTTTGCGCTTGAAGCGCTCGCCAGGGCCAAGCACCCCGTTGATCGCGCTGCTGCCGGATTTGACGATCGAGCCCAGGGACTTCTCGACAATGTTCGACAACCCGCCCTTCTTGTTCCCCGGCGTGGTGTTGGCGCTGCGATCCGCTTCGCCCTTGGCCAGGTAACGGTCGTACCAGTCCATCTCGCGCACCAGTTCCTGAGCGACTTCCTCGGTCTCCGCACGGGACGTGAGCAGGTAAATCGCATCGCGCACTTCGGTGACTTCGGAAAACATCACCGTCGCACCCGCGCGCAATAACAGGTCCGAGGCATAGCCCAACGCCGGGTTGGCGGTGATGCCGGAAAACGCATCGCTGCCGCCGCACTGCATACCGAGAATCAGCTCGGACGCCGGCACGGTTTCCCGGCGACGCTGATCGAGCTTCTTCAAACGGGTTTCGGCCAGCGCCATGATCTGCTCGATCATCTCGGTGAAACCGTGACTGGAATCCTGCAAGCGGTACAACCACGGATCGCTCAAATCCACCGAGCTGTCGTTCTCGTGCATCACCTGCCCGGCCTGCAATTTCTCGCAGCCAAGGCTGATCACCAACGCTTCGCCACCCAGGTTCGGGTTGCGCGCCAGGTTGCGCACCGTGCGGATCGGGATGTACGCGTCAGTCGCGGTAATCGCCACGCCGCAGCCGTAGCTGTGAGTCAGCGCGACCACGTCATCGACGTTCGGGTACTTGGGCAGCAACTCGTCCATGATGCGCTTGACCGCGTGATCAAGCACGCCGGTGACGCACTGAACAGTCGTGGTGATCCCGAGAATGTTGCGCGTGCCGACGGTTCCGTCGGCGTTGCGATAACCTTCGAACGTGAAGCCTTCCAGCGGTGCCTGCGCCACCGGCACTTCGGTGGATAGCGGCAAGCTGTCCAGCGGTGGCGCGGTGGGCATGCGCAGTTGATCTTCCTTGACCCAGCTACCGCGCGGAATCGGCTGCAACGCGTAGCCAATGGTCTGCCCGTAACGAATCACCTGGCCACCCACGGGAATGTCTTCCAGGGTGACCTTGTGGCTCTGTGGCACGAAGTCCACGGTGACCAGGCCGTCCGGAAATTCGGTACCGGCCGGCACGCCTTGGTCATTGACCACGATCACTACGTTGTCCCGCTCGTGCAGGCGGATGTAGCGCGGCGAGTCGGAATGTTCAATCAACTGCATGACGCCGCTCCTCAGGAATGCGCTTGAGACAATTTGTTATTGGTTTCAGGACCGCTGACTGGCGGTTCCTTGAGTACCACACGCTTGATCGGACCGACGATCACCAGGTAACTGAACACTGCGACCAGCGCGTTGCAACCGACAAACACCAGCGCCCATTTGAACGAACCGGTGGAGCTGATGATGTAGCCGATGACAATCGGGGTGGTGATCGAAGCGATGTTGCCGAAGGTGTTGAACAAGCCACCGCTGAGACCAGCAATCTGTTTTGGCGAGGTGTCAGACACCACGGCCCAACCCAGCGCACCCACGCCTTTGCCGAAGAACGCCAGGGCCATGAAGCCGACGACCATCCATTCAACGTCAACGTAGTTGCAGGCCACGATGCTGCTGGAGACCAGCAAGCCAGCAATGATCGGCGCCTTGCGGGCGAAGGTCAGGGAATGGCCCTTGCGCAGCAGGTAGTCGGAAATCACGCCGCCGAGCACACCACCAATAAAGCCGCAGATCGCCGGCAACGAGGCGATGAAACCGGCCTTGAGGATGGTCATGCCACGTTCTTGCACCAGGTACACCGGGAACCAGGTCAGGAAGAAGTAGGTGATGCCGTTGATGCAGTATTGGCCCAGATACACACCGAGCATCATGCGGTTGGTCAGCAACTGGCGGATGTAGTCCCACTTCGGACCGTCTCCCTTTTTGCCTTTGCCTTTGTCCTGGTCCATGTCGACCATGCCGCCGTTGTCGGCGATGTGCTTGAACTCGGCGTCATTGATCATCGGATGCTGACGCGGGCTGTAGATCACCTTCAGCCAGATCCCCGAGAAGATGATGCCAATCACGCCCATGACGATGAACACATGCTGCCAGCCGAAGCTGTAAACGATCCAGCCCATCAGCGGCGCAAACAGCACCGTGGCGAAGTACTGCGCCGAGTTGAAGATCGCAGACGCCGTACCGCGTTCAGCGGTCGGAAACCAGGCCGCAACAATGCGTGCGTTACCGGGGAAGGATGGCGCTTCGGCCAGGCCCACCAGGAAGCGCAGCATGAACAGCGCAACCACCGCCGTGGACATGCCGAACTCACCGACATAGCCCTGCAGCACGGTGAACAGCGACCAGGTGAAGATGCTGAGCGCGTAGATTTTTTTCGAGCCGAAACGGTCCAGCAACCAGCCACCGGGAATTTGCCCGGCCACGTAGGCCCAACCGAATGCGGAGAAGATGTAACCGAGGGTGACCGCGTCGATGCCGAGGTCTTTTTGCAGGCTGGAGCCCGCGATGGCGATGGTAGCCCGGTCGGCGTAGTTGATCGTGGTCACCAGAAAAAGCATGAGCAAAATCAAATAGCGGACGTGGGTCGGCTTGGTCGCTTGCATGTAGATGTACTCCCACTGATTATTTTTATGCGCGGGTGAAACGGTTTATCCCTGTAGCAGCTGTCGAGTGAAACGAGGCTGCGATCTTTTGATCCTGAAAAGCAAAGATCGCAGCCTCGTCCCACTCGACAGCGGCTACAGAGGTTGCGGTATCGATGCCGATACCGCGGTGTTTCCTGTCAGCAGCCGATGTAGCTAGTCTTCACCACGGTGTAGAACTCTTGCGCGTAGCGACCTTGCTCGCGGGAGCCATAGGATGAACCTTTACGCCCACCGAATGGAACGTGGTAATCCACGCCCGCCGTCGGCAGGTTGACCATCACCATCCCGGCCTGGGAGTGACGTTTGAAGTGGTTGGCGTACTTCAACGACGTGGTGGCGATGCCCGCCGACAGACCGAACTCGGTGTCGTTGGCCATGGCCAGCGCGGCCTCGTAATCCGCTACGCGAACCACGTTGGCCACCGGGCCGAAGATCTCTTCGCGGCTGATGCGCATCGCAGCTTCGCTGTCGGCAAACAGGGTTGGCGCGAGGTAGTAACCTTCGGTGTCGCAGGTCACCAGACCACCGCCGCTGACCAGACGTGCGCCTTCGGACTGGCCGATGTCGATGTACTTCAAGTCCTGTTCAAGCTGCGCTTGCGAGACGACCGGACCAATGTCGGTGCCGGCTTTCAACGCGTGACCGACCTTGATCGACTTCATGCGCTCGGCCACGGCGTCAACGAACTTGTCGTGAATCCCGGCGGTGACGATGAAGCGGCTCGAGGCAGTGCAACGCTGGCCGGTGGAGTAGAACGCGCTCTGTACCGACAGCTCGACCGCTTGCTTGAGGTCGGCGTCGTCGAGAATGATCTGCGGATTCTTGCCACCCATTTCCAGCTGAACCTTGGCCTGACGCGACACGCAGTTGACCGCGATCTGACGACCGACACCCACGGAACCGGTGAAGCTGATGCCATCGACTTTTGGACTCTGCACCAGCGCATCGCCCACCACACGACCGCTGCCCATCACCAGGTTGAACACGCCGGCCGGGAAGCCTGCGCGGGAGATGATTTCGGCCAGCGCCCAGGCGCAACCCGGCACCAGATCGGCCGGCTTCAGCACGACGCAGTTACCGTAGGCCAGGGCCGGGGCGATTTTCCACGCAGGGATCGCGATCGGGAAGTTCCACGGGGTGATCAGGCCAACGACGCCCAATGCTTCGCGAGTGACTTCGACGTTCACACCCGGGCGCACCGACGGCAGGTAGTCGCCGGACAGGCGCAGGCACTCACCGGCGAAGAACTTGAAGATGTTGCCGGCGCGAGTCACTTCGCCGATGGCTTCGGGCAGGGTCTTGCCCTCTTCCCGAGCCAGCAAGGTGCCGAGCTCTTCGCGACGCGCGAGGATTTCGGTACCGACTTTATCCAGCGAATCGTGACGCGCCTGAATGCCCGAAGTGGACCAGGCCGGGAACGCAGCGCGAGCGGCGTCGATGGCAGCGTGGACCTGGGCCAGATCAGCCTTGGCGTAGTCGCCGATGGTGTCGGTCAACTCCGATGGGTTGATGTTGGTGGAGTAGTCGGCGCCGGCAACCCATTGGCCACCGATGTAGTTATCGAAACGCTTTGAATCAGCCACAGGCCTTTCTCCTTAAAAGAAGTCCTCACACAAAAAGCCGCTGATCACTCAGCGGCCTTGTTTAATCGGATGTGTTACTGCGCACCTTGCTTGTCGATCAGCGCGGCGAGCATTTCATACTCTTCTGGCAGCAGATCAGTCAGCGGTGCACGCACAGGACCTGCGTCATAGCCGGCAATTTTTGCCCCGGCCTTGACGATGCTCACGGCGTAACCGGCTTTGCGGTTACGGATGTCCAGGTATGGCAGGAAGAAGTCGTCGATGATCTTGCCGACGGTGGCGTGATCTTCACGGGCAATGGCGTGGTAGAAATCCATCGCGGTTTTCGGGATGAAGTTGAACACCGCCGAGGAGTAAACCGGTACGCCCAGTGCCTTGTAGGCTGCGGCGTAGACTTCGGCGGTCGGCAAGCCGCCCAGGTAGCTGAAGCGATCACCGAGGCGGCGACGGATCGACACCATCAACTCGATATCGCCCAGACCGTCCTTGTAGCCGATCAGGTTTGGGCAGCGCTCAGCCAGAAGCTCCAGCAGCGGCGCGGTCAGGCGGCAGACGTTGCGGTTGTAAACCACCACGCCGATTTTCACCGATTTGCACACGGCTTCAACATGGGCGGCAACGCCGTCCTGGCTAGCTTCGGTCAGGTAGTGCGGCAGCAACAACAGACCTTTGGCGCCCAGACGCTCGGCTTCCTGTGCGTATTCGATGGCTTGACGCGTCGAACCGCCAACGCCGGCCAGAATCGGCACGCTGGTTTCGCAGGTGTCGACGGCAGTCTTGATGATTTCCGAATATTCGCTGGCCGCCAGAGAGAAGAACTCACCGGTGCCGCCCGCGGCGAACAATGCCGAGGCGCCGTATGGGGCCAGCCATTCGAGACGTTTGATGTAGCCCGCGCGATGGAAGTCGCCCTGAGCATTGAAATCGGTAACCGGGAAAGACAGCAGACCGGAAGAGAGGATGGACTTCAGTTCTTGTGGATTCATTATTCGAACACCCTGGATAGCGACGTATGTGTGTGAGAAAACCGTTCAGCCTGCGCCGAAGTTGTAGGTCATCGTACAACTTAAATAATAACCGTCAACTGCATTTCATCGCCAACCGCAGAATTTGAGTCGGAAAGGTATTTCCTTGACGTAGGAAATTTCTCATCTATGATTCGAATAACTGTATATCTATACAGTTGTTTTTAATCGCACCGACGACATATCAAGGAGATAGAAATGTCAGGTCTACACGCACAACCGAAGGAAAAACTGAAACAGGTCATTGCCGGACTGGATGATCTTTTTACCGAGCATGGCATCCCTCTCATCGGGGATAACCAACACGTGGTCTTGCAGATTGCTGATCATCACAACTCTGCGCCTGCCCTTCCCGCGTCGCTACCCACAGCCTCCGGTAAAGCCCTGAAAGGCAAGCCACAGCTGAGGTTCGAGGGTGGCGAACACACCGCCATCGGCGACAGCACCCTGCTGCGTTTCGTCAAGGATGCGCCCGCTATCCCGGCTTCACAGGTGGAGTTGCATTTGCCCAATGGGCTGGCGCTGACCTATGGCCAAGTCATTGCGCTGGGAGGTGATTTCTATGGAATTCCCGATCAACCGATCAGCGAAGGCGCGACGGCCGTCGACCGAATCCAGCGCTTTACCAACGCCTTTAATTCGCTGGCCGTACTGCCTGCTTCTAACGCCGAGGCCAAGCTGATCCTCGGCGTGATGCAAAAGGAAATCGCCGCGATCAAGCAGGCGATCAAGGACGGTAAACAACCTCACGAGGCTTATGACGCCCTCGGTGATACGTTGTCAGAAGAGTGGAACAAGATCACCGGCGGTGGCAGTGTCGTTTCGGCGTTGTTCCCATTTGGCCGCTACCTGAAACTGGCCGCCAACAATGCCGATCACTTCGCCGAATGGGCGCTGCTGGCCTATATCGCCGGGCACACCGCGGCGGTGCAACAAGCGGTGCGGGCCCACACCAGTGGCGATGAAAAGCACCTGGAGCTGGCCTATGCGATGAACGCTTTTGCCGATCACTACCTGACCGACCTGTTTTCCGCCGGCCACCTGCGAGTGCCGCGCAAGCAATTGGCAGCGGTGGTTACACCCAGCGATCTGGGTTCGTTGATCACGCGCTTCATGCACGACGAAGACAGCAAGTTCGGTCTCAACGTGCGCAATGGCAACGGCGATCAGTGGCACGCGTATGGGGACAAGCGCTACTTCGACGCCATCGATAGCGCTAATCGCGCCCAGGTGAATCAGGCGGTTCAGGTGTCTGCGGATGAAGTGTTCGCGGCGTATCTCAGTGGAATCGCCCCGTCGGCCGGCCAATTCGGCGCCTTGAAAAAAATGCCTGATCTGCAAGCCGTACTTAACCTGGCGACCAACTTTTCGCCGCTGTTCAGGGTCGAGGGCAACAAGGTGTTGCGACGCAAGGATGTCAACAACCTCAACGACACCGCCACCGTGGACGACTGGTGGGGCTGGAGCACTTATTTGCTGCTCAAGGATTACAAACCCACTGGCAATGTTGCCTGATAAGGAGATCGATGATGACTATCAAATTGAAACTGGAACTGGCCTCGGGCCAATCGCTGAAGGGTGCGCCGCTGGAATTGTTGGCCAAGGGGATGGTGATTGCGCGGGCGGTGGTGGATGAGCATGGGCATGTGGCATTCGATGCCAAGGCTGGGGCTGCCGAGTGGGCCGTGAGGGTGGATCGTTCGATTCTCAGGACTGGCTGATTCCCCTCACCTGATCGTTCTCACGCCCTGCGTGGGAACGATCTACATCACCGCGGCAGGTGCGGATTGACGCCGACCGTTCATCGAAACTGTTATTTCTTACAGTATCGAACCCTCTGCCTCCGAGGCTTAATCGGGCAGTCAATCACTGCATAGGCGAAGACCCCATGAGCACAATCCACCGGTTTAACTTTCCTGCAAAAACCAGACATGCAGCTCTAGAGCTGCCATCAGATTTTGACCTGAATGTGAGCGTGGACAACATCGTCGAGTTTGAAACACTGCCCGGTCAGTACTGGAAAATCACCCTGAAGATATTCAAGGTGTTGCTGAACAACACCGTTGAGTATGTCGATTACAAAACGGTCGAGGTAGAAGACCCTTACCCTTAGCCGCGCTGCGCCTCCGCCTCTTCATGAGCATGACGCAGCCGCTCTCGGCTATTAGTCAGGTGCAACCGCATCGCGGCCCTGGCCGCATCGGAATCCTGACGCGCAATCGCATCGTAAATCTCTTCGTGCTCACGGCTCAGACGATTCATGTAGTGCTGTTGGTCGTCATGGGCCAGGCGCGCGGAATTGAGGCGCGTACGCGGAATGATGCTGGTGCCCAGGTGGGTCATGATGTCGGTGAAGTAGCGATTGCCCGTCGCGAGGGCGATTTGCAGGTGGAACTGGAAGTCGGACGCTACGGCATCGCTGGCATGGGAAACACTTTCATTCAATGCATCCAGCGCAGCTCGCATCAATGCCAGCTGCTCGGGGCTGCGGCGTTGCGCGGCGAGGCCGGCGGACTCCACTTCGAGGCTGATGCGCAGTTCCAGAATCGCCAGCACGTCCCGCAGCGTGACCACGGTCGCCGGGTCGATACGGAAACCGCTCGGGCTTGGGGTATCGAGCACGAAGGTGCCGATGCCGTGGCGGGTTTCAACCTGCCCAGCTGCCTGCAAACGGGAAATCGCTTCGCGCACCACGGTGCGGCTGACGCCATGGGCATCCATGATCGCCGACTCGGTGGGCAACTTGTCGCCACGCTTGAGGTGACCGTCGCGGATCTGCTCGGACAGCACCGTCACCAGTTCCTGAGCGAGGCTGCGGCGCTTGCGAGGGAGGCGTGGTGCGTCGATCGGGTTTTCCATGGTGAACGTCTTTCTCAAAAGTTGCGGCTGAAACCGCATCATAGCTCAACGCGGTTGTACGATCACCTAACCCCTGGAGGAGCGAGGCTTGCCCGCGAAGGGCTCCACGCGGTTTCCGACTGAGGACCGAGTGATCGTTCTTCGCGGGCAAGCCTCGCTCCTACAGAGGTTGTGGTGTTTATGCGGTCACGGTCTGGTCCACCAGATGGCCATTCTCGATACGGACATGCCGTGGATGGAAGCGCTTCAGGCTGCTGCGATGCCCGACGCTGACAATGCTCAACCCCGGAATCTCATCGATCAAGGTCTGATACAGCGACGCTTCGTCCTCCTCGTCCATCGCCGAGGTGGCTTCGTCCATGTACAGCCATTGCGGTGCGTAAAGCAGCGCTCGTGCGAAGGCCAGACGCTGTTGCTCACCCGGCGACAACATGCGCTGCCAGTGATTGGCTTCGTCCAGACGGGCAACGAGATGCGGCAAACGGCAGGCTTCCAGCACGTGAACGTAGCGCTCGTGCGGATACGTATCGCCAGACTGTGGATAACTCAGCGCTTCACGCAGGCTGCCAATCGGCAGATACGGTTTTTGCGGCAGGAACAGATAACGCCCCGTCGGCAGACGAATACTGCCGTGGCCAGCCGGCCAAAGGTGCCCCATGGCTCGAAACAACGTGGATTTACCGCTGCCGGAGCGACCGCTGAGCATGACGCGCTCGCCCTCCTCCACGGTCATGTCGGCGTTGCTCAGCAGGTGACGACCATCCGCCAGGTCGAGGCCAAGGTTATGCACCTTCAACGCCGAGCCATGGTTTTGCACATCAATCGCCGGCGCACGCTCTTCGTTGTCAGTCATGGCCTGGCGGAAACTCAGCAGACGATCACAGGTGGCCCGCCATTCGGCAAGGTCCTGGTACGCCGTGATGAACCAACTGAAGTTGTCCTGGACGTTAGCGAACGCCGAGTTGATTTGCATCAGCTCACCCAGCTCGATCTTGCCAGTGAAGTAACGCGGCGCGGCGACCATGAACGGGAAGATGACGGCGATCTGCTCATAACCGGAGGTAAAGAAGGTCAGGCGCTTGGACACTTTCATGATGTCCCAGTAGTTGTGCCAGACCATCCCGAAACGGCTGCTCAAGCGGCGGTTCTCATTAGGCTCGCCGTTGTACAGCGCAATGCTTTCGGCATTCTCGCGAATCCGCACCATGGAGAAACGCAGGTCGGCTTCGAAGCGTTGCTGGTTGTTGTTGAGGCCGATCAGGCGACGGCCAATCAAATGCGTCAGCCAACTGGCGACGGCGGCGTAAACCAGCGCGCACCAGAACATGTAACCGGGAATCGTGAAACCAAACACTTCGATACTGCCCGATACGCCCCACAGAATGATCGAGAACGATACGAGGCTGACGATGTTGCGAATCAACCCGAGCCCCAGGCCCAACGTGTTGCTGGTGAATTTATTGAGGTCTTCGGAAATCCGCTGGTCCGGGTTATCGGTGTATCCGCCCTGCTCCAACTGGTAGTAATTCTTGTGGCTGAGCCAACGGGCAAAATGCTTCTCGGTGAGCCAGGCCCGCCAGCGAATCGTCAGCATCTGCGTCAGGTAGAGCCGATACACCGCGCCAAGGATCGCCACCGCCGCGATGCCGCAAAAATACAGAATCAACTGCCAAAAGGCCGCTTCGTCCTTTTTCTGCAAGGCGTTGTAGAAGTCCTTGTACCAACTGTTGATCCACACCGAAATCGCCACGCTGAACAACGACAGCGCAATCACGGCGATCAGCAACGTCCAGGCCTTGCCCTTCTCTTCGCTGCGCCAGTAAGGCGTGATCATGTCCCACACTCGGCGGAAAAACTGCCCGCGCACAGCATCATTGACCGCGGAATATTCAGCGTTCTGATTCATGGATAAGGCTCGATAAAGAAAAGAACACACACGAACCGATCATAGATGATCGGCTTGTGTTGTAACGCTGTGTGACAACAATTGTTCAGGGGCGGTTCAGCGTTGAGGCCATTTTGACAAGCAATCCCCAATCGGTTACCGCCGGTCGCCACTGTCAGATATGACAGTAGATAGGTGGCGATATTTCGCGCCTACTGATCGCAACCCGTCGCCATGACGTGCGCCGGGCAATCTGGTTAAAACGCATACAAAGGAGCTATTACGATGGGCAATAAACCCAAGGTTACATACCCGATTCCAAGGGCGAAAGACGTACAAAATAATGCGTTCTTCCTCAGTGGATTAGGTAAAACCACTGAGCTCAGTATTGGCGCCGGGGGTGTACTTCCACCAGGTGCTGAATACAAGTTTGTAGCCGCTTTTCTAGGGACTGATGATAAGTGGGACAGTGGCTACAAATCAGAGAGTGCATTACAAGCCGAATTGCCTGTCAACGAAATGCGCCCGCACATCCATCGAGAAGTCGAAATCAAGTTCTACGCGAAATCCCAAGGCGTTGAACACTCCTCTGATCCATTGACCGTCCGGATCTTGCCGTAGAGGCATTAAAGGGGCGAACAAACGATACTCCATGAACATGGTTTATTCGCCACTCCCTCAAAAAACTACAGTCAACGACGAACCGGACGCTTCTGCAGTTTGCGCTGCAGCGTGCGGCGGTGCATGCCCAGGGCGCGGGCAGTGGCGGAGATGTTGCCTTCGTGTTCGGTCAGCACGCGCTGGATGTGTTCCCACTGCAGGCGATCCACCGACATCGGGTTCTCCGGCACCAGCGTGTCGAGGTCGGCATGCTCGGAGAGCAGCGCGGCCAGCACGTCATCGGCGTCCGCCGGTTTGCACAGGTAATTGCAGGCGCCGCGCTTGATCGCCTCGACGGCGGTGGCAATGCTCGAGTAACCGGTGAGGATCACCACGCGCATTTCCGGGTCCAGTTCAAGCAGTTTGGGCAACAGCACCAGACCGGAATCACCGTCCATTTTCAGGTCCAGCGCGGCGTAGTCCGGCAGGTCGGCCTGAGCGATGGTCAGGCCTTCTTCGGCGGAACCGGCGGTGCTGACGCGAAAGCCGCGGCGGGCCATGGCACGGGCCATCACCCGGGTAAAAGTTGCGTCGTCGTCTACCAGCAGCAAATGCGGCAGTTCTTCGCCTTCGCCTTCGACTTGGATCTCGTCACTCATGTTCGTCTCCTCGGGCGACACGGGGCAGGCGCAGCTCGGTGAGCGTGCCGCCTTCCTCATGACTGTAGAGTTTCACTGAGCCGCCGGCGCGTGTCACGCTGGCCTTGCTCAAAAACAGGCCCAGGCCGAAACCTTTGCCCTTGGTGGTAAAAAATGGTTTGCCGATCTGCTCGGCGATGGCCAGCGGCACACCGGCGCCGTGGTCGCGGATGCTGATTGTCAGGTCGTCGGCATTCCAGTCCAGCGTCACTTGCAGCCCTTCGGGGCAAGCGTCGGCGGCGTTGTTGAGCAAATTCAGCAGCGCCTGGGTCAGGTCCGGTGGCGGCGCCATGCGCGGCACGGTGCCTTGGCCCAAGCGCTGGAAGCGGTAACTGGCTTCCGGGCGCATCAAGTGCCAGCGATTCAGGGCTTCATCGAGCCAATCGGTGACGTCCTGCATCTCCACGGCCAATCGACGATTGGCCTCGGCGGCGCGCACCAGTTGCTGCAAGGTTTCTTTGCAGAGTTTGACCTGATCCTGCAGCACGCTCAGGTCGTCCTGCAACATCGGGTCGTGATGGTCCTGACGCATTTCCTTGAGCAACACACTCATGGTCGCCAGCGGCGTGCCCAGCTCATGGGCAGCACCGGCGGCCTGGGTGGCGACGGCCAACAGTTGCTGATCGCGCAGGCCCTCTTCGCGACGGATGGCGCGCAGTTCTTCCTGACGGCGCAGCTCTTCGGCCATGCGCGCGGCGAAGAAGGTGATAACCGCCGCGGCCAGGGCGAAACTCAGCCACATCCCGTAAACCTGCAGGTTTTCCCGAGCGATCGGGAAGGTTTGCAGCGGATAGAAGCGGGCCAGCAGCAGGGTGTACATCGTCAACGCGATACCGGACAGAATCACCGAATAACGCCACGGCAAGGTCACGGCAGCGATGGTCAGCGGCACCAGGTAATAAGAGACGAAGGGGTTGGTCGAGCCACCGGAGAAATACAGCAAGGCACTGTGGATAAACAGGTCGCAGGCCAGTTGCACGGCGTATTCGAGTTCGGTAACTGGCCATGAGGTACGCAAGCGAATCGCCGTGAACGCGCACAGCAACATCGAGCAACCGAGGGTCGCAGCCAGTTGGAACCAAGGCAGCGGCAGTAAGTCGAGCCAGTAGGCCAGGCCCACGGAACCGGCCTGAGCGGCCAACACCAATGTGCGGATGAACGTCAGCCGCCAGAGATTCTGGCGAGTAGCGGAAGTGATTTGAACGGGGGCGAGCATGAGCTCTCCTGATGAGCGCTCCAGGCGGATCGCACGGAGTATAACCAAGCACGGGGGCTGGCAGGCAAAAGTGCGGCAAACGGCCACAGGCCTTCAGCCAACACAGAGCCCTTGTAGCAGCTGCCGAAGGCTGCGTTCGGCCGCGAAGCGGTCGTAAAACCTGAGACCTCATTCCTTCATGCAAAACGCGTCAACCCAATTGCGACCGCTTCGCGCTCGAACGCAGCCTTCGGCAGCTGCTACAAGAGATCGCGTCGATCTGTATAGAAGTTGTAACTGTGCGAACCGGATCATAAAAGCTAGAGTCTGATGGGTTCACGCAGGCTCGGACCTTAACCCCTGCGCACCGTCCAAGGAGTTTTCATGCACAGTTTCAGCCGCAGCGCCGCCCTTCTTGCCCTTAGCGTTGGCACCGTCGCCAGCCTCCCGGCCCTGGCCGCCGACGAACTTCATTACAACCAGATCGCCCTGCGCGCCGAAGTCAGTCAGGAAATCGCCCGCGACCTGATGATCGTGACCCTCTACACCGAAGAACAAAACACCGACCCGGCCAAACTCGCCGCCGACGTCAGCACCACCATGAACAAAGCGCTGGCCCAGGCCAAACAGGTCAAGGAAGTCACCCTGCGCCAGGGCAGCCGCAACAGCTACCCGATCTACGATACCAAGGGCCAGAAAATCACCGGCTGGCGCGAACGCGCCGAACTGCGCCTGGAAAGCTCCGACTTCGCGACACTGTCGAAACTGACCGGCGAACTGCTCACAGACCTGAAAATGGGTGGCATGGACTTCGCCATCGCCACCCCAACCCGCAAGGCCAGCGAAGATGCGTTGCTTAAAGAAGCCGTGACAGCCTTCAAGGCCCGCGCGCAATTGGCTACCGATGCATTGGGTGGCAAGGGTTATAAAATCGTTAACCTGAACTTGAACAGCAACGGTTATCCACAGCCGTACATGCGTGGACCGATGATGATGAAAGCGGCGAGCATGGACTCGGCACCGGTGACGCCTGAGGTTGAGGCGGGTACCAGCCAGGTCAGCATGACGGCGGATGGTTCGATTGAAGTGTTGATGCAGTGATTTGATTCGGGCGAGAGAAAGAACGGCGATCAGTAATGATCGCCGTTTTTTTGTGCCTGAATTTTGTGGCAACTCACCTGCTGCCTCTCCCAGCCCCCTACCGTCCGTCGGAACTGTAATTTCTGACCGTAGCCGAACAATCGTCACCCAGCCCCAAATAGGTCCCGGTTAAAAAAACCGGGTCCATCAACGATGATTGCCTGACGGTACTCATCACTCAAAGGATTTGATCATGACAACACAATCGAACGGATTGCCCGCGCCCGAACTGAAGGAAGCGGAAGGTGGTGTAGTTTACCTGGATAAAATCAAGGGCGACGCGCACGGCATCATACCGCGGTATTCGGGCCCCTTAGCCGGTGATCAGCTTACCTTCAAGGTCGATAGCGGCACCACAACTCTCTTCAACAAAGCACAGCAAGTCCTGGAAGGTGACTCCGAACAATCCTACGTTTTTTCCATTCCGAAGACAGTCTTAGAAAAAGTGCATGCATCTGGCGCAGAAGCCGAACTGCATTACATTCTGATACGCTTTCGAGAATTCCGCCTTCAAGAGTCACAGATACTTCGCGTAACTGTAAAAAAATGAAAGGTAGTCAATGAGTCACCATTCAGGTTTCTGGTCGGCTCAAACCTTCAGCACGTCCGAAGTATTGCAGTGACTTACATGCTGCCATCGCCAGCAGGTTTCTGCTGGCGATGAACGATAACGTAGTGGTCAGCCCTGCGGATCAACCCGATCCAACGCCCGATTCACCGCCAGCTCAACTAGCATGATGATCTGCTGAGTTGCCAGCGCCGTATTGCGCTGAGGCCGGCCGAGTTGACGAGAAACATCGTGCTGGCTTGGTGGGTTTGGGCAGGTTCGGGGCAGAGATAAAAGTCGAGGGCGCGTTTGATGGCTTCGCGGTTTTTGGCGTGGAGGGTGTCGTGGATTCGAGTGGCGGATCCGGAACTGGCTTAGTCATTGGCAACCCTATTTTGCAAATGGGGCCATCCCTTGCCGTTTCTCACGCGGCGAAGTGGGTGGCATTTGCCCTGATGAAAAATCAGAGCGAATACACCCGGCCTGAAATTGCGGGGTTGCCCTGCAACATAGAATCTCCCACAGTTGAATCGTGTCGTACGCCGAATTCATGAACAACATTGCACCCTACGCCGGATCGACGTTGTACAGCGCCTATGGTTGTGTAGCGACGGACAGAGGCTAGATACACGACTTCCTACCCGGCAACCTGAAAAGTGCGTGGGAAAGCGCTGTGTGTCTCACACATCGCTCAACACAAAAAATGGAACGCGGAGCGTCCCTGGCTGCATTCCTACGCGGAGCGTGGAAACGATCAATTGGATGCAGCAGAAAGAGGTCGGCTATCAGGCTCGCTCCCAACATCTGCCCCCTGCACATCTGTCAGAAAGCGCTCAGTTATCAGACGCTCAACACTTGGAAAAAAGCCAAAAGCGCTACCGCAAGCAGCAAAGGTTGCACCCCGGTACTACCAACACGACCACGCAGCCTCCCCAAAATCCCAAAGCCAAGCATCACCCACAGATGTCCACTGACAAACAGTAACGGAACAATCTGCCCCCACAGACACAACAACCCTTTAAACAACAAACACCTAGCCACCAAACCAGAACTCAATCTCATTCACGCCCGCCCTCCCCGTTCACACCCATCAATGATGGGTATAAATAAGTAACACCGCGCTCCAATCGGGTGCGCAAAACGTCCAGATCGCCCCGCGCAGGTGCGCCATATGCACTGAAAAAAACCTGCGCAAACGGTCAAATGCGCGCGAATTTATACAAATGCGACATTAAGGTACGTTCGTGCCACTGTTTAAGACTTGTGCCCGCTCCGGATCTTGCAATGGGTATGGCCCCTGCATAAGTATCCGCAGGCACGACTCACGAGGTCGTCCTCTAATTCCAAAAATGACAACAAATCATGAGGCCACCATGCTTAAACACGCGGTCATTCCGTTTTTAGTCGGCGCAGGCTTGTTAGCTAGCGCACCTTTCGCCCAAGCGGCGACTAACCTGGTGTTTTGCTCCGAAGGGAGCCCGGCCGGTTTTGATCCTGGTCAGTACACCACCGGAACCGACTTCGACGCCTCTGCAGAAACCATGTTCAACCGTCTGACTCAGTTCGAACGTGGCGGCACTGCTGTCATTCCTGGTCTGGCGACCAAGTGGGACATCTCCGATGACGGCCTGACTTACACCTTCCACCTGCGTGAAGGCGTCAAGTTCCACACCACCCCGTACTTCAAGCCGACTCGTGAGTTCAACGCCGACGACGTGCTGTTCACCTTTAATCGCATGATTAACAAGGATGATCCGTTCCGTAAGGCGTACCCAACCGAATTCCCGTACTTCACCGACATGGGGATGGACACCAACATCACCAAGATCGATAAAGTCGACGACAAAACTGTCAAGTTCACCCTGAAAGAAGTCGACGCCGCGTTCATCCAGAACATGGCCATGAGTTTCGCTTCCGTTCAGTCCGCCGAGTACGCCGCCCAGCTGCTGAAAGAAGGCAAAGCCGCCGACATCAACCAGAAGCCGGTCGGCACTGGCCCGTTCGTGTTCAAGAGCTACCAGAAAGACTCCAACATCCGCTACACCGGGAACAAGGACTACTGGATGCCTGACGACGTCAAGATCGACAACCTGATCTTCGCCATCACCACCGACCCGTCGGTACGTATCCAGAAGCTGAAGAAGAACGAGTGCCAGATCACTCTGTTCCCACGTCCAGCCGACCTGAAGGCGCTGCAAGCAGACAAGACTCTGAAAGTGCCTGACCAGGCTGGTTTCAACCTGGGTTACATCGCCTACAACGTGATGGACAAGATCAAGGGCAGCGATCAGCCGAACCCGATGGCCCAACTGAAAGTGCGTCAGGCGCTGGACATGGCCGTCAACAAACAGCAGATCATCGATTCCGTTTACCAGGGTGCTGGTCAGCTGGCCGTCAACGCCATGCCGCCAACCCAGTGGTCTTACGACACCACCATCAAGGATGCGCCGTACAACCCTGAGAAAGCCAAAGAGCTGCTCAAGGAAGCTGGCATCAAGGAAGGCACCGAGATCAATCTGTGGGCGATGCCGGTTCAGCGTCCTTACAACCCGAACGCCAAGCTGATGGCTGAAATGCTGCAGTCCGACTGGGCCAAGGTCGGTATCAAGGCCAAGATCGTGACCTACGAGTGGGGCGAGTACATCAAGCGCTCCAAAGGCGGCGAAAACGGCGCGATGCTGATTGGCTGGAGCGGCGACAACGGTGATCCGGACAACTGGCTGAACGTGCTGTTCGGCTGCGACTCCCTGGAGGGCAACAACTTCTCCAAGTGGTGCGACAAGAAGTTTGACGGCATCGTGAAAGAAGCCAAGCGCACGACCGATCAGTCCAAGCGCACCGAACTGTACAAGCAGGCGCAACACGTCCTCAAAGATGCCGTTCCAATGACACCTATCGCTCACTCGACGGTGTTCCAACCCATGCGCGACAACGTGCAGGACTTCAAGATCAGCCCGTTTGGCTTGAACTCCTTCTACGGCGTCAGCGTCAGCAAATAAGGTTTTGCAGCGGCGACGTTTTTAACGTCGCCGCTGCTTTATCTGCCGAGAAAGTAGGAAACCACCTACATCCAATTCCGCTGAGCATTACATCAGCGGCGTCGGACGCGTTGCCATTTCCTACGAGTCTTTAGGACTCTACGCATTTACTGCCAGGCCCACGGCTCCTACCGTCGGGATCTGACCAGTTCGTGCGTGGGCTCTCGGTTATTGCTGCCTGTCATGGCTTGAGATCAGTGATGCCTCCACGTCCCCGGACGGGATGGCGATTCATTGAAAACACTTAGAGAAAGAGAAAAGGGAGCGTCATGCGCCATACCTTGGTTTTATCCGCATTGCTGGGCACCGGCCTGTTGGCCGCCACGTCCATCAGCCAGGCCGCCAATAACAGCCTGGTGTTCTGCTCCGAAGGCAGCCCTGCTGGCTTCGACACCGCGCAATACACGACCGCGACCGACAATGACGCCGCCGAGCCGTTGTACAACCGACTGGCAGAGTTCGAAAAAGGCGCCACCAACGTCGTACCTGGCCTGGCCACTCGCTGGGATATTTCCGAGGACGGCCTCAAGTACACTTTTCACCTACGCGAAGGGGTGAAATTTCACACGACCAAATACTTCACGCCGACCCGTGATTTCAACGCCGACGACGTGCTGTTCACGTTCAATCGCATGCTCGATCCGCAGCAACCTTTCCGTAAGGCTTATCCGACCGAGTTCCCGTATTTCAACGGGATGAGCCTGAACAAGAACATCGCCAAGGTCGAGAAGACCGGGCCGCTGACCGTGGACATGACACTCAACAGCGTGGACGCCGCGTTCATCCAGAACATCGCCATGAGCTTCGCCGCCATTCTGTCCGCCGAATACGCCGACAAACTGCTGGCCGAAGGCAAGCCGAGCGACATCAACCAGAAGCCGATCGGCACCGGGCCGTTCGTGTTCAAGAGCTACCAGAAAGATTCCAACATCCGTTACACCGGCAACAAGCAGTACTGGGACCCGAGCCGGGTCAAGCTCGACAACCTGATTTTCGCCATCAATACCGATGCCTCGGTGCGCGTGCAGAAGCTCAAGGCCAACGAGTGCCAGATCACCCTGCACCCACGCCCTGCCGACGTGACCGCGCTGAAGAACGACCCGACACTCAAGCTCATCGAGAAGCCCGGTTTCAACCTCGGTTACATCGCCTACAACGTGCGCCACAAGCCTTTCGACCAGCTCGAAGTGCGCCAGGCGCTGGACATGGCGGTGAACAAGCAAGGCATTCTCAACGCCGTCTATCAAGGTGCCGGTCAACTGGCCGTCAACGCCATGCCACCGACCCAATGGTCCTACGATGAGACCATCAAAGACGCCGCCTACAACCCGGAAAAAGCCAAGGAATTGCTCAAGGCTGCCGGCGTGAAGGAAGGCACCGAAATTACTTTGTGGGCGATGCCCGTTCAGCGCCCTTACAACCCGAACGCCAAATTGATGGCCGAGATGCTCCAGGCGGACTGGGCAAAAATCGGCCTCAACGTGAAGATCGTCAGCTACGAATGGGGCGAGTACATCAAGCGCACCAAAAACGGCGAACACGACGTCAGCCTGATCGGCTGGACCGGTGACAACGGGGACCCGGACAACTGGCTCGGCACGCTTTACAGCTGCGACGCCATTGGCGGCAACAACTACTCCATGTGGTGTGATCCGGCTTACGACAAGCTGATCAAGCAGGCCAAGGTCGTCACCGACCGCGACCAGCGCACCGTGCTTTACAAACAGGCGCAACAGTACCTCAAGCAGCAGGTGCCGATTACGCCAGTCGCCCACTCGACGGTTAACCAGCCGTTGAGCGCCAAAATCGAAGGATTCAAGGTGAGTCCTTTCGGTCGTAACGTGTTCTCGGGCGTCAGCATAGAAAAATAACCGATTAGCCAGAATCGCTGGGGGCGGATTCCGCCCTCACGCAAGCGTATTGCCGTAATTCGTCAATCCGTTCTACAGCAAACGTTTGCGATGCCTTGGATGAGTTCGAAACCAAATAGCCGGATCATCAAAAAAGACCGGCATTAAAAAAAAAGAAAGAAAGGAGCTTCACCCCATGAAACTGAGTAGCACCGCGTTATTGGCCCTGGCCATCAGCAGCGTAACCGCCACGGCTTACGCAGAAACCCAAAGCCAGGCGTTCACGCCGGTTACCGTTAAAGAGAAAAGCGCCCAAAGCGAAGCCACCGGTTTTGTTGAAGGTCAATCGATCACCGGTTCCACGCGTAACTGGTATGCGAATGAGTCGTTCAAGCGGGGCGCGACGCTCAACTATCGTAAAAATGGTGAGACTCGCACGACTGATCGCCGCATCAACTGGGTACAAGGCACGATCATCAAGTACAACTCGGGCTTCACCGAGGGTACTGTAGGTTTCAGCACTGAAGTGGCTGCCTACAACGCAATTGCTCTGGACCGTGATCGCAAAGACCTTGCGTCCGGTAACGGTGGTGCTCCTGAGCCAGGCCGGGGCGGCCGTGGTAACAACCGTACTTTGACTGAAAATGGCGGTGACGCTGTTGATCAGTGGAGCAAACTGGGCCTGGCCAACGTCAAGGCGCGTTTCTCCAACACCACACTGACTGCCGGTCGCCAGAACTTCAGCAGCCCGCAAGTGGATGTCATCGGTAACCGTCCACTGCCTTCAAGCTTCGAGGGTGTGACTCTGCACAGCGAAGAGCTGGAAAACCTGACCTTCGACCTTGGCACCTTCGACCGTAACTCGCCGCGTACCGAACAGAGCCAGCGCAAGTTCCGTTCCGAATATGGCGACGGTACCGCTGAAGCCGATCACGTCAACACCGCCGGTATCACCTACACGCCGTTCGCCAGCCTGACCACCAGTCTCTGGGGCACCCAGGCTGAAGACCTGTGGAACCAGTACTACTTCGGCGCCAGCCACGTTTTGGGTGACAGCCAGGTGCTGAGCCTGACCACCGGCCTGAACTACTACAAAACCGTCGATGAAGGCAAAAAGCTGTTGGGCGAAATCGATAACGACACGTACTCCCTGTCGCTCGGTCTGACTCACCAGGCCCACAGCCTGACCTTCTCGTATCAGGAAGTGAACGGTAACGAGTACTTCGACTACCTGCACGAAACCAACGGCATCTACCTGGCCAACTCCCTGTTGTCGGACTTCAACGGCCCGAACGAGAAATCCTTCCAGATCGCCTACGGCTTGAATATGGCCGAATACGGCGTGCCAGGCCTGAAGTTCAACATCTACCAGGCTCGTGGTTGGGGCATCGACGGTACTCACTATGCCGGCGGCGGTTACGACGGCGTGCAGTCGATGGACGGCGAAAACCACTATGAATACGGTATCGGTACTTCGTACGCCGTGCAGAGCGGCCCTCTCAAGGCCACCACTGTTCGCGCGACCTACACCGCTCACCGCGCCAGTGAAAACCAGGCGGATGGCAGCCTCAACGAGTTCCGTCTCGTGACCACCATCCCGTTCAACATTCTGTAATGCACCTGCCGAACGGCTGATTCAATGACGAATCGGCCGTTCGGCTTTTGTCCTTCTAACCGATTGCAGAGGGTTCTTTGATGAAAATGCTTCCCCTACGTGCGGCCATCGCTGCCGCGTTGCTGAGTGTCGCTGTTGGCGTCTCGGCCAAACCCCTGGTGGTCTGCACCGAAGCCAGTCCGGAAGGCTTCGATATGGTCCAGTACACGACTGCAGTCACAGCCGATGCGGTGGCCGAAACCATCTTCAATCGTCTGGCGGACTTCAAGCCTGGCACCACTGAAGTGATTCCGGCACTGGCCGACTCCTGGGACATCAGCGAGGACGGTCTGACCTACACGTTCCACCTGCGCAAAGGCGTCAAGTTTCACACCACCGAATACTTCAAGCCGACCCGCGACATGAACGCCGACGACGTGGTCTGGAGCTTCCAGCGTCAGCTGGACCCGAAGCACCCGTGGCACAAACTGTCGAGCGTGGGCTTCCCGTACTTTGAAAGCATGGGCTTCAAGGAACTGCTCAAAAGTGTCGAGAAGATCGACGACAACACGGTCACCTTCACCTTGACCCGCCGCGAAGCGCCGTTCCTGGCCGACATCGCCATGGCCTTCTCCTCGATCTACTCCGCCGAGTATGCCGACCAGTTGCTCAAGGCCAACAAGACCGGCGACCTGAACAACAAGCCTGTCGGCACCGGCCCGTTCGTTTTCCAGCGTTACAACAAGGACGCTCAAGTCCGCTTCAAGGCCAACCCGGATTACTTCCGTGGCAAGCCACCGGCTGATTCGCTGATCCTGGCCATCGCCACCGACAACAACGTGCGCCTGCAAAAACTGAAAGCCAACGAATGCCAGATTGCGCTGTATCCCAAGCCGGATGACATTCCGAGCATCAAGAAAGACGACAAACTGAGTGTCGATGAACTGAACGCGATGACCGTCTCGTACATCGCCATGAACACCTCGCACAAGTACATGAGCGATGTGCGCGTACGTAAAGCCATCGATATCGCCTTCGACAAGGCCGCATACGTCAACGCGCTGTTTGGCAAAGGCAATGCGACCGTGGCGGTCAATCCGTACCCGGACACCCTGCTGGGCTACAACCACGACCTGAAGAATCCGCCACGTGATCTGGACAAGGCTCGCGCCTTGCTCAAGGAAGCCGGCGTGCCCGATGGCACTACGTTTACCCTGTTCACCCGTAACGGCGGCGGCCCGACCAACCCGAACCCGATGCTCGGCGCACAGATGATGCAGGCCGACCTGGCCAAGGTCGGGATCAAGGTCGATATTCGCGTCATGGAATGGGGCGAAATGCTCAAACGCGCGAAAAACGGCGAGCACGATATGGTTTCCGCCGGATGGGCGGGCGATAACGGCGACCCGGATAACTTCCTGACGCCTATGCTCAGTTGCGAAGCCGCGAAGAACGGCGAAAACTACGCGCGCTGGTGCAATGAAAAGTTCCAGGCCCTGATCGACCAGGCCCGCGAAAAAACCGACCCGGCCGAACGTGCAGCGCTGTACGAACAGGCTCTGGTTATTTTTAACCAGGACCAGCCATGGATCAGCATGGCGCACACCCGTATGTTCACTGCAATGCGTAACAACGTGGAGGGCTATCACATTAGCCCGCTCACCACTAACAACTTCGCCACCACTCAGGTGAAGTAGATAAGAAACTACCGGCATTCCTGACCCAGGAATGCCGGGCACGCCTAACCGGCTGATGAGGGACACCACAAGATGTTTAGTTTTATTGCCCGCCGATTGGGGTTATTGATCCCCACGTTCTTCGGCATCACCTTGCTGACTTTCGCGTTGATTCGCATGATTCCAGGCGACCCCGTGGAAGTGATGATGGGCGAACGTCGAGTCGACCCCGAAATGCACGCTCAGGCAATGGAGCGCCTGGGGCTGAACAAACCCCTGTATGCCCAATACCTGGATTACGTTGGCAAACTGGCCCACGGCGACCTTGGCGAATCCCTGCGTACCCGTGAAAGTGTCTGGAGCGAATTCACTTCTCTATTCCCTGCGACCCTGGAACTGTCCATGGCCGCCCTGCTGTTCGCCGGCATCCTGGGCCTTCTGGCCGGGGTGATCGCGGCACTCAAGCGAGGCTCCCTGTTCGACCACGGGGTGATGGGCATCTCCCTGGCGGGATATTCGATGCCGATCTTCTGGTGGGGCCTGATCCTGATCATGTTCTTCTCGGTGTCCCTGGGCTGGACCCCTGTGTCCGGGCGGATCGACCTGCTCTATGACATCGAGCCGCGGACCGGCTTCATGCTCATCGACACGCTGCTGGCCGATGACGTCGGTGCGTTCTTCGATGCCCTGCATCACCTGATCCTGCCGGCCATTGTGCTCGGCACCATTCCGCTGGCGGTGATCGCGCGGATGACCCGTTCTTCGATGCTCGAAGTGCTGCGTGAAGACTACATCCGTACCGCCCGCGCCAAAGGCCTGTCGCCGTCGCGCGTGGTATTCGTTCACGGCCTGCGTAACGCGCTGATTCCGGTACTGACCGTGGTCGGCCTGCAAGTCGGCACATTGCTGGCCGGTGCGGTCCTGACCGAAACCATCTTCTCCTGGCCCGGCATCGGCAAATGGCTGATCGAAGCCATTGGCGCACGGGACTATCCCGTGGTGCAAAACGGCATCCTGTTAATCGCCTGCCTGGTGATTCTGGTCAACTTCGTGGTGGACATCCTCTACGGCTTTGCCAACCCACGCATTCGTCACCAGCGCTGAGATCATTATGACCATGACCATTTCAATTCCAGCGGTAGCAGTCGATCAAAGCCTGCTGTATCCGTCCCCGTACAAAGAATTCTGGCAAGCGTTCTCCAAGAACAAAGGCGCCGTCGCCGGCCTGATGTTCATGCTGCTGGTGATTTTCTGCGCCCTGTTCGCCCCTTGGGTCGCGCCGCATAACCCGAGCGAGCAGTACCGCGACTTCCTGCTGACCCCGCCGTCCTGGCTGGAAGGTGGGCAAATCCAGTTCCTGCTCGGCACCGATGAACTGGGTCGCGACCTGCTGTCGCGGCTGATCCACGGTTCGCGCCTGTCCCTGCTGATCGGCTTGTCGTCGGTGGTGATGTCGCTGATTCCGGGCATCCTTTTGGGTCTGTTCGCCGGGTTCTTCCCGCGCTTGCTCGGCCCGACCATCATGCGTCTGATGGACATCATGCTGGCCCTGCCGTCCCTGCTGCTGGCGGTGGCGATTGTCGCCATCCTCGGCCCTGGCCTGATCAACACCATTATTGCCATCGCCGTGGTTTCGTTGCCGTCCTATGTTCGTCTGACCCGCGCCGCGGTGATGGGCGAACTGAACCGCGACTACGTAACCGCCGCGCGCCTGGCCGGTGCCGGTCTGCCACGCCTGATGTTCGTCACCGTGCTGCCTAACTGCATGGCGCCACTGATCGTTCAGGCCACCTTGAGTTTCTCCTCGGCGATTCTCGATGCCGCCGCATTGGGCTTCCTCGGCCTTGGCGTACAACCGCCAACTCCTGAGTGGGGCACCATGCTGGCTTCGGCTCGCGACTACATCGAACGCGCCTGGTGGGTCGTCAGTCTGCCTGGTTTGACCATTTTGCTCAGCGTGCTGGCAATCAACTTGATGGGCGACGGCCTGCGCGATGCGCTGGACCCGAAACTCAAGAACGCCGCCTGAGGAGATTCAAATGTCACTGTTAGAAATCAAGAATCTCAACGTTCGCTTCGGCGACAAGAACGCCGTTCCGGTGGTCGACGGTCTCGACATTACCGTGGACAAAGGCGAAGTTCTGGCCATCGTTGGCGAGTCGGGTTCCGGCAAGTCCGTGACCATGATGGCGCTGATGGGCCTGATCGAACATCCGGGGATCGTCACCGCCGACGCCCTGAATTTCGATGGCAAGAACATGCTCAAACTGAGCAATCGTCAGCGTCGGCAGATCGTCGGCAAAGATCTGGCCATGGTCTTCCAGGACCCGATGACCGCGCTGAATCCAAGTTACACCGTCGGTTTCCAGATCGAAGAAGTGCTGCGCCTGCACCTGAAAATGTCCGGCAAGCAAGCCCGTGCACGCGCCATCGAACTGCTGGAAAAAGTTGAAATCCCGGGCGCCGCCAGCCGTATGGATGCTTACCCGCATCAACTGTCCGGTGGTATGAGCCAGCGTGTTGCGATCGCCATGGCGATTGCCGGCGAACCGAAATTGCTGATCGCCGACGAACCGACCACGGCACTGGACGTAACGATTCAGGCGCAAATCATGGACCTGCTGTTGGCCCTGCAGAAAGAGCAGAACATGGGCCTGGTGCTGATCACTCACGACCTCGCGGTCGTGGCCGAAACCGCTCAGCGTGTGTGCGTGATGTACGCCGGCCAAGCGGTCGAAGTGGGTCAGGTGCCTCAGCTGTTCGACATTCCGGCGCACCCGTACAGCGAAGCGCTGCTCAAGGCGATTCCGGAACACAGCCTGGGCGCCACGCGCCTGGCGACGCTGCCGGGCATCGTTCCCGGTCGTTATGACCGCCCGCAGGGTTGCCTGCTGTCGCCGCGTTGCCCGTATGTGCAGGATTCCTGCCGTCAGCAACGTCCAACCCTTGACCCGAAAAGCAACAGCCTCGCCCGCTGCTTCTACCCGCTGAATCAGGAGGTGGCGTAATGGCCGTCGTACTTACCGCCCGCGACCTGACCCGTCACTACGAAGTGTCCCGTGGCCTGTTCAAGGGCCATGCGACCGTGCGCGCCTTGAACGGTGTGTCGTTCGAACTGGAAGCCGGCAAGACCCTCGCTGTCGTCGGCGAATCAGGCTGCGGCAAATCCACCCTGGCCCGCGCCCTGACGCTGATCGAAGAGCCGTCCTCTGGCTCCTTGAAAATCGCCGGGCAGGAAGTCACCGGCGCGAACAAGGCTGAACGCAAGCAACTGCGCAAAGACGTGCAGATGGTGTTCCAGAGCCCTTACGCGTCGTTGAACCCACGGCAAAAAGTCGGTGACCAGCTCGGCGAACCGCTGCTGATCAACACCAACCTAAGTGCTTCCGAACGTCGTGAGAAAGTGCAGGCGATGATGAAGCAGGTGGGCTTGCGTCCTGAGCACTACCAGCGTTATCCGCACATGTTCTCCGGCGGTCAGCGCCAGCGGATCGCCCTCGCCCGCGCGATGATGTTGCAGCCTAAAGTGCTGGTAGCGGATGAACCGACCTCGGCGCTGGACGTGTCCATTCAGGCGCAGGTGTTGAACCTTTTCATGGACTTGCAGCAAGAGTTCAACACCGCTTACGTGTTCATCTCCCACAACCTGGCGGTGGTGCAACACGTCGCTGATGACGTGATGGTGATGTACCTCGGTCGCCCGGTGGAAATGGGCCCGAAGAACGACATCTACGAGCGCCCTCTGCACCCGTACACCCAGGCGTTGCTGTCGGCCACCCCGACCATTCACCCGGACCCGAACAAGCCGAAAATCAAGATCGTCGGCGAGTTGCCCAACCCGCTGAACCCGCCGTCCGGCTGCGCTTTCCACAAGCGCTGCCCGTACGCGACCGAGCGCTGCAGCACCGAAGAGCCGGCCCTGCGCCTGCTCGACAGCCGCCAGGTGGCTTGCCATTACGCCGAGCAGTTTCTCGACGGCGCGGCATAAAAAAACGCGCCTCAGTCACTGAGGCGCGCTTTTTCAGAGTTAACCAAACCCCTTCTTGCCGGATGGCGCATCAGCCCGACAGTCGGGGTTTTCTTTTGCCTGTCATTTAAGCCCCTTCTGCCTCGTCGCTGTCCGGATCATCGGTGGTCGAGTCGTCATCGTCCGCGCTGCCGCCCTGCCCCTGATCACCGGGCTCCGATTCGGATTTGGCGATCATCAGATCACTGTGCCCGACCTGCCCGCTCGAAGCCTGGGTATCGTGATTCTCGCACTCGGCCCAGACCGCCGAACTGCCGAGGGCCAGCATTACCAATACTTTCGACATCAGTAAAACGCGTAGCAATCTGTTCATAACCGATTCCATCCATTTGTAGGTGAAACAGCGGTGCCTCTCTGGCGCTGAATAAAATCTAGTTCCGATTGATTCAGTTCTCCAGATAGGACGCTGACGAATGGACGGAATGCCCTTGGCGGGAAGATTGGTTGTGAATAACGCCTATAACCAGATCAGCTAAGTGACGCAGGCTCGCCGCGCGCCGAGGAGAGAACCCGTTGCCGCTCCGACAAACGCGTTGTTTGATAAAACAGCGGTATGGACAACACCGCCAGAGCCGCGCTTGCGAGCCAGACACTGTGGCCACCGAAATGACCGTAAAGCTGACCGCCAAGTACAGGTGAAAACAGCGCGCTCGCACTCCAGCACATGAAGAACAGACCGAAGTACTGGCCGCTTTTTCCGGCTTGCGCGTGCTGCATGACGAGTACATTGAGCGGCGGCATGAACAGGGCTTCCCCCAGGGTCCAGACCACAGTGGAAAGGCAGGCGTAAAACATCCCGGAACCGAGCGGCAACATGCCGAGTCCGACCGCCAGCAACACACATCCCGCCGCCAGTTGCCGGCGCGCGCCCCAGCGTTCACCCCAGTGCGAAAGCGGTATTTGCAATACCACAATCAGCATCGCATTGAGCCCAAACTGCCAACCGATGGCTTCAGTGCTCAACCGGTAGTAATCCCGCAGGTAATTGCCGAGCATGCTGTAGATCGAGTCGAACGCCATGCCAAGCAGGATCACCGCTGCCAGCAACCAGAGGAACGGTCGATCTCGATAGGGGACGCCTGTGCCTGTGCCTGTGCCGACATCGGGCGTTTCGTCAGGAATCAGCACCGGTCGATGCCATGTCGTGCGGACAAACCAAAGCAATGCCAGCAGCGTCATGGCCGCGCTGACAAAAAACACCCAGCGAAAATCGGTCTGCGCCAGCACCCCGCCCGCCAAGCCGGCGGCAGCCATCCCGAGGTTTCTGGCGACACGGCTCAAGGTCTGCGCGCGAGAACGCTGCGCCACCTCGCAGTACTCCATGATCAGCCGCTGATGCAGCGTACGAATAGCTCCGTCGAGTGTCCCGCTGAGCAAAAGCAAACCTGCCAGCAGCGGCACCTGCGTGGTCAGCCCGAGCAAGACCAGCGTCCACACCGAGGCAAAAAACAGCGCAGCCGTCAGCCGCGCCGTGGGCACATGATCGCTCAGCCATCCGCCCAGCATCGAGCCGATCAGCAGTCCGGCGCCGTAAGCGGACAGCAGCCAGCCGACTGTTTCAATGGCCAGCCCCAGTTCCTGACGCAGGTACAGCGCCATGAACAGCTTGACCATGCTGCTCAAGCGATTGATGAAAAGCAGCGCCGCCAGCACCCAGGCCATGGTGCAGAAATAGCCATCCAGCCGCAGCAGGTGAGTCAGCCGACTCATCATTCCATTGATCCTTAAAAAGACAGCTATTTGCCAATTGCCTTTCGAACAGTAGACGGCTACGACTGAGTTGTCTCGAGTAGAAACGCCAACAACGCAAAACCAGAGTCAAGCTACCCGGCCAAAGGAAAAAACCTACAGAAAAACCGTTGCGCAACATCCCATTCTCATGGGTTAGCAGCGCTCCGGAGCCTTGAGTTATGGTATCGCTGAACCTTCAGACAAAGGCTGGCTGGCGTATTTGCGAGCAACTGAGTGCATTCGCTGTAGTGCTGCATGCACTCATGAAGCGAAACGACAATTCCCGAGCCGCCATTGGCCCTGACCTGCGCAGTCATTTCCAATGCGGTAGGTGGCAGGTGCGTATAAAAAGTGGGTTCGAGAACCTCGTCAGGACTCCAGGTCGCGCCAGGAAAATGCGCATATTCCGACTGTACCCATAAACCGTTGGCTGTCTGCGTATAGCGTGGAGCAGAAGCGCCCTCGAAATTTCCGTCGAGTAAGTGCAGAACCATGTCGCTGGTCGCGAGATGTTGAACCAACAAAAATGAAGTAGTGGCAACCTGTGTCCAGTGATGTTTCGTCACTTCCACACCTGAGCAATACCCCAAAAGACCATAGGCACTCGGCGTCACCATACTAGATGCAGCATGGGTTGCCTGACGGCAGAAAACCCGATTGCCGTGGCGCTGAATGAAAACTAGTTCCGATCAGCCAGGTTCTCCAGATAGGACGCTAACGAATGGACGGAATGCCGTTTGTGGGGAGATTGGTTTTGAATAAGAGTTATCTCCAAACCAACTAACAGCGTCGAAATCGGGGCATTAAGAAACCCCGCAGTTTTCACAGCGGGGTTTTTAGGCACTTACTTTTTACTTCTTAATTTAAATTGAGTCTCAACTTCATCGAGCACAGACAATTTCGACAAGCCAGAAAGATTTGCACTTCCTGTCACATCAACCCTCTTGGGCTCCCCTCTATCGCTTTCAACGGTACATTTAAAAACCACTTCGATTTCATTTTTGACGGCATCAATATTACTCACACGAACTGTCCCCCCAGACACGGGGTGCCACTGGACGCCGTCGGCAGTTCTAAAGTAAAACGACACGGCACTGTCACTTGGCAGGTCGTCATTTCTATCGGGATAAAGTTTATACTCCTTACCCTTTTGGATTTCGCGTATATAAAAGAAGTCTACAAAAGATGCGTTGCCTGCATCATCGCCCCCCGATAAGTGGCTTTCGAAAAAAGGCGGGCGATATAGCCGCAACTCACACTGGGTTGCGTTAAATTGAAACATCCCCTTGAGATCAACTTTATATTCACCTGTAGTTCCAGAATCTGTATTAGCTGTCATGACAATCTCCTTTAAAAAAATACTGTAGAGAATCATTTCTCCCCATTTTTTATACCGAAGATGCCCCCACAGTTCTACTGTCAAATCTGACAGTTGAACCTGTTTTCAACCATGAAATCGACGAACGGACACCCAACAAAAAACCCCGCAGCTCTCGCAACGGGGTTTTCGGTGTAGCCGATCAGCGCCTAATGGTGCTCACGCGTCGCGCGGAATTTCACGTCCGGCCAACGCTCTTCCATCAGCGCCAGGTTGACCCGCGTCGGGGCCAGGTAGGTCAGGTGACCACCGCCGTCGATGGCGAGGTTTTCCACAGCCTTGATCTGGAATTCTTCGAGCTTCTTCTTATCGCTACAATCGATCCAGCGCGCGGAATAAACGGTAATCGGCTCGTAGGAGCACTCGACCTTGTATTCCTCTTTCAAACGGCTGGCGACCACATCGAACTGCAGCACACCGACGGCGCCGAGAATGATGTCGTTGCTGCGCGTCGGGAAGAACACTTGGGTCGCGCCCTCTTCCGCCAGTTGCTGCAAGCCCTGACGCAGTTGCTTGGATTTCAGCGGATCACGCAGGCGCACGCGACGGAACAGTTCCGGGGCGAAGTGTGGAATGCCGGTGAAGCCCAGGACTTCGCCTTCGGTGAAGGTGTCGCCGATCTGGATGGTGCCGTGGTTGTGCAGGCCGATGATGTCGCCGGCAAACGCTTCTTCCAGTTGCTCACGCTCGGAGGAGAAGAAGGTCAGCGCATCGCCGATCCGCACGTCCTTGCCGGTGCGCACGTGGCGCATCTTCATGCCTTTTTCGTACTTGCCGGAGCAGATACGCATGAAGGCGATACGGTCGCGGTGTTTCGGGTCCATGTTCGCCTGGATCTTGAACACGAAGCCGGCGAATTTCTCTTCAACCGGTTCCACGGTACGTTCGTTGGCGACACGGGCCAGCGGTTTCGGCGCCCAGTTGACCACGGCGTCGAGCACGTGATCGACACCAAAGTTGCCCAGTGCAGTACCGAAGAACACCGGGGTCAGTTGGCCGTCGAGGAATTCCTGTTGATTGAATTCGTGACAAGCGCCCTGTACCAGTTCCAGCTGATCGACGAAGCGATCGTACTCGTCGCCCAAGTGCGCGCGGGCTTCATCGGAGTCGAGCTTCTCGATGATTTTCACATCGGTGCGCTCGTGGCCGTGGCCAGCGGTGTACACGATGATGTAGTCGTCAGCGAGGTGATAAACACCCTTGAAATCGCGGTAGCAACCGATCGGCCAGGTGATCGGCGCTGCCTTGATCTTCAGGACCGCTTCGATTTCGTCGAGCAGTTCGATCGGGTCGCGGATGTCACGGTCGAGTTTGTTGATGAAGCTGACAATCGGCGTGTCACGCAGACGGCAAACGTCCATCAGCGCGATGGTCCGTGGCTCTACACCCTTACCGCCGTCGAGAACCATCAATGCCGAGTCAACCGCCGTCAGGGTGCGGTAAGTATCTTCGGAGAAGTCTTCGTGGCCCGGGGTGTCGAGCAGGTTGATCATGTGGTCGCGATACGGGAACTGCATGACCGACGTGGTAATGGAAATACCCCGTTGTTTTTCCATTTCCATCCAGTCGGAGGTGGCATGGCGGTCGGACTTGCGAGATTTCACCGTGCCAGCAATCGCAATCGCCTTGCCCATCAGCAAGAGCTTCTCGGTGATGGTGGTTTTACCGGCATCGGGGTGGGAAATAATGGCGAAAGTGCGGCGTTTCGCGACTTCGGCGGCCTGTTTGGTCATGGGAAATCGCCTGGCAGGTGATTCAAAAAAGGGCGGCGAGTATAGCGCAAACCGAGCCTTACGGACCACCGCTCGCCCTGTCGCCAACGGCGATCGACGGGCCGGAAGGGAGATCAAGGGTGGCTAAATGCTGTTAATTATGGAACCTTTTAAAAGGTGTAGACGTCCACTCCCCTGTTACGGCACTCGTACCAGGGGCTGAAAAATCAGCAAGTTGGCCTGACGAGGCTGCGCTTATGGCTCGATCTCATGCGGTTTTATCAGCATGAAGAGCTGCTTCTCGCGAACGTTGATAATCCCGGCAGCCAGGAATGGCATGCCACTCGGGACTGCGTTCGCCGACAAAGAAAAAGGAGTCTGCCTGTGGCTATTCGCTATGGCAAAGGGCTGATAGGAGGTGCGGTTGTCGTCGCCCTTCTGGCCCTGCTGGTCCACTGGATTGGCATCAACACGATCGAACATTACCGCGACGATTTGTTGTTTTACCTGCAAGCCCATTTGATTCTCGTCCTCGCTTCCATGCTGGCCGCCCTCGTTGTGGGCATACCCGCCGGTATCTTCCTCAGCCGCCCGACCATGGTGGGCCGCGCTGAACGCTTCATGCAGATCTTCAACATTGGCAACACCGTGCCGCCTCTTGCCGTACTGGCCATCGCCCTGGGTATCCTCGGCATCGGCAGCGGCCCCGCGATTTTCGCCCTGTTCCTCGCCTCGCTGTTGCCGATCGTGCGCAACACCTATGAAGGCCTGAAAAACGTTCAGGGTTCGCTCAAGGAAGCGGCCGTCGGCATCGGCATGACACCGACTCAGGTGCTGTGGCGGGTCGAACTGCCGAACGCCGTGCCGATCATCATCGGTGGCGTGCGCGTGGCGCTGGCGATCAACGTCGGTACCGCACCGCTGGCGTTCCTGATTGGCGCCAACAGTCTGGGCAGCCTGATTTTCCCCGGCATCGCCCTGAACAATCAGCCGCAACTGCTGCTCGGCGCGGCCTGCACCGCCCTGCTGGCCTTGCTGCTCGACGGCCTGGTGACACTCGCCAGCCGCCTCTGGCTCGAACGCGGCCTCCGCCCGTCTTAAGCCTCGGCAAAGGAATTTTTATGAAGACATTAAGCTTTTTAATAGGCTGCGTTCTGCTGTTCGCAGGATTTGCCCAAGCCGCTGAAAAACCGGTGATCCGCATCGGTGCCCGGGTGTTCACCGAACAAACCCTGTTGGCGGAAATCACCTCCCAATACCTGCGCACCAAGGGTTACGACACCCAAGTGACCGGCGGTCTGGGCAGCAACCTGGCCCGCAGCGCCCACGAAAGTGGTCAGCTGGACCTGATGTGGGAATACACCGGCGTCTCGCTGGTGGCTTACAACCACATCACTGAAAAACTCGACAGCGCTCAGTCCTACGCCAAGGTGAAAGAACTCGACGCGAAAAAAGGCCTGATCTGGCTCACCCCGTCGAAATTCAGCAACACCTACGCGCTGGCCCTGCCGGAAAACACAGCGAAGGCCTACCCGCAGATCAACACCATCAGCGAGCTGAACACGGTGATGCAGGCTGAGGCGAAGACCCATCACCTGGTGGCGCTGGACACCGAGTTCGCCAACCGTTCCGACGGTCTGGACGGCATGGTCGACCTCTACGGCATGAACCTGACCCGCAAAAACATCCGCCAGATGGACGCCGGGCTGGTCTACACCGCCCTGCGCAATGGTCAAGTGTTTGCCGGTCTGGTCTACACCACTGACGGTCGTTTGAACGCCTTCAAGCTGAAACTGCTGGAAGACGACAAGCATTACTTCCCGGACTACACCGCAGCACCGGTGGTGCGTCAGGTGTATCTCGATGCTCATCCGAAACTCGCCGAAGAACTCAAGCCGCTGGCTGAACTGTTCGACGACGCCACCATGCGCCAGCTCAATGCGCGGGTCGACGTCGATCACGAAAGCCCTTCATCCGTTGCTGCAGATTTCCTGCGCCAGCACCCCATCAAATAAGGAGGAAAAGACATGGAATTTCTGAACGCCTTTTCCCATCTCGACTGGCCGCTGGTCCTGCAACTGACCGGACAGCACATCACCCTCGTCGGCATTGCTGTGACGCTGGCAATCCTCGTCGGCGTGCCGCTCGGCATCCTGATGACACGCTTCCCGACCCTCGCCGGCCCCTTGCAGGCCAGCGCCACGGTGCTGCTGACCGTGCCGTCGATTGCGCTGTTCGGCCTGCTGCTGCCGTTCTACTCCAAGTTCGGCCAGGGCCTGGGCCCGATGCCGGCGATCACTGCGGTGTTTTTGTACTCGCTGCTGCCGATCATGCGTAACACCTACCTCGCCCTGACCGGCGTCGACCCCGGCATTCGTGAAGCCGCCCGCGGCATCGGCATGACCTTCGGCCAGCGCCTGCGCATGGTCGAGCTGCCGATCGCTGTGCCGGTGATCCTCGCCGGTGTGCGCACCGCCGTGGTCATGAACATTGGTGTGATGACCATCGCCGCCACCATCGGCGCCGGTGGCCTCGGTGTACTCATTCTCGCTTCCATCAGCCGCAGCGACATGTCGATGCTGATCGTCGGCGCCGTGCTGGTCAGTCTCCTGGCCATCTTCGCCGACCTGCTTCTGCAATGGCTGCAACGCACGCTGACTCCAAAAGGACTCCTGAAATGATCGAACTTCAAAACCTCAGCAAGACCTTCCAAAGCAACGGCAAAGATGTGAAAGCCGTGGACTCGGTAAGCCTGACCGTCAATGAAGGCGAGATCTGTGTGTTCCTCGGGCCATCGGGTTGCGGCAAAAGCACCACGCTGAAAATGATCAATCGCCTGATCAAGCCGACCTCCGGCAAGATCCTGATCAACGGCGAAGACACCACCGACCTCGACGCCGTGACCCTGCGCCGCAACATCGGTTATGTGATCCAGCAGATCGGTCTGTTCCCGAACATGACCATCGAGGAAAACATCACCATCGTTCCGCGCCTGCTCGGCTGGGACAAACAGAAATGCCACGACCGCGCCCGCGAGTTGATGAGCATGATCAAGCTTGAGCCCAAGCAGTATCTGAATCGCTACCCGCGCGAACTGTCCGGTGGACAACAGCAACGGATCGGCGTGATTCGTGCGCTGGCGGCGGATGCGCCGTTGTTGCTGATGGACGAACCGTTCGGCGCGGTTGACCCGATCAACCGCGAGATGATCCAGAACGAGTTCTTCGAGATGCAACGCGCGCTGAACAAGACCGTGATCATGGTCAGCCACGACATCGATGAAGCCATCAAGCTAGGCGACAAGATCGCAATCTTCCGCGCTGGCAAACTGCTGCAGATCGATCACCCGGACACTTTGCTCGCGCACCCGGCGGATGACTTTGTCAGCAACTTCGTCGGCCAGGACAGCACCCTCAAGCGTCTGTTGCTGGTGAAAGCCGAAGACGCGGCGGACAACGCGCCGTCGGTGAGCCCGGAAACGCCAGTGGCTGAAGCCCTTGAGTTGATGGACGAACTGGACCGTCGCTACGTGGTGGTCACTGATGGCGAGAACAAAGCGCTGGGCTACGTGCGCCGTCGCGACCTGCACCGTCAGACCGGCACGTGCGCGCAATACCTGCGCGAGTTCAACGCCACTGCGGTGTACGACGAACATTTGCGCATCCTGCTGTCGCGCATGTACGAGTTCAACCGCTCGTGGTTGCCGGTGATGGATGCGGAGCGGGTGTTCCTGGGTGAAGTGACACAGGAATCGATTGCCGAATACCTGAGCTCCGGCAAGTCCCGTGGGGGCAAGACCAGTATTGTTTCGCCAGCTGAGACTGCCGTCGCCTGATCTGACGCCTTCGTCGGAACGCCGCCCGGGACAAGCCCGCTTGTGTCTTGGGCAGGAATTAGACTGAGGGTGAGAGCGGTGAGTGGCAAGCTGAATGCCCGGAGTGCTTAAAGCACGTGTGGGAGCCCATGCTGCCATTCACCTCTCCGCTCTGGTTATTGAGCCCGAACAGTTGAACGAGCCGACCTCGAACATTACAAGCGTGGTGCCCAGCCAGAGTGCTCTCACCTTTGAGTGTAAGAGGGATCGGCTATGTTTTCCTGCGCAGGCATCGATGTTTCCAAAGATACCCTTGAAGTTCGGATTAACCCGCAAGACGTTGGCGCGAGTCACCTCAATACCGCCAGTGATTTCCTTGCGCTGATTGACTGGTTAAAGCGCTATCAGGTCAGCCGCGTATTGCTGGAAGCCACCGGCGGCTATGAGCGAGAGGTCATGAAAGCGCTTCAGGCTGCCGGCTTCGAAGTCTTGCGGATCAACCCTCGCCGAGCCAGGGATTTTGCCAAGGCCATGGGGCAGCGCGCTAAAACCGACCCGATAGATGCGCGGCTGCTCGCGCAGTTTGCCGAAGTCATAAAGTCGCCAAGCAACCGAATCACCAGCCCTGAACAGGACAATTTGCGTGCGCTGGTACAGCAGCGCGAAAATTTTGTTCAGCAGCAAGGCGACGATATACGGCGCCTTAAAACAGCCTCTGCTGACACGGTAAAACCCTGTCTGCGAAGTCATATCGACTATTTATGCCAAGCCATAAAGTCGATAGAAAAGCTGATCCGTCAAACTGCTAAAGACCTGGACAGTGATAAAACGGCCCGTTTGTGCTCGGTCAAGGGTATAGGGCTCGTGACGGCAGCCAGCTTGATGGCCTACTTACCCGAGCTGGGCGAGGTTGGACGGCACGAGATTGCAGCGCTGGCAGGCATAGCCCCCTACAACGACGACAGTGGCAAGCATGAAGGCCCCCGCCACATTAGCGGCGGCAGGTTTGCTGCGCGTCGGGCAATGTACATGGCGTGCTGGGTGGTGATTCAGCGACAGCCTGAGTTCAAAGCGCGGTATGACGCACTGCGTCATAAGGGTAAATGCGCAAAAGTAGCGCTCATCGCCTGTATGCGTGTGTTGTTGATACGGCTGAACGCCATGATCCGAGACCGAACCGAGTGGAAAGAACCCTTGGCCTAAACGGGTCGCGGTGTTCCTGTAGGGCATCGCATGGCGTAAAGCTGTGGGAATTCAGCTGTCTATCAATATGCCTTCAGAATAAAGATCATCAAGACAGTTGCTCCCACATTGGTCCGTGTTCATCCACAAGATTGTGAGCTGACACAGGTCCAATGTGTGGGCTTGCTCGCGAATGGAGCACCACAAGTTCCACTGAAACACCTCAAAGATCCCTGCAAAGGGAACATCACACTGTCACACAGGTCGGTTACATCAGTAACAGTCCAGGACCGCACGACGGATGCGTGTAAAAACGCGACATTTTTTGTTGATCTCAAGCCCCTCACGCCCTAAAGTTCGCGCCGAACGTCCATGCTGGAAACGATCCATCCGGCTCAAGTACTGACGACGAGACAGCAAGGCCAAGGGAAAGCCCCGCTTCCCATGGCCTTTTTGCTTTCGGCGACATGCCTTGGGAAGTAGGCGAACCAAAGTGGGGATACGGAGGACGTTCATTTGCACCCATTGATTAATCTAGTTTGCCAGTAGGAGTTCCCAGCATGTCGATCAACGTCGAAGACTATTTCGCGCGCGATACCTTCAACAAAATGAAGGCCTTCGCCGACAAACAAGAAACCCCGTTCGTGGTGATCGACACCGCGATGATCAGCCAGGCCTATGACGACCTGCGCGCCGGTTTCGATTTCGCCAAGGTCTACTACGCGGTCAAGGCCAACCCGGCCGTCGAAATCATCGACCTGCTCAAAGAGAAAGGCTCGAACTTCGACATCGCCTCGATCTACGAGCTCGACAAAGTGATGAACCAGGGCGTCGGCCCGGATCGCATCAGCTACGGCAACACCATCAAGAAATCCAAAGACATTCGCTACTTCTACGAGAAGGGCGTGCGTCTGTATGCCACCGACTCCGAAGCCGACCTGCGCAACATCGCCAAGGCTGCACCGGGTTCGAAAGTCTACGTGCGCATCCTCACCGAAGGCTCGACCACCGCTGACTGGCCTCTGTCGCGCAAATTCGGCTGCCAGACCGACATGGCCATGGACCTGCTGATCCTCGCTCGCGACCTGGGCCTGGTGCCTTACGGCATCTCGTTCCACGTCGGCTCGCAACAGCGCGACATCAGCGTCTGGGACGCGGCGATCGCCAAGGTCAAAGTGATCTTCGAACGCCTGAAAGAAGAAGACGGCATTCACCTGAAGCTGATCAACATGGGCGGCGGCTTCCCGGCCAACTACATCACCCGCACCAACAGCCTGGAAACCTACGCTGAAGAAATCATCCGTTTCCTCAAGGAAGACTTCGGCGACGAGCTGCCGGAAATCATCCTGGAACCGGGCCGTTCGTTGATCGCCAACGCCGGCATCCTGGTCAGCGAAGTGGTGCTGGTCGCCCGTAAATCCCGTACCGCGGTAGAGCGATGGGTGTACACGGATGTGGGCAAGTTCTCCGGCCTGATCGAAACCATGGACGAAGCCATCAAGTTCCCGATCTGGACCGAAAAGAAAGGCGAAATGGAAGAAGTGGTCATCGCCGGCCCGACCTGCGACAGCGCCGACATCATGTACGAAAACTACAAGTACGGTTTGCCGCTGAACCTGGCGATTGGTGACCGTTTGTACTGGTTGTCGACCGGTGCGTACACCACCAGCTATAGCGCCGTTGAGTTCAATGGCTTCCCGCCGCTGAAGTCGTTTTACGTGTAAGCGCTACTCGTAGAAATGGAAAAGCCCATGACGATTCATGGGCTTTTTTGTGTCTGAAATCCGCCCCCGAAAACACCCCGCTGCCCTGTAGGAGCTGTCGAGTGCAACGAGGCTGCGATCTTTTGATTGTTAAGGGCAAGATCAAAAGATCGCAGCCTCGTTGCACTCGACAGCTCCTACAGGGGTTTAAGATCGTGCTCCAGTTCGGCGGAGCGATGGGCATAATCCACCGCCAACGCTCGAATTTTCGGATCCGTCGCGCTCGCCAACGCCTTACTGGCGACCCGCAAGAAATTCAGGTTCCCCCCGGCCAGTGCTTTGTGCAGCCAACCCAGCGCCTCGTCGATATCGCCTTCATCCGCCAGCACGGCGGCATAACTGAACTGCCCGCGAAAATCCCCGCCGAGCGCCGAGCGTCGATACCAGTCACGCGCAGCTTGCGGATCTGCCGGACACACCCGCCCGTCTTCCAGGTAACGCCCCAGCAGGTTCATTGATTTCGCATGGCCCAGCTCGGCCGCCTGGCGATACAGGTTCAGCGCGTGCAGCTGATCCTCAGTCACCCCGCGTCCGGTGGCCAACAGATTGGCGTAGTTGTACAACGCCCAATCCAGTCCGGCTTCGGCGGCCTGGCGATAATGCCCTGCAGCAACCGAAGCATTGGCAACGCAACCCCAGCCATGCTCATGACAACGACCGAGCATGTTCCGCGCCATCAAGTGCCCGCCCTGGGCGGCGATCTCGAACCAGCGCACCGCCAGCGGTTGATCCTGCTCGATGCCCTGCCCATCCAGCAGAATCTGCCCGAGCAAGGCCTGAGCATCGAGTACACCTTCGCGGGCGGCGATTAGAATTGCCTGGGCGGCACGTGCAGGACTTTCGTCGAGCATGGCTTTGAGACGATCACCGTCGAGCACTTCCTCACGCCGCAGTTGATAACTCATACCTCGACCCAGCGACGCAACAGGTTGTGATAAGTACCGGTGAGGCGAATCAGCGAAGGGTGATCAGGCATGTCCTGGGTCAGCTGCTGGATCGCCCCGTCCATCTCGAACAGCAAGGCGCGCTGACTGTCTTCGCGGACCAGGCTTTGGGCCCAGAAGAACGAGGCGTAGCGAGTGCCGCGTGTCACGGCGTTGACCTTGTGCAGGCTGGTGCCGGGGTACAGAACCATGTCGCCGGCCGGCAACTTCACCCGTTGGGTGCCGAAGGTGTCCTGGATTTCCAGTTCGCCGCCGTCGTAGTCGTCCGGTTCGCTGAAAAACAGAGTGGCCGACAGATCGGTGCGCACTCGCTCGATGCTGCCTTTGGGCTGGCGCACGGCGTTATCGATGTGAAAGTCGAAACTGCCGCCGGCTGTGTAACAGTTCAGCAACGGAGGGAAGACCTTGTGCGGTAACGCCGCGGACATAAACAGCGGATTTTTCCACAGCCGTTCCAGCATCGCCGCGCCGACTTCCTTGGCCAGCGGATGACCTTCCGGTAACTGCAGATTGTGCTTGGCTTTGGCCGACTGGTAGCCGGCGGTAATCTTGCCGTCAGCCCAATCTGCGTGCTCCAGAGCCTCGCGGATGCGCTGCACTTCTTCTTTCGCGAACACGCCGGGAATGTGCAGCAGCATGGAATGACACCTGAAGACAAAGAGGCGGCAATGGTATTGATTCTTATTGCCCTTGTAAAACCCCTGTGACGAACGAGCCACCAAAAACCGTAAGGTTAAATTGTAAAGAATGTAAATTTGTCGCGAATAGTAACGTTTCGCAATTGATACAAATACCTGTTTACCCTATATTCCGCGGCCTCAAATCCTTGGGGAGGGGAATTCTCATGTCACGCCAACAACTACAATTACCGGTCAGTTCACCGCGTTTGCTCGCGTCTGCAATTGGCGTGGCAATCACCGCCAGCTCTGCGGGCCACATGGCTTTCGCGGCTGAAAAGACCGACGAAAAAGCACCGAGCAACTCGATTTCCCTGGGCGCTACCGCTATCAACGGCGAAGCTCAGGACGAGACCTCCTACAAGACCGATACCTCGGCCAACAAGAAGTACACCGCGCCACTGCGTGAGACGCCGAAAAGCGTCACCGTGATTCCGCAACAAGTGATTCGCGACACCGGCGCCACTAGCCTGGTCGACGCGCTGCGTACCACACCGGGTATCACGTTCGGTGCCGGTGAAGGTGGCAACCCGGCCGGCGATCGTCCGATCATTCGCGGCTTCAACGCCGAAAGCGACACGTTCGTCGACGGCATGCGCGATCCGGCGTCCCAGAGCCGCGAGATCTTCAACGTTGAATCGATCGAAGTCAGCAAGGGCCCGGGTTCCGCCTTTACCGGCGCCGGTTCCACCGGTGGCAGCCTGAACCTGGTGAGCAAGACCGCCAAACTGGGAAATGCCTACAACGGCGGCTTCACCTGGGGCTCGGATCAGACCAAGCGCACCACCCTCGACCTGAACCAGCAGATGACCGACACCTCGGCCTTCCGTCTGAACCTGATGAAGCACGAAGCCAACGTCGCCGGCCGTGATGCCGTGGACGTCAGCCGTTGGGGCGTGGCACCTTCCTTCGCGTTCGGCCTGGGTACCGACACCCGCCTGACCGTCGGCTACTACCACGTTGAAACCGACGACATGCCCGACTACGGCATCCCGTTGACCTTGAGCCCCAACCGCAGCAAGTACAACGTCGATAAACCTGTGAATGTCGATCGCGACAACTTCTACGGCCTCACCGGTCGCGACTTTCGCGAGACCAGCAACGACAGCGGCACCCTCAAGATCGAACACGATCTGAATGATGACCTGACCGTGTCGAACAGCTTCCGCATGTCCCGTTCCACGCTCGATTACATCGTCACCAACCCGGACGACAGCAAGGGCAACGTGGTCAATGGCAGCGTGTATCGCGGCGCGAAAAGCCGTAACTCGACGTCCAGCGGCTGGATCAACCAGACCGACCTGAGCGCCAAGTTCAACACCGGCGCCATCGAGCACAGCCTGGTCACCGGCCTTGAGTTTTCCTATCAAGACACCCACAACCGCCCGTACATCCTGACCCAGACCGCCAGCGGCACTCGCTGCAACCGCGCCCTGTTCAACTCCGGCGACTGCACCAGCCTGCAGAATCCGACGCCTGGGGATAACTGGAACGGCTCGATCGCCGACAGCGCTGCGTTCACCGACACCGACACCAAAACCGCTGCGGCCTACGTGTTCGACACGCTGAAGTTCAACTAGCAATGGTCTCTGAACCTGGGCTTGCGCTATGACAACTACGAGGTCGAATCCAGCGGCTTCGCCAACGCTAGCAGCACAGCTCCAGCGGGCAGTTTCTCCCGTCAGAACACCAGCGACCTGGTGAACTACCAGATCGGCGTGGTCTACAACCCGTTGCCTAACGGCAGCATTTACGCGGCCTACTCGACCTCCAGCAACCCGGCTGGCGAAACCAGCGGCAACGGTGGTCTGGAACTGGCAGCGAACAACAGCCGTCTGGATCCAGAAAAGAACCGCAACTACGAGATCGGCACCAAGTGGGACTTCTTCGGTGACGATCTGTCGCTGACCGCCGCGCTGTTCCGTACCGAGAAAACCAACGCCCGCATCAACGATCCGGACGGCGGCACCACTCAAGTGCTGGACGGCGAACAGCAGGTCAATGGTGTAGAACTGAGCTACAGCGGCAAGCTGACTCGTAACTGGAGAGTCTTCGGCGGCTACACCTACATGGACAGCGAAGTGGTCAAAACCACCCTCGCCGCCGATGAAGGCAACCACATGCCAAGCACTCCACAGAACAACTTCACGTTCTGGTCGACCTACGATCTGGTGCCGGACAAGTTGACCGTCGGTGCCGGTGCAACCTACGTCGATTCCCAGTTCGGCAACGTCGCCAACTCGGTAGAGATCCCGTCCTACTGGCGTTACGACGCGATGGCCAGCTACCGCCTGACCAAGAACGTCGACCTGCAACTCAACGTACAGAACCTGACCGACGAGCGTTACTTCGATCAGATACTGCAGAACCACTACGCCCACGTGGCGGCGGGCCGTACCGCCCTGCTGAGCGCCAACTTCCACTTCTGATTGCCAGTCACACCGCAATCCCTGTGGGCGCGGGCTTGCTCGCGAAGAGGGAGTGTCAGTCGCCATCAATGCCACCTGACATACCGCTTTCGCGAGCAAGCCCGCTCCCACAAGGGATTGCGTGTAAAGACTGAAATCAGGGACAGGCCCCGTTCATCCAGGTGAACGGGGCTTTTGTGCGTAATAAAGAATGTTTCTCGACAACCCACGGCATAATGCGCGCCGTGATCAATATTTTCGAACGAACAAGGCGAGCAACGTGTTGAAGAAAACCCTGTTCCAGTTGCACTGGTTTTTCGGCATCAGCGCCGGACTGGTCCTGGCCCTGATGGGCATCACCGGGGCGACGGTATCGTTTCAGGATGAAATCCTGCGCGCGCTGAACCCTTCTGTGCTGCTGGTCGAGAAGCAGGTCGCTGGCGTCCTGCCGCCCGCCGAACTGGTGGAAAAAATCGAGGGCGCCTCCGGCAAGAAAGTCGCGATGCTCTGGGTCGAGACTGACAGCGGCAACGCCGCGCGGGTGTCCTTTACCCCACCGCCGGGTGAGCGCCGCGGCGAGATGCGCTACTTCAACCCGTACACCGCCGAGTTCATGGGCGACGCCACTGGCCGGGACTTCTTCGGCTTGATGCTGCAACTGCACCGCTTCCTCGCCATGGGCGATAGCGGTCGGCAGATCACCGGTGCCTGTACGCTGATTCTGGTGTTCTTCTGCTTGTCCGGTCTTTACCTGCGCTGGCCGCGTCAATGGAAAAGCTGGCGCGCCTGGCTGACCCTCGACTGGAAGAAAAAAGGCCGCAGCTTCAACTGGGATTTGCACTCCGTCGCCGGTACCTGGAGCCTGGTGTTTTACCTCCTGGCAGCGCTGACCGGGTTGTCCTGGTCCTATGAGTGGTACAACAAGGGCCTGACCCGATTGCTTTCCGACTCACCGCAGAACGAGCGCGCCCGCAGCGGTCGCGGCCCTGCGCCAAGCGGCCCGGCGCCCACCGCCGATTACGCAGTGATGTGGAGCAGCATCTACAGCGCTGCCGGTCCTGCACTGAGCGCCTACAACATCCGCATGCCGTCAGTGGCCGGGCAGCCGGTCAACGTGTTCTACCTTTTGAGCAGTTCGCCCCACGACCGCGCGCTGAATCAGATCAGCCTCGATCCGGCGACCGGCATCGTCAAACGGCATGACCGCTACAGCGACAAGAGCCTCAAGGCGCAACTGCTCACCAGCATTTACGCGCTGCACGTCGGCAGCTACTTCGGCATTGTCGGGCGGATCATCCTGACGATCAGTGCGCTGACAATGCCGCTGTTTTTCGTCACCGGTTGGTTGTTGTACCTCGATCGTCGACGCAAGAAAAAGCAGATCAAGGATGCCCGCAAAGACCTCGCACAACCAGACAGTGACGCACCGGCGTGGCTGATCGGCTTCGCCAGCCAGAGCGGCTTTGCCGAGCAACTGGCGTGGCAGACCGCCGGGCAATTGCAGGCGGCGGGCCTGCCGGTGAAGGTTCAGCCGCTGGCGGACGTCAGCGAGCAAGACTTGCGTGATTCCAGCAATGCGTTGTTCGTGGTCAGCACCTTCGGCGACGGTGAAGCGCCGGACAGCGCCCGGGGGTTTGAGCGCAAAGTGCTGGGCCGGACGTTGAGCCTGGAAAGCCTGAACTACGCCGTGCTTGGGCTTGGCGATCGACAGTATCAACATTTCTGCGGCTTCGCTCGACGCTTGCACACGTGGCTGGGCGAGCACGGCGGCAAGACCCTGTTCGCCCCGGTGGAGGTCGACAGCGGCGATCCTTACGCCTTGCGTCACTGGCAGCAGCAACTGGGCCTGCTGACCGGACAGGCGCCCGTGGACACTTGGCAAGCGCCAAGCTATGACAACTGGAACCTGACCCGCCGTGAGTTGCTCAACCCTGACAGCACGGGTTCAGGCGTGTACTTGCTGGGCCTCACCGCCCCCAGCACCAGCAGTTGGCTGGCCGGTGACCTGGTGGAAGTGTTGCCGCGCAATTGTCCGTGGGCGATCGAACATTTCCTGGATGGCCTGGGCATTGACGGTCGCGCCACGGTTGCGCTCGGTGGCCTGTCACAACCGCTGGAGCAAGCCCTCGCCAGTCGACAACTGCCAGAAAACAGAACTCACTTGGTCGGCCTGCATGCTCAGGCGCTGGTGGATGCGCTGGTGCCCTTGGCCATGCGCGAATACTCCATCGCCTCGATCGCCGCCGATGGCGTGCTGGAATTGATCGTGCGCCAGGAACGGCATCCTGACGGCAGCCTGGGCGTCGGCTCCGGCTGGCTGACCGAACACGCCCCGGTGGGCGGCACCATCAGCCTGCGCGTACGGCGCAACAGCGGTTTCCACCTGCCGACCGAGCCGGTGCCGATGATCCTGCTGGGCAACGGCACCGGCCTGGCCGGGCTGCGCAGCTTGCTCAAGGCGCGGATCGCCGATGGACAGCAACGTCATTGGCTACTGTTTGGCGAACGCAATCGCGAGCATGACTATCTGTGTCGCGATGAGCTGGAAGAATGGTTGATTTCGGGGGATCTGGAGCGGCTGGACCTGGCGTTCTCGCGGGATCAGGCCGAGAAGATCTACGTGCAGGATCGACTGCGCGAGTCGGCGGACGAGCTGAAAAAATGGCTGGCCGAGGGCGCGGTCATTTACATCTGCGGCAGCTTGCAAGGGATGGCTTCAGGCGTGGATCACGTGCTTAACGAAATACTCGGAATTGAAGAGGTTGACCGCTTGATCGAGCAAGGTCGCTACCGGCGTGACGTGTACTGAAAGAGCCCCTCACCCTAGCCCTCTCCCAGAGGTAGAGGGGACTGACTGTCGTGGTCAACTAATTCCGGACACCTCGATAGGTGATTTTGATGCCATCGCCCGTTCATAAACTGTCGGTGGCAGATATCCCAGTTTCGAGTGCAGCCGTTCGTTGTTGTAAAACCCAACGATGTACTCAGTGATGTCGCGTATCGCCTCGCCATGGTTGGCGTAATCACGTCGCCATACCCGCTCCATTTTCAAGCTCAGGAAGAAGCGCTCCATCACTGCGTTATCCCAGCAGTTACCTTTACGGCTCATGCTTTGCTGCATGTCACTTCTTGCCAGCAGCGCTCTGTAGCTCGCACTCGCGTACTGGCTGCCGCGATCCGAGTGGGCGATCAAGCCGGGTGGCGGTTGACGTTGAGCAACCGCCAGCTGCATTGCACTGCACACCAGTTCAGCGGGCATGTTCGGCGCCATTGACCAGCCCACTACCTTGCGTGAGAACAAGTCCAGCACCACAGCCAGATACAACCAGCCACTGCGGGTTCGGATGTAGGTAATGTCTGCTACCCAGGCCTTGTTCGCCGCCTCGGGTTCAAATTGGCGGTTCAATACATTTTCAGCAATCGGCAGGTCATGTTTGCTGTCGGTGGTGTGCACAAATTTACGCTTCCAGGCCGAACGCAGGCCGTTGACGCGCATCATGCGGCGAATCTTGTAAATGCCTACTTCCATACCCTTTGCACGTAACGCTTTACGCAATGGGCGACTGCCATAGCAGCCGCCACTTTCAGCAAACGACGCCTTGAGTTGCAGAGCAACGGGGCAGATCGATGCAGGAGCCTCAGCGCGCTTGTTGGCCTCGTAGAAGCCGGATCGACTAACCCCCAACAAACGACACACATACGCCACCGAATAAGCCTTCTGTTGCAGCTGCCGAACCAAGCGGTACGTTACTTCAGCTCGCGGGCAAAGAAGGCGGTGGCTTTTTTTAATACATCGTTATCCATCTTGAGTTGACGGTTTTCTTGCTCCAACTGACGAATACGCTGTTGCTCAGAGGTCAGCGGCTTGCCGATCCCGGCTTGTCCCAACTTCTCGGCCTCATACTGTTGTACCCAGCGTCGAACGGCCGTATCACCAATATCAAGATCACGACAAACCTGTGAAACACTCAGGCCCTGGTCCTTGATCATCTTTACAACTTCCAGCTTGAAGCTGTCGTCGAATACTTTACGTTTGTCGGTCATGGAGAACTCCTCAATAGGTGCATTTTCCACCTATCGGGGTGTCCGGGGAAATTAGACCACTGCACTCAGGTTTCGAATCCAATGGAGATCGGCCCCCTTTCCCCCTCTCCCCCGTGGGGAGAGGGCTGGGGTGAGGGGTGGATCTATCAGACTGGCTGCAACTTCTGCTCAAACACCCCAACCCCATCCAAATCCCGCAACACCACACTCATCTCCCCCGTCTGCCCATCAATATTCACCTCACAAAAAAACTGAAACCCGGCAAACGGTGAGGTGTTCTGTGCCGGTGGTGCTTTCTCGAACACCACTTCCGGGCCAAAGGTCTTATCCAGCGAATCAGGCCCGAAACTCCCCGCATTCAAAGGCCCGGCGACAAACTCCCAGAACGGTTCGAAATCCTGAAACGACGCACGGTCCGGGTGGTAATGGTGCGCGGCGCAATAATGCACATCCGCCGTCAGCCAGACTAAATTGCGCACCTTCTGCGCCCGCAGGAAGCCCAACAACTCGGCAATTTCCAGTTCACGCCCCTGGGCCGGCCCCGGATCGCCATTGGCCACGGCTTCCCAACGCGCCACACCGGGACTGACTTCACCATCCGGTACGCCGAGGCCAATCGGCATATCAGCAGCGATGACTTTCCACTGGGCATTGGAGGCCTTCAATTCACGTTTGAGCCAGTCCAGTTGTTCACGGCCAAGGAAAGGTTTAGCGGCACCCAGGTTGTCGTCATTGGCCCCGCGATAGCTGCGCATATCGAGCACGAACACATCAAGCAATGGCCCATAACCGAGCTTGCGATAAATCCGCCCGCCGTCATCGGCGCTCTGCAATCGCATCGGTGCGTATTCGAGCCAGGCCTGACGCGCGCGGCCGACCAGGCTGTGGATATCTTTGCTCTTGTAGCGCTCATCCAGTTGCTTGCCCGGCGACCAGTTGTTCACCACTTCGTGGTCGTCCCACTGCCAGATCTGCGGGACCTCGGCGTTGAAGCGGCGGATGTTTTCGTCCATGAGGTTGTAGCGGTAATTGCCGCGATAATCGTCGAGGGTTTCGGCGACTTTGCTCTTGGCTTCAGTGGTGATGTTGCGCCACACGCGGCCGCTCTCTGTGGTGAGCTGCGCAGGTACGGGGCCGTCAGCGTAGATGGTGTCGCCGCTGTTGATAAAAAAATCTGGCAGGCGCAATCGCATGGCTTCGTAGATGCGCATGCCGCCGATGTCCGGGTTGATGCCGAAGCCCTGGCCGGCGGTGTCGCCGCTCCAGACGAAACGGATATCGCGACGGGTTTGCGGCACGCTGCGCAGATGGCCGAACCAGGGGTCGCTGGCGACGCCGCTCTGGGCATCTTCGAAGTGCACACGGTAGAAAATCGCTTGGTCGGCGGGCAGGCCAGTGAGTTCGACGCGGGCAGTGAAATCGGTATTGGAATCGGCCAATGGCGAGACAAAACGACGAGGGTTGCTGAACAGGCTGCGGGTGTCCCACTCCACCACCATTCGCGCAGGGCGATCACATCGGCTCCAGATCATCGCCCGGTCGCCCAGCACGTCGCCGGACTGCACGCCATCGGTGAGTTGCGGACGATCTTTGACCGAAGCAATCACCGCCGGCGCCAGGCCTGGCAACAACAGCCCGGCACCGACGGCTTGTATGACGCGACGACGGCCGAGGTCGAATTCGCTCATAGTGTTCTCCCTGAAAAGGAAAACTAAAGCACATACGCATGAAATGACTGTGACACAGCCCCCTGTGGGAGCGAGCCTGCTCGCGATAGCGGTGTAACAGTCAACTTATCTATTGAATGTTAAGCAGCCATCGCGAGCAGGCTCACTCCTACAGGAGATTGTTGGGGTGTCAGGCGCTGACGGGTTCTATTGCCAGCTCAACGACTTCCGGCCGCTTGACCACCGCATAAACCACCGCCGTCAGCAGACTCCCCGCCACAATCGCCAGCAAATAAAGCAGCGCATGGTTGATCGCATTCGGGATCGCCAGTACGAACAGTCCGCCGTGCGGCGCCATCAGTTTGCAGCCGAAATACATCGACAACGCACCGGTCAGCGCACCACCGGCAATGCTCGCCGGAATCACCCGCAGCGGGTCTTTCGCGGCAAACGGAATCGCGCCTTCGGAGATAAAGCACAACCCCAAAACCAACGCGGCCTTACCGGCCTCGCGTTCAGCCTGGGCGAACTTGCGTCGGGCAATAAACGTGGCGATGCCAAGACCAATCGGCGGCACCATGCCGGCTGCCATGGTCGCGGCCATCGGTGCATAACTTTGCGACGCCAGCAGCCCCACCGAGAACGCATACGCGGCTTTGTTGATCGGCCCGCCAAGGTCGACGCACATCATCCCGCCCAGCAACACACCGAGCAGAATCGCGTTGGTGGTGCCCATGCTGTCGAGGAAATGCGTAAGGCCTTCGAGCATCCCGGCCACCGGTTTGCCCACCACGTAGATCATCACCAGACCGGTGAACAGACTCGCCAGCAACGGGATGATCAGGATCGGTTTCAGCGCCTCAAGACTTTGTGGCAAGCGCGCATAACGGTTGATCGCCTGCGCTGCGTAACCGGCGATGAAACCGGCAATGATCCCGCCGATAAATCCGGCGCCCAGAGTACTTGCCAGCAAACCACCAATCATCCCCGGCGCCAGGCCCGGACGGTCGGCGATCGAGTAGGCGATGTAACCCGCCAGCAGCGGCACCATCAGCTTGAACGCCGTCTCGCCGCCGATCTGCATCAGCGCCGCCGCGAGCGTGCCCGGTTCCTTGAACGCAGTGATGCCGAACACGAACGACAAGGCGATCATCAGACCGCCCGCCACCACCATCGGCAGCATGAACGACACGCCGGTCAGCAGGTGTTTATAGACGCCACTTTTCTCTTGCTTGGCCGGGCCTTTGGCACCGCTCGAAGCGGTTTCCTGAGTGCCTTCGGCCAACGCTTTATTCAGCGTCGCTTCGGCTTGTTTGAGGGCGATGCCGGTGCCGCAACGGTAAATCTTCTTGCCGGCAAAACGCTCGGTGGCGACTTCGATATCGCAGGCCAGCAGCACTACGTCCGCATCGGCAATCGCCGCTGCACTCAACGGATTGCGGGCACCGACCGAGCCCTGGGTTTCCACTTGCAGGTCGTAGCCCAGACGCTTGGCCGCTTGCTGCAAGGCTTCAGCGGCCATGAAGGTGTGAGCGACGCCAGTCGGGCACGCAGTAATCGCGACCAAACGCGGGGCGTTTTTTACGAGTGCGGCAGGCTCGGCCACGGCGTCGGGGGCGATGTAAACCTGAGCCTCTTCAGCACCGCGACGCAGCACCGCTTCAACATCTTGCAGGGCTTGCGCCGGGGTGCTTTGGAACACCCGCTTGCCGACGAATCGCGACATATCCACCGGCGCACTGGTCACCAGCAATACCCACTCGGCCGCCTCGATCGTGGCCGCCGACAATTGGCGTTCAGGGTGCGCGGCATCGTTGACTTCGACACTGGTGCTCCAGCCCTGACGCTGGGCCGCCGCATCAAGCAAACGGGCGCACAGCACACTGGTGACCATGCCGTTCGGGCAGGCCGTAACAATGGCTAACTTCATGACAAACCCTCTTATTGTTCTGTCAGGGTGCGCATGCGCACGCCCTGTTCGAGCCGCGCCAACTGCGTGGCGTCGCCAATACCGAAACCGATCTGGGTGACCGCCATCGCGGCAATCGCCGTGGCGGTGCGCAAGGTCTGTTCCGGCGTGTCGGCGCTGAGCAAACCGTGGAGCATGCCGGCCAGCAACGAATCGCCTGCGCCCACGGTGCTGACGACACTGACCTTGGGCGGCGTGGCATGCATCGCCGAGCCGACACTGAACCAGTTCACACCATCGGCGCCGTCGGAGATCACCACGTGCTCGATGCCTTGAGCGTGCAAGCGGCTCGCGGCTTGCGCTTGCGCAGCCACCGAAACCACCTCGCAGCCCAGCACGTCGGCCAGCTCTTCGGTGTTTGGCTTGATCAGCCACGGGCCGGCGTTGAGCGCTGCTCGCAAGGCTTCACCACTGGTGTCCAGCGCCACGTTCAAACCGAGATTTTTCAAACGCACAATCAACGCCTGCAACCATTGCGGGCTGATGCCTTGAGGCAGGCTGCCGGCAACGACGACCGCGTCATGATCGGGCGCAATTTGATCAAGTCGATCAAGCAACGCCTGCTGCGCGGCTTCACTCACCAAGGGGCCGGGACCGTTGATGTCGGTGATGCGCCCATCGCTTTCCGCCAGTTTGATGTTGCTGCGCGTCTCACCCGGAACACGGATGAACGCGTCGACAAAACCGCGTTTGGCGAACAGGGTTTCGAACGCTTGAAGGTTGTCCTCCCCGAGGAAACCGCTGACCGTGAGCTGATGCCCAAGGTCCGCCAGCACTTGTGCCACGTTCACGCCTTTGCCGGCGGCATGCGTGTGCATCTCGTCGCTACGGTTGACTTGGCCGGGGGCAAGTAGCGGCAACTGGACGGTGAGGTCCAGCGCCGGGTTGAGGGTCAGGGTCAGGATCTTGGCCATTACAGGGCCTCCACTAATGCGCGCACTTCATTTGCGCTGCCCATGGCCAGGGCCTGTTGGGCAAGAATTTGGGTCTGGGCCAGGCTGAGTTCGCGAACCCGCGCCTTGACCTCGGCAATGCTGCGACCTGAGACACTGAGCTCGTCCACACCCAGTCCGACCAGCACCGGCACCGCCAGCGGATCGGCCGCCAACTCGCCGCACACGCCGACCCACTTGCCGTTGGCATGCGCCGCGCGCACGGTGATGTCGATCAGTTGCAGCACCGCCGGGTGCAAGCCGTCAGCCTGGGCCGACAAGGTTGGATGACCACGGTCGATGGCCAGGGTGTATTGGGTCAGGTCATTGGTGCCGACGCTGAAGAAGTCGACCTCTTTGGCCAGCACCGGCGCCAGCAATGCAGCTGACGGCACTTCAATCATGATCCCCAGTTGCAGGTCCGCCACCGGAATTTCCAGACGCAGACGTTCGGTCATGTCCCGCGCCTGACGCCACTCATCAACGCTGCCGACCATGGGAAACATGATCCGCAATGGCCGGTTGTCCGCAGCGCGAAGCAAGGCACGCAATTGCGCTTCCATGATCTGCGGACGTTGCAGGGTCAGGCGAATTCCGCGCACGCCGAGGAACGGGTTTTCTTCTTTGGCGATCGGCCAATACGGCAACGGCTTGTCGCCACCAACGTCGAGGGTGCGCACCACCAGCGGCCGACCGGCCAGGCCATCGAGTACGCGGCGGTATTCGACTTCCTGGGTCGCCTCGTCCGGCGCTTGCGAGTGAGCCATGAAAATCAGTTCGGTGCGCAGCAGGCCAATGCCTTCGGCGCCCTGCTCCACCGCGCTGGTCACGCCGGCACTTTCACCGATATTGGCGAACACTTCGACTGCATGGCCGTCAGTGGTCAGTGCCGGTTGATGACGTTGTTCTGCGGCGGCTTTCAGACGTTGCTCGCGGGTGTCGCGCTCTTCGGTGGCGCGCTGCAAGGTCGCCGCGTCGGCGTCCACGTGCAGGCGACCGCGTTGGCCATCAATCAGCAACGGCGTGCCCGGTGCCAGCAGCAACACGGCCGGGCCGGCGCCGACCAACGCCGGAATTCCGAGGGCTCGGGCGACAATTGCACTGTGAGCGGTGGCGCCGCCACGGGCAGTGAGGATGCCAGCGACACGGGCCGGATCAAGGCGGGCGACGTCGGACGGACCGACTTCATCCATCACCAGAATGTACGGTTGCTCAGGCTCGCTCGGGGTTTCGACGCCACTCAGTTGCGCCAGCACTCGACGGCCGATGTCGCGCAAGTCGGCGGCGCGCTCGGCGAGCAAGGCGTCCTGCAGCGATTCCTGTTGTTTGGCCGCCGCTTCAATCACCGCCATCCACGCCGCTTCGGCGCTTTCGCCCTGCTTGAGACGGGTGTCGACATCATCGGTCAATTCCGGGTCGTCGAGCATTTCCTGGTGGGTGATGAAGATCTCGCGAATGGCCTTGGACTTGCTGCGTTCAATCAGGCCTTCGATGTCGCGACGCACGTCCGCCAACGCCTGTTGGAGACGCTCGCGCTCGATGGCGGCAGACTCACCGCGCAGCGGGTACTCAATGGTTTGCAGCACTTGAATGTGCGCCGGGCCGATGGCGATGCCCGGTGCGGCGGCGATGGCCTGAACCAGACTGCCGGAGGCTGGTGCGAGGACCACTTCGGCCACATCGGCAATCACTTCGCGCTGCTGGCTCACGGCTGGCAGCGGCTCGACTTCTTCACCGAGGCCTTCTTGGATGGCGGCCAGCAAGGCTGGCAAGGCATCGGCGGCGATGCTCGGTTCGGCGACAAATTCCAACACCTGACCGCGACGAGCACCGAGGCTGAGCAGTTTGCTCAAGCTCTTCACCGACACCGCGCTGTCCTGGCCATCGACGATGCGTACGCGGATTTCACCTTCAAAACTCTTCGCCAGTTGCGCGAGGATCTTCGCCGGGCGCGCGTGCAAGCCGTGGGCGTTGGCCAGGGCGATGCGAGCGCTGGGCCAATCGGCCGGCAGCTCACCGCCCAGGACTTCGAGGACTTTACGGCTGCTGGTGGCGCGGCCCAATTCGTGGCCGCGACCTTCAATCAGCAACGCACAAAGAAGCTCGAGCAAGGCCTGATGGGCTTCACCGAGGCTGGCCAGACAGAACAGACCGCTGAGCGGCTGGCCGAGGTAGCGCATGGGTTTATCCGGCGTGACGAAGGCCAGGCCCGGACGCTTGACCGTTTGCTCGCTGTGCAGCCACCACAAGCCATCGCCCAGCGGCAGCGCGTCGACCTGCTGCAACACGGCAGAGAAACCGTTGCTCACGCAGTCGGCCTGGCGCAGCAAACGTGCACCGCGCCAGACCAGCTCTTCGAAGTCATCGGCGGACACACCGAGGCCGATCATCTGTGCATCCAGCGCCAGTTCTTGCGGCGCGCCTTGCAGCAATTTCAGCAAGGCTTCGGCGGAACTGGCGCGGCGCAGCGCCTGGCCCAGGTCGGTTTCGCCGAGGGCGCGGGTCAGCAATTGCAACAGACGCAGGTGTTCGTCGGATTTGGCCGCAATACCAATCGCCAGGTAGACGATCTGACCGTCGCCCCAGTCCACGCCTTCAGGGAACTGCATCAACCGCACGCCGGTGGAAAACACCTGGTCGCGGGTTTCCGGCGTACCGTGGGGGATGGCAATACCTTGACCGAGAAAGGTCGAGCCCTGGGCTTCGCGCGCCTGCAACCCGGCGAGATAACCCTCGGCCACCAGGCCATCGGTGACCAGATGCTGCGCCAGCAGGTGCAACGCTGCGGACTTATCCACAGCCGATTGGCCCATGGATATCTGCTCTATGGTGAGCTCGAGCATGCTTTCTCCTTTTTGGCGCCTTGTGACGCCAGGTATTGTTTTGAATGATTCAGCTTAGGCTCTTAGGCACACCTTTTCAGGGGCAGTTTTGGCGGTTTCGCGGCAGAACCGGCAAAGGAGCCTGTAACGTAGAAAATACGCTTGCTGAAACGTTTAATCTAGAATGATTGGCACGTTACTCGATAATGTCTCATCCTTGAAGTCCAATTGTCGGATGCGTCGCGACGATGGTCGTCTGCCTTAATCGGGTAGGATTGGCGACAATGTCGAGGCAAGCTCGAAAAAACAAGGAAAACCCGGGTTGAAACTCAGTGATATCGCCCAGTTGGCCGGTGTGTCCGTTACCACCGCCAGCTACGTCATCAATGGCAAGGCAGAACAACAACGTATCAGCAGTGCCACCGTCGAGCGCGTGCGCGCGGTCGTCGAACAACATGGCTTTACGCCCAATCCCCAAGCTGCTGGGCTGCGCAGTCGGCACACCCGCACCTTGGGTTTCATTCTGCCGGACCTGGAAAACCCCAGTTACGCGCGCATCGCCAAACTGCTGGAACAAGGCGCCCGCGCTCGCGGCTATCAGCTGTTGATCGCCAGTTCCGACGATGCACCGGACAGCGAACGGCAATTGCTGAAACTGTTCCGGGCCCGGCGCTGCGATGCATTGATCGTTGCCAGTTGCCTGCCAGCCGGCGATGACAGCTATCACCAATTGCAGGCCAAGGGCATTCCGATCATCGCGATCGACCGGGTCATGGAGCCTGAGCATTTCTGTTCGGTGATCAGCGATGACCGCGAGGCCAGCCTGCAACTGACCCGCAGTCTACTGGCGCCGCTGCCCAAGCAGATCGCACTGATCGGCGCACGCCCCGAACTGAGCATCAGCCAGGAGCGAGCGGGCGGTTTCAAAGAAGCGTTGGACGGGTTCAAAGGCGAGGTGCTGATCGAACACGGCGAGTCGTTCAGCCGTGAGTGCGGCAAACAGTTGATGGAAGAACTGCTACAGCGTTTGGGCCATTTGCCGGATGCGCTGGTGACGACTTCCTACGTGCTGCTTCAGGGCGTATTCGATGCCTTGCACGACTTCCCGCTCAAAACCCGCCCACTGCGCCTCGGCACATTCGGCGACACGCAGCTGCTGGATTTCCTGCCGCTGCCGGTCAACGCCATGGCCCAGCAGCATCAGCTTATCGCCGACAAAGCGCTGGAACTGGCCTTGGCCGCCATCGAGCAATCGGACTACCGACCCGGCGTGCAGGCCATCGCGCGGACCTTCAAGCAGCGTATTCGCCAGGACTGAACCGTGGAGCTGATCGACAGCCACACTCATCTGGATTTTCCGGACTTCGACGAGGATCGCACGGCGTTGTTGGCCGAGAGCCGCGCCCTCTTCGTGCGGCGAATAGTGGTGCTGGGGGTTTATCAGGGCAATTGGCAGCGGGTCTGGGATCTGGTGCAAAGCGATCCCGACCTGTATGCGGCGTTCGGTTTGCATCCGGTGTATCTGGATGATCATCGCCCTGAAGATTTACACGAACTGGGTGATTGGCTGACCCGATTGGCGGGTCATCGGCAGTTGTGCGCGGTGGGCGAGATCGGTCTGGATTACTTTATCGAAACCCTGGACCGTGAACGTCAACAGGTACTGTTCGATGCGCAACTGCAACTGGCGGCGGACTTCAATCTTCCCGCGCTGATTCATGTGCGACGCAGCCACGCGGCGGTGATTGCCACGCTTAAACGGTTTCGCTTGAAACGCGCGGGGATCATTCATGCCTTCGCCGGCAGCAAAGAAGAAGCCCGCGAATACATCAAGCTCGGCTTCAAACTGGGCCTGGGCGGAGCCGCGACCTGGCCTCAGGCGTTACGCATGCATCGCGTGCTGGCCGACTTGCCGCTTGAATCGGTGGTACTGGAAACCGATTCGCCGGACATGGCGCCCGCCATGTTCCCCGGCCAACGCAACAGCCCGGCGCATCTGCCGGCCATCTGCTCGGCACTGGCCGGGATCATGGCGATCAGCCCTGAGCAATTGGCCGCCGCCAGCACTGCCAATGCTTGTGAGCTGTTCAACTGGTGATCCGGGGTGTTTTTCAGACCCGGAACGCGCTGATCAGTTGCTTCAACTCCACCACCTGAGCCGACAACGCGCGACTGGCATCCTCGGTCTGGTGTGCACCTTCGGCAGTACGCTCACCGGCGCGGTTGATTTCGACAATATTCTGGTCGATGTCGTGAGCCACGGCGGTCTGCTGCTCTACCGCGGCGGCGATTTGCTGGTTCTGATCGACGATCATGCCGACGGCACCGAGGATGTTTTCCAGCGCTTGCTGAACCTTTTCCGACTGCCCCACCGTGCCGTTGGCCATCTGATGACTGGTACCCATCGCCTTCACCGCAGCGCCGACACCGCTGTGCAGCTTGGCGATCATCTGCTCGATTTCCTCGGTCGATTGCTGGGTGCGCTTGGCCAGGGTTCTGACCTCATCGGCCACCACCGCAAAACCACGGCCCTGCTCACCAGCCCGAGCAGCTTCGATGGCGGCGTTGAGGGCCAGAAGGTTGGTCTGTTCGGCGATGCTCTTGATCACCTCCAGCACACGGCTGATGGACTGGCTGTCGCTGGCCAGTTGATTGATCACCAGCACCGACTGATCGATCTCACTGGCCAGTGCAGCGATGCTGCCCTGCTGGGATTCCACCAGCCCTCGACCGCTGATGGTCTCGTCGTTGACGCTATGGGCGCTGCTGACCGCCGCGGCGGCACTGCGTGCCACCTCAAGGGACGTGGCCGACATCTGGTTCATGGCCGTGGCAACCTGCTCGATCTGCGTGCGCTGCCCCGCCACCGCCTGGTTGCTCTGGGCGGAAACGCTCTCCACCTGCCCGGCCTGACGCTCGACCTCACTGACGGTCTGGCCGACCCGCTCGATCAGGTCATGGATTTTCTTCACGGTGCCATTGAACACCTCGCCCAACTCGCCCAGTTCATCCCGGCTGTTGGCGCTGAAGGTCACCGTCATGTCGCCGGCCGCGACTTTGTCCATCACCGCGCCAAGACGCTTGAGGGTGGTGCGGGTCGAAGCGTAGAAGCCGCCGTAGAGGTAAAAAATCAACACAAACACCACCGACAGCGCCACGGCCTGCAAGACCATATGCGTGCGGTTCTGCTCCAGTCGCAGCTGTAACTGGGTGCCGAGAAACTTCAGGGTGGCTTCATTGAGTTGGTAGGTCTGGTCCATCAGGCCCGTGACCTGATCGTAAAAGCCCTGCCACGGCGCATCCAGCGTGTCGGCCATCACTACCTGCTCTTCGAACAGTTCACTGGCCTTTTTCAACGATGCCTTGCTGTTATCGGCCTGAGCGGCCAGGGTTTCCCGTGCCGCTTTGCTGGAGCCCAGTGCGTCCTGCAACTTCAGGGCATATTCGGCCTGCAGTTTTTCGATCTGCGCCAGCAACTCATCAAAACGGGTACTCGATGCTGAGTTGAGAAAGCCCTGCCCCAGCGAAAAAGAGCCCATCGCCCGGCCTTCGCCCAGAAGCTGGGTAACGGGCGGGGTGACATTGGTAATGAGTTCGCTCAGCTGGCGCATGTCGCTCTGGGTGTCGCGGCTGAGGCCGGCCTGACTGGCGATGATCTGGCTGAAAATTTGTGCGTTGCCGAGCAACTTGCCGATCATCGCGCTTTTGCTTTGCAGGGAATTTTCCGCTTGCTGGGCCTTGAACGCGGCGATCATTTCATCGCGCTTGCCATCAAAAACCATGATTTGCTCGGGGTCAGTGGTCATCGCCGTCAGCCCTTGCAAACGGGTCAACACACTTTGCCCCAAGGTACTGATCTGCGACTCGATATTGCCGGCCTTGCCGGACTGACCTAGGGTGACGTTGATCTGCACCAGATTGTTCAGGGTTTCCAGATCGCGCCGTAACGTCAGGCTGCTGCCCAGCAGGTCGAGGCTTTGCAGTTCGACCCGGGTGCCCTGGAATTCTCGATAAGAATCGCGCACCAGATAGAAGTTGGTCACCAACATCGGCACAAGGAACAGCACGCTGATCAGGCTGAACTTCATGCCAAAGCTCAGGCGATTCATCAGCGCGACGGCGGGATAGAGCAAGCTCTTCACTGGAAGTCTCCCTTTGATTTCTTATTTTTATTGGCAGGCGCGGGTCGAGAGCAGATAGCCACTATTCGGCGCTGTCTCTGTATAGCTCAAATCGGCGAGAGGTTTTGTAACTTAAGGTTAACGACACGGCGTACGCGGTCCTGTAATTGAATGGACTCGCCCACGCCGAGGCGTCAATGCGCCACGGTGGCAGTCTAAACAGCCAACGACAGCGAGGGCGAGTCCATGAAAAAGCATACTTCGATTGATCAATCTTTGTCTTCTGCCGATTTATCGGCCTGCACTACCGTGGCGGTCGACCTGGCCAAGCATGTTTTCCAGCTCGCCGGCGAAGACGCCCTCGGCAAGGTGCATTATGAGCAGCGGATCAAGTCGCGCGAGGCGTTCTACGAGTTTCTCCGCCAGCTGCCGCCTCATGTCGTGGTCCTGATGGAGACCGGCCCGGGCGCTCAAGCTTGGGCCCGGCAGTTGCAGGATCAAGGCAACCTGGCGCGGATCCTTCCTGCCGGTCTGGTGGCCAAGCATCGCAGCGGCCCTAAAAATGATCGTAACGATGCGCTGGCAATCCTGCGTGCCGGTCGCGACGAAAAGATCTGCGCAGTGCCGGTCAAAAGTGTCGCAGCGCTGGCCATGCAGGCACTGCATCGCGCTCGTCAAGGTTACGTGCGTCGCCGCACCGCCGTGAGTAATCAGATGCGCGGCCTGCTGCTTGAGCACGGGATTGCGCTGGCACAGGGCGACGTCGCGATCAGCCAGAGAATCCCGCGGATATTGGAGGATGCCACTCAGCCGGTGCCTGCCATGTTGCGCGAACTGATCGACGAACTGTTGGCCGAGTGGCGCCATTTGGGCGAGCGCATCAACGTCCTGACGGGACGCCTGGAAGTGGCCGCGAACGCCGACAAGACAGCCAAACGGTTGATGACTGTGCGCGGTATCGGCCCAATCACCGCTACGGCGCTGGTGGCCAAGGAAACCAAGCCTGAGCGTTTTCCCAATGCTCGCATGTTCGCCGCGTACTTCGGCATGGTCCCTGATCAGCACAGCAGCGGGAAGACGATTCAACTGGGGGACATGACCAAGCGAGGCGATAGCTATTTGCGCAGCCTGATGATCCAGGGTGCCCACGCGGTATTGCAGCAGTTGCGACCTGATTCCCAACAGCCCGACGACCGCCGTTTGTTGCGCTGGATGAGCCGATTGGGCCGCAAGGACGCAGCGGTCAGGTTGGCCAATCGCAACCTGCGCATCGTCTGGGTGCTTTTACAGAATGACCAGACTTATCGTCGCCAGCCCGCCGACGGCCAGCAAGCGACGATGAGCCACTGATCCACCGAGTTCTGCCACCGAGGTACCTACTGACCAACCTGTTGCTGAAAAAACATTGACCCCTGGTAAGACCGGCGTGGATAGATGCCTAAGCTGCTAGTGGCCTTCGAGGCCTGACTGTAATCGGCATGCCACGAGCTCTTCCAATTTTGGCCAGAAGCCGACGACGGCTTCCTCGAGTAGGCCTAATACATAGATGCAACGGGGCGGCAGTTTTTTTAAAAGCGGGTAGACAGTGGGGGCGAGTCCATACATAGCAGCTGCCGAAGGCTGCGTCCGGCTGCGCAGCAGTCGTAAGATTACGCAGTGAGCCAGACAAACCGCAGTGACTGAGTTGGCGACTGCTGCGCAGCCGGACGCAGGCTGCGCCAGCTGCAGGGGTCAGCGTGCTTACGGAAGGACGGTCCACAACGCAAAACCGGCGTACCAGAGCACCGCCGCGCGCAGCAGCAGTTCCCAGATCCGGTCGAGGCTGTTGATGCCGTCAGGCCCGACCACCGGTGCCGGGATTTCACCGGCCACCAGCCCGACCTTCTCGATCAATTGGGCGGCGCTGATGTTCCAGTTCAGCAGTTCGTGCAGCATCACCCGGCTGACCGCGACAAAGTTGCCGACCAACGCAAAACTCGCCGCCAGCAGACGCACCGGCACCCAGTCGAACGCATGACGCAGTTTTGCCGCGCGCTCGACCACGGCCGGGTTCTGCCCGTGTTCTTCGGCCAGGGCCAGCAGTCGATAGCTCAGGGCCGCGACCGGCCCCAGCAGGAAGTACCAGAAAATCACCGCAAAAAAGCTCTGATAAGCCTCCCACAGCAAATGCCCTTCGACCCGTTCCAGCAATTGTTCGCCGCTATCGGCGCAGATACCCACATCGCGGTCCGCTACATGAGCGGCAGCTTGCAGGTCTTCCCGGCGCCAGGCATCGCGAAACGGCCCGAGACCGGCCAGCAGATCACCGCGGCCCAGACTGTAAATCACCACCAGCAGGTGCACCGGCAACGCCAGCAGACCGTAAGCCACCGGGTCCAGTACCAGTAGCAGCAAACCCAGCAATGCCACTGGCAACAACACCAGTATGACCAAGATCAGCCACGGACTTTTCGCCAGACGCGGACTGACCTCAAGCTTGTTCAGCTCGCGAACCCATCCACCATCGCGCTGAATCCGATGACGCAGGGCCGAGAACTTCTCGATCCAGACCGCCAACAGCAACACCAGAAAACTCATTGTTACTCCTTATTTTCCAGAGCAGCTTTTGCCAGAGCCGCGCGATAGCGTGCCCAGTCAAACGCCGGTCCCGGATCAGTCTTGCGCCCGGGTGCGATGTCGCAATGCCCGCAGATGCGCTCTACGGTGATGGCCGTGAAGGCGCTTTGCAGCTGCCGGGTCAGGGTCGTCAACGCTTGATACTGAGCGTCGGTGAACGGCAGATCATCCGTGCCTTCAAGTTCGATGCCCACGGAAAAATCGTTACAGGTTTCCCGCCCTTCGAAACTCGAGACGCCGGCATGCCAGGCACGCTCAAGACAAGAGACAAACTGAGTGACGGTGCCGTCACGTTCGATCAGAAAGTGCGCAGACACACGCAGGTCGGCGATCCCTTCAAAGTAGGGATGCTCCGTGACATCCAGACGATTCTGGAAAAATTCCTGCACCTTGCCGGTGGCGAATTGCGCAGGCGGCAAACTGATGTTGTGGATCACCAGCAGGGAAACTTCGTCCGAGGGGCGCGCATTGAAGTTGGGCGAGGGGCAAATATCTACGCCCTGACACCAACCGCTCGCGGGGTCCAACTGCATACAGGTTCCTTCAACGACGACTGTGTTGGCGCCCAGTATGCCGCGATAGACCCTCGGGGCGCGATCACTTGCCGCGATTGAGGCGCCGCAGGTTGCCGATCACCGACTCCAGCGCCCGGTCGAACAGCAAGGTGTCGTCCAGCGCGCGCACTGCGCCACGACGAAATTCCAGCGCCAGACCGGTGCGGCTGCGCTCCAGCACCTTCATCCCGGTGCGATTGACGAAAATGTACTTGCCGGCGGCTTCAATGATCGCCGCCAGCTTGCAGCGAAGGGTGTTTTCCTCGTCTTCCTGAAACTCGACCCAGCACCCCAACCGCAGTTGATCGACCTGAAGCAGACCGGCATCGTCTTCCGGCAAGCGCACTGACGGCGTATCGACCGGCCCTTCGTCGGCGGTTCGCAGGACGATTCCCTGCAGCACCTCGACCATTACCGGAGTATCGACAGACTGCTCAAGCTTTTGCCCTGGACGTTCGAACAGCTGAACGTGCAAGGCTTCCAGCTCACTGAAAAATTCGCTGGTGGCGAACGGATCGAAGGCCGAACTGCTCAGCCCGTCGCGCAACGACTTGAGCAATCCAGGCACCAGCGCCAACAAGCGCAGGCTCGCATCGGATTCATCATGACGTTGCACGCTCCAGATCAATTGCTCCATGGACTGCACATCGGCGTGCCACTCGGCCGACTGATCGCCGTGCTTGAGACAGGTCAGCAGCAGCACCTGGCTCCACGCTTCCTGGACAAACACGACCACCCGCTGCGGCAATACTTTGCCCAACAAGGCCTGATTCAGCACCTGTTCGACGCTCTGACGGGCCAGTTCAGTCCTGGCGCGGCCTTCTTCGGCGTCACGGGTACGTTGCTCCAGCAGCTCACTGCGACGGCGCTCGTCGCTGGTGAAGGCGAGAAAATCTGCGAGCAATTCGGAAAAGATCGCCGGATCATCGACAAAATCGTTCAGCAACCGTTGCACCACTTGCTCGATGCGCAGATACAGGCTGTCGCGCTCATGGTCATCGCACTCGCCCCAACCCATGGCTGCGGTGGCGATTTCATTGAGCAGGCGTCGGGCCGGGTGACTGCTGCGGCTGAAGAAGCTCTTGTCGAGCACCGCCACTTTCAGCATCGGGATCTGCAAACGGCCGATCAACGCCTTGAGCGAGTCCGGCAGGTTGCGGTCATCGAGGATGCATTCGAAGAGCATGGCGATCAGGTTGATCACGTCTTCGTCAGCCACCCCAACCACGCGTGACTTGCCACTTTTGACGCTGACCCGGGTCAGCAGTTGTTCGAGCTGGTTTCGCAGATCGAAGTCGTCCTGGGCTGCCGGCGCCGGCACGTATTGCTGCAAGTGCGAGAGCAGGCGCATCAGGTCACGGGTGGAAATCGGCTGTGTCCGGGCACTGGCTTCAAGGGTTGGCGCGACACTGCCACGCACGTGAAACAGCAGCTCCTGCAACGCCGCAAAGACTTCCTGCACGCTGTCGTCGATCGGCGGGCCACCGACGCGAGTGCTGGCCTGTGCGGGATCAGTAGCGACGCCGGCAGCCGCACGATCCGTGGCCCGACGCGCAGGGGCGGGCTTAAGGTCGGGTAAAACACCGGTGGCAGCCAGCAATTGATTGGCTTCGGCGTAGAGCTGACTGGCATCCCTGAGCACATAGCGTTCGAACAGTTTGAGGATGATCAGCTTGACCTTGATCTCCACCCCCAGGTTACGCCCGGCCTGCAAAAAATATTCGCAGAGCATCGCCGGCCCCATGGGGTTGTGCCGATCGAGCAGTTCCCTGCCCAGCAGTGCGCTGAGTCGGGCAGTCAGTTGCTCCAGGGCGAAGCCGTCGCGGTTCAGCACTTTGCTGACCATCGCCTCCACTGCCACGCTGCGCTCCACGTCGTCATTGGGCAGCGCCACCGAGGTGTCGAAGGCCAACGACTGGGGCGAGGCAGACTGAGTGATGTCGTACTGGGTGAGGCTGACAAAAGCCTCGAAAAATTGTTCGAGAAAGCCGCGTTCGATGTTTTTGCGCTTGAGGCGCAAGTCGCGCATGGCTTCGAAGAAGATGTTCTGTTCGACGTCATTGCGGGCCCGGTCGGCCATTTCGAACAGCGTGTCGTCGGCGTTATCGAACAGTTCCTGCAAACCACGCCTGAGCTGTTGGGCGGCCTTGTCGCGAACCTGAAGCAGAATCACAGGCAGGCGGGCGAGCGGCGAGTGAGTCGCCTGGTCGGTAGCAACCTTGTGCAAAGGCACTACATTCCCGTCGTTGTGCATTCAGGCCTCCTGAAACGGTGAGTCTTCGAATAGTCGTCAATCCAAATCCACGTCAAAGCCATGACGTCAAAAGCAAGGCGAATTATCTTGCAAAAGATGCCCCCTCTACCAGCAGACTCTGCGTTTCCCATTGAAATAGACGCTTATGGCAGGCGCTGACTTAGTGCCGATTGCTCAAGCGAATCGACCAAATGCAGGTTTCAGAGCGATGGGAACGCCTCTGATGCCTTGGGTTGCCCAGCGCCATGGCCCTATAATCGGGCCACTTTGTTTGTGGAGTCCGTTATGCCGAATCTACGTCTCGCCGATTTGACCGCCGAAATCGAAGCCAACGTGCGCCGTGCGTTGCTCGAAGACATCGGCAGCGGCGACATCACCGCTCAGCTGATCCCGGCCGAACGCCTGGCCAAAGCCACGATCATCACCCGCGACGCTGCCGTCATCTGCGGCACAGCCTGGGTTGATGCAGTGTTTCGGCAGCTGGATCCACGTGTTGCGGTGCACTGGCAGGTGCGCGATGGCGAGCGGGTGAAACCCAATCAGGTGCTGTTCCACCTCGAAGGCCCGGCGCGCTCGCTACTGACGGGCGAACGCAGTGCACTAAACTTCCTGCAGTTGCTTTCTGGCGTGGCCACGCGTGCGCAGTACCTGGCGGATTACGTTGCCGAGACTCAGGTGAAGTTGCTCGACACCCGTAAAACCTTGCCGGGGCTGCGTCTGGCGCAGAAGTACGCCGTGACCTGCGGCGGGTGCCATAACCACCGCATCGGCCTGTACGACGCCTTCCTGATCAAGGAAAACCATATTGCCGCCTGCGGTGGCATCCCGGAGGCCATCAAAGCCGCGCACAAGATTGCCCCGGGCAAACCGGTGGAGATCGAAGTGGAAAGCCTGGAGGAGCTGAAGGAAGCCCTGGCGGCCGGTGCCAACATCATCATGCTCGATGAATTGAGTCTGGATGATATGCGCGAAGCCGTGCGCCTGAACGGCGGCAAGGCGAAACTGGAGGCCAGCGGCGGTATCAACGAAAGCACGCTACTACCAATCGCCGAAACCGGGGTGGATTACATCTCGATTGGTGCGATGACCAAGGATGTGAAGGCTGTCGATCTGTCGATGCGCCTGAGCCTTTGATTACGCCGGTGTGAATGAAAAACGCCAGCCTCGTGAGGCTGGCGTTTTTATCAGACCACCAGATTATTCATCTCGCAGTACTCTTCCCACTCGACGCCCAACACCTCGGCAGCCTCCTTGTGCAGAACAAGGCGCGCAGCCTCGAACTCTTCAGGGGTTGAGGTGTACTTGAGCGTCAGCTCCCACGGCTGCAAGCCCTGAGACTCTGCCTCATCCTCGAACGCCCACTGGATCTGGTCTTTCTGATCATCGGCTGGCAAGTCCTTGATCTCTTCAGCTAGCTGGGGCGATTCCAGCAAGTACTTCTTCAGCGCTTCTGCGTGTCTGGCTTCTTGGGTCAATTCTTTAACGGTCATGGCGTTCTCTTTGATCTGGGGAATGGAAGATGGATCTGGATCATCAAGGATCTCTCTGACGCAAAAAAACCGTTTGAAGCCCGGTTTGCCTGGCCTTCAGAACCATTCGGGATCATCTGAAAACAACGTGTCGCTCGTGCCCGAGACAGGAATCGAACCTGCGACCTTCGCGTTACGAGTGCGCTGCTCTACCGACTGAGCTACACGGGCAGTGGGCTAAACCTAGCACTGACTTTGGGGTCAGGCAACTTCATGCCTCGTCTCATTTTTTTGCAGGCAAAAAAATGCCCCGCAGCTTTCACTGCGGGGCATTTTTTACAACGTTGAAGCGGTCAGGCGTGGGAGTGATTAAACACCCGAAGCCTTGGCTGCTGCTACGTCTTTGATGGACAGCTTGATACGGCCGCGGTTGTCCACGTCCAGTACCAGTACTTCCACTTCCTGGCCTTCTTTCAGGATGTCGGTCACTTTCTCTACGCGAGCGTCGCTCAGCATCGAGATGTGAACCAGACCGTCCTTGCCAGGCAGGATGTTGACGAATGCGCCGAAGTCGACGATGCGCTCAACCTTACCAACGTAGATCTTGCCGATTTCAGCTTCTGCGGTGATGCCCAGAACGCGCTGACGTGCTGCTTCAGCCGCTTCCTTGGTTTCGCCGAAGATCTTGATCGAGCCGTCGTCTTCGATATCGATCGAAGCCTTGGTCTCTTCACAGATCGCACGAATGGTCGCGCCGCCTTTACCGATGACATCACGGATTTTGTCGGTGTCGATTTTCATCGCGATCATGGTCGGAGCGTTTTCCGACAGTTCGGTACGCGACTGGCCAATGATCTGGTTCATCTGACCGAGGATGTTCAGGCGCGCTTCCAGGGCTTGGCCCAGAGCGATTTCCATGATTTCTTCGGTGATGCCCTTGATCTTGATGTCCATCTGCAGCGCGGTAACACCTTTGGCGGTACCGGCTACTTTGAAGTCCATGTCGCCGAGGTGGTCTTCGTCACCCAGGATGTCGGTCAGGATGGCGAATTTCTCGCCTTCTTTAACCAGCCCCATGGCGATACCGGCAACCGGTGCCTTCATCGGAACGCCGGCATCCATCAGAGCCAGGGAAGCGCCGCAGACCGAAGCCATGGAGCTCGAACCGTTGGATTCGGTGATTTCCGACACAACACGGATGGTGTACGGGAACACGTCAGCGGCAGGCAGCATGGCTGCAATCGAACGACGGGCCAGACGGCCATGACCGATTTCGCGACGACCAGCACCACCCATGCGACCACACTCACCTACCGAGAACGGAGGGAAGTTGTAGTGCAGCATGAACGGGTCTTTTTTCTCGCCTTCCAGGGTGTCCAACAGCTGTGCATCACGGGCGGTGCCCAGTGTTGCAACGACCAGAGCCTGGGTTTCGCCACGGGTGAACAACGCCGAACCGTGGGTCTTCGGCAGAACACCGACTTCGATGTTCAAAGGACGTACGGTCTTGGTGTCGCGACCGTCGATACGTGGTTTGCCGTTTACGATGTTTTCGCGAACGGTGCGGTATTCGATTTCGCCGAAAGCCGCTTTGACTTCGCTGGAGGAAGGCTGACCTTCTTCACCGGACAGCTTGGCAACCACCTGGTCTTTCAGTTCGCCCAGACGAGCGTAACGGTCGGCCTTGATGGTGATGGTGTAAGCCTGGGAGATCGCGTCGCCGAACTCGGCACGGATAGCGCCCAGCAGAGCGGTGGCTTCTGGTTGAGGAGCCCAGGTCCAGGTTGGCTTGGCAGCTTCGGCAGCCAGTTCTTTAACGGCGTTGATCACCACCTGGAACTCGTCGTGAGCAAACAGTACCGCGCCCAGCATCTGGTCTTCAGTCAGCTCTTTGGCTTCCGATTCAACCATCAACACGGCTTCCGAAGTACCGGCAACGACCATGTCCAGGCTCGAAGCTTTCTGTTGTTCGTAAGTCGGGTTCAGCAGGTAGCCGGTGCTTTCGTGGAACGCAACGCGGGCAGCGCCGATCGGGCCATCAAAAGGAATGCCGGAAATGGCCAGCGCAGCCGAGGTACCGATCATCGCAGCGATGTCCGGATCGGTCTTCTTGCTGGTGGAAACGACGGTGCAGACAACCTGCACTTCGTTCATGAAGCCTTCTGGGAACAGCGGACGGATCGGACGGTCGATCAGTCGGGAAGTCAGGGTTTCTTTCTCGGAAGGACGGCCTTCACGCTTGAAGAAACCGCCAGGGATCTTACCGGCAGCGTAAGTTTTTTCCTGGTAGTGAACAGACAGAGGGAAGAAGCCCTTGCCTGGATCAGCTTGCTTGGCGCCGACCACAGTCACCAATACGCTGACGTCGTCGTCAACGGTGACCAATACTGCGCCGGAGGCCTGACGGGCGATACGGCCAGTCTCGAGGGTAACGGTCGACTGACCGAACTGGAATTTTTTGATTACCGGGTTCACGGTGTCCTACCTTCTTTTGTGGCTCTTGGGGAACTTGTCTTCTTGCGAAATTCTTGGGCAACACCGGGAATCGGCCCGACTGTCATTGTCCAGGTAAAGCAGGTATCCAGATAAAACTTGAGGCTGGGAGCCTGCCATACACCAGCGGGAAACCCACTGACGTACGACAGACAACCAACCTCTAGCGCAATCGCTTATTAGCGACGCAGACCCAGGCGACCGATCAGAGCCTGATAACGACCCAGATCCTTGCCTTTCAGGTAGTCCAGCAGCTTACGACGCTGGTTTACCATGCGGATCAGACCACGACGGGAGTGGTGATCTTTACCGTTGGCCTTGAAGTGACCTTGCAGCTTGTTGATGTTGTGGGTCAGCAGTGCAACTTGCACTTCTGGCGAACCAGTGTCACCAACAGCTTGCTGGTAGTCAGCTACGATTTGAGCTTTTTCTTGAACGTCGAGAGCCATGAGGCAATCCTTTTATCAGGAAACTGTTTCAAAGAAACAGCTTCAACAGGCCAGGGACAAATCCCTGTATCTAAAAATGAGTAGTGACCGTGCCTGTTAACAGCCACCCTCGTTCGGTCATTCTGACCGAATCAGTCGACGTGGCGCGATGCGCCCGTCTTCGCTCACTTCACCGATACCGATGAAGCGACCATTGTGATCCTGTACCCGTACCATGCCGAACTTCGGTGCATCCGGGGCTCGTACCGGTTGGCCGTTAAGCCAGTAGAACGAGCTGTGCTCCGAGAACTGCAACAGTGGCCAATCCAGCAGACCGCTGTCCGATGGCATCAGGAAGCGATCGACCGCTTCGTTGCCGCCTTCAGCATGCACCGCTTCCAACTCTTCAAGCGTGACCGTCTGGGCCAGCGTGAAAGGCCCGGCCTGGGTACGTCGCAGTCCAGCAACGTAAGCGCCACAACCGAGTTGCTCACCGATATCCTCCACCAGGGTGCGGATATAGGTACCTTTGGTGCAATCCACTGCAAGCCGCGCAGTATCACCTTCAAAGGCCAGTAATTCCAAGCGCGTAATAGTAACAGAACGCGGTTCGCGCTCCACTACTTCACCTGCCCGGGCCAGCTTGTACAACGGCTGGCCATCACGTTTGAGCGCCGAGTACATGGGCGGTATCTGACTGATTTGCCCACGAAATTTCGGCAGTACTGCTTCGACATCGGCGCGACCAACGGTCACCGGGCGCTCCAGCAACACATCACCCTCGGCATCGGCCGTGGTGGTGGTCTTGCCCAGTTGCGCCAGGGTTTCGTAACCCTTGTCGGAATCGAGCAGATACTGCGAAAACTTGGTGGCCTCACCGAAGCACAACGGCAACACGCCGGTGGCCAGCGGATCGAGACTGCCGGTGTGCCCGGCCTTCTCGGCGTTCAGCAGCCAGCGGACCTTCTGCAACGCCGCATTGGAGGTGAACCCCAGTGGTTTGTCGAGCAGGATGATGCCGCTGACGTTACGACGGATACGTTTGACCTGAGCCACCGATTACTCCTTGGTGTCTTCGGCTTCTGCCGCAACCGGATGCTGATTGTCTTCAGCTACTGCACGTTCGATCAATGCCGACAGATGAGCACCACGCACGACGCTTTCGTCGTAGTGAAAGTGCAACTGCGGAACGCTGCGCAACTTCATTTCGCGAGCCAACTGCATGCGCAGGAAACCGGCGGCGGAGTTGAGCACCTTGATGCTTTGCGCGATGTCTTCGGCGTTGTCCTGCCCCATCACGGTGATGAAGATCTTCGCGTGACCGACGTCACGGCTGACTTCAACAGCGGTAATGGTGACCAAGCCGACACGCGGGTCTTTGACTTCACGACGGATCAGCTGTGCCAGCTCACGCTGCATCTGATCGCCGATACGTTGGGTACGGCTGTATTCTTTTGCCATGTCTTGTTACCTGTTACTGCCCCACGGTGAAACCCGAAGGGTCTGAAAGCGGCAAACGCCCGGCCTGACAAAAGCCAGACCGGGCGTTGCGTTTAGAGTCCTGACGCCGTGCCGCGCACTTGCATGCGGCGGCTCGCCGTGGCCCTTGAAGTGCGCGAGTTAGAGGCTGCGAGCAACCTGAACCTTCTCGTAGACTTCGATCTTGTCGCCAGCTTTAACGTCGTTGTAGCTCTTCACGCCGATACCGCATTCCATGCCGGCACGTACTTCGGACGCGTCATCCTTGAAGCGGCGCAGGGATTCCAGCTCGCCTTCGAAGATAACGATGTCTTCACGCAGTACACGGATTGGACGGTTACGGTGAACAACACCTTCGATAACCATGCATCCGGCGATCGCGCCAAACTTCGGCGAACGGAACACGTCACGCACTTCAGCGGTACCCAGGATGTTCTCGCGAACATCGCTGCCCAGCATACCGGTGAGGGCTTTCTTGACGTCTTCGATGATGTCGTAGATTACGTTGTAGTAACGCATATCCAGACCTTCCTGCTCGACGATCTTACGAGCGCCAGCATCGGCACGCACGTTGAAGCCAAACAGTACAGCGTTGGAGGCCAGTGCCAGGTTGGCGTCGGACTCGGTGATACCACCGACACCGCCACCGACAACACGCACTTGCACTTCGTCGTTACCCAGGCCGTTCAAGGCGCCGTTCAACGCTTCCAGCGAACCACGGACGTCAGATTTGAGGACGATGTTAAGCGTCTTCTTCTCTGCCTGGCCCATGTTCTCGAAGATGTTTTCAAGCTTGCCGGCGTGAGCGCGAGCCAGTTTGACCTCGCGGAACTTGCCTTGACGGAACAGAGCCACTTCACGGGCTTTCTTCTCGTCCGACAGCACACTCATCTCATCGCCAGCGTCCGGGGTACCGTCCAGGCCGAGGATCTCGACAGGGATGGAAGGACCCGCTTCTTTGATTGGCTTGCCGTTCTCGTCGAGCATGGCACGTACACGGCCATAGTTCGAACCGACCAATACCATGTCGCCTTGACGCAGGGTACCGTCTTGAACCAGAACGGTTGCAACCGGACCACGACCCTTGTCGAGACGCGATTCAACCACGACGCCACGGCCAGGAGCCGAAGGCGTTGCTTTCAGTTCCAGAACTTCGGCTTGCAGCAGAACGGCTTCGAGCAACTCGTCCACACCCGTACCGACTTTCGCCGAAACCGATACGAACGGGGTGTCGCCGCCCCACTCTTCCGAGGTCACACCGTGAACCGACAGTTCGCTACGGATGCGATCGAGATCAGCGCCCGGCTTGTCGATTTTGTTCACTGCAACTACCAGTGGAACACCGGCAGCCTTGGCGTGCTGGACCGCTTCAATGGTCTGCGGCATTACGCCGTCGTCCGCTGCAACGACCAGGATCACGATGTCAGTTGCCTTGGCACCACGAGCACGCATTGCGGTAAACGCAGCGTGACCCGGGGTATCGAGGAACGTGACCATGCCGCGATCAGTTTCAACGTGGTACGCACCGATGTGCTGGGTAATACCGCCGGCTTCGCCTGCAGCTACCTTGGCACGACGGATATAGTCGAGCAGCGAGGTTTTACCGTGGTCAACGTGGCCCATTACGGTCACGACCGGTGCACGGGAGAACGTCTCACCTTCAAACTTCAGGGACTCGGCCAGGGAATCTTCCAGGGCGGTGTCACTGACCAGGGTCACTTTGTGGCCCAGCTCCTCAGCTACCAGTTGAGCAGTTTCCTGATCGAGCACCTGGTTGATGGTCGCTGGCGTACCCAGTTTGAACATGAACTTGATGATTTCAGCAGCCTTGACCGACATCTGCTGGGCGAGATCGCCGACAGTGATGGTCTCGCCTATCTGCACATCACGCACGACAGGGCCGGTTGGGCTCTGGAAACCGTGAGCGTTGCGTTTCTTCAGCTTGGCCTTGCCGCGACCACCACGACGGAAGCCATCGCTTTCTTCGTCGGTAGTACGTGGGGCAACGCGTGGAGCAGGCGCTTTCTCTTTGACCGAAGCACGATGCGGAGCGTTTTTGCGCTCGCCATCGCCACTGCCACGACGACTGTTATCGTCGGCACGTGGTTTGTCCGGACGGCGCTGTTCGTTCTGCTTGTTGCGAACATCGGCAGACGGCGCTGGTGCAGCAGCCACAACCGGCGCGCTTTCACGTACTGGCTCGGCAACTGCAGCAGGTGCTGCAACGGCGTCGTTAGTAGCGGATTGCGCAGCAGCAGGCTGGCGACGCGCTTCTTCTTCGGCGCGACGCTTGGCTTCTTCTTCAGCCTTCTGACGTGCAGTATTTTCTACTGCTCGACGTTCTTCCAGTTCGCGTTTGCGCTCGGCTTCGATTTCTTCCGGGCTGCGCTGTACGAAAACTTTCTTTTTACGTACTTCAACACTGATGCTTTTGCTGCCAGCAACACGCAGGGTGCTGGTGGTTTTACGCTGCAGTGTGATCTTGCGTGGTTCTTCCACTTTCGCCTTGTGGCTGCTTTTCAAGTGAGTCAGCAAAGATTGCTTCTCACTGTCAGTCACATGTTCTTCGGCGGCGGTGTGCGGCAGACCTGCCTCACGCATCTGCTGCAACAGGCGCTCTACCGGTGTTTTGACCTCATCGGCCAGTTGTTTCACCGTGACTTGCGTCATGCACTTCTCTCCTCAGGCCGCGCCTAATTACTCGAACCAGTGGGCTCGGGCGGCCATGATCAACTTGCCGGCACGATCATCGTCAATGCCGTCGATGTCGAGCAGGTCGTCAATAGACTGCTCGGCCAGGTCTTCGCGGGTAATTACGCCGCGCACCGCCAGTTCCATCGCCAAATCCTTGTCCATACCCTCAAGCGAGAGCAGGTCTTCGGCCGGATGGGCGTCTGCCAGCTTTTCCTCAGTAGCGATGGCTTTGGTCAACAAACGATCCTTGGCGCGAGCGCGAAGCTCGTTGACGGTTTCTTCGTCAAAGCCGTCGATGTTGAGCATTTCTTCCAACGGTACGTAGGCAATCTCTTCCAGGCTGGTAAAGCCTTCATCTACCAGCACCTGTGCCAGGTCTTCGTCGACTTCCAGCTCGTCGATGAAGTTGCGCAGGATGTCGCCGGTTTCTGCTTGCTGCTTAGCCTGGATGTCCGATTCGGTCATCACGTTCAGGGTCCAGCCAGTCAACTGGCTAGCCAGACGCACGTTCTGACCACCCCGACCAATGGCCTGAGCCAGATTGTCTGCGCCAACGGCGATGTCCATTGCATGGGCATCTTCGTCAACGATAATTGCCGCCACTTCAGCCGGCGACATTGCATTGATCACAAACTGAGCCGGGTTGTCGTCCCACAGGACGATGTCCACACGCTCGCCGCCCAACTCACCCGACACTGCCTGGACGCGCGAACCGCGCATACCGATGCAAGCGCCTTGCGGGTCGATGCGTTTGTCCTTGGAGCGGACCGCGATCTTGGCGCGCGAACCCGGATCACGGGACGCAGCCATTACTTCGATCAAGCCTTCAGCGATTTCCGGCACTTCGATGCGGAACAACTCGATCAGCATTTCCGGCGCAGTACGCGACAGGATCAGCTGCGGGCCGCGGTTCTCGGTGCGGATTTCCTTGAGCAGCGCACGCAGACGCACGCCAACCCGGAAGGTTTCGCGAGAAATGATGTCTTCACGAGCCAGCAACGCTTCGGCGTTGTTGCCCAGGTCGACGATCACGTTGTCGCGGGTCACTTTCTTCACGGTGCCGGAGATGATTTCTCCCAGGCGCTCGCGATAGGCATCAACGACTTGAGCGCGCTCGGCTTCGCGAACTTTCTGCACGATGACTTGCTTGGCAGTCTGTGCAGCGATGCGGCCGAACTCAATGGACTCGATCTTTTCTTCGACTACATCACCAACCTGAGCACCAGGATGCGTTTCTGCAACCTTGCTCGGCCAGGTTTCGATGGCCGGATCGTCCAGGTCTGCTTCTTCGACGACAGTCCAGCGACGGAATGTCTCGTAAGCACCGGTGTGGCGATTGATTTCCACACGCAGATCGACTTCGTCCTCGAAACGTTTTTTGGTAGCAGTGGCCAGAGCCAGCTCCAGCGCTTCAAAAATTACGTTTGCCGGTACGCCCTTTTCATTGGATACCGACTCAACAACCAGCAGTACTTCTTTGCTCATCGTACGCCTCGCCTTTCGCAAGCCATTGGATCCGCGGGATCCGCGTCTCAGTCAAAACTGGGAATAATGTTGGCCTTGTCGATCATATCGATCGGCAACAGGAACTCATGGTCTTCTACCTGCACCACGACGTCCTGCTCTTCTACACCGCGCAGAAGGCCCTGAAAGTTGCGTCGGCCTTCAAAAGGCGAGCGCAGCTTGATCTTCACTTGTTCACCGGCAAATTTTGCAAACTGCTCAATAGTGAACAGCGGGCGTTCCATGCCAGGCGAGGAAACTTCAAGGGTGTATTCAAAGGCGATTGGATCTTCAACATCCAGAACACCGCTGATCTGACGGCTGACAATGGCACAATCGTCCACCAGCACACCGCCCTCTTTATCGATATAAACGCGCAACATTGAGTGGCGACCTTGAGCCGAAAACTCAATACCCCAGCATTCATAGCCTAGGGCCACGACCACCGGGGCCAGCAAGGCCTGCAACTCTTCTAGCTTGCTCGACACCTGAACCCCCTCGTGCATGTATGTGCATGCTGTGCAAAATAAAAAAATGGGCGAAACGCCCATCCTTGAAACGCCGTCGAACAGCGGCGTTGAAAGTATCCAGCTAACAAAAAGCCCCTTAAAAGGGGCTCCTTAAACTGGTTGCGGGGGCCGGATTTGAACCGACGACCTTCGGGTTATGAGCCCGACGAGCTACCAGACTGCTCCACCCCGCGACAAAGCTGGGGCGGAAGTATACGACCGATCCCTGACAGGGTCAATGTAACCTTCCACCTACAAGAAAGCCCGCAACAGCGGGCTCTCCTGATAATTGGTACCGAGAAGGGGACTCGAACCCCTACACCCTATGGGCACAACCACCTCAAGGTTGCGTGTCTACCAATTCCACCACCTCGGCAATACTACGTTTGAAACCCTTCTTACTTTTGCTCTTGAGCTGGAGGCACGTCAGTCGCTGGAGTAGCCGACTTTTGCTCTTGAAGCACCGGTACATCATCAGAAGCCGGTTGTTGCTTTGGAACTTCCAACACCGCTGGATTTGGCAAACCTACTTGAGTCAGCTGTTGAGCCTTCTCTTTAGCAAAGTAACCTAACCCTAAGCTGGTTATGAAGAAACCGGCGGCAAGTATAGCAGTAAACTTACTGAGAAAGGTAGAGGAACCTTGGCTTCCGAACACAGTATTTGAAGCACCTGCTCCGAAAGACGCGCCAGCATCCGCACCTTTACCCTGCTGCAGCAATACCAGAGCAACTACGCCCAACGCACCCAGCAGATGAAAAACGACTACGACTGTTTCCAGCATTTTTTCAGTTTCCCGCGGCGCGACAAATCGCACCGAACTCATCTGCATTCAGGGAAGCTCCACCAATGAGCCCCCCATCGATATCCGGCATGCCGAACAGTTCGACCGCATTGGCCGCCTTCACGCTGCCGCCGTATAGAAGCCGCACACCTTGTGCGACCTCAGAATTCTCTGCCGCCAACTGAGCGCGAATGGCTGCATGCACATCCTGCGCCTGTTGCGGCGAAGCAGTCAGCCCGGTACCAATGGCCCAGACCGGCTCGTAAGCGATTACTGCCTTTGCAAAGGCACCAACACCCAACTCCTCTATGATACTGCCTAGCTGACGCCCGACAACCTCAAGAGTTTTTCCAGCTTCGCGCTCTTCAAGGGTTTCCCCTACGCACAACACCGGAATCAAGCCGCATGCCTGTGCCGCTGCGAACTTGCGAATCAGCATTCCGCCCTGCTCACCCATTATCTGGCGGCGCTCGGAGTGCCCGACAAGTACCAGGGAACAACCTGCATCCACCAACTGACTCGGCGCAACTTCACCGGTCAACGCACCTTGCATGGATTCCACCGCAGAGTTCTGCGCGCCGACCGAAATCGACTTTCCTTCCAAGCCATCAATCACTTGATTGATATGCAAGCAAGGCGGGAATACCGCTACATCAACATCGCTCGGCAAGGCCAGATGACGAAGGCCATTGATCAGCTCAGCGACGCTGGCGCGGGTACCGTGCATCTTCCAGTTACCAGCTACCATAGGGCGACGCATGCTGTACCTCGTCGGTCAAAGTGGGCGCAGATGTTACCCAACACAATCATGGCTGGCAAGCCGAAATCAGGCAGAAACTTCAGTAACCAGTTTTGCCAGCTCTTCGGCGTAGCCGCGAACCTGTGTTTCGTCCTCGCCTTCGACCATGACCCGCACCAGAGGCTCCGTCCCGGACTTGCGCAACAGCACGCGCCCACGACCAGCCATAGCCTTGGTAACGCGCTCGCTTGCCTCCTTGACGGACGGATGATCAAGAGGGCTCGCACCGCCGCCGAATCGTACATTGATCAGCACCTGAGGGCACTTGCGCAGCGCCTGACGCGATTGTGCCAGCCCCTCGGAGCGGGTCTTCAGCGCCATCAATACCTGCAATGCGGCAATGATCGCGTCACCGGTGGTGGTGTGGTTGAAGCAGACAATGTGGCCCGAATTTTCACCACCCACCAGCCAATCGCGCTCCAGCAACTCGGAGATTACGTACCGGTCGCCAACATTGGCCCGCACAAAAGGAATTGCCAGATCCGCCAGGGCCAATTCCAACCCCAGGTTACTCATCAGCGTACCGACCACCCCCCCCTGCAACTTACCCTGCTCATGCAGGTCGCGAGCAATGATGAACAGCAACTCATCTCCGTCGACAACAGTACCGGTATGATCAACCATCTGAACGCGGTCACCATCACCATCAAAGGCGATACCCAAATCAGCATGCTCGGCCAATACAGCAGCTTGCAGCGGCCCCATATGGGTCGAACCGCAATTTTCATTGATGTTCAGGCCGTTAGGATGAGCAGAAAGCACAACGACATCGGCCCCCAGCTCCCGGAATACACTAGGCGCCACCTTGTAGGTAGCGCCATGGGCGCAGTCGATCACGATCTTCAGGCCCGCGAAGCTGGTGCCGGTCGGGACACTGCTTTTGCAGAATTCTATATAACGGCCTGAAGCATCGTTGATACGCGATACCTTGCCGATCTTGCTCGACTCAACCACAGTCATTGGGGTATCGAGCAATTCTTCGATCATATGCTCGACTTCATCCGGAAGCTTGGTGCCCTTCCCGGAGAAAAACTTGATGCCATTGTCATCGTGAGGGTTGTGCGAGGCACTGATCACGATGCCCGCTTCGGCCTGGAAGGTACGAGTCAGGTAGGCGATGGCCGGTGTCGGCATCGGCCCCAGGAGCATGACATCAGCACCTGCCGAAGTAAGCCCGGCCTCGAGCGCAGATTCGAACATGTATCCGGAGATCCGAGTGTCCTTGCCCACCAACACCTTGCAGGCGCCCATTTTGCGGAACGCCATACCAGCAGCCCAGCCAAGCTTGAGCATGAAGTCAGGGGTAATCGGATATTCGCCGACCCGACCACGAATGCCGTCGGTGCCAAAGTATTTCTTAGTCATAAGTACTCCATCATTCTTATTCGGCTGATTCCACTGCAGCGATCATCCGCACCACATCGACGGTTTCGGCCACATCATGGACGCGCAATATACGCGCGCCCTTGACCGAAGCCAGCGCTGCAAGCGCCAGACCACCATGCAGACGCTCGCCAACTGGACGATTCAATGCCTGACCTATCATGCTCTTTCGCGAGACCCCGACCAACAGGGGCCGCCCCAAGGCATGCAGGGCCTCCATATGCTTGAACAAGCTTAGATTGTGCTGCAAGTTTTTTGCGAAGCCAAAGCCCGGATCAAGGATGATCCGATCCGCTGTAATTCCTACCGACGCACACTGAGCCATGCGCTCGGCTAGGAACTCGCCCACCTCTTTCGTGACGTCCTGATACTGCGGATTATCCTGCATGTCGCTCGGCTCACCGAGCATATGCATCAGACAGACCGGCAGGCCAGTGGCTGCGGCCGCATCCAGCGCGCCATCGCGCCGCAGCGAGCGCACATCATTGATCAACCCCGCGCCAAGTCGTGCGGCTTCGCGCATCACAGCTGGCGTGGAAGTGTCGACCGAGATAATTACATCCAGCTCGCGGTGTATTCGCTCGACGACCGGAGCTACGCGCTCAAGCTCTTCCAGCGGTGAAACCACCCTGGCACCCGGCCGGGTCGATTCGCCACCGACATCAATCAACGTCGCGCCGGCCGCCACCATAGCCTCAGCGTGGCGCAAGGCCGCATCGAGCTGGCTATATTGGCCGCCATCAGAGAAGGAATCGGGAGTGACATTGAGAATACCCATGACGTGCGTCAGGGCTAAATCAAGAACCCGATTGCCGCAAGGCAATCGGGTCGAGGACTGAACAGAAGTCATTTCAAACCTTAAACGTCAGCAGCCGGACCGCCGATCGGTGTTTCCGGACGCGGATCCTGTGCCACCGGAGGAGTTCCGGAGGTACCGGTGCCGCCTGACCAGTCGCGAGGTTCACGAGGCGTACGACCCGCCATGATGTCGTCGATCTGATCAGCGTCGATCGTTTCGTACTTCATCAAGGCATCAGCCATGGCGTCGAGCTTGTCACGGTTATCGGTGAGGATCTGCTTCGCCGTGCCGTAGCACTGATCAATGATGCTGCGCACTTCGGAGTCGATCAACTTGGCTGTCTCACCGGAGAAGCTTGCACCCTGACCGCCACCGCCGCGACCAAGGAACACTTCGCCCTCTTCTTCTGCGTACATCAACGGGCCGAGTTTTTCCGACAAGCCCCACTTGGTTACCATGTTCCGTGCAATCTGGCTGGCACGCATGATGTCGTTTGACGCACCGGTGGTGACGCCGTCGAAGCCCAAGGTCATTTCTTCAGCAATACGACCGCCGTACAACGAGCAGATCTGACTGATCAATGCACGCTTGGACAGGCTGTAGCGATCTTCTTCCGGCAGAAACATGGTCACACCCAGCGCACGACCGCGCGGGATGATCGACACCTTGTAGACCGGGTCATGCTCAGGCACAACGCGCCCAACAATAGCGTGACCTGCCTCGTGGTAAGCGGTGTTCTGCTTCTCTTTTTCGGACATGACCATGGATTTGCGCTCGGCGCCCATCATGATCTTGTCTTTGGCCAATTCGAACTCTTTCATTTCGACGATGCGCTTGCCGGCACGGGCCGCGAACAACGACGCTTCGTTCACCAGGTTAGCCAGGTCGGCACCGGAGAAACCAGGGGTACCACGAGCGATCACAGCCGGAGCGACGTCGTCACCCATTGGCACTTTTCGCATGTGAACCTTGAGAATCTGTTCGCGACCACGGATATCTGGCAGACCAACGACTACCTGACGGTCGAAGCGGCCTGGACGCAGCAACGCAGGGTCCAGTACGTCCGGACGGTTGGTTGCAGCGATGACGATGATGCCGTCGTTCATTTCGAAGCCGTCCATCTCTACCAGCAACTGGTTGAGAGTCTGCTCGCGCTCATCGTGACCGCCACCCATCCCGGCACCACGATGACGACCGACGGCGTCGATCTCATCGATGAAGATGATGCATGGCGCGTGCTTCTTGGCCTGCTCGAACATGTCACGAACACGGCTGGCACCGACACCGACAAACATTTCGACGAAATCGGAACCGGAAATGGTGAAGAACGGTACTTTTGCTTCGCCTGCAATCGCTTTGGCGAGCAACGTTTTACCGGTCCCCGGAGGTCCCACCATCAGCACGCCGCGTGGAATACGGCCGCCCAGACGCTGGAACTTGCCCGGATCACGCAGGAACTCGACCAACTCACCGACTTCTTCCTTGGCTTCGTCACAACCGGCAACGTCACCCAAGGTGGTTTTCACCTGATCCTCGGAGAGCAGGCGCGCCTTGCTCTTGCCGAAGCTCATCGGCCCGCCCTTGCCACCGGCGCCGCCCTGCATCTGCCGCATGAAGAACATGAACACGGCGATGATCACCAGGATCGGGAAGCTTGCCACCAGGAGCTGAGTCCAGATGCTTTGCTGTTCAGGCTGCTTGCCTTCGACTACGACATGGTTGTCCACGAGGTCGCCGATCAGACCGTTGTCCTGGATTGCCGGACGAATGGTCTTGAAGCTGTCGCCATCGTTGCGTTTGCCGGTAATCACGTAGCCGTCAACCGCTACGCGCTCGACCTTCCCATCCTTGACCTGCTGGATGAAGTCGGAATAGTTGAGGGTCTGCGGCTCGTTAGGGCTGGAGAAGTTGTTCATCACTGTCACCAGGACAGCCGCGATGATCAACCACAGGATCAGATTCTTTGCCATATCGTTCAATTAACTACCCTCTGAAGCAAGCTCCGCTAATGGCGCGCGCTTCGCATGATATTCACCGGCCTAACTTACTACATTACCTACGGCTCTGGCAGGCGCCGTCTGTAACCCTTTGTGAAACACTTTCTACACAATATTCGCTAATGCTCACTGGGCGAAATACGAAAAACCTATCACCCCGGTCAAAAACCTCTTATTCCTCACTGCGACCACGGAAACCACGGCCCAGCAGGTACTGCTCTCGGGAACGGTCGCGCGACGATTTCGGCTTGCGCGTCGTGACCTTCTCGAACTGCTTGCGCACGCTCTTGTGGTACTCATCGAAGCCTTCACCCTGGAAGACCTTGATCAAAAAATCACCACCTGGCTTCAACACCCGAGTCGCAAGATCCAGTGCCAACTCACACAGGAACATCGATCGAGGCATATCAACAGACGCCAATCCACTCATATTGGGGGCCATATCGGAAATCACAAGGTCCACCTCGTTTTTTCCGACCGCTTCGAGAATCTGCGCCAGTACGGCGTCCTCGGTGAAGTCGCCCTGAATGAAGGTCACATCCGGGATGCTGTCCATTTCCAGGATGTCGGAAGCGATCAGCGTGCCTTGCCCACCAATCAGACGACTGGTCACCTGGGACCAGCCACCCGGGGCGGCGCCCAGGTCGATCACGCTCATGCCTGGACGGATCAAACGGTCTCTTTCCTGAATCTCCAGCAGCTTGTAGCTGGCACGGGAGCGATACCCGTCTTTTTGCGCCATTTTCACGAATGGGTCGTTGAAATGCTCTTGCAGCCATTTAAGGCTTGTCTTGGAACGGGCCACGGGCCACCTCAAAAAATAAAACGGGTCGTGATTAACTGGGCGGTCCCGGACTCGCTCGGGTAAACTGGCCGCCGCTTTTTACAAGATCAGACGCAGGGGTCAGATTATGCCGCTCACTCAAGAGCAGAAGAAACAATACAAATCCATTGGCCACCATCTGAAACCAGTTTTAACTGTGGCTGACAACGGTTTGACTGAAGGTGTGTTAGCCGAACTTGAACGCGCTTTGGCGGATCACGAGCTGATTAAAATCAAGCTCAACATCCTCGATCGCGAGTCGCGCCTGGCGAACATCGCAGAACTGTGCAAGGTCGGCAAAGCGGACCTGGTTCAGGTCATCGGCAAGATGGCACTGATTTACCGCAAGAACTTCAGCGTCAACAAGCAGCTGTCGAACGTCCATCGCTTCAAGTGATGGCAAGGGTCAAGGGTGTGCTTCGCGCACCCTGCCACTCCATCCAGGCACCGGCTGCAACACCAGCACCAGCCCGGAAAAGCCCAGAACAAGATAGCTGAACACCTGCCAACGCACGGCATCTGGCCAGCCAATAAGCACCGCGGCATACATCGCACACGCATAAAGCGCCATCAGCAGCAGTTGCCCGCGAATATCGCGCCATAGACTGGCAAGGCCCTCGGTCTGAACCAGCACCAAAGCCTGAAAAATCACACACGTTGCGGCGAACCCCACCATCAGCGCATCAAGCATGCCTGCGATTTCGTCGATCAGCAGCGGTGCCAGGCCAATTTTGCCCAGCACCGGCAGCAGACCGATGTGCAACAGCCACAGACCACCAACCCACAACATCTGAGTCAGTTGCCAAAGCATGGCGCCCGCACGTAGCGGGCGCCTGCGCTTAGATGTGGCGAACTTCGACAATCTCGTACTCGATAACGCCGCCAGGCGTTTTCACGGCAACCACATCACCCTCTTCCTTGGCAATCAAGGCGCGGGCCAATGGCGAGCCGACCGAAATCTTGCCGAGCTTGAAGTCAGCCTCATCCTCACCAACGATGTGGTAAGTGACGCTTTCATCCGTCTCGACGTTGGCGATTTCAACGGTGGTGCCGAAGATCACCTTGCCGGTGTGAGGAATGGTCGTGACATCAATGATCACCGCGTTTTGCATGCGGCCTTCGATGTCGCGGATCCGCGCCTCGACCATACCTTGCTGCTCGCGAGCAGCGTGGTATTCGGCGTTTTCTTTCAAGTCACCCAACTCTCGGGCCGTACCGATGTCCTGGCTGAGCTTCGGACGGACGACCTTAGTCAGGTGAGCGTGTTCTTCTTCCAGGGCTTTAGCGCCCTGGACGGTCATTGGGTATTTGATCATGCCTTCAATCCTGCGTGTAGATCCTGCAAGCGGCGCACGGTCTTCTCGGGACCGAACTTCAGCGCTTCGCAGATAGCTTCGCCAGCAGCAATGGTAGTGGTGCAGTAAATCTTGTGCTGCAAGGCATTACGACGAATGGAGTACGAATCAGCGATCGACTGACGACCTTCGGTGGTGTTGATGATCAGGGTGACTTCGTCGTTCTTGATCATGTCGACCACGTGCGGACGACCCTCGGTCACCTTGTTCACACGACGCACTTTCAGGCCTGCGGCTTCGATCAGCTTGGCAGTACCGGCAGTGGCGACCACTTCGAAGCCCAAGTTGATCAGATCACGAGCCACGCCTGCAACCAGTGGCTTGTCGTCATCACGCACACTGATGAACGCGGTACCGCCGGTCGGCAGCACTTCGCTGGCACCCATTTGGGCTTTGGCAAACGCCTCACCGAAGGTGTCGCCCACGCCCATCACTTCACCAGTGGACTTCATCTCTGGGCCCAGGATCGGGTCCACACCAGGGAATTTGGCGAATGGGAACACCGCCTCTTTCACACTGTAGAAGTTCGGAATGATTTCTTTGGTGAAACCGATTTCCTTCAGGGTTTTACCGGCCATCACACGAGCCGCGATCATCGCCAGAGAAACACCAATGCACTTCGATACGAACGGTACGGTACGGGAAGCGCGCGGGTTGACTTCGATGACGTAGATGTCTTCGCCTTGCAGCGCCAACTGAACGTTCATCAGGCCGACAACGCCCAGTTCCAGGGCCATTTTCTTGACCTGTTCACGCATCTCGTCCTGGATGTGTGCAGGCAGCGAGTACGGCGGCAGGGAGCACGCGGAGTCACCGGAGTGAACGCCGGCCTGCTCGATGTGCTGCATGATCGCGCCGATCACCACGTCGGTGCCGTCGCAGACTGCATCCACGTCCATTTCGATGGCGCAGTTGAGGAAGTGGTCGAGCAGCACCGGGCTGTCGTTGGACACTTTCACCGCGTCACGCAGGTAGCGCTTGAGCTCTTCTTCTTCGTAAACGATTTCCATCGCGCGGCCGCCCAGTACGTAGGACGGACGAACCACCAGCGGGTAACCGATCTTGCTGGCCGCACGAATCGCTTCGTCTTCGCTGCGCACGGTGGCGTTTGGCGGCTGACGCAGGTTCAGGCGCTCGACCATTTGCTGGAAGCGCTCACGGTCTTCGGCACGGTCGATGGCGTCAGGGCTGGTGCCGATGATCGGCACGCCAGCTTCTTCCAGGGCACGAGCCAGTTTCAGCGGGGTTTGGCCGCCGTACTGGACGATCACGCCTTTCGGCTTCTCGACGCGGACGATTTCCAGTACGTCTTCCAGGGTGACTGGTTCGAAGTACAGGCGATCAGAGGTGTCGTAGTCGGTGGAAACGGTCTCCGGGTTGCAGTTGACCATGATGGTCTCGTAACCGTCTTCGCGCAGGGCCAATGCCGCGTGTACGCAGCAGTAGTCGAACTCGATGCCCTGGCCGATACGGTTTGGACCGCCGCCGAGGATCATGATCTTGTCGCGGCCCGACGGCGCGGCTTCACACTCTTCCTCGTACGTCGAGTAGAGGTAAGCGGTGTCGGTGGCGAACTCGGCCGCGCAGGTGTCAACGCGCTTGTAGACCGGGAAAATCTCAAGTTTGTGACGGTGGCGACGCAGAGCCTTCTCGGTCACGCCCAGCAGCTTGGCCAGACGCATGTCGGAGAAGCCTTTGCGCTTGAGGCGGAACATCACGTCGCGGTCGATGCTGGCCAGACCCAAGGTCTTGACCTTCTCTTCTTCCTTGATCAGATCTTCGATCTGCACCAGGAACCACGGGTCGATCATGTTCATGCCGAAGATGTCTTCGACCGACAGGCCGGCACGGAAGGCGTCAGCCACGTACCAGATACGCTCGGCACCCGGCACGGTCAGTTCGCGCTTGAGGATGCTCATGCTTTCCGGATTGCTCAGGTCGAGCTTCTCGTCCAGGCCGCAAACGCCCACTTCCAGACCGCGCAGAGCTTTCTGCAGGGATTCCTGGAAAGTCCGGCCGATGGCCATGACTTCACCCACCGACTTCATTTGAGTGGTCAGGCGCGCGTCGGCTTTCGGGAATTTCTCGAAGGCGAAGCGTGGCAGCTTGGTCACGACGTAGTCGATGGACGGCTCGAAGGATGCAGGAGTAGCGCCGCCGGTGATTTCGTTCTGCAGTTCGTCCAGGGTGTAGCCGATCGCCAGCTTGGCAGCGATACGCGCAATCGGGAAACCAGTGGCTTTCGAGGCCAGCGCCGAAGAGCGGGATACACGCGGGTTCATCTCGATCACGACCATACGGCCAGTGTCCGGGCAGATGCCAAACTGAACGTTGGAGCCGCCTGTTTCCACGCCGATCTCACGCAGTACCGCCAACGAGGCGTTACGCATGATCTGGTATTCCTTGTCCGTCAGGGTTTGTGCCGGAGCAACGGTGATCGAGTCACCGGTGTGCACGCCCATCGGGTCAAAGTTTTCGATAGAGCAGACGATGATGCAGTTGTCCTTCTTATCGCGGACAACCTCCATCTCGTACTCTTTCCAGCCGATCAGGGATTCGTCGATCAGCAGTTCTTTGGTCGGCGACAGGTCGAGGCCGCGGGCGCAGATTTCTTCGAACTCTTCACGGTTGTAAGCGATACCGCCACCGGTGCCGCCCATGGTGAAGGACGGACGGATGATGCACGGGAAGCCGAGCTTCTCGAGGACCACGTTGGCCTCTTCCATGCTGTGGGCGATACCCGAACGCGGGCAATCCAGGCCGATGGATTTCATCGCCTTGTCGAAGCGCGAACGGTCTTCAGCCTTGTCGATGGTGTCAGCGTTAGCGCCGATCATCTCTACGCCAAACTTCTCCAGAACGCCTTCGCGCTCCAGATCCAGTGCGCAGTTCAGAGCGGTCTGGCCACCCATGGTCGGCAGCAGCGCGTCCGGACGCTCTTTCTCGATGATCTTGGCAACGGTCTGCCATTTGATCGGCTCGATGTACGTGGCGTCAGCCATGTCCGGGTCGGTCATGATGGTCGCTGGGTTGGAGTTCACCAGGATGACGCGGTAACCCTCCTCGCGCAGGGCTTTACAAGCCTGGGCGCCGGAGTAGTCGAACTCGCAGGCCTGGCCGATCACGATCGGGCCAGCGCCGAGAATCAGGATGCTTTTAATGTCTGTACGTTTTGGCATGGGTTTGTCACTCAAATCCGCAGGTCAGTCGGCAAGCCGTCTTGTTCAATCTTTGAAGACCTGAGGGGGCCACCGTGTGTCGGGACCACCCTCAAGCTTTGCTGCATCAAGGCGAGCGATCAGCGTCGCTTGGCCATTTCATTGATGAAGCGATCAAACAGTGGTGCTACGTCGTTCGGGCCAGGGCTGGCTTCAGGGTGACCCTGGAAGCTGAAGGCGCTCTTGTCGGTACGCTCGATACCTTGCAGGGTGCCGTCGAACAACGATTTGTGGATCGCCCGAACGTTGGCTGGCAGGGTCGCTTCGTCTACCGCAAAACCATGGTTCTGGCTGGTGATCATCACCACACCGGTATCCAGATCCTGGACCGGGTGGTTGGCACCGTGGTGGCCGTGACCCATTTTCAGGGTCTTGGCACCGGAGGCCAGGGCCAGCAGTTGGTGACCAAGGCAGATACCGAAGACCGGAATTTCGGTTTCCAGCACATCCTTGATCGCCTGGATCGCGTAATCGCAAGGCTCCGGATCACCAGGGCCGTTGGACAGGAACACACCGTCCGGTTTCAGAGCCAGAGCTTCAGCAGCTGGAGTTTGAGCCGGCACTACGGTCACGCGGCAACCGCGATCGACGAGCATGCGCAGGATGTTCAGCTTGACGCCGTAGTCGTAGGCAACCACGTGGTACGGCAGCTCAGAGGCTTCGATGGTTGCGTGGCTGTCGGTTTTCAGATCCCAGACAGTCGAGCGCCACTCGTACTTCTCTTTGGTGCTGACGACTTTCGCCAGGTCCATGCCTTTGAGGCCAGGGAAACCCTGAGCGGCGGCGATGGCGGCTTCTTCGGAAATGTTGTCACCGGCCATGATGCAGCCGTTCTGCGCGCCTTTTTCACGCAGGATGCGCGTCAGGCGGCGAGTGTCGATACCAGCGATTGCCACAACGTTGTTGGCTTTCAGGTAGTCGGACAGAGACATCGTGTTACGCCAGTTGCTCGCAACCAGTGGCAGGTCACGGATAACCAGACCCGCGGACCAGACGCGGTCGGACTCGGCGTCTTCCGGCGTGGTGCCGGTGTTGCCGATGTGCGGGTAAGTCAGGGTAACAATCTGTTGGGCGTAGGAAGGATCGGTAAGAATTTCCTGATAGCCGGTCATTGCGGTGTTGAACACCACCTCACCAACGGTTTGACCGTCGGCTCCAATGGCTTCGCCGCGAAAAATGCTGCCATCAGCAAGGGCGAGTATGGCTGGCTTAGTCAAGAAGACCTCCCGTAAATAAAGCCTGAAAGGGCGATCGCAGGTTGTAAAAAAGCGGAGTGACGTATGGACACGTCACCCCGCTTCTTCACCGAATAATTCTGCGCGCTTTTAGTGGACACACTAAAGCTGTAGCTTACAGAAAAAGGCATTTCTGGTCTACCGCCAATGAGCCTTAAAGGCCGGGGAATGCGACAGGACGTCGCTTGACGGAGTAAAACCGGGCTCAAACACACTATTTGAACCCGATTTCGGGCGCATCTTAACGCAGATCGAGTACGTCTTGCATGTCGTAAAGACCCGGCTCACGACCGTCCAGCCACAACGCAGCACGTACCGCGCCCTTGGCGAAGGTCATGCGACTGGACGCTTTATGCGTGATCTCCAGTCGCTCACCCTCACAGGCGAACAGCACCGTATGATCGCCGACCACATCACCACCGCGAACAGTGGCAAAGCCGATCGTTTCACGCTCGCGAGCACCGGTATGACCTTCACGGCCATAGACCGCAACCTTCTGCAGATCACGATCCAGGGCGCTTGCGATAACTTCGCCCATGCGCAAAGCCGTACCTGAAGGCGCATCGATCTTGTGCCGATGATGAGCCTCGATGATCTCGATATCTGCATCGTCACCCAACACACGAGCAGCCATGTCGAGCAGCTTCAGCGACAGGTTTACACCGACACTGAAATTGGCCGCGAACACGATCGGAATATCCTTGCCGGCCTCGGCCAGCAACTGCTTCTGTGCGGCGTCCAACCCCGTCGTGCCGATCACCATGGCCTTACCCGCCTTACGGCAGAACGCCAGGTTTTTCAGCATGACTTCCGGAAGCGTGAAGTCGATCAGCACGTCGAACTCATCAGTCACCGCGTCCAGATTGCCGGACAGTGGAACACCGATACGCCCCAGCGACGCCAGCTCACCAGCATCCACGCCAATCAGCGTACTGCCGGGGCGTACGATGGCTGCCGTCAGCCCGGTCAGCGGCGCGCGTTGCTGCACCGCCTCGACCAGAATCTTGCCCATGCGCCCGGCAGCGCCCATCACAGCTATACGTCGCATGCCAACTCCTTACAAATCGCCGAAGAAGCGCTTCACGCCTTCGAACCAACCAGTGGTTTTAGGCGAATGGCTGTTGTCATCTGCCAGCGAGCTACGGAACTCTTCCAGCAGTTCGCGCTGACGACGCCCCAGATTGACAGGGGTTTCGACAGCCACTCGGCACATCAAGTCACCAGCACCGCCGCCGCGCACTGGCGCAACGCCCTTGCCGCGAACACGGAACTGCTTGCCGGTCTGAGTTCCTTCAGGGATTTTCAGTTTGACTCGACCATCAAGGGTCGGAATCTCCAGCTCACCACCCAGCGCGGCATCGACAAAACTGATCGGCACTTCGCAGAACAGGTGCTTGCCGTCGCGCTGGAAAATCGCGTGCTCACGCACGTTGATCACCACGTACAGGTCGCCAGTCGGACCACCCTGAGCCCCCGCCTCGCCTTCGCCGGACAAACGAATGCGGTCACCGGTATCGACACCGGCCGGCACTTTCACCGAGAGGGTTTTGTACTCTTCGACACGACCTTGACCATCGCAAGAGTCGCACGGATCGGAAATGATCCTGCCCTGGCCATGGCAGCGCGGGCACGTCTGCTGCACCGAGAAAAAGCCCTGCTGCATACGGACTTGACCGATACCGCCACACGTCGGGCAAGTGATCGGCGAGGAGCCTTTCTTGGCACCCGAACCGTCGCACGGCTTGCAGTTGACCAATGTCGGAACACGGATATTCACGGTTGTACCGCGCACCGCTTCTTCCAGATTCAGTTCCAGGGTGTAGCGCAGGTCGCTGCCGCGCTGAGCGCCGCCACGAGAACCGCCGCGACCGCCGCCGAAGAAGTCACTGAAGACATCACCAAAGATGTCGGAGAAGTTCTGACCGCCAAACCCGGCACCGCCGCCACCCATGCTCGGGTCGACACCGGCATGACCGTACTGGTCGTAGGCCGCGCGCTTACTGGAATCGGACAGCACTTCGTAGGCCTCGTTGGCCTCCTTGAACATATCTTCCGACGCTTTGTCATCGGGATTACGGTCCGGGTGGTGCTTCATCGCCAGGCGACGGTAGGCCTTTTTCAGGTCTGCTTCGCTTGAGCCACGCTCAACACCCAATACTTCGTAATAGTCACGCTTTGCCATAAGTCTTTGCACTCTTAAGGACGTTCGGCAAACCTCTCCTGAGCCTTGCCAAACTCGTTGAGCCCCAATACAGGCCCGGACCCAACTCACGTCAATTCAACGATCCTGGTCTTTGATTCGATGCGGTACTTTCGGCTCGAAAAGCAGGAGCATTCCCGGCCATACCGCCAACACACGAGCCTTGTCGCATGCTGTAAAAATTCGCTAACTCCAGACACGCCAACGCGGGAGCAAGCTCCCGCGCGGCGACATCCTACCAGTCACCGCCTGAAGGCAGTCAACCGGGCGACCAACAACTTACTTGTGGTCTTTGACTTCTTCAAACTCAGCGTCGACAACGTCGTCAGCCTTTTCAGCTTTTTCGTCGTGCGGTGCAGCGCCTTCAGCGGGCTGAGCCTGCTCGGCGTACATTTTCTGAGCCACTGGCGCGGAGACTTTCGACAGTTCTTCAACTTTGGCGTCGATAGCAGCCTTGTCGTCGCCTTTGACGGCGGCTTCCAGGGCAACTACTGCGGCTTCGATTGCAGTCTTCTCTTCAGCGGTCACTTTGTCGCCAGCGTCAGCGACCATTTTGCGCGTCGAGTGAACCAGCGCATCGCCCTGGTTACGAGCGGCGGCCAACTCTTCGAACTGGCGATCTGCGTCGACGTTGGCTTCAGCATCGCGAATCATCTGCTGAATCTCTTCCTCGGACAGACCGGAGTTGGCCTTGATCACGATCGACTGAGTCTTGCCGGTAGCCTTGTCTTTGGCGCCTACGTGCAGAATGCCGTTGGCGTCGATGTCGAAGGTCACTTCAATTTGTGGCACGCCACGTGGTGCTGGTGGAATCTCGGCCAGGTCGAACTTGCCCAAAGACTTGTTCTGAGCGGCTTGCTTACGCTCACCTTGCAGCACGTGAATGGTCACAGCGCCCTGGTTGTCGTCGGCAGTCGAGAACACTTGCGATTTCTTGGTAGGAATCGTGGTGTTTTTCTCGATCAGCGCGGTCATCACGCCACCCATGGTTTCGATGCCCAGAGTCAGCGGGCTGACGTCCAGCAGCAGAACGTCTTTCACGTCACCGGCCAATACCGCGCCCTGGATAGCAGCACCCATGGCAACCGCTTCGTCCGGGTTCACATCTTTACGCGCTTCTTTACCGAAGAACTCGGTCACCAGCTTCTGAACCAGTGGCATACGGGTCTGACCGCCGACCAGGATCACGTCGTTGATGGCGCCGATGTCGATGCCCGAGTCTTTCAGAGCGATGCGGCAAGGTTCGATGGTGCGTTGAACCAGGTCTTCTACCAGCGCTTCGAGCTTGGCGCGGGAGATTTTCACGTTCAAATGCTTAGGACCGGTAGCGTCTGCAGTGATGTACGGCAGGTTCACGTCGGTCGAATTGCTCGAAGACAGTTCGATCTTGGCTTTTTCAGCGGCTTCTTTCAGGCGCTGCATGGCCAGCGGGTCACCTTTAAGGTTCATGCCGCTTTCTTTCTTGAATTCGTCGACGAGGTAGTCGATCAGACGAATGTCAAAGTCTTCACCGCCCAGGAACGTGTCACCGTTGGTGGCCAGTACTTCGAACTGGTGCTCGCCATCGACTTCAGCGATTTCGATCACGGAAACGTCGAAAGTACCGCCGCCCAAGTCGTAAACGATCACGGTGTGATCGCCCTTCGCCTTGTCCATACCGTAAGCCAGAGCGGCGGCGGTTGGTTCGTTGATGATACGTTTTACGTCCAGGCCCGCGATGCGGCCGGCGTCTTTAGTGGCTTGACGCTGGCTGTCGTTGAAGTAGGCCGGAACGGTGATCACCGCTTCGGTCACTGGCTCGCCGAGGTAGTCTTCGGCGGTCTTCTTCATTTTCTTCAGAATTTCAGCCGAGATTTGTGGCGGCGACATTTTCTGGCCGTTCACTTCAACCCATGCATCGCCGTTGTCAGCCTTGGCGATTTTGTACGGGACCATCTTGATATCTTTCTGTACGACTTCTTCGTCGAACTTACGACCGATCAGACGCTTCACCGCATACAGGGTGTTGTGCGGATTGGTCACAGCCTGACGCTTGGCCGATTGGCCAACGAGGATTTCACCATCGTTGGCGTAAGCGATGATCGACGGCGTGGTACGCGTGCCTTCAGCGTTTTCAATAACTTTGGCTACGCCGTTTTCAAGCACGGAGACGCAGGAGTTGGTAGTCCCCAGGTCGATACCGATAATTTTGCCCATGTTCACTCTCCCGAAACTTTGGATTTGGTTGCCGCAGCAGTGGTGGCTAACTGCGGTAGCACTTAAACGCTTGACTTCTAAATGGGGGCCTTGCGGCTAATTTCAAGCCTGCTCGTCAATCGAAGGCGAAACCGGTGCCGGAGCCTTGCTGACCACGACCATGGCCGGGCGCAGCAGGCGACCGTTGAGCTGATAGCCCTTCTGGAACACCTTGAGCACGCTGTTCGGCTCGACGTCGGCGCTTTCCTGCATGGCCATTGCCTGATGCTGAACGGCGTTGAACGGTTCGCCATGCGGATCGATCGCTTCCAGCTGATAACGCTTCAGGGTGTCCTGGAACATTTTCAGGGTCAGCTCGATGCCTTCGCGCATTGGACGAATGCTTTCGTCATCCGGGCTGGATAACTCCAGACCACGCTCCAGGCTGTCGATGATCGGCAACAGGTCACCGGCGAATTTCTCCAGTGCGAACTTGTGAGCCTTTTCTACATCCTGCTCGGCGCGACGGCGGACGTTCTGCAGATCAGCCGCTACACGCAAAGCCTGATCATGAGCGCCAGCCAATTGCTCTTCGAGCACTTGAACACGAGTCGCCAGTTCATCACCCGAATCCTGGGCAGCCTGATCGGCGTCTAGATTTTGCGTATCCACTGTCTGTTCGTCAGCCATAGATTTCTCCTTTCAATATCGTCCGCGAGCTCAACTCGCGCTTCTGCCCAGCTATATGGGGCCGCAAAATTCAGCTTCAAGGGGCGCTTATTTATTAACCCTACAAAAAACAGCTGCATTGTCATTCCCAGGCGCGCTAAGGATTTCGTCGGATCAAGCAAATCGAGCTAAGGGAGGGCATTGTCAGCCAGAAACAAAACACTGTATAAATAACCAGACCTAAAGCCTGGGAGCGGCCTTTATGCTGGTGCACCTGTCCGTACATAACTACGCCATTGTTGAACATCTCGATCTCGAACTCGATCGCGGGATGAGCGTGATCACTGGGGAAACCGGCGCCGGCAAGTCGATCATGCTCGACGCCCTCGGCCTGACCCTGGGCGATCGCGCCGACAGCGGCGTGGTCCGTCCCGGCGCCGACAAGGCCGATATCCTGGCAACCTTCGACCTGGTCGATATTCCAGAAGCCAGCGCCTGGCTGGCCGAGCGAGACCTGGAGAGCGACGGCCCGTGCATCCTGCGCCGGGTGATCACCGCCGAAGGGCGCTCGCGTGGCTACATCAACGGCACGCCCTGCCCCCTCGGCGACCTCAAAGCCCTGGGTGAACTGCTGATCGATATCCACAGCCAGCATGAACATCAATCCCTGCTCAAGACCGACACGCACCGCCGCCTGCTCGACGAGTACGCTGGTGCAACGGACCTTGCCCGCCAGGTACACCTGGCCGCTCAACGCTGGCGCCAGACCCGCCAGGAGCTGGAACGCCTTTCCAATTCCGGCGATGAGCAGCGCGCTCGCCATCAATTGCTTAGTTATCAACTCGAAGAGCTGGAAAACCTCGGCCTCGGCGAAAACGAGCTGGAGCAGCTGGAACAGGAACACAAGAACCTGACCAACGCCGAAACCCTGCTGGGCATTTGCCGGCAAGTGGTCGAACAATGCAGCGAAAGTGATTCCGGGAATGTGCTGAACGCCCTCACCGCCAGCCTCAATCGCCTTTCGAGCGTCAACAATTCGATTGGTGCCCTGGGTGAAGCCAGCAGCCTGCTGACCAGTGCACAGATCCAGGTTGAAGAAGCCGTGGGAGAACTGAACCGCTTCCTTGATAACTTCGATGCCGATCCAGCGCGTCTTCAGTACCTGGAGGAACGCCTTGATGCGATCTATACCATGGCGCGCAAACACCGCATCCAGCCGACTGAAGTGGCCGAGATGCAGCAACGCTTGCTGGATGAAATCGAAACCCTGAATGCCAACGACGAATCCATCGAGCGACTGAGCGATGAACTGGCCTCCTATGCCCGTCATTATCAGGAAAAGGCTCGCGAGCTCAGCGATTTGCGCCATCAGGCCTCGAACAGCCTGGCCAGCGCCGTGGAGCATGAAATCCAGCGACTGGGCATGCCTGGCGGGCGCTTCACTATCGAGTTGCGCCCCAACAGTAGCGATGAACTGCTACCCAATGGCCTTGAGCAGGTAGAGCTACTGGTGAGTGCTAACCCGGGTCAACCTTTGAAAGCGCTGGCAAAAGTGGCATCCGGCGGCGAATTGTCACGGATCAGCCTGGCGATTCAAGTGATCACCGCGCAGACCTCCCGCGTACCGACCCTGGTGTTCGACGAAGTGGACGTGGGCATCGGTGGTCCGACCGCCGAAATCGTGGGCCAATTGCTGCGTCGACTTGGGGAGCGCGGGCAGGTATTGACGGTAACTCACTTGCCGCAAGTCGCAGCGCAGGGGCATCAACATCTATTCGTACACAAAGTGCGCGGCGAAGATGCCACTCACACAGCCGTCTCCAAGCTGAGCAAGAACGATCGTGTAGAAGAAGTGGCGCGGATGCTGGGAGGCATCGACCTTACAAAGGAATCTCTGGCTCATGCCAGGAAAATGGTCGTCACCGCGAAAATTTAAGACCGGCAGAAAGCACGAAGGCGACCCCGGGGTCGCCTTCGCTCGTTTCGCGAACCTTAAGTTCGCGCGACATGCTTACTTTTTCTTGCGTACGTACAGCACAAGGTTGTGATCAACCATCTCGAAGCCATACTTGTCGACGATTGCCTTCTGCAGTCGCTCGATTTCTTCGTCGAAGAATTCGATCACTTCACTGGTCTCGACGTTGACCATATGGTCGTGATGCTTGCCGTCGTCCAGCTCGAAGACCGCATGGCCCCCGTCGAAGTTGTGCCGCACCACAAGGCCTGCTGCCTCGAACTGGGTCAGGACACGGTAAACCGTGGCCAGACCGACGTCCTCACCAGCTTCCATCAGCGCCTTGTAGACGTCCTCGGCACTCATGTGGCGTTGCTCGGCGGAATCGAGCATTTGCAGAATTTTGACCCGTGGAAGGGTCACTTTGAGGCCGGCTTTGCGTAGTTCGCTATTTTCAACCATGGTCAGCTTTCTCGCGATGCTGCTTCGCAGCTTCTCTTAATGCGGGTATGATCGGCGTTTACGTTGTCCCAGCCAAGATAGTGGAAGTCGCCCACCGATGCAAAACACCAAGCTCTTGCTAACCAGTTTCACCTTTGTGGGACTGCTCGCACTCGCCGGTTGTTCATTCCCCGGGGTTTACAAAATCGACATCCAGCAGGGCAATGTCGTCACGCAGGACATGATAGACCAGTTACGCCCGGGAATGACCCGCAAGCAAGTACGGTTTATCATGGGCAACCCTCTGCTGACCGACACGTTCCATGCCGATCGCTGGGATTATCTGTACAGCCTGCAACCGGGTGGCGGTGAACGCCAACAGGAACGCATTAGCGTTATCTTCAACCCAAATGACCAACTTGTCAGCCTCTCTGGTGATTTCATGCCAGGCGTGAGCCGCGACGAAGCCATTCTCGGCAAGGACAGCGGCACTACAGTTGATGCGCCAGCAGAAAACGCCGAGAAGCCGAAACCAGAAAAACCGGTCAAGCCAGGTTCGTTGCTGGACCAGATCCAGAAGGATGTCGACGGTGTAGAAACCGTTCCAGTCCCGACTCCAGAACCTCTGGAAACCTCACCGCAATAATTTGCGACGCAATAAAAAACCCGGCATGTCCGGGTTTTTTATTGTCCAGCGCTTGAGCGAATCACTGATTCCGGGTTTTGGCCTCAGCAGCCTTGGCTGCGCGCAACCGACGAACCTCTTTCGGATCAGCCAGCAATGGCCGGTATATCTCGATGCGATCTCCAGCCTGGACAGGATGCTTGTCCGGATCAGCGATCACTTTGCCGAAGATTCCTACCGGGCAATCGGCCAGATCCAACTCCGCAAACGCCTCGCCGACACCTGACATCAGCAAAGCCGCCCGCACGGCTGTTCCTGCCGGTACCGACACCGACAGGAGCACCTGACGATCAATGGCGGCATACACCACCTCAACGTCGATCATGGCCTCAACCATGCATTTGCTTGGCGCGCTGGCAGAAGGCATCCACCAGCGTATTGGCCGCCTGATTGAACAACGGCCCCAAGGTCGCGCGGACAATCGACCCGGCGTAATCGAACGACAGATCCAGACTGATCTTGCAGGCTTTCTCGCCCAACGGTTTGAACACCCAGACGCCATGCAATTGATTGAATGGGCCTTCCTCGAGATTCATCTCGATCGAATGCCCAGGCACCAGCGTGTTGCGCGTCACGAAATGCTGGCTCAGCCCACCCTTGGCAACACCTACGCTAGCGCGCATATGCTCAGAAGAACTCTCCAGGACTTCGGCCGATGAGCACCACGGCAGAAATTCCGGGTAACGCGCCACGTCGTTGACCAGGTCATACAGCGCTTGTGCCGGATACGGCAGCAGGGCCGAACGTTGAATGTGTGTCGTCATGTCAGCGTCACTTCCACAGCTGGGCGGCAAACACTACGAGAATGCCGATGGGCGCCACATAGCGCATCAAGAACAAGGACAGGGCGAACAACGCAGGGTTGCGGATCGACAACTCGTCGCGTACCGCTTCACGCCCCATCACCCAGCCTGCAAACACCACGAAACACAAACCACCGAGTGGCAACATGATCCGCGAGGTGAAGAAATCGATCACACCAAAGAAGTCCAGCCCACCGGCCGCACCCCATTGATAGAGGTGGAACATTCCGCCTTCGTTCACGAAAAATTTGGCTTCCTTCCAGATATTGAAGGAAAACACCGTGCCCAGACCGACAAACCAGCAGATAAATGCCAGCCAAAAGGTCACCCAGGCGCGGCTGACTTTCGTGCGCTCAACCAGGTAAGCCACCATCGGTTCAAGCAAGGAAATCGCCGAGCTCCAGGCTGCAATCGCTACGAGCACGAAGAACACTACGCCCATCAACTGGCCAAACGCTACGTTACCAAAGGCAAATGGCAGGCTGACGAACATCAGGCCAGGGCCCTCGCTCGGGTTCAGGCCCGCGGCGAACACGATCGGAAACAATGCCAGACCAGCCACCAGGGAAACGAAGGTATCGAGCAGTGCCACGCCGACGATGGTGCCGGAAATCGACGAATTCTTCGGCATATAGGCGCCGTAGATCATGATCGAGCCGACGCCCACGCTGAGGGAAAAAAACGCGTGCCCCATGGCGGGCAGCAAGCCGTCGAGTACTTTTTCCGGGTGGAAGTCGAACATGAAATGCACGCCTTCCATGAAATGGCCAGTGGTCATGCTGTAGCCCAGCAGCACCAGAATCATCACAAATAGAAGCGGCATCATGATCCGCAGGCTGCGCTCCAGGCCGGCAACCACCCCTTTGGCAATGACCACGGCCGACAGCAGCATGAAAATCGTATGCCAAAGTGTCAGGCGCCATGGGTCGGCGATCACATTTCCAAAGTACGCGCCGACCTGATCAGGTGTTGCACCCTGGAAGTCGCCACGGCCCATGTCGATGATGTAATCCAGCGACCAGCCGCCAACCACACTATAGAAAGACAAGATCAGCAACGCCGTGATCATCCCGGCGAATGCGCCCCAGGACCATTTACCCGAATGCCCGGCTTCCAGCGCCAATACCTTCAGGGCGTTGGCCGGGCTCTGCCGTGCACGGCGACCGATCAGGGTTTCGGCCAACATAACCGGCACACCGATCAGCGCGATACAGGCCAGGAACATCAGCACGAAGGCGCCGCCGCCGTAGACGCCGACCATGTACGGGAATTTCCAGATACTACCCAGGCCCACGGCCGAACCGGTCGCGGCGAGTATGAAGACCCAGCGGCTAGCCCAACTGCCGTGGACAGAAACCTTGTCTGTCGACATCGTTATCACGCCCAAGCGTTCAAAAAAGAGGCCGCATTGTCCGGGATTCAATCAACGTGCTCAAGCACGTAGCGATACCGTAGCCGACTCGCGTGCAACTCCCTATAATGCCGCCCCTATGGCTAAACAGAAGAAACACCCAACAGGGACCATCGCGCAAAACAAAAAGGCGCGACACGATTACTTCATCGAGCACAAGTTCGAGGCTGGTCTGGTCCTGGCCGGCTGGGAAGTAAAAAGTCTGCGGGCAAGCAAGCTGCAACTGGTCGACAGTTACGTACTGCTCAAGGATGGCGAAGCCTGGTTGCTCGGCAGCCACATTACGCCGCTGATGACCGCCAGCACCCACGTCATCGCTGATCCGACCCGCACCCGAAAATTGCTGCTCAACCGGCGCGAGCTGGAAAAGCTGGCCACGGCCGTGCAGCAAAAAGGTTACGCCTGCGTATGCCTGTCCTGGTACTGGAGCAAGCACATGGTCAAGTGCGAGATCGCTCTGGGCAAGGGCAAGAAGGAATACGACAAGCGTGATACCGAACGCGAACGCGACGCCGGTCGCGAGTTGCAGCGTGCGGTGCGCAACAAGGGCAAGGAAGATTAACTCTTTGCCTTGAGTTCGCCTTACCTGATCGTTCCCACGCGTGGGAACGATCAAACCTCCTGACTACATTCCCTTGCGCCGCTCCGCCCGAGCCATGCGCTGTACTTCCTGACGCACTTCTTCCAGCACTTCCTGCACATACAAGATATGTCGGCTGGAGACTTCCCGCGCCTGCTCGGCCCTTCCTTCAATAATCGCCAGGTACAACTCCCGGTGCTGTGTGATCAGCATGTCGCGGGTTTCCGTACGCTGTTTGTACATTCCGCCGATGTTGGTCACCACGTTACGCTTGAGCAGATCGAACAACCCGCGAATGGTGTGCAGTAACACCGCGTTGTGACTGGCTTCAGCAATTGCCAGGTGGAATTTCGCATCCGCCGCCCCTTCTTCCGCCCGGCTCACCTCGTCGTGACGCGTATAACAGTCCTGCAATTCGTTGAAGGCCGCGGTCAATCGCTCGCGATCAACGTCCGTAGCACGCATGGCTGCGTAATAGGCGCAGGAGGCTTCCAGGGTGTGACGAAATTCCAGCAGATCGCGCTGCGCTTCAGGGTTGCTTTCCAGCAGATGCAGCAGCGGATCGCTGAAGGTTGACCCCAGCGACTCCACCACATAATTGCCACCGCCCTGGCGACTGACCAGCAAGCCCTTGGCCGCCAGTTTCTGAATCGCTTCGCGCAACGAAGGGCGTGACACGCCGAACTGCTCGGCCAACGCACGTTCGGCCGGCAAGCGCTCACCCGCCTTCAGCGTGCCTTCGAGAATCATTCCCTCGAGCTGCTCGACAATATCGTCAGACAAACGGCGCTGACGAATCTGATCAAACCCCATAACTCATTTCTCCACGATCCCGACGGCTCGCCGGGGTCTCTATTCTGGCCTATCAGCGCTGCATCAGCACCTGCCAGACGACATGTCGTCGAGCGGACCAGATGACTTCTGCACCACGTATTCGACAAAAGTTTTAGGGCGGCAAATTGACACGCCGCCTACAAGGCTTTTACCCTACCCAACAGCGATTGTAAATTGGTATTACCAATTATCCAAGAACGCTGACCAGTGCCTGACCAACAACAATTAGGGGCCACCCCATATGCAAACCTGGCAACAGCTTTATTCTCCGCTCGGCAGTCTCGGCGTGTCCGCGCTCGCGGCCGTTATCCCCATCGTGTTTTTCTTCCTGGCATTGGCCGTGTTCCGACTCAAAGGACACGTGGCCGGCAGTATCACGCTGGCCTTGTCCATTGCCGTGGCGATCTTCGCCTTCCAGATGCCGGTCGACATGGCCTTCGCCGCCGCCGGCTATGGTTTCGCCTACGGTCTGTGGCCGATTGCCTGGATCATCGTGGCGGCGGTATTCCTCTACAAACTGACGGTCAAGAGTGGTCAGTTCGAAGTGATCCGCAGCTCGGTGCTGTCGATCACCGACGACCAGCGCCTGCAAGTGCTGCTGATCGGCTTCTGCTTCGGCGCCTTCCTGGAAGGTGCTGCCGGTTTCGGTGCGCCGGTCGCGATTACCGCCGCACTGTTGGTAGGACTGGGCTTCAACCCGCTGTACGCCGCGGGCCTGTGCCTGATCGCCAACACCGCGCCGGTTGCGTTCGGAGCCCTGGGGATTCCGATCATCGTTGCCGGGCAAGTCACCGGTATCGACGCGTTCAAGATCGGCGCCATGACGGGCCGCCAACTGCCGCTGCTGTCGCTGTTCGTGCCGTTCTGGCTGGTGTTCATGATGGATGGCCTGCGCGGCGTGCGGGAAACCTGGCCGGCAGCGCTGGTAGCCGGTTTGAGCTTTGCCATTACCCAATACTTCACGTCGAACTTCATCGGCCCGGAACTGCCGGACATCACCTCGGCCCTGGCCAGCCTGATTTCCCTGACGCTGTTCCTGAAAGTCTGGCAGCCAAAGCGCGCCGCAGGCCAACACATCGTCGGTGCCGTCTCGGCTTCCGTGGTGAGCGCCAGCACCGGCGGTTTCGGCCTGCCGCGCAGCACCGTGGCTTCGCCCTACAGCCTCGGTGAAATCCTCAGAGCCTGGTCACCATTCCTGATCCTCACCGTGCTGGTGACCATCTGGACGTTGAAACCCTTCAAGGCGATGTTTGCCGCTGGCGGGTCGATGTACAGCTGGGTGTTCAACTTCGCCATCCCGCACCTGGACCAAATGGTGATCAAGGTCGCACCGATCGTGGCCGCCCCGACCGCTATTCCGGCGGTGTTCAAACTCGACCCGATTTCCGCGACCGGCACGGCGATTTTCTTCTCTGCGCTGATCTCGATGCTGGTACTGAAGATCAATGTCAAAATTGGTCTGACCACTTTGAAAGAGACCTTCTACGAACTACGCTGGCCGATTCTGTCCATCGGCATGGTGCTCGCCTTTGCCTTCGTCACTAACTACTCGGGCATGTCCTCGACCATGGCGCTGGTTCTGGCAGGCACCGGTGCAGCATTCCCGTTCTTCTCGCCGTTCCTCGGCTGGCTGGGTGTGTTCCTGACCGGTTCCGACACCTCGTCCAACGCACTGTTCAGTTCGCTGCAAGCGACCACTGCGCACCAGATCGGTGTGAGCGATGTGTTGCTGGTTGCGGCGAACACCAGCGGTGGCGTGACCGGCAAGATGATCTCGCCACAATCGATCGCCGTCGCCTGCGCCGCGACTGGTCTGGTGGGCAAGGAATCGGACCTGTTCCGTTTCACCCTCAAACACAGCCTATTCTTTGCAACGATCGTCGGCCTGATCACGCTGGCTCAGGCCTACTGGTTCACCGGCATGCTGGTGCACTAAGTACTACACGATAAAAAGCAAAAACCGACGCCGGACCACGATTCCGGCGTCAGCTATTCACAACCCGGTCTGTAAGGCTGCTGAAAGCTTGCCTCTCTATATTCAGCAGCCACAACAGACGGATAACCGGGACCACCCGGAGACACGCCTGATGAGCGAGCTTTTTTACAACGCTGTGCCGAATGCGACCCGCGTCGCCCCGCCACTGCCCCAGCCTCGGCAATACCCCAGCCAAAAACCGTCACGGGTCTACCTGTTCGGAACTTGCGTGGTGGATTTGTTCTACCCGGACGCCGGGATGGACGCGATTCACTTGCTGGAACGCGAAGGCATTCGTGTCGAATATCCGCAGGGGCAAAGCTGCTGCGGGCAACCGGCCTACACCTCGGGTTACACCGAGCAGGCGAGGACCGTGGCACGCTCGCAACTGGCGCTGTTTGCCGAAGACTATCCGGTGGTGGTGCCGTCGGGATCGTGTGCCGGGATGTTGCGCGAACACTACGCCGACTTGTTCAAGGACGAGCCGGAAACCTTGAAACAGGTTCAGGCGCTGGCTGCCCGGACTTATGAACTGGCCGAGTTTCTGCTGTTTGTCTGCAAGGTGCAGCTCAAGGACAGTGGCGAGCCAGTCAAAGTAGCGCTGCACACGTCGTGCTCGGCACGCCGTGAGATGAACACCCACTTGCATGGTCGCGAGTTGTTGGCGCAGCTCCGTAACGTGGAGCAAGTCGACCACAACCATGAAAGTGAATGCTGTGGCTTCGGTGGGACTTTCAGCGTCCGTATGCCAGACATTTCCGGCGCGATGGTGGCTGACAAGACCCGCTCGTTGAAGGAATCCGGCGCGCACAAGGTACTGAGTGCCGACTGCGGTTGTCTGATGAACATCAACGGCTCGCTGGAGAAACAGAAGGAAGCATTGCGCGGCCAACACCTGGCCAGCTTCCTTTGGCAGCGAACCGGAGGTGTGCTATGAACGCTTCCGCGATTATTCCTACGGTTGCCGTGGAAGAAGATTTTCGCACCCGGGCTCAAAAGGCGTTGGGTGACGAGCAACTGCGAAATAACTTTCGCACGGCGATGGATTCGCTGATGACAAAACGGGCAGCGTCCTTCAGCGATGCCCACGAAAGAGAACATTTGCGAGCGCTGGGCAATGCTGTCCGCGCCCGTGCGTTATCCAAGTTGCCCGACCTGCTCGAGCAGCTTGAACAGAACCTGACCCGCAACGGTGTGACAGTGCACTGGGCGGAAACGGTGGACGAGGCCAATGGCATCGTCCTCTCGATCATCCGCGCTCACGAGGGGCGGCAAGTGATCAAGGGCAAATCGATGGTCAGCGAAGAGATGGAAATGAATCATTTCCTCGCTGAACAGGGCATTGAATGCCTGGAATCGGACATGGGCGAGTACATCGTCCAGCTCGACCACGAGAAGCCTTCACACATTATTATGCCGGCGATCCACAAGAATGCCGGTCAGGTCGCGTCCTTGTTCCACGACAAACTTGGCGTGGAATACACCAAGGACGTTGACCAACTCATTCAGATCGGCCGCAAGGTCTTGCGGCAGAAATTCTTCGAAGCGGACATCGGCGTCTCCGGCGTCAACTTCGCCGTGGCCGAAACCGGCACCCTGCTGCTGGTGGAAAACGAAGGCAACGGCCGCATGACCACCACCGTGCCTCCGGTGCACATCGCCGTCACCGGCATCGAAAAAGTCGTGGAAAACCTGCGCGATGTGGTGCCACTGCTGTCACTGCTGACCCGCTCAGCCCTCGGCCAGCCGATCACCACCTATGTCAACATGATCTCCGGCCCGCGCAAGGAACATGAACTCGACGGCCCGCAGGAAGTGCACCTGGTATTGCTCGACAACGGTCGCAGCCAGGCCTTCGCCGACAGCGAATTGCGCCAGACCCTGAACTGCATCCGCTGCGGCGCCTGTATGAATCATTGCCCGGTCTACACCCGAATCGGCGGCCACGCCTATGGGGAGGTTTACCCTGGGCCTATCGGAAAAATCATCACCCCGCACATGGTTGGCCTGGCGAAAGTCCCGGACCACCCGAGTGCCTCGTCGCTGTGTGGCGCCTGCGGTGAAGTCTGTCCGGTAAAAATTCCGATTCCGGCGCTGCTGCGTCGTCTACGGGAAGAGAACGTCAAAGCCCCGGACAGCCCTCATCAAGTGATGCGCGGCCAGGGCAGCAAGTACTCGCGTAAAGAACGGTTTATCTGGAATGCCTGGGCGAAACTCAACAGTTCACCCACGCTTTATCGACTGTTCGGCTTCTTCGCCACACGCTTGCGCGCACTGGCGCCGAGCAATGTCGGCCCATGGACGCAAAACCACAGCGCACCGAAACCCGCTGCCCGCTCACTGCATGACATGGCCCGCGAGCATCTGGCCGAACAGGGAGATCGTTGATGAGCGCCAAGCAAAATATCCTCGCCAAGTTACGGAAAAGTCTGACGGGTACCACGCCGGTGCCTGACGAATTTGACGTCGAACTGGTGACAGCGCCCTACACGTACACCGCCGAGCAACGCATCCCGCAGCTGCGCAAACTGATGGAAGCGGTGCACACCGAAATCCATCTGACGTCCGACGAAGGTTGGCCTTCATTGCTTGCTCAGTTGTTGCGGGACCGTCAGTTGCCGAGTCTGTTGATCGCACCGACTACACCTCACGGTCAACGCGTTACTCAGCACTGGGCGAAAAATCCTGATCTGCCAACGCTCAAGTCCTACGACCGTCCGGTTGAAGAATGGAAGACCGAATTGTTCAACGACACGCCGGCCAGCCTGACCGGCACCCTCGGTGCGATCGCCGCCACAGGTAGTCTGATTCTCTGGCCTACGCGGGAAGAACCGCGCCTGATGAGCTTGGTGCCGCCAGTGCATTTCGCCCTGCTCAAGGCCAGTGAAATCCGCGACAACTTCTATCAAGTGCAGCAGGAATTCGAGTGGGTCCAAGGCATGCCGACCAACGCCCTGCTGGTGTCCGGCCCGTCGAAAACCGCCGATATCGAGCAGGTCCTGGCCTACGGCGCTCACGGTCCGAAAGACCTCGTGGTCATGATCCTGGAGGACCAATGAATCTACCCGCGGCTTTCCTGCGAGATGCGCAGCAACTGATTCCCCAGGAGCGACGTTTCGACGACCCGCTGTCGACCTTGGCCTTCGGCACCGACGCCAGTTTCTACCGGCTGATTCCGAAACTGGTGATTCGTGTCGAGTCGGAAGATGAAGTAGTCGCGCTGCTGAAACTGGCGCAACGGGATCTAGTCCCGGTAACCTTCCGCGCCGCCGGCACCAGCCTGTCCGGCCAGGCCATCAGTGACTCGGTGTTGATCGTCCTGGGGGATAACTGGAACGGTCGCGAGATCCGTGGCCAAGGCACGCAAATCCGCCTGCAACCGGGCGTGATCGGCGCGCAGGCCAACGCGTGGCTGGCGCCGTTCGGACGTAAGATCGGCCCGGACCCGGCGTCGATCAATGCCTGCAAAATCGGCGGCATAGTCGCCAACAATGCCAGCGGCATGTGCTGCGGCACGGCGCAAAACACCTATCACACGTTGGCTGGCATTCGTCTGGTGCTGGCCGACGGCAGCCGTCTCGATACCGAAGATGCGGCGAGTGTTGCGGCGTTTCGTGAGAGCCACGCTTCGCTGCTTGAACGCCTGGCAACGTTGGGCCGCGAAACCCGCGCCAATGCCGAATTGGCGGCGAGAATTCGCCACAAATACCGTCTGAAAAATACCACCGGGCTGTCACTCAATGCGCTGGTGGATTTCGACGAGCCTGTGGATATCTTGAGCCACTTGCTGGTGGGCTCCGAAGGCACCCTCGCTTTCATCAGCGCGGTGACTTACGACACGGTGATCGATCATCCGAACAAGGCCTCGGCGTTGATCGTGTTTCCTGATGTGGAAACCTGCTGCAACGCCGTCACCGTACTGAAAAGCCAACCGGTGTCGGCCGTGGAACTGCTCGACCGGCGCAGTCTGCGTTCGGTGCAGGACAAACCCGGCATGCCCGCTTTCGTACAACAGCTGTCGAACAATGCCTGCGCGCTGCTGATCGAGTCCCGCGCCGCATCGTCCACTTTACTACAGGAACAACTGGCGCACATCATGGCGTCGTTGACTTCTTTCCCGGTGGAAAAACAAGTCGACTTCACCGAAGACCCGGTGGAAAACGCCCGGCTCTGGGCAATCCGCAAGGACACCTTCCCCGCCGTCGGCGCCGTGCGCAAAACCGGCACCACGGTGATCATCGAAGACGTGACCTTCCCGGTTGAACAACTGGCCATCGGCGTAAACCGTCTGATTGAGCTGTTCGACAAACATCACTACGACGAAGCAATCCTTTTCGGACATGCCCTGGAAGGCAATCTGCACTTCGTCTTCACTCAAGGCTTCAACAACCCGGAAGAAGTCGCACGCTATCAGGCGTTCATGGACGACGTGGCGCAACTGGTAGCGGTGGAATTCGGCGGTTCGCTGAAGGCTGAACACGGCACCGGTCGCAACATGGCGCCCTTTGTCGAACTGGAATGGGGCACCGATGCCTACCAGTTGATGTGGCAGCTTAAACGTCTGCTCGACCCCAACGGCATTCTCAACCCGGACGTGGTGCTCAGCGAGGATCCGCAAATCCACCTCAAGCACCTGAAGCCGTTGCCGGCCGCCGATGAGATTGTGGATAAGTGCATCGAGTGCGGTTTCTGTGAACCGGTCTGCCCGTCGAAAGGCCTGACCCTGAGCCCGCGCCAGCGCATCGTGATCTGGCGTGACATTCAGGCAAAGAAACGCGCTGGCGTGGACACCACCGAACTCGAAGCCGCTTACGAATACCAAGGCATCGACACCTGCGCCGCCACCGGCCTCTGCGCGCAGCGTTGCCCTGTAGGAATCAACACCGGCGAGCTAGTGAAAAAGCTCCGCAGCCGGAAGGCAACTCATACGAAAACCGCCAATTGGCTGGAAGGTAATTTCGCCACTGCGTTGCAAGGCGCGCGTTTCACCCTGCACGTGGCCAACGGTGCACGGATGCTGTTGGGGGCGCCACGATTGGCAAAGCTTTCGGCAACGTTGACGCGCCTATCCCAAGGTCAGGTCCCGCAGTGGACCAACGCCATGCCCCAACCGGAAAAAGCCATTCGCTTCAGCCCGGCCGTGTCGGACGAACGCCCTCGAGTGGTGTACCTGGCGGCCTGCGTGTCGCGGGCAATGGGCCCGGCGGCGGGTGATAAAGAGCAAATGTCGCTGTACGACAAAACCCGTGGGCTGCTGGAAAAGGCCGGTTATCAAGTGGTCTTTCCGGACAATCTGGACAACCTCTGCTGCGGGCAACCGTTCGCCTCCAAGGGCTACGCCGAACAGGCCGAACACAAACGCCAGGAACTGATCGGCGCCTTGCTGCACGCCAGTCGCGGCGGGCTCGACCCGATCTACTGCGACACCAGCCCCTGCACCTTGCGACTGGCCCAGGACCTTGCCGATGTTCGCCTGGACCTGTACGACCCGGTGCGTTTCATTCGTACGCATCTGATGGATCGCCTGGATTTCACGCCCCAGGAAGCGCCAATCGCAGTGCACGTCACCTGTAGCACCCAGCACCTTGGGGAAAGTCAGGCGTTGATCGATCTGGCGCGCAAGTGCAGCAAAACGGTGGTCATCCCCGAAGGCATTCACTGTTGCGGATTTGCCGGGGACAAGGGTTTCACTACGCCGGAATTGAACGCTCATTCGCTAAGAACGCTCAAGGACGCGGTTCGGCAATGCAGCGAGGGGATTTCTACCAGCCGCACGTGTGAGATAGGTCTGACACAACACGGCGGAATTGATTACCACGGGCTAGTCTATCTGGTGGATCGGGTAACGCAGGCGAGGGTTATGTACGAAAAATAGAACCCTGATGCGCTGTCGTAGTCCACAGAGTAAGCCCGGAAATTACCGGGCTTTACCCAAACTCGGCAGCCCGTCCTGACGGCCAGCGATGCCTGGACCCTCAGTTCAAGGAGATACTCATGAAACGTTCTGTACTGTTAGGTCTGTTCGTTACTGCCTCACTGATGGCGTCCACCTCGTTTGCGGCCGGCGGCTCAGAAGATCTCTGTGAAACCAACCTGCAGACCATCGCCAATGCCAAGTCACAAATTCAAGCACCGGAAATCAGTGCCCGTGTCGAAGCCAGCGTCCAGCAAGCCAAGGCCCACCAAGCGATGAACACCAAGGAAGGCACCGAGAAGTGCATCTCGGAAACCACCCAAACCATCCAGGAAATCCAGAACGCGAACAAAGGCGGTAAAACCTGATAGCCGCTCAAGGCCAACCTTCGGGTTGGCCTTCTGAGCCACGTTGGCGTACACTGCGCAGGCTTGTTGCTCACTTTGATTCACAGAGCAACAGGCTCGGGGCCGTTTAGGATTCGACGCCGGTTGCGAAACTTTAGGTGCATGCCGAGTTGGTAACAGAACTCGTAAATCCACTGTTGCAACTTTCTATAGTTGCCAATGACGAAACCTACGGGGAATACGCTCTCGCTGCGTAAGCAGCCTTAGCCCTTCCCTCCTGGTACCTTCGGGTCCAGCAATCATCAGGGGATGTCTGTAAACCCAAAATGATTGTCATATAGAACAGAATCGCCGTGCAGTACGTTGTGGACGAAGCGGCTAAAACTTACACAACTCGCCCAAAGCACCCTGCCCGTCGGGTCGCTGAGGGTTAACTTAATAGACACGGCTACGCATGTAGTACCGACAGCGGAGTACTGGCGGACGGGGGTTCAAATCCCCCCGGCTCCACCAAATAGCAGTCTAGACCTGTCTCAGACAGTCTACGAAACACCCCAAGAAGCCCGCCCCGTGCGGGCTTTCTTGTTTCTGGCTATCCACCCTTGTCCACCCCTATATCTTCACGCCATGTATCCCCTTGTGTATCCTCGTACTAGATTTGAACTGAAGGGATACACATCGAATGAAGCGTGCCGATATCAAGCGCCGCCCTCTCTCGGATACCACGCTGCTCGGCTTGGAGCCTGATGCCAAGGAATATCGAGAGCATGATGGCAACGGCCTGTATTTCCGCGTGAAGCCTGATGGCCAAAAGTCCTGGCAGTTGCGTTACAAAACTCCGGCAGGCAAATGGAGCTGGCTGGGGCTCGGGGGATATCCTGAAGTTGGGGGCTCTCTAGCAAGAAAAAAGGCGACCGAACTCCGCAGTGATGCTGCGGAGGGCAAAAACCCTATTGCTACCAAAAAAGTTCGCAAAGCCGCCGAAATCGAAGCGGCTAACAACACCTTCGAAGCTCTGGCACGAGAGTGGTTTACAGCTCGTCGCAAGAACTGGGAGGAAGGCACGGCCGTTAGAGTCATAGGGGCTCTAGAGCTCCATGTGTTTCCAGTTTTCGGCAAGCGCATCTACACCGAGATCCTTCCTCTCGAATGGATGGATTTTCTGCGAGGTATGGAGCAGAAAGGAATTCTGGAACAAATGAGCCGTGTACGTGGATTTTGCAAAGAAATCTACGATCTGGCCCGCGTCACCGGCCGGGCTGTGCATAACCCACTCGAAGGACTGCACAAGTTCTTACAGACCCGAGCAGCAGAAAACTACGCGCACGTAACGAATGAAGAATTGCCCGCACTGCTTCGTGCAATCACCTCATATCCACATGCAAAAGACGTTCGTTTGGGTCTACGTCTTCTTGCTCTTGTGGCGGCTCGCCCCTCAGAGCTACGCGAAGCAAAATGGACTGAATTCGACTTCGATAAAAAGCTATGGACCATCCCTGCAGAACGCATGAAGAAACGTAGGGAACACCTGGTGCCACTTTCCCGACAAGCTATCGAAGCGCTCAACGAATTACACACGTTGAGCGGCGCCTACCCGCTGCTCTTCCCTGGGCGTAATGACCGCACAAAACCACGCAGCAACACCGTATTTCTGATGGCTCTGCGACGTCTAGGTTACGAGGGTCGGCAAACAGGTCACGGTTTCCGTCATATCGCCAGCACCACACTGAACGAAAACGGCTTCGAGGAGAATCATGTAGAAGCTCAGCTTTCACACGTCAAAGATGGAGTTGCTGGTGTTTACAACAAGGCGATTTATATCAAGCAACGAACGTCAATGATGCAATGGTATGCCGACTACCTCGATGGTCTGGAGCATGGAAATGTCATTCATGGGCAGTTTGGGAAGGTGGTATGAGATCGCTTATCCATCCCCCCTCCAAAAACGGTATTACGCGTGTTACTGGTGTAACGGGCGACATCAAACCCTTGAATATATTGAGCTTCACGCCTGTAACACGGTTGAGAGCTGTGGCATACACGTCGTGTAACTCTTCCCCTCCGTGTTACACCGAGGGCCCATCATTGCCACTGCTGGCTAGCCATTTCCGGCGCGTGCGACCACGCTCGGCGCGCTGGCTTTGCTACAGAAACACAGGGCGCGGGACAACTGCCAGCGCTTCGGCGAAATGGAGGATCGCTTGGAATTAATTGACGGCATTGATCTTGCGGTGGGCTTGAAGCCTACGGCTAGGCTGATTGAATACTTATCGACCCAGCCGCTCTATGCACTCTGCGACGAGCAAATCCGAGATGCCTGTCATTTACTCGACCAATGCGCATTTCGGATTCAGGCCAATGGAGTAGCTAGTTATCTGAATTCGCTCTGCATTGAAGCCGTCAGGTACGAAGAGTCAATTTTCCGATGTGCAACAACACCTCCGAGATCCCTCTTAGCGGATGGAATTCGCAATGTTACTCGCTGCCAATCCGCGTCCGACGAAGAAGCTTATGCAGCCTACGCAATGGCTTGTGCAGTAAAGGCTATTGAATCGCTCAGCGACTGGATGCAGGCGAGTGAACAGCAAGCCGTTTCGATGAACTGGCGGATATTGGCGTTGCCCTGGGAGGAGTTCTGCCAAGCCGTCGCGAGCGACATCAACCCAGATGAGCGCATTGACGCATTAGAGAACTATGTGGCGCATTTGGAAGTGGTGACCTCGCTGCTCTCGCTTTACGACGATGACATTACCGATCTTGCTTCCGCAGCCATCAAAACCGCGACCCGGCAGAAGGGCGGTGTGTTCAGCGGCATAGATCGAAAGGATGAGATGAATGAACGTGATGCTGCCATCGTCAACCAAGCACGGAGCTTGCTAAGAAATGGTATGTCACGTCGGGCTGTCACAACAGCGGTGCATCGCTGGCTTGAGAGGGAGGTGGCCAAACTCGAAGATGAGCGGCCCGACTGGATCCCCCTCGAAACAACAAAGGCGCTAACCCGCAAACGAGTGGAAGCCATCCTCAAACAACACAAGGTGTTGTAAACCAGAAATTTCAAATGGAAGTGAACTGCTCACGGCGTTTCAACACTTAGATCATTGCTCTCGTCAGTCCAAACCAATCGAGAGCAACACCAATGACTAGCCACTCCCCATTCGGATTCAATCCTGCCTTTCCAGATCTGGCCACACCACTCGGCGGAGCCTCTGCAGTTCCAAACCTCGCCACTCCTTTTGACCCCGCTACCACCCTCATACGTATGCCACGACTTGAGATTACTACGGGGCTCAGGCGCTCGACGCTCTACAAGCTTATGCAGTGCCCTGAAAGTGGTTTCCCACGGCCAGTGAAACTGAGCAACAGCACCGCACGTGGTGCACCAGTTGCATGGGTACTTTCTGAAGTTCAGAGCTGGGTAAAAAGCCGCATTGAAGCCCGTGATCAGGTGGCCGCATGAGACGCAGCCACTCCCCATTCAAGGGGCCATTTCTCGATTCCTACAGCGTAGGATTCCGCATCTATCGACCTGATGCGATCAACTGGCGGCATCGCACCATCGCGGGCGTGAGCTGGAATGGGGAAGAACAAGAAGCCTTCTTTTTCAACCCTGATGGCCTGGTCCTTCCGCTTAAACCCAATCCGTGGGAATTGCCTGAACTGATCCGCAAAAACGCGGTACGCAGGGAGTTTTCCAGCATCCACGGTACGGGCCATTTCGCGATGAAAGAGGGCCGTCGCACCGTCCTGAAATCGCTGGGTATGACCGACTGGGTCACGTATTGGCTGGTCGATCAATCGACTGGTTACGCGAATGATCCGACGGTGTGGCGACACATCACCGAGCAGGATCTTGCTGAGGAAAAGACCGCTAGCGAACGCCTGCACCGTGAAATGCGCATGACTTCCGATCTGACCAGCTATGTGGATGAATGCCTGGCACAGCGGCGCGATCTGCTCGCGGTAGAACACCGCCGACGGTGCGTCGAGGACAGCAAAATTTTGGCTTGGCTCAAAGGCGAAACGCCACTGCCGCGGCTTGCCAATGTGCAGGAGGCAGCATGACCCCGACCTTTCTTCCCCACCAAGCATTGGATCTCGTCGGTGTACTTGAGGCGTCTCTGCCTTCTACCGCAGAGATCAAAGGTCGGCAGCGCTTGCTTGCCCTTCGCGATCAGGCGATCTCGGCCGGCGCTCAGGTGCTGATCGTGCTGTGGCAGAACCTGGAGTGGACTTTGTTAGCAGTTCAGCCACCGGCAGACGTGGTAATTCACGACGCTCGCGAGCTGATTCCAAACCTGCTGCGCAATCCCGAAGCGCTACGCCAGATGCGGCAAAGGGCTCGCCAAGGGAACCACTTGCAATGGCTCACCCTCGCCCGCCCCGTCACTACCCAGCACTAACGAAAACGCCCCCGGGAGCGATCCGGAGGCGTTGAGGTAAATCTACATGCCCGCACAATTTATGCCGCATCGAAAAAATGCGCAAGATCTCCGCACGGTTGCACTTTTGAAAACAGGACGTTACTCTCTGGCCGTCGCTGCAAATTCAGCGACCGGGCTTGGTAACCCGTTCAACAATAGGCGCACAGGCGTCTCCATTCCGATTGCAGGCGCTTTTTTTACGCCCGCATTTTCGTTTTATGGCGGCTGTGCGTGGGAGACCTTCGGGTCTGCCGGGTTCCTATTGTCCCGGTTTACCAACCTGCGCACAGCTGCCACCCATTCGCTTGGTAACGAACGTGGCAGCTCCTCAACAATAGGAGTTTCGCCAGATGTACGCCCTCAATCCGTCCAAAAATCGCGCCGCTGCCCATCGTGCAATGGCTCTCGCCGCTTTACACGCCAACTCCAGCCTCGCTACACGTCTCACCCGATACAACGCCCATATGGCCAAAGCCCGCGCGCTCGAAGCCGCAGGCGGTGCCCAATGAACCAAGCCATGAGCTTCTCCCTACCCGAGGACCTGCTTTGCGTCCACAAAGGCGCCGAAGCCGGTGTGCCGATTGACGCCATCACCTGTGCAGTAGATCGAGCCAACTCTGTGCTCTTGCTTCTTGAAGATCAGTTCGAGTGCGACGGACCACGTCTGGCCAACCATGTCATCGCGGCGGCGCTGTGGGACGTTCGAGGGACGCTGGGACTGATCCGCACCCTCGCCATGCACGCCGACAACTCCACTCGGCCACCCATGAGTGGAGGCGCCCAATGAACCCTTCCATTGCGATCAATACGGTGGGGGGCGCCACCTTTGCCAAGTGCAACGCTCAGAATCAGCCACT